>JAILRB010000034.1 GCA_024698585.1 Eubacterium sp.
AAATTCCTAACATCTCAGCAACTTCTTTTGCTGTATAATATAACTTCTCTGACATAACCCTAATCTCCTTTCAGATTTTCCAATTAATTTAATTTGTTTCGTCTATGTCATTATTCTATTGCTTTCTTTTTATCTTTTTGAAGGAGTGGCACTCCCCCCTTTCTTCATCTCTAAAAAGTGGCAAGCCACCTGGTATTATTCTGTGGACTTCATAAAAAAAACAGCCAGGATGCCCATTTTCCCTAGCTGTTTGCACTAAAAAAAGGACTCCTTAAAACTGTCTTAGTTTTAAAGAATCCTTTATTTATGGGGCTTGACTGCATATCGACTTCACGTTTTAAAGCCTATATGTCTCAAAGCCTTTATATATGGATATTCTCGAACATTTGTTCGACTATTCGAATTCGATTGTTCCAGGTGGCTTACTCGTAAGGTCGTACATTACTCTGTTGACACCCTTTACTTCGTTAATGATTCGATTCATTACCTTATTCAACACTTCAAACGGGATTTCGGCTGCTTCGGCAGTCATGAAATCGATTGTTCTTACCGCTCTCAGTGCTACGGCATAGTCGTATGTTCTTTCGTCTCCCATAACACCTACGGAACGCATGTTAGTTAATGCTGCGAAGTACTGGTTTGGCATCCATGGTGCTTCTACGCCATTTTCTTTTTCGTACTGTGCTGCTGCATTGTCTACTTCTTCACGGTAGATTGCATCTGCATCCTGTACGATTTTTACCTTTTCGCCGGTAACTTCACCGATGATTCGGATTCCCAGTCCTGGGCCAGGGAATGGCTGACGGAATACTAATTCCTTTGGAATTCCGAGTTCCAGTCCTGCTTTACGAACTTCGTCCTTGAACAGGTCACGAAGTGGTTCGATGATTTCCTTGAAATCTACTGTATCAGGTAATCCACCCACGTTGTGGTGGGATTTGATGACTGCGGATTCTCCGCCCAGACCGCTTTCTACTACGTCAGGATAAATGGTTCCCTGTGCGAGAAAGTCTACGGCTCCGATTTTCTTTGCTTCTTCTTCAAAGACACGGATGAATTCTTCTCCGATAATTTTTCTTTTTGCTTCCGGTTCAGATACACCGGCAAGTTTTCCGTAGTAGCGTTCCTGTGCATTGATACGAATGAAGTTTAAGTCGAAGTCACCCTGTGGTCCAAAGACTGCTTCTACTTCGTCGCCTTCGTTTTTACGTAAGAGTCCGTGATCCACGAATACGCAGGTCAGCTGTTTTCCGATTGCCTTAGATAATAATCCTGCTGCCACAGAGGAATCTACCCCACCGGAAAGTGCCAGTAATACCTTTCCATCACCGACTTTTTCACGAATTGCCTTGATGGATTCTTCCACGAAGGAGTCCATCTTCCAGTCGCCTGCGCATCCGCAGACATTGTATACATAATTGCTTAAAATTTCTTTTCCGCGAACGGTGTGAAGTACTTCCGGATGGAACTGGATTGCATATAATTTCTTTGCCTCATCTTCTGCTGCTGCCACCGGGCAATCTGCTGTATGAGCTACGATTTTGAATTCCGGTGCCACCTGTGATATGTAGTCAAAATGACTCATCCATACCACGGAGTCTTCTTCTAAATCCTTGAATAATTTTGATGTCACATCAAAATGAGTTTCGGTTTTTCCGTATTCACGAACAGGAGCCTTTTCTACCTTTCCGCCTAAGATGTGCTGCATGAGCTGTGCTCCATAGCAAAGTCCTAATACCGGAATTCCTAATTCAAACAATTCCTTTGTATAGGTTGGTGCACCTTCTTCATAACAACTGTTTGGTCCACCGGTTAAAATGATTCCCTTTGGATTCATTTCTTTAATCTTTTCAATATCTGTTTTATAAGAATAGATTTCACAGTATACATTGCATTCTCTGACACGACGGGCAACCAGCTGGTTATACTGTCCACCGAAGTCAATGACAATTACTAACTCTCTGTTCATGTTTCCTCCTATTTACTCTCTTTGCAAATGTTTATAGGGCAAAACGCCCATTGCCTAAGTATCAATTTTACCCCATTTTTCTTTATTACGCAATATCAACGGTAGGGCGTTTTTGCTGAAATATTCGGGCCTATCCCCATTCTTTTCGGCTCTTTTGCTTAAAAGCCTTCTTTTTTTCGCATCAGTCGATTCTCTTTTCGGAGCAATGCTGCGTTCCACTCGGCCTTCTGTGCCTCGGTTTCCACAATGAGTTTTGGCACCGATGTTGGTCGGTCATTGTCATCCATTGCCACCATTACAAAATATGCCCGGTTAATTGGACGACGGGTTCCGTCAATACTTTCCACATAAGTGTCAATGCGCACTTCCATGGATGTGTTTCCGGTATAAGTTACATAGCCAATGAGCACTAACAATTCATTCTCATAGGCTCCTTCCTTAAAGACTAGGTGATCTATGGCTGCTGTAGTGACATTGTTTCGCATGGAATGTCTCTTTGCCACGATTCCTGCTGTCTCGTCGATCAGCTGAAGCAGAGCTCCACCAAACAATCGTCCGCCACCGTTTAAATCCCCCGGCTTAATTACATGTACCTGCTCTGTTCTTGAAAACTCTACTTTCTTTCCTTCCATCATTACCTCCACTTCTTTTTCTGACCCAACAAAGCACCGGATATATCATCGACATATCCGGTGCTCTTCTATCTTAAATACCCTCCCTCTACTATTTCGGGTAACTACAGGTCTTTTCTTTCCTTCTTCCTACCTCTTCTCACTTCTCTTCGCTTTCGGAAACTCTTCGCCATAACTCCTATTCCGATTTACCATATTTATTCGGATCTTTTGTCTCCCTCTACGACTTTACCTGTTCAACACTCCCGTTACAGCCATCTCCGTTCCGCTGTAATCCTTTCGTTAAGCATCCTCTGCTTCTCTTGAATCTCATACTGAGTTGACATTCAGTATCCCGTTACCTTACTTTCTATGTAGAAGAATTAGGTATTTATTTCTTCTTTGTACCTTGAATATAGCACTGTTTTCGGGCTTTGAAAACCCCTTTTTCATAGAAAAAAAAATCTTCGTATAACTTGCCAAAATCCATTGAAATGAAATCAATTTTTTGAATTATTTTTTTAGGCAAAATGTCTAAATGCTGCTTTAAAGTAGTAGAGTATTAACTGATTAACACCTCTTACAAGCTAAAAAATAGAACGAAGTTTTCACTCCGTTCTATTTCTGCTTTTCTAATTCTTCTTTCGCAATCCCAAGCATTTTCGCACCTTCTTCCAAGGTGATTTTTCCCTCGTCGATCAACTCCTGTATAAGTTCCATTCTCTTACTTCAACAACTTTTTCAGATATTTTCCGGTATAGCTGGTTGGGTGTTTTGCCACCTCTTCCGGGGTTCCCTTCACCACTACAGTTCCCCCCCGGTCACCACCATCTGGTCCCATATCAATAATGTAATCTGCCACCTTAATCACATCCAGATTGTGTTCGATTACCACTACTGTATTTCCTTCTTCGGTCAAACGGTGAAGAATTTCTACCAGTTTATGCACATCTGCAAAATGCAATCCGGTCGTCGGCTCATCTAAGACATAAATGGTCTTTCCTGTACTGCGGCGACTCAACTCTGTTGCCAGTTTGATACGCTGGGCTTCACCGCCGGACAATGTCGTAGACGGCTGACCCAACTTCACATAACCTAACCCTACGTCATAAAGGGTCTTTACCTTATTATAAATTCTTGGGACGTTCTTAAAGAAGTCCATTGCTTCTTCCACCGTCATCTCAAGCACATCGTAAATATTCTTACCCTTATATTTTACCTCCAGTGTTTCCCTGTTATATCGCTTTCCGTCACAAACTTCACAAGGAACATACACATCCGGAAGGAAATGCATTTCCACTTTCAGAATTCCGTCACCGGAGCAGGCTTCACAACGCCCCCCCTTAACGTTAAAACTGAAACGTCCTTTTTTATATCCTCGCTCCTTGGCATCCACAGTTGCTGCAAAGAGATCTCGAATCATATCAAACATGCCGGTATAAGTTGCCGGATTGGAACGGGGCGTTCTTCCGATTGGTGACTGATCAATGTCGATAATCTTATCTAATTGTTCCACCCCCTCGATTTTCTTATGTTTTCCCGGAATGGTTCTGGCACGATTCAGTTTCTTGGCCAGGCTCTTATGAAGAATCTCATTGACCAGAGAACTTTTTCCCGAACCGGAAACACCGGTAACACATGTGAGTACACCCAATGGGAATTCCACATCGATATCCTTCAGGTTATTTTCCTTAGCACCTACCACTTTGATCCAGCCCTTTGGCTCTCTGCGTTTTTCCGGTACCGGAATCTTGATTTCCCCCTTCAGATATTTTCCGGTGATACTGTTCGGATTATTCATGACATCTTCTGCAGTCCCTACTGCCACCACTTCACCACCATGAGAACCGGCACGCGGTCCAATGTCCACCAGGTAGTCCGCAGCACGCATGGTGTCCTCATCATGTTCCACCACAACCAGGGTATTTCCCAGGTCACGTAAGTGCTTCAATGTCTTTAACAACTTCTCATTGTCGTTCTGATGCAGTCCAATACTCGGCTCATCCATGATGTAGGCCACACCTACCAGCCCGGATCCAATCTGTGTGGCCAGACGAATTCGCTGTGCCTCTCCACCGGAAAGCGTTCCCGTGGCACGAGTCAGACACAAATAATCTAGTCCTACATCTCGCAGGAAACTCAATCGCCCCTTAATCTCTTTAATGATTTCTTTTCCGATTTTTTCCTGCTGAGAAGTTAATTTTAATTCCTCAATATATTTTAGTTCATCCACCACGGACATTTCCGTCAATTCATGGATGTTCTTGTCTCCAATCGTTACCGCCAGGGACTCCTTCTTCAATCGCTGTCCCTTACAGGTCTGACACGGGGTAAAATGCATAAAGGATTCATATTCCGCCTTCATGGATTCTGCTCCGGTTTCTCTGTAGCGTCGCTGCACGTTGCGAATCAATCCTTCAAAGGCAATGTCGTAAACACCTTCTCCACGCTGTCCCTTGTAATGCACCGGAACGGAAACCCCATCCGTTCCATGAAGTAGGATATACTGAATTGGTTCCGGATAGTCTTCAAACGGTGTATCCAGGTCAAAGTCAAAACGCTTACACAAGGCCTGTAAGGTTGCGTTGGTAAAACTGCCTTCTTTATTGGCACTCTGCCATCCAAGAACAGCAATCGCACCTTCATTAATACTCAGGCTCTTGTCCGGTATCATTAAATCCACATCGAATTCCATCTTATATCCTAAACCGAAACAGTCCGGACAGGCACCAAATGGATTATTGAAGGAAAAGCTTCTCGGCTGAATTTCATCAATACTGATTCCACAATCATTGCAGGCAAAATTCTGGCTAAAGGTCATCCGTTCCCCGTCAATGACTTCTATATTCATCAGTCCACCGCCCAGTTTCAAGGCATTCTCAATGGAATCCGTCAATCGCTTTCCAATTCCCTCTCGAATACTCAAACGATCAATTACGATATCGATATTATGCTTATTATTTTTTTCCAGCGTGATTTCTTCCGTCAGTTCATACATGTTTCCATCTACAATGGCACGCACATATCCACTTTTCTTGGCACTCTCCAATACCTTTTCGTGACGACCTTTTTTTCCACGCACTACTGGAGCCAACACTATGAACTTCGTCCGTTCCGGCAACATCATAACATGATCCACGATTTCGTCGATAGTCTGCTTCTTAATCTCTTTCCCGCATTTCGGACAATGAGGCACCCCTGCTCGGGCATAAAGCAGTCGCATATAGTCATAGATTTCCGTCACCGTTCCTACCGTAGAACGCGGGTTTCTATTGGTTGATTTCTGGTCAATGGAAATTGCCGGAGGCAATCCTTCAATGCTTTCCACCTGTGGTTTCTCCATCTGTCCCAGGAACTGACGGGCGTAGGATGACAGGGATTCCATATATCTTCTCTGTCCTTCCGCGTAAATGGTATCAAAAGCCAGAGAGGACTTTCCGGAACCGCTTAACCCGGTCACTACCGTAAATTCATCTCTTGGAATATCAATATCAATGCCTTTCAAATTATGTTCGTGTGCTCCACGAATTTTAATATATTTCTTATCCATTCTTTATTCCTTCTATTTATTGCTTTCCTGCAGCATCCGCAGTTCTTTCAATTTATCACGCATTTCAATGGCAGTCTCGAAATCAAGTTCCGCTGCTGCCTTGTCCATCTTCTTCTGAACCTTATCAATCAGCTTCTTCAATTCCTTCGGATCCATGGATTCCGGATCTTTTTCAATATCCACAATCTTTCGATCCACTTCCTTGGAAATGCTAATCAGCTCACGCACCGCCTTCTGAATGGTGGTTGGCGTGATGCCATGTTCTTCATTGTATTTCTGCTGAATGCCACGACGTCTTTCCGTTTCCTCAATGGCATTTCTCATGGAATCTGTCATGGTATCTGCATACATCACCACATGCCCCTCGCTGTTTCGGGCCGCACGTCCAATGGTCTGAATCAAGGACGTTTCCGAACGAAGAAATCCTTCCTTATCTGCGTCCAAGATTGCCACCAGAGAAATCTCCGGAATATCCAGTCCCTCTCGAAGCAGGTTGATTCCCACCAGCACATCGAACACATCCAGACGCATATCACGGATGATCTGAGTTCGCTCCAGGGTATCAATATCGGAATGCAGGTACTTCACACGAATTCCCACTTCCCGCATATAATCCGTCAAATCTTCTGCCATTCGCTTGGTCAAGGTGGTTACCAGCACCTTGTTATGCTTTTCCACTTCCTTATGAATTTCTGAAATCAAGTCATCAATCTGACCTTCCACCGGTCGCACGGAAATCTCCGGATCCAACAATCCCGTTGGTCGGATAATCTGTTCCACACGATTCAGTTCATGCTCTTCCTCGTACACATTCGGTGTGGCAGACACAAACATCATCTGGTCAATCATGGATTCAAATTCCTCAAACTTCAGCGGACGATTGTCCTTTGCCGAAGGCAATCGGAATCCATAATCCACCAGTGTTCCCTTTCGGGACTGATCCCCGTTATACATCCCGCGAATCTGTGGCACGGTGATATGGGACTCATCTACAATAATCAGGAATTCATCCCCGAAATATTCAATCAAAGTATGCGGTGTCGCTCCCGGCTCCAACCCAGCCATAATTCTGGAGTAATTCTCAATGCCGGAGCAAAAGCCGGTCTCTCTTAACATTTCAATGTCAAAATTGGTTCGCTCAGCAATTCTCTGGGCCTCAATCAGCTTATCCTCTGATTTAAAATAAGCCACCTGCTCTGCCAATTCTTTTTCAATCTCCTTAATGGCCCCTTCCATTCGTTCCGGCGGAATTACATAGTGAGAGTTCGGGAAGATTGCCACATGCTCCAAGTACCGCTTCACTTCTCCGGTCAACGTATCAATTTCCGCAATACGGTCAATCTCATCGTCAAAGAATTCCACCCGCACCGCACTGTCCGTATAAGATGCCGGGAAAATCTCCAGATTTTCTCCCCGGACACGGAAAGTTCCGCGCTTAAAATCCATATCATTTCGGTCATATTGAATCTCAATCAACTGGTGAATAATGTCGTCTCTGTCCCGAATCACTCCCGGACGCAGCGACACCACCATGTTCTTATAATCAATCGGGTCTCCCAAGCCATAAATACAGGATACGGAAGAAATAATGATTACATCTTTTCGCTCCATCAATGCCATGGTGGCAGAATGGCGCAGTTTATCAATCTCATCATTAATGGATGAGTCTTTTTCAATATAGGTATCCGTACTGGGAACGTATGCCTCCGGCTGATAGTAGTCATAATAAGACACAAAATATTCCACGGCGTTCTCCGGGAAGAATTCCTTGAATTCTCCGTAAAGCTGAGCCGCTAAGGTCTTATTATGCGCAATAATCAGTGTCGGTTTATTTAATTGTTCAATGACATTCGCCATGGTAAAGGTCTTTCCGGAACCGGTTACCCCCAGCAATGTCTGAAACTGTGCCCCCTTCTTAAATCCATCCACAAGCTTTTCAATGGCTTGGGGTTGGTCTCCGGTGGGCTGATATTCCGAATGTAAAATAAAACGATCCATAGCACTCTCCTGTTTCAATGAAAATATCATTCCAAAGAATCTTCCTATTTCTGATTTTCTCAAAAATAAGCAGAATTATTCATAACGTAATTACTTTGTAGTTTATCATATTCACTAGGAAATGTACATATTTTTAGAACGTTTGTTCTGTTTCATTTTTTTCTTCTTAAATCTGTACCCCAAATTTTCCATAAAAAAAGGGCTGTAAAACAGCCCCGAACCCAAAGCATCTATCACTGAGTCTGGAAACTTTTCACAGCCCGCTTGATATCATTCTATCCTTTGATTTCTCCAATTTTTGCCAAAGTCATCTTTGTGAAAATCGGTCCCACCAATTCATAGATGATCGTTCCACAGACCACCACGGCGGTAATCTGTCTAGCGTAATTTGGTACGACGCTTCCGCACATCATTGCCAATCCAATGGCAACACCGGCCTGAGGAATCAAGCCGATTCCCAGGTATTTCTGTACATCCGGGTGGGCATTGGATAACTTCCCGCCTAAGAAGGCCCCCATCAGTTTTCCAACCACTCTAAAGATAATGTACACGGCTCCCATGATTCCAATGGTTGGCAGGATGGAAATATCCATTCCCGCTCCGGTGACTAGGAAGAACATCATAAAGATTGGCGGTGTCATACGATCCATCTGTTCAAACACCGGCTCCCAATGATGAGATGTGTTTACCACTGTCACACTCATTGCCATACATGCCAGCAATGGGGAGAAGTCCAGCACATGAATATGAGAAACACTGACGCAAAGGGATACCATGGCAATGGTAATCGCCAATCGGTTTCCACGTCCCGTGTAAAATTTAATCAGAATACTGAAAGCTAGTCCCAGGATAATTCCAAACAACAGGGAACCAAAAATTTCCTTCACCGGTTCCAATAAAGTCATCACGGAAAAAGTTCCGGTAATTGCTTTTGCCAACGCCACGCAGATTCCATACATCATCAGTGCAGTAGCATCATCAATGGCTACTACCGGAATCAATGTCTGGGTTACCGGACCTTTCGCCTTATATTGTCTTGCTACCAGGATGGTTGCTGCCGGATCCGTTGCTGCAGCGATTGCACCCATAACCAGAGAAAGCTGAATATCTCCGGTTACCAGAAACATTGCTGCTGCCACAAAAACCACAGCTCCGAGAGATTCCAGACAGGCAATGACAATCGGTGCCTTCCCCAGCTTCTTAATGTATTTAAACTCAAACTCGGAACCAATGGAGAAAGCGATAAAACCTGTGGCAAGGTCCTTTACCAGATCAAACTTTGTCACCATCTCTGCCGCCACGTCCTCTCCGAAAAGTGCCTCAATTCGGTGGGTTCCGAAAACAATTCCTGCCAATAAGCCCATTAAAATATAGCCCGTAACGTTTGGCAGCTTGAATTGCTTTACGATTTTTCCGGCAATCAGACATAAAAACAGCCCGATTGTCAGATAAATTAAAAGTAAATATTTGCTATCCATTTGTTACTCTCCTAATCCTTCTGCAAAATCAATCGGCATGGTGTACATGACTGCCGTGCCCGGTTTTGTAATGTCGCCGATTACGTCCTCAATGACCTTTCTGCACGGTGCAATCTGTTCGTCCTTTAAGATGAACATCATAATTTTACACTCTTCATTGTATTCAAAATTCTTCGCACGGCGAAGCATTCCACCAATGATAATGGAGTCATCGGACCAAGGGGATAATCCATTGGTCATGCTCTTTGCATCAATGATGGTTCCGTGATGGATTCCAATGTTCTTCAGTTCTTCATTGAGTTCACTGACTAAATTAGTCTTTTTTAAAATCAATGTTAATAATTTCATTGTTGCCTCCTGATTTCATTTTTTGGAGATGCCTCCGTAGAAGCACCTCCATTGTTGTTTGCTTATTTCTTTTTCGTCTTAGACTTCTTCTTTTTTGAGCCTTTTTTCTTTTTTATTTCTTTTTTGCTGCTTGAAGAATTTTTACCAGATGTACTTTGTTCGCCAGTTTTACCAGCTTCACCAGTCGTAACTTCTTCGTTATTTTTATCGTTTTGTACAGCTTGTTCTGCTGTAGTTTCTTCTGAATCGGATTCTCCATTTATTATCCTCACCGCCTTGTCCAGTGGTTCATCCGCCGCTGTTGCCGCGTCATCTTCAATCTCAATATCCGGAGTGATTCCCTTTCCGTGAATATTTACACCCTTTGGTGTAAAATATTTCTGAATCGTCAATTTAATTGCCGAGCCATCACGCAATGGGAAAAACTGTTGCACAATTCCTTTTCCAAAGGACTGTCCACCCACAATCTGACCTGCTCCGAAATCCTGAATTGCTCCGGCAAAAATTTCCGAAGCGCTGGCACTGTTTTTATTTTGTAAAACAATGATTGGCATGTCTAAGGAATTTGCATCAGAAAACATTTCTTCCCGTTTTCCATTCTTGTCTTCTGTGTACACGATAGTTCCTGTAGGAAGAATCTGATCCAGAATCTTGCAAACTGTATCATACATACCTCCCGGATTATCTCGCACGTCGAAGACAACAGCCTTCATTCCCTGACTCTTCAAGGCTTCCATAGCATCTCTAAATTGGTTAAAGGTTACTTCGTCGAACTGAATAATTTGAACATAACCAATGCCTTTTTCTTTATCCAGCATCTTCGCTTCAACCGTTGGGACACTGACATTTCTTCGTTCCACATCAAAATCCTTATATTCGCTGGTTTTTCCACGGTAAACGGTCAGATGAATCTTGTCTTTTTTGCCACCTTTAATTCTAGCAACCACTTTATCCACAGGCTCTCCAGTCACTTCTTTATCTTCAACCTTATAGAGAACGTCTCCATCCATGATTCCCACTTCTTTCGCCGGAGACCCTTCAAAACATCGGACAATGGTGATGACTCCTGTTTCAGCATCCTGAGAGATTAATACTCCGATTCCAACATAATTTCCGGTAGTATCCTCCAACATTTCCTGATATTCTTCTTTGGTATAATATACAGAGTATGGATCATTTAACCCGGAAAGCAATCCTTTATACACACCACTCTCCAGATCCTCCATTTTCACCGGATCCAAATAGTAGTAATCAATCAAGGATTTCAGCTCTTCCAGTTTTCTTTCCGTTTTTCCGGTAATTGTCTTGTTCCGATTCTCTCTTTGCGCAATGAACATTCCCGCAAAAATGCATCCCAGAACAATCAGCATAGACACTACCCCGAGGAAAAACCCCTGTGCAAATCTATTTTGATTTCTTTTCATATTCGCTCCTGCAATTCACTTTATGATAAATAGTTCCACGGATTCTGCCAAGCTCCGTTAACACGGACACCGAAATGCAAATGATTTCCTGTCGACCATCCTGTGGTTCCTACATAACCAATGGTTTGCCCTTCACTAACCTTCTGTCCTTCAGAGACTCCAATGGCAGACATATGCATATAAACAGTATATATTCCGTTTCCATGATTAATACCAACCCAGTTTCCGGCGGATTCACTTAAGTATGCCCATTCAACCGTTCCTCCGGCTGCTGCCACAATCGGCGTTCCTGCCGGCGCCGGAATATCAATTCCGTTATGTGGTGAAGAACGTCCTTCGGTATCTCCATAGTTCGATGACAGGTACGTATGTCCCGGGAGTGGCCATGAGTAGCTTCCTGTTCCCGTGTGTCTGTCGCTGTGATATGGCGGAAGCGTCGGTGTCTCCTGCCTCTGTGTCTGAGTCTCCTGCTTCTGCTCTTTCTTTTCCTTCGCCTGTTCTTCAGCAACTCTCTTGGACTCAGCCTCAGCTGCTGCTCTGGATTCTGCTTCAGCCGCTGCCTTTTCCTGTGCCTGGATTTCTGCTTCCAGATTATCTGCATGCTGCTGATTCTGAGCAATCACCCCATTGTAAGAAGTTACTTCCTTCTGCTTCTTTTCTGATAGCTGAATCAACTTTTCAATGGATTCTTTCTGCTCTGTCTGAAGAGTAACCAGCTGATTTTTCTGACTTACCAAGTCTGCCTTCGCCGTCTGGATTTCCTCTTTCGTTTTCACCAGTTCATTCAGCATATTTCGGTCATACTGAGACAACTCCGTAATATATTCCGCCTTATCCATAAAGTCGGTAATACTGTCAGAGTTAAACAATAAATCCACCATTTGGGTGTTTCCATTTTCGTACATATACTGAATTCGCACTTTCATGCTTTCATACTGGTCCACTTCCTTCTTCTGGGCCTTCTTCAGCTTTTTCGTTGTCTTTGTGATTTTTTCTTCTGTTTGAAACAACTTTTTGTTAGTTTTATTTAATTTATTACTAACCTCTGTGGCCTCATCTTCCAATCGGTTCATTTCATTTTGAGCCGCATTTCTCTGGGCAGCCAAGGATTCGTTTTCCTTTTCGATTTCCTTTAACTGCTCCTTTTCTTCCTTCGCCACTTCAGCCAAAACACTTCCGGTCATCGAAACAAATAAGACAAAGCACAGAAAAAATGCAAAGATTTTTTTCATCCAATCCCTCCTATACTCTCAGATGCTTCCTTAACGATAATGCGGATCCAATCAATCCGATTCCTGCACCGATTCCAAGTCCTAATGGAAGCAATACCTTAAAAATTTCTGTATTGGATGCGAATGGAAGATTACTTCCCATCATGCCAAATTTCGACATCACGGTATGAATGATTCTTCCATAGGCAACTCTCATAATTCCTAAAGGAATTAATGAGCCAACCACTCCAATTACAACACCTTCTAATACGAATGGTGCTCTTACAAACCAGTTTGTTGCGCCAATTAATTTCATGATATGAATTTCATTTCTTCGAACGGAAATTCCAATCATAACCATATTATTAATCAGGAAAATTCCTACTCCTAAAAGAATGATAATCAATGCTGTCGACGCATAGCCTAACATTTTCCCAATCGTGGTCAGAAAACTTTTTGTGGTGCTGGAGTACTTCACAGTACGAACCCCCTCTGTTTCCTGCATCATTTTTACAAACTTAGGCTGATTCTCAATATTTTTCAAAAACACCTTATAGGATGCAGAATTTGCCAGCGGATTATCATCCTTAAACCCTTCAGCCAGTTCCGGCTGGTCTTTAAAATTCTCTTTAAATTCATTCCAGGCTTCTTCTGCAGTCGTAAAGGTATAATTCTTTACCATGGAACTTCCTTTAATCTTATTTCCAATGGTATCAATCTGTTCCTGACTGATTCCATAATCAAAGAAGATGGTAATCCCTACCTTTTGTTCCACATAAGTTTCCATATTATTTACATTGATAATAATCGCCATAATGACGCTAATTAAAAATACACAGGCTGCAATGGTTCCAATAGAAGCCAAAGAAAACAGCTTGTTTCTCTTTATATTGACAAAACCCTGCTTCAGGCAGAATTTTATTGTTCGAAAATGCATTTAGTCCACCACCTTATTATCGCTTATCTTAACACCTTTTTTCATGGTAATCACTCGTTTATTCATTGCTTCCACAATTTCCATATTATGGGTTACCACAATTACAGTTGTTCCCTGTTCATTGACCTTTTCCAAAAGCTTCATGATTTCCCATGAGTTCTGCGGATCCAGGTTTCCTGTAGGCTCGTCCGCCAACAGGATGTTCGGCTTATTTACCAATGCTCTGGCAAGTGCCACTCTCTGCTGCTCCCCTCCGGACAGTTCATTCGGATTAGAACGATACTTTTCCGCCAATCCAACTAAAGAAAGCATCTTCGATACATTCTTCTTAATTTCCCCGTGAGATGCACCAATGACTCTCTGGGCAAACGCCACATTTTCATATACATCTCTGTCCTGAAGCAATCTGAAATCCTGAAAAACCACGCCAATGCTTCTACGGTATTTAGATGTACCACGACTTCTCAGTTTTGACAGGTTCATATCATCTACGATAATAGTTCCTTCTGTTGGTTCCAGTTCCTTTAAAAGTAATTTGATGAAAGTAGATTTTCCGGAACCACTGGCTCCCACTACAAAAACAAATTCTCCGTCATCTATCTTTAAACTTAGGTTATTCAGCGCCGGAGCACCATTCCCATAAGTCTTTGTTACCTCTTTGATGTCAATCATTATTTTCTCCTCATTGATTAAAGTGAAAATGAAAAGATAAAGAGCAAAGAGAAGGTTTTCGCCATCTCCTTGCTTACATCTTTTCACTAATTAAAATCCATTATTTTCCATATAGTCCATATACTTTACAACCATTAAAGCAATCTTAAAAGTAATGGCATCCTCGAAGACTCTTAAATCGAGCCCCGTACTCTTCTGTAATTTATCCAATCGATAAACCAATGTATTTCTGTGAATGTATAACTGTCTGGATGTTTCCGATACATTCAAGCTATTCTCAAAGAATTTATTAATCGTCTGAAGTGTTTCCTCATCGAATTCATCCGGTGATTTTCCTTCGAAAATCTCCTCGATGAACATTTTACACAATGGCAATGGAAGCTGATAAATCAGACGTCCGATTCCAAGGTTGTTATAGGCAATGACATTCTTTCCACTGAAGAAAATCTTTCCTACATCCAACGCCATGCGCGCTTCCTTATAAGAACGGGAAACTTCCTTAATCTCATTCACAATGGTTCCGTAAGCCACATTCGCTTTTACCATGGCTTCCGTATTTAACATATCTACAATGGTCTTTGATATCTTTTCGATATCATCATAGCCCTGCTTATCTTCTAGCTCTTTTACAAGAATGATGCTCTTTTCATCCACTGCTGTGATGAAATCTTTCTTCTGTCCTGAAAACAGAGTTCGGATTGTCTCTAATGCCACGCTGTCTTTTTCATTCTTAGTCTCAATGATGCAGACACATCTTCTGGCATCAGATTCAATATGCAGTTTTTTCGAGCGATTATAAATATCTACTAAAAGCAGATTATCTAACAACAGGTTCTTGATAAAGTTATCTTTATCAAATCGTTCCTTATATGCTACCAGAAGGTTCTGAATCTGGAAGGCTGCCATCTTTCCAACCATGAACACGTCATCACTGGCACCCTGAGCAATCAAGATCAGTTCCAACTGATTCTCATCATAGATTTTAAAAAACTGGTATTCCTGTACCGACTGAGTATCTGCCGGCGACGAGACAAAAGCAACAATTGCAGAAGATATTTCTTCGCTGGCCTGTGCCGTACTAGCCATAATTTTTCCGTCCGTATCAGCTACATAAATATCTACGCGGGAGATATTTTTAATTCCATCAATCGTATTCTGTAATATTTGATTTGAAAGCATATCCTTCTCCTTCACTCATTTCTGCCTTTTCATTGATTTATCAAAGAAAACTGCCTTTTCTAATCCGATAAAACACCTCTTTATATTTTAAACTAGTTGATGGCAAAAAACAAGCAATAACCAATAAAAAAAGAAACGAATTCACGCGGAATCCGTTTCTTTTTTTATTTGAATAATGACTAGTTTGTAATAACCTTTTCTGTATCCTTATCAAAGATATGAAGTTTTGTAAGATCCATAGCCATGGTTACTTCATCACCAGGTCTTACTGTTGTACGAGAATTTACTCTAGCTGTACATTCTGTTCCTTCTACATCGAAGTATAAGTAAACTTCTGCACCAAGTAATTCGTAAATCTTGATTGTTGTCTTGAATGAGCTTTCTGGAGACAATTCGATGAAGCTTTCTTCATCATGGATGTCTTCAGGTCTGATACCCATAACAACTGTCTTACCAACATAATCACCAGCAATAAGCTTTTCAGCCTGTTCTGCAGGTACGGTGATGTATGTTCTAGCCTGTCCGATGTGAAGCTTGATTGTTCCATCAACATTTTCAACTTCTGCATCAATGAAGTTCATCTGTGGTGAACCCATGAATCCAGCTACGAATAAGTTTACTGGCTTATCATATAAGTTCTTAGGTGAATCTACCTGCTGAACAACACCGTCCTTCATAACTACGATTCTTGTACCAAGTGTCATAGCTTCTGTCTGGTCATGTGTTACGTAGATGATTGTAGCACCTAAATCTTTATGAATCTTTGCGATTTCAACTCGCATCTGTACTCTTAACTTAGCATCCAAGTTTGAAAGAGGTTCGTCCATAAGGAATACCTTAGGATCACGAACGATTGCACGTCCCATAGCAACTCGCTGTCTCTGACCACCTGATAAAGCCTTAGGCTTACGATCAAGTAATGATTCAAGGTCAAGGATCTTAGCTGCGTTCTTAACTAATCTTTCCTGTTCAGCCTTTGGTACTTTTCTTAATTTAAGACCAAATGCCATGTTATCATATACTGTCATATGTGGGTATAAAGCGTAGTTCTGGAATACCATCGCGATATCTCTATCCTTAGGTTCTACGTCATTTACTAACTTATCCCCAATATACAATTCTCCTGATGAAATTTCTTCAAGACCAGCGATCATACGAAGTGTAGTAGATTTACCACATCCAGATGGTCCTACGAAGATGATGAATTCCTTATCTTTAATTTCAAGATTGAAATCCTTAACTGCCTGAAATCCGTTCGGGTAAACCTTGCAGATATTCTTTAATGATAAACTTGCCATTTTATTCTTCCTCCTAGTAAATATAAACGGTCATCCGCTTTTCAATGAGTTTATTCTAAATTATTATCCCTTAAAATGCTATATTGCAAATATACAAAATAATCCATTAAAGTTTGTTGATTTTGCATATTCCCTTTTTTATTTCGTTAAAAATATGTTATTTTCACCAATGGAAACCCGACCTTCTTTGAGCAATCTGCCAATAGCACGCTTAAACTCATTCTTGCTCATATGAAAGTCCCTGCGGATGATTTCCGGCTTCGCCTTATCGGTATATCCCAACTTTCCTCCGTGTTCTTCAAGGAATCTAAGAATCTCCTGCGCATCATCATCGATCTGAAGATAAGCCTTTTTTCTCAATGCAAGATCCAGTTTCCCGTCCGGGCGGACACTCTTTACTCTCGCCTCCAATGTTTCTCCCATCTTCACCTTCTTAGTCAATTCCTTCACCTGAATCAGTCCGTGATATTTTCCTTCCACTGCCACAAATGCACCATACTGTGGATTGAAATTGTAAACAATGCCCTGAACCACATCCTCTTCTTCGTACAAAGAATTATTCTTTAAGTAATCATATACTTTCATAGTGGCGCAAAGACGGTTACTCTTATCAATGTACATTGCCACCAGAACTTCATCTCCCGGTGCAATTTCATAAATCTGTTCCTTAAACGGAAGGAATAAATCCTTTTCCAGTCCCCAATCCAGATAAGCACCATTCTTTGAGACATCTTTCACATTCAGAACCGCTGTTTCCCCTAACTGGAGTTTCGGCTCATTGGTGGTTGCAATTAGTCTGTCCTCAGAGTCTCTGTATATAAATACGGATACTTCGTCTCCTTCCTGTGCATTCTCCGGAACCTGTTTTTTCGGAAGCAATACCTGTTCTTCCTTAGTTCCCAGATACACGCCAAATTCCACTTTTCTTACGATTTTCAATAATTGTTTCTTTCCTAATTCCATAAATTCCTCCGGTTCTTACCTGTGTTCTTCCTGATATACCTTGATTGCTGTCAGCACTTCTCCTGCTTCATTCTCAAAAGAAATGCCGATTCCATTTTCTTCCTGATGCAGAAAAGAGATCATCTTTTCTCCCACCATAACTTCCTTACGATAGTTGATCTGTAAATGATTCCAAGAAAGCTCTTCCGGAATCAGTTCTGCCGCAACTCTCATATAATCTGCATTGTTCATATGGCCGTTGCTGTCAATATAGGTTTTTAACACCGTAAAGGTGTCTTTCTGTTCTTTTTCCTGGGACAGTCTGATTTTCCGCTGTGCCGGTTCCATCTCAAACAATTTCTGTGGTTCGTAATATTTAATGTCATCCTCTGTGATTCTTACCGGGCAACGGACCTCTAAGTCCATCAGCGTCCACATGGTATTAGCCTTTGCCAGAAAATTGTCCTTGTCATCCTTGATAAAAAACTGTCTGGTTCCGTAAAGTCCTTTGAAACCTGTCGGTGCAGTTCCCACCACAATTTTTTGCCCCAGCCTGATTGGCTGGAGCAATTCAATTTCGTATGCTAATAAAAACCATGCTTTTCTTGTTTCCTTATAATAATTCAGTCCCGCTCCCACAGCTTCTGATTGAAATGTGGAGCAGTCCTGCATATAATTTAAAATCTCGTAAATAGGTACCTTTCCTGTTCTGTCGGTTCGGCTATACCCTACCACTGCCTCATATGTATACATTTTCAGTCTTATTCCTTTATCTTTTTTCTGCGGACGTTTCCTCCGTCACTACTTCTTCCTTCGGTGCTTTATATTGATGTTTCGGGTCCACCACCTTAAACTTAATCGTCTTTACCTTCCGATGTCCTAAGGAGTCCTTTACGATATATTTAACCGGATAAACTCCCGGAACCTTCGTGTTGACTTTTCCCTCAACCTTAATTGTGGCATTTTTTCTGGTAAGTGTATTTCCTACACAATCTTTAATGGTTACCAGATTTACCATTCTTCCGATTCTTGTTCCATATCGAATCTTTTTCTTTTTCGGGCGAATGGTCGGCTTTTTATTCCGATACGGATTCTTCGGGTCCGGATCGGTAGGATCCCAATCCGTAAACTTTCCATTACTAATCGGTGTAAAGGACGGTCTTCCCAAAGGGTCATCCTTTTTACTGCCCCAGAAAATCACAATCTTCGTGCCGACAGCACAGTGATCGTAAATCCATTTAGCATCCTTGCAAAGAAGTCTCACACAACCATGAGAGGCTTTATTCCCCATAACATTATATGCCGAAACTGACATGGAGGACTTATCGCCATAACGATAATGCCAAACAGAATGAAACAAGATTCCTGTCGTAATACGACTGCAATACTGGGCATAACAATTTCCTATCATACCATGCCAGCGGTATTTTACCGGAATGTAAAATGTCCCCACCGGGGTTTGATTACTTGGAGAACAAATCATCGCTCTCACAGCCTTCCCCTTTTTATAGATGGTGGTACAATTCGTTCCCAGATTTACCTTGATGGTATAAGCCTTCGATTCTTTTGCCTGCACCACTGTCTCATTCTGCCATAAGCCCCCAGTCATCACCGCAGCAAGCATCAGAAACATCAAAACCTTGGATACTACCTTTTTCATCATTCTGATTCCTCCTTTCCACATAAGAAGAAACTCTCATTTTCAGTTGTTGTTGTGCCTTTCATTATACTATCAATTGCCCTATTTTACAAACAATACTCGTCTTCATTGTTTATTGCATTTTTATTTAAGATTAGGATATAATAACAACTAGTTTACGATAATTGACCAGTTGGAGGAACAAATGAAACATAATAAATTTAAAACCACCCTTTTTATGATGATTATCGGTTTTCTGTGCATTGTTCTGGATGTCAATGTAGGAACCGGTCTTCATTATCCGAAAGAATACGAAAACACGACGGCTACGATTGGAGAGTTTCAGTATTACAATATTGCTTCCAATTACAATGCCTACTGCGATTATAAAATGATGGAAGGCGGATCATCCGAGCAGGATCTTTCCCAGCCATCCACCCAGACGAATGTTTCGTCGGTGGCTAAAGTCATCAATCACATTTATTATAAGGATTTACAGGTCGATTTATTCAATGACTTTTTAGGATTTCTACTGATTTTTCTTGCGTGCCTATCCTTAAAAAAATGCAGCCGTTTCTTTTCCTTCGGCGCATTTTCCGCAATGTGTGCATGCATTGTTCACGGGCTTATTGTAGTTTTTCCATTCTTCCTGAACGGAATCGCACTTTGTTATCTCGTATTCTTTATCGGAATGGGATATCTTGCCCTGTCAGTTCTAACAATCTACTTCATTGTCCTGGGGCTGTTCCAGATGTGTCCTGGCGTTCCATGCAGGGATGAGCGAAAATGGGGACGCATTCTCTGGTACGTGATTGCTTCATTCCAGATTCTTTCCACCTTTGTATTTTGGTTGGGTTCAGACCTTCCTGCCCTGCACAATTTAGGAAGAATCATCGTCTTTGCCAATGTCGTTCTGGTTCTTGTATTCTGGAAGGTTATGTGGCGAACCATTGATTATCTGGAAAATTCTTATGAGGAGGCGTTAGAAAAAAGTGCAACGAATTAACAATACCGTTTTAAAACAATCTGTTTTTTCGCTCCTGTTTTTATTCTGTGGACTCTTTTTCTTTCCACAGGTTGTCGGTGCAGGGGAATTGAAGTTCCATGCACTTTACGTAGGAAGCGGAGATTGTCTGATTATCGAAAGCAATAACCACTATATGCTGGTGGATGGTGGTTTCCAACAAACTTCTGAACATGTTATCGAATATCTGGATTCTCTGGAGATTCCTGATAATCAGTTCGACTATGTAATTGCCACCCATCCGGATACCGATCATATCGGTGGCATCCCTTATATTTATGAAAAATACGGTGCGAAACAAGTGATTTATTCTCCTTGTACTAAATCCACGACAACCTATACGGAATTTATTGCCAGCACCAAGGAACATAAATTCCCACTGAGAACTCCTGTGGAGGGAGAAAAGTGGACCTTAGGGGACGCTACGGTAGAGGTTATTTATGACGGTTCTCAGGGAACGACTTACAATGAATGCAGTATTGTATTACGTGTCTCCTGTGACGGAAAATCCATTCTTCTCACCGGAGACTTACCGGCGATTATGGAACATTCCCTGATTCAGCAGGGATACAATTTCCGTGCGGATATCTTAAAGGTAGCACATCACGGTGCAGGTTCTTCCACTTGTATGGATTTTCTGGATGCGGTAAAACCGACCCATGCAGTCATTTCTTCTTCAGCGGAACCTACTGCAAAGCTCCCACGCGATTCCTTACTGATTCGTTTGGCAAAACGCTTTGTGAAAACCTACCGTACCACTGATGGCAACGTTCTGGTTTCCATCATTGATGGTGTCATCCAGACATCCCATAAGGAAAACAATGGTTTTTATTCCATTACGAAGGGAACCATTACCTTATCCAAGAACATTACTTATGCCACAGGAAGTAGTTTGAAGCCGAAGGTTACCCTGACAGTTAACGGAAAGACTGTTCCGAAAGACCAATATAAAGTCAGCTATTCTTCCAATAAGTATCCCGGAACTGCGACTGTTACGGTAAAAGGAAGAAACATTAAATACGTAGGAACTTTAAAAACCAAGTTTCTTATTTTACCGGCGAAAGAAAAACTGAAGGTTTCCCTAAGCGGACTTACAAAGATCCGTCTTTCATGGGATTCCCAGAAAAACATTTCCGGGTATACTGTAGTTTACTCAAAGGATAAGAAATTCCTAAGTGATTTACATTACATCCAAATCACTTCGCCTTCTACCTTAAAACGAACCGTTTCCCATCTTCCTTATGGAACCACCTATTATTTTCGAATGCGTGCGTACATAAGCAAGCTTGGTTACGGAAAATGGAGCAAAACACACTCCATAAAAACCGCAAAGGATCCGACACCGGTTCGTGAGAATATCCGGCTGGTAAAATTCCTTTCTTCGACCAACCGTATCAAAATTAAATGGAAAAAATATAAGAAAGATCAGGCGACCGGATTTATAATTGAATATTCCTTAAAAAAGAAATTTAATAAGGATGTTCGGAAAGTTAAAATCAAGAAGGCAACTGTACATACAGCAACGCTTTCGAAGATTCAAAAAGGAAAAACCTATTATATCCGTGTCCGTGGATATAACAAGTATAAGAAAGGACCTTGGTCAAAGACCAAAAGGATTAAAATTAAAAAGTAATTAAAAAATCCTCTGTTTTGCCATTTGGCAAGCAGAGGATTCGTTTTTTTATTTTGATAATACACTGATTCCAATTCCAACAGCATCCGGTCCTACATGGCACCCGATACTAAAGGACAGGTTTCTGTTCTCATGATGTTTAATCTGTGGGAATCGTTCCTGAACCATGTGTTCCCATTCCTCATCATCAGAGTCATTAATAAAGGTGGTAGCAGTATCAATACAAATCTTATCTGCCGGCACATCTTTAAATCTCGTGTTCAAGTCTTCTTCAATCGCATCCAGCATTTTCGCCTGGGCTTTTTTCATTCCACGAACTTTTGCAAAAGCATCCAGTTTTTCTCCCTGAATCGTCAAAACCGGTTTAATATTTAAAACAGCTCCAATCGCCGCACCTGCTGCGGTAACTCTTCCACCGCGTTTTAAATATTCCAATGTATCTACCGCAATATAAATACTGGAATTATATGCATCCGCTTCTAAGCGTTCTTTGATTTCTTTCGCAGAGCATCCTGCATCAGCCATAGCCTTTGCATCAAAAATGGAACGATACATCGTAACCGAAATACGATGATTATCTACCACCTGTACTTTTCCGTCGTACTCATCCGCAAACTGATTCGCTGCTGCGCAAGAATTACTCAATCCACTGGACATCGGAATATACACCAGTTCATCATAGCCACTAGCTAAAATCTTATCCCACATATCTAACACATCCCCAGGAGATGGCATAGATGTCGTAACATTTTTTCCCGATTCCAAATACCCATAGAACTGATTCTTATCTATGTCTTTGCCCTCAAAAAATACCTGGTCATCCATAATCACAGGCATCGGCAACATGAAGATCTGATTTTCTTCTGCTTCCTTTATTTGAACGCCACTATTTGTATCCGTCATTACTGCAGTTCTCATGAATCCCCTCCCGAGTTCTTAATCATTAAAATAAATCTGTTTACTTATTCTATCATAAAAAAACAATGAGGTACACCTTTTTATTTCCCGGTCTGTGAAAATATCCGCATCGATAACCGATACGGATATTTCCCTTATTCCTGATTTATTTTATTTTCTTACTTTTCTTTGGTCTGCTCCAGTCACCATAAACAGTCACGCCATTTTTCGTAACATAAGCCTGTACTGCAAAGTAGTAACTCTTCTTAGATTTTAATTTTTTCACCACAAGTTTGTAAGATCCCTGAACAAATTTGGCATTCTTCATATTCTTCTTTGTGGAATATTTCACACGGTAGCCTGTTGCTCCCTTTACTTTCTTTAAAATCAAGGACGCCTTTTTCTTCTTAACAGTAATTTTCTTCACTGATGTCTTACCCGGTTTTGCAACAACCGGTTTTGTTGTTACTTGTGGCTTCACAGGGTTCTTTGTTGTTTCCGGATTCCTTGTCGGTGCCACAGTTGTTGGTGGTGCTGTGGTAGGTTCTGCCTGAACCACTACATCAACACCGTCAGACAATCGTTCCATTTCTCCCTTTACAGTGCCAATTTTAACCTGATGTTCTCCTGCAGAAATTCCTGTTAATGTTATTTTGCCCTCTCCTGCAACAACTATGCCGGCATATTTATCGTCAACGTAAACCTTATAGGCATATCCGTCTCCTTCCAAATCAGTCCACTGAACATCAATGGTATTATATGCTTCCGAAGTTGCAGTGATTTCTGTCACCTTTTCAGGAAGCAGTGACTCATCTCCCATAACCGCCAATTCGCAAAGCAGGTAACCGATTGCCGCATAGTTAATATTATTTTGATTTGTATTTTCCGGATTTCCATCAATATAATATCCCGTAAATGGTCCGTTCTTCATAATATATTTGATGTATCGAACGGATTCCTGACCATAAGACGATGTATCAATTGGTGCAACCATAAACTGTTCATATTTTGCATCGGATACACTGTATACCGATTCATAATTTGCCCCATCTGCGGAGAATAAAATTTCATATTCAGATGCAAAAGTTCCATTGTCTGCATACATACTAATAACAGAATGAATTGCCTCTGGCAGATAGTCCTGTCCCAAATCATAAATGACCGTTGCCACTCTTTCCGTCGGACGTGTCTGTAAATAACCGGTATGGTGGCTGTAATTCCACCATACGCCATCATTAATAGTACTTACACCACCACTGATGTCCTGTCCTTTTGGTTGCCAGTCACTGGTTCTGTAATTGTCACAATCTGTTGTTTCAGTTACCAATGGGTGATATTTTCTTAACGCAAGATTTAGGGATGTACCAATATGATTGGTATAACCATCCACAGAAATCATTTCCACAATACCATTGGAAAGCCATCCATCCTTCAACTGACAAACCTTTACAGTATAATCTCCGGCTGCAACGCCTTCATAGGTATAAGCCACACCTGCTTTTGCATTTTCATTGATTACCTTAGTTCCAAGAGATACCACATAAGTTGCATCCTCCTGTCCTTCTCCTGCTTCAATGGTATAATTTAATGTTTCTAACCGAGGCTGTGACAACTGAATTCCGGCCGCTTCTGAAACAATTGATTCAATGACTGTCGGATTTTCAGTATTTGTCATAACAACTGCTTCATTAATTACATACCCCCAGTCACTTGAGCCCCCGGACACTGTAATCTTCACAAAGCGAACGGCTTCCTCTTTATAGTTTTCAAGTTTTGTTAACGGAACTCTGCTGATTCCAAAGGATCCGTTGTTGATTGTTTTAAAATTATAACCTGTAGTTTTTCCAACTTCGGTATAGTTTTTGCGATCCAACGAGAATTCTACCTTAGCATCAGAAGCATATGTTCCTGCATTGGTATATTCCAACATAATTTCTCGGACTTCACCGGCTTTATAATAGCGGCCAAGGTCAATCACAAAATACTGTGGAGAACCTGCTGCTGTTCTAAGAGAAACATCAGAACCTTCTCCGGATTTTGTATTTCCGTCCACTGCCTTCTGTGCTGTGTCCATTGTATGCCCAGGATACAGTTCAGAAACTTCCACAATCTGTGGATTGTAACTTGGTATTCTTCCATTGGCAATATTGTAAGATGCTGTAATGTAATTGGTATATCCATCTACAATAATCTGTCTTGTAATTCCCTTTGACAACCATCCGTCTTCAAAAGTACATACTTTAACATTGTACACTCCGGCTTCCACATCCTTCTGTACATATTTCACGCCGGCTTTCGCATTACTGTTAATTACTTCACTTCCCATATAAACGACATAAGTCGCATCATCCTGTCCTTCTCCTGCAGTAATTTCATAGGAGAATTCTTCTAATGCATCCTGTGAAAGAACAACATCAGATGCTTCCGGAATATTGGAACCTACAATAGTTGGCTGACTTGTATTAGCAATTACTGCTACTTCATTAACCACATATCCCCAGCTACTTACTCCTCCGGATAATGTGATTCGCACAAAACGAACGGCCTTTTCTGTATACGCACTGAGTTTATTCAAAGCAACACTATTTAATGAACAGGTATTTGCCGCTGTCTGCTTAAAGGTGTATCCTGTGGAATTCCCAACTTCTGTATAATTGGTTCCGTCTAATGAAAATTCTATTTTTACATTGGATGCATAAGTGTTTCCATTGGTATACGCCAAAATCACTCGTTCCAATTCTGATGGAGTATAATATTCTCCCAGATTAATGACGAAATCCTGAGGCGAACCACTACCTGTTCTCATTCCTGCATCAGAACCTTCTCCGGCAGTTAACTTTCCATCCAACGCCTTCTGTGCCGTAGTCAAGGAATGTCCTGCATAGACGGACTTCATTTCCACGATCTGTGGATTGTAAGGTGAAGTAACATTATTTGCAATATTTTTCGGACTGCCAATCAGACTGGAAATATCCAATACCGTTACATTTTCACCCAGGATTCCTTCCGATGCTGCTTCATCCACGCAGGCAACTACTTTTACCTGATATGTTCCACCAGCCACACCTTCTACGGTGTATTCTTTTCCGGCATCCACGCCATTTCCAATTCGTTTAAGTGCGGTACCATTCTGTAAGTAGACAATATACTTATAATTTTCCTGATTTTCTCCTGCTTCAATGGAGTATGTCAGCGTATTATAGTCATCCGATCTGGCAGAAACAGATTTCGCATCATCACAAACATCTGCCTGTGCCTTTTCCAGATTCAAATCCGTATCTAAAACAGCAATTTCTGTTGCCTGAATTCCCCATCCATAGGAATCCGGATATACTAAACGGATATAACGAACCTTTCCATCAATTCCTGTAAGGTCTTCTTCCTCGATTAGATTCTGTGCTGTAACCTGACTGGTTACTGCATTTGCCGCAACGCTCTTTACGGTTTCAAATTTCAATCCGTTCGCGGAATACTGGATCTGATATCCCTTTACCGGTGTATCCCCATCATTTTTTTCTTTATAACCCACAACTAATTTATCAATGGTTGCTGCATCATAAACATCTCCCAAATCAATTTCATAGTAAGTGCCTGCAGTTTCAAAAGTTGTTGCCGCATGATCGCCTCCCGGGGTAAACTTTCCATCCGTTAAGACTTCTTCCGAACCTTCTCCTTTTGATGGATTTGCAGTCACTTTTTTGTTCAGTGCCACATTGTAACTGGCTTTTGCAACCATTTCTGCCGTAGTAAGATCTGCTAAGACTGTAGTATTCGCAACATTCAAAGAAGTTACTACCATAGCACAGCTCATTCCTACTGCAAGAATTCTCTTACAATTTTTCTTCATTTCTTTCTCCTCCTAATTTTTTCACGAAAAAAAGACCCACAAAACTTCCATTTTATGTGTCTGATTTTTAAATATATAACTCTCCGAACCCTTTAACTTTTTTCATTATATCATAGAACACAAAATAGAAAAGAGTCTTTTTTGCTCTTATGATAACAAAAAAGACTCTTTTGATGTTTTATGGTAATAAATGTCCTGCAGAAAGGTATAACTGATACCATTCTTCTCTTGTCAGAGCAACATCACAAGCTGCAACAATCTGTTTCATTCTCTCAACACTGGTTGTTCCGGATACGATCTGCATCTTTGCAGGATGTCTCAAAATCCATGCTGCTGCAATGGTAGTCGGTGTGGTATTGTACTTTTCTGCCAATGTATCAATCACCTGATTTAACTCTGCATATCTTTCATTGCCCAGGAAAATTCCCTGCCATGCCGGCATTTGGAACGGAGACCATGCCTGGATTCTCATATCGTGCAATCGACAATAATCCAAAACATTTCCGTCATGATCCACAGAACCCGGAGACTCCATGTTCATTTCCATACTTCCGGCAATCATATTGGATACCGGCAGAGAGAACTGAAGCTGATTAATCACCAATGGTTGCTTCACATATTTCTTTAACAACTCAATCTGCATTGGCTTGAAGTTCGAAACCCCAAAAGAACGAACCTTTCCGCTTCTTTCCAGCTGTTCCAATGCTTCTGCGATTTCTTCCGGTTCATACAACGCATCCGGACGATGTAATAATAAACTGTCCAGATACTCTGTCTGCAAACGCTTTAAGATTCCATCCACGGATTTTAAAATATGTTCCTTGGACAAATCATAATCAATGCCCAGTCTTACTCCACATTTTGACTGGATAAATAATTTTTCACGTTCAATCGAAGAATCATTTTTGATTGCTTCTCCAAATAATTCTTCGCATTTTCCATTTCCGTAAATATCGGCATGATCAAAGAAGTCCACGCCTAACTCCAACGCTTCATGAACAAATGTGTTCACTTCCTCAACAGACTTGTCCGCAAATCGCATACATCCTGCGATAATTGCCGGCAATTCCCGTTCCACTGTTTCAATTTTAACTTGTTTCAAAATGCTCCTCCTTTATCTGGTTACAACAAGCTGTTTTTTACTACTCCATGCACCATATACTTTTACCTGATTAATTGTTTTATATGCCCGGACTCTGACATAATACTTCTGCCATCGAACCAGTCCCTTTATCGTTTTGGTCTTCTTAGATGACTTTACGGTCACGGTTCGGGCCTCTAAGGTCATCCCCTTATTTTTTGCATAGCATAATTCATAACCTCCGGCCCCCTTGGATTTATTCCAGTACACCTTCATTTTCTTCTTTCCCGAATTGGTTACGGAAGCCAATGTAACTTTCGCCGGCTTAATCGTAAAATACTTTGTGACCTTTCCCTCATAAAGGTTTTTAAAAGTAATGATTACTTCTGCCTGTCCCGGTTTCACATTCTTTTTATAGGACAGGGTATAATTGCCGGGTGCAATCACATTTCCCTTGGAATCCCGAATGGTCACATTCGGTTTTTGCTGTGCTCCGTTATAAACAAAGGTCTTTTTACTCAGGACATATTTCTTCGCCCGATAAACGATCTGGGTCCGCTGTCGCCCACAAAGGTTACACTTGTAGGTTAGCGTTGCAGACTTTTTCGTGGTTGCCTTTCCTGTGCTGGCAATTAAGACGTCGGAATGTCCTCCCAAACTGCAGCTTTTCGTCAATAGAATATTCATATCCGAATTTCCGGTAATGCCCGACACTTTTCCTGTGGAAGAATACTGCCACATATCATAGGCCCCTTCATAAGCACATTCCGAGTTGTACTGTGCTACCCACTTGGACCACTTGTTAAACCTGGAATCGGTTAGTTTATTGTTCCACCAGTATAAGCTGGCATAGACACCGACCGTGTATCCCTTTGCCATAATGGCATTACAGAATGTTTCTGCGATATCACCAAAGGCCTTCGCCGATAGATTCTGCTGGGAAGCATCTTCTAAATCGTAATAAATCGGCATGGTAGGATGTGCACCATACTGATTAATCATTCGAAGCACATGGTTTGCCTCACTGGTTGCCATTTTCGTATTCGTTGCATAAGAATAAATATAGATGCCATAAGGAATATGATTATTCTCACATCCCTTCACATTGACTCCGAAATATTCATCGTCCTGATATGAATAATCATCCCCATAGCCACAACGGATAATCGCAAAATTAATATCGGTTTGTTTCACTTTCGCCCAGTCGATTTTCCCTTGATGTTTACTGACATCGATTCCTTTCGATACTGCGCCTTCAATGACTTCCCCTTTATCGTTATAATAAACGCCGTCCACTGCTGTCCATGGTGCTGGTGCAGCAGAAACCGTCTGTATTCCCAGTAGGATTATCATAATCCATACAATCAAATTCTTTTTCCTCAAACGTTTCCCCATTCTCTCTTTTTTCCCGTTCAATTCCTATAACGCTACCATTCTAACATATCTGCATTTCAAAAAAAACCTTTCTGAAACGGTTATTTTCCCAAATAGTGACATTTGTCATGTCTCTTTTTGGGTTTTCATGACATATGGCATCTAGAAACATCGCCTTTTTTCTGATTAAATGGGTTTTGCAGGCAAAAACTATCTCTGTTTTTACTGAAGGAGAACGTGCTATGGGTGAAAGAAAAACAAACACTTCTAATTTATTAGTGACAATCGGTGTCCTTTTCATCGGTCTTTCTACCTATGCGCTACTAAGGGCTTTTGTTCCCTCAGGTTTCTCCTATACGGTTTCCGTATCATTTCTCGTAGCATTTATTCTGATTTTGATTAAATGTGGTACCCGCAAATACTTTTTTGATACAGTCGTAACCGTTCTAATTTTGGATAGCTTTGCAATTGCCTTAGGAAATGATCATGGAAAAGATTGTAATACGATGCTCATTGTCTGGACTACAGTCTTAATTCTGATTAGCATCGCTTACTACTTTAAAGATCATCTGTTTTCAGACAGTGAAATTTTCAAGAAAACGACTACCGTGATTCTGTGCTTCCAATCCCTACTGATTCTGGCAAGTCTGATTCGAATTGTTTTCTCGAAATACTATATTGCATTTGATCTTATACCATACATCACCACGACTGAGTCATCCATGAATTCCGTGTTTAACTTCAGTCATGTTGCTCCGTTTATGGTTCCATTTATGATTCTTTCCCTTTGCATTGTTTTCTTGCTTGCAGATTTTGACAATTTAAAGGCCATTGACATTTCGTTAGAATCCGTGAGAATGGTATGCATTTATTGTTTTGTTGCATCTATGATATACGATTTGAATCGTATCCTCGGTTACGATACATCCATTGTATTATTCGCGGTTTTTACCATGATTTTTGCTCTGCAAATATTCTTCGGAAATAATGTTACTCTGATTGTTATGATAGGAATTTCTTCCTTCATTTCCTTTGGACAGATTATTTCCGGAACAATCAATGACATTCATACCGTTCTGCCATACGCAGCTGTTTGCGCTTTGATTCTACTGATTATCGGAATCAGGGACCGACGAAAGGAACTGCTTTTCACAGGGATTTGTCAAATGATTATGGAAGGTGCCATTCTGTTCTTCGCCTATTACGAGGAACAATTGACTTTATGGAAAACACTGCTGGATCTTACTCCGGAATTTGTCTGGTTTTCCATCATAACATTCATTGTTTCCTTCTTCCTCAACGATAAATCAGCTGTAATGATTACCCGTTCCATCGGTGCCGTGAACATTGTTTTGGCAATGAACACACTGACAATGAATTACATTCCGATTCCGGGGTTATTATTTACAGAATGGTTTTCCTTAAGCCTTTTGGTTGGAATTGTTATTCTAACTATTATTTGGTATAGTGAGGATAATGTTACGGTACAGATTCAGACCATTGGTTTAAACCTGATTACACTGTTTTTACTCTCCCATACTATGGAAAGTAACACAGAAGTATTTTGTATCACCATCTTTACTTTTTACACGATTGGAATCATTTGTTACGGAATTCTTCACGACCAGAAATCATTCCGAATGATCGGGCTTTGTTCTCTGGCGGTTCATTCCGTGAAAATTTCAAAAGAGTTGTGGTACGCGATTCCCTGGTGGGGATACTTCTTGTTTACAGGAATTCTACTAATTACGCTTGTAATCTTATATGAAAAGAGAGGAAAACATACCGCAATTAATACACAACTAAATGAGGAACTATAAATTATGAATTTTGTTATACAGATTATCAACTTCTATGTTACAGTCGCCATCTGCTTCAGTATGGTTGCACTGTACTTTCGAGGGAAGAGTGCAAAGTCGACGAAAATCTTTATTGCCTGTGAGGGGATGATTGCTGCATGGTGCAGTTCTCAGATCTTCATTGAAATGGCACCGAACGACACCGCACTTGCTCTCTGTTTTACCTACGGTGATTTGGTAATTACCTTTATAGGATTACATTGGCTATGGTTTGCACTCCTAAGTTCCAATCGAAAAATAAATTGGAAGGTGATTGTGCTTACATCCATTGTTCCGGTGTTTCACTTTATCAGTATTCTTACGAATCCGCTCCATCACAAATATTATAAAAGTTTAACCTTGGAGTATGTGAAACACGACTTTTTACATAAAACCAACTTCATTTCTATATATATTTATGTAGTAATCGGTGCTATCATCCTGTTTAAAGATGTTTCTCAAACACAATCGGGAAGCATCACCCGACAGCATAAGGCTAGATTTTTAATTGTGCTTTCAGTGCTGATTCCTACGGTAATTAGTTATATTAACCTGTTTTCATTAGCACCTGTGCCTTATGACACAAACGCAATTGGATTTGCCATTGCCGTCTTTCTGGTATATCGCGCGACATTTAAGTACCGGTTTTTGGATTTGGAACGGCAGCTTCAAATTACGAATGAAAAATTATTATTGGAAACAGAGCGAAACAGAATTGCGCAACAGGTTCATGACACTGCAGGTCACACCTTAACGATGATTCAGTCTTATATGAAGTTGGCTGAAAATTCTGTGGAAAACGATAACAAGGGGGATGCACTGGAATATATTCAAGGTGCACGAAAATTAACTACCAAGGGTATTCGCGAGTTACGAGAATCTATTAACATGCTGAGAGAAGAAAGCGAATACGCACTGATCACCCAAGGGGTTATGCATTTAGCAAACCAGGTTAAAGACATCCATGTAGAGGTGACAGTGAAGGGGGAAGATTCAGAAAAATATTCTCATCTTACAAAAGTTGTCTACGATACGGTACGGGAATCCATTACAAATTCCCTGAAGTATTCTCAGGCACAAAAGTTAGATATTATTCTTACGTTTAAGGAACGATCCATACAGCTTATGGTTGTTGACGACGGAATAGGTTGTGCGGACATCGACGAAAACAATGGAATTCGAGGGATTCGGAAACGAGTTGAAAAAGTCAACGGCACGGTTCGTTTTGTAACCGCACCAAACCAAGGGTTCTTAACGCGTGTCGAATTACCAATTTAATGATGAGAGGTCTATTATGAGTAAGATTAAAGTAATCATTGCAGATGACATTAAAATACTACGCCAGGGGTTAAAAATAATATTAGAACAGGATTCGGAAATTGAGGTTTTAGCTTTAGCAGAGAACGGAAAAGAAGCTTTTGAACTGACCCGAGACCTGAAACCGGATGTTGTCCTGATGGATATGCGCATGCCGGAGTACGACGGTGCATATGGAATCGCAGCAATCAAGAAGGAATGTCCGGGAATTAAAGCATTGGTCCTTACCACATTCGATGATAAGGAAACCATCGATAAAGCCATTCGGAACGGGGCGGATGGATATATCTTAAAAGAAATGGAAGACGAAAAAATAATTGCCAGCGTGAAAAGCGTTTATAACGGAATTAACGTGTTTGGCCAAGGGGTATATCAGGTGATGCTGAACAGTTATCACCAGGTTTCTGACACAGATGCCATGAACGGAAAAGAGGCATTGTCGGAAGTATTAACAGAGAGGGAAATGGAAGTAGTAAAACTTGTCGCTGAAGGGTATGACAATAAAGAAATCGCTGGAAAGCTGTTTCTGAGTGACGGAACAGTCAGAAACAGTATTTCCAGGATTTTAGAAAAACTGAATTTAAAAGACCGCACCCAGCTTGCTGTATATGCAGTAAAGCATGGTATTTAAAATTAGAACACTGCAGATTTTTTTCTCGCTGAAATACGTTGCAGATGTAAAAAAAAAAAACGCGGAGCTGATATGAACCTGACTCACAGGAAACATATCCGTTCCGCGTTTTTTCGTGTATTAATTATCTTTTAATTTTTACTTTCTTCTTATATATCGGTGAATAGCATCCATAGGTTTTATTTCCTTTGGCATAAACCTGAACAGTTGCCTTCTTTCCTATTGCCTTTCCACCAACTCTAAACTTACACTTATAAACTTTTTTATTTCCCTTTATGTATTGGTACAATGGCGAGTTACTACTGGAATGCACATAAATTCCTGCCACTCCAGGTTTCTTCTTCATTTTAATCGTAACCGTATAGGTGGTATCCGTTACCCAGAAGCCTTCAGAAACCAGTTTGAAGCCTTCATACTTTGGTTTTACCCAATGCTTTGAAGTAACAGCCTTTGAGGTTGTAATGGATTTAATTGGCGGCTTAGCCTTTGGTCCGGTCTTTACGGTAATTTCATTAGAAAAAGCGCCTGTAATCCAATAATCCTTACCACTGTACTTCACCTTCTTTGCAAGAAACGCTCTGAACGTATACTTGGTTCCCGGATTCAGTTTGTTGATGGATTGTGGTACTCCTGCTGAAAACGGTCCATATGTCTTTGCCTTGGACCACTTTTCTCCTGCCTTTTTAATCTGCAGATAGCAATCCAGATTGTACCCCTTGTAACTCGGGCAAGTAAAACTCAGTTTCTTTGCAAAAGTTTCAAAGTTTGACGCCTTGATGGTCGGTTTTTCATAAATACCTGTCGGGAAAACTTTTGGATAATAGAATTCGCTTCCGTCCGAAAGTTCTACACTAAGTTCATGATATCCAACATCATAGTGGGTTGTATCAAACTTCTTTGTAAATGTGGTACCGCTAATTTCATAGCGTCCGCTGTTATCTACCCAAAGATATTTAAATGTGGCCGAACCGGAAGTAATCTTACCTGTTACGGTCGCCATACCTTTTTTATCAATGGAAATATCCAAAGATGCCTGTGATGCACCTGAAGAAGATCCCTTCTTAACTGGATAGGTTTTAGTATTGTTGTTATAGTTCACTTCATTGTAATATCCCGATACGTAGAAACAATAATTTTTTCCTGCGTCCTCGGTACGAACTTTAATCTTAAATACTCCGGAATCAAACTCCGGAACACGTTTTTCCCCATCAACATCCCAGTAAACTTCTACTGCTCCCTTGATATAAGCCGTTAAAAATCCACTGCAGCTGTTTTCCAGTTTCTGTCCATCAATGGATAATGTTTTTCCCGGCGTAACCGTTCCGTCACTATTTACACCGTCTACCAGATTATCAACAAAATCATATCCACCGCCGGCCTTAACTGCTACATTTCCCGAGAATACACTCACGAAAAGTAAAACTACTGTCAAAAACAGCGATATTCTTCTTTTTCTTACTGTCATACAAATTCCTCCTTTACTTTTTTCACGAACTTTGCACCTCTCCTAAAGATGCCTGCTACCTACAGTATAACAAAAAAAGGCTTACCTCTAAACCTTTTTTCGTCGGATAAAATCCTTTTTTTATTCATTTCCAATAAATTGTCTCACAGTTTTTACCTGGTTATTCAACAGGTCGTATTCCAATTCTTTCGTTTCCCGATTCAATCCGGATGCTTCTAAGGTGATGGTTCCGTCATAATTAATCCCCTTCAGGAAATCAAAAAATTTCCGGAAGTCAATATGTCCTGCTCCCACCGGAAGAACCCGCTCCCGCAAAGTCGACCATTCCATATATCCACCGGCATAATCATTGACATGGTAATGCTTTACGTGGTCAATTTTGTCAAAACCATAGATTCCGTCCATCTGTCCATGGAATGCCGCCATTTTCGTGTCAAAGATGTAGGAAATATCCGGATATTTTTCAATGAGCCAGTTCCAGTTGCAAAAAGGATTGTACTTATTGCAAATCACATTCTCAATTAATAATTCAATATCATATGCGTCGGAAATCTGTCTCAGTTCTCCATATGCTTCAATATTCTTTTCGATCTGCTGATCCGATGTAGTTCCGTTCCACAAGTGAAACACTGCTTTCTTTGCTCCAATGCTTTTGGCAATTTTACAATTGGTTTCGAATCGGTCCACAACCTGTTCAAGACCTTCCAGGACAATCTTTTCCCCCATTGATTTCTCGAAATGCATTACCGGAGTATCCGTTTCCAGACAGTTTACCACTTCCACCAGTTCCTCTGCACGCTCATACCAGTCCCTGTACATCATGACTTCCAATCCATCACAGTCCAACCGTGGTACAATCCCCTTTAACATCCGGAACTCTTTTCCATTCACATAACCTAGCAATGCTCCTGTAGATATTAACACTTTCATACTATTGATCCTCTTTCTTATTTCTTTTTTGCCACAAACACACCGGTCCTTTTTGTAATGAAAAACGGTGTTTGATCGGTCACCTTATTTCTGAGAAATTCTTCGCATTCTTTTTTTCTTTTCTTCATAACGGTCTCAATTCCTCCGGGAAGAGAGCACATATAGTCATAGATTGATCTCCAATCAGGAACCAACAGGTTATCGTCATGAGAATGCCTTTCTACTTTTGAGAAAACTTCTTCCAATTGTCCTTTCCCATTTTCCAGGCTAAATCCTTTTGCAAACCATCCCGGTACTTTCACACTATCGTCATATTGAATTGCCAGTTCCCATAATTCCTTCATATGGTCCTCTCCAATGGTTGATGCAATCAATTTCCCATCCTCTTCCAGCATCTCTTTCACAGTAATGAAAAAGTTCTTTCTCTCGGAATCCTCTATATGATACAGCATGTGATTTGCGAAAATCCGCTGAAATCTTCTTCCTCGAAGTGCTTCTAATTCACCCAGTTTTGTTGCATCACCTACCAAATAGGAAAACTGAATTTGTTTCTTTTCAAACAAATCCATTTCTGTTTCCAGCAGTGATCTGGCTGAGTCAATCATTGCCTTGGAATTATCCACCAAAACGACCTTCAAATTTTTCGGTAATGCGTCCTTTTCCTTAATCCATAGTTGCCCATTACCGCAACCAATATCCAGAATTGCCATTCCTTCTTTCACATCACATTGTTTGAACAGATAATCAAACCACTCCACTTTTGCCGTGCTATATTGGTGAATGTTGATTCGAGCCTCTAACTTCTTCGTACCAGCATACTGATTAATCAGTTCTTCTTTCTGAGAGGTGAGTTGCATGATTTCCAACATTTTATCCCAATTCTTTTCTTTTGACAACTTCTGCATCTCATTTACTGCTTTTTTTATTTGACGCAAATGGGTAATTCGCTGTTCAATCAACTTACTTTGTCTGCCAAGAGAATCTCGAATTTCCTCTTTCTCCAGTAACTGCCTGATTTCCTCCAAGGAAAAGTCCAGATATTTAAACATTAGAATTCTCTGCAACCGCTCCACGCTCTCCCTGGAAAACAGTTTATAGCCGGCCTCCGTAATCCGGTCGGGTATCAACAGTTCCTTTTCCACATAAACTCGAATGCTCTTATATGTCGTCCCTGACATTTTTGCTAATTCCCCTGCAGTATAATATTCTTTATTCTCCATATTCCATTCTCCTAATTTCAATTTTAAGATCATTGCAATGTCCTTAGAAAATTACATGGTAATTTTCTGATATATAAAGAATAAACCTTGCCCCTAGGGCAAGGTCAAGTATTTTTTATTGATATCGCTTTACTCTTTTTATATCAGACCATGTTCCAAACAAAACTCCGCGTTTCCCTTTCACATATCCCCTCACCTTTACAAATAACTTCACCTTGTTCTTCAGTTTTTTGCTTTTTACAATAAGCAACGCCTTGTTCCTTTTCACATATTTTTTTAGTATTGCTTTTTTATTTTTCTTAGCGGCCGTTTTATTTTTGTAAATAACCACCTGATAACCGTTCACTCCTTTTAATTTTTTGACCTTTAGCTTTATCTTCTTAGCTGATTTTTTCTTTCTATACAATTTTTTTATTTTTACCTTAGCCGGTTTTTTAACTTCTCCACCTGCATTCACCGGCTGAACATAAGTCGTTTTCTGTTCGCTCGGTATGATTGTAATGGTTTCTCCACTCGGTTTTTGCGTTTCAGGCTGTGCTGTAGGCTGTTGCGTCGATTCCTCTGTCGTTGTGACCTCTGTAGTAGGTTCAACCTTTTTCTTATCAATCAGTTTGTACTCTTGTCCCTCCGGCGTGAGCGATCCGTCGCTAATATCAAACAATCTGGTATATGCTGTTCCCGAAATATTATCAGAATAATCTACAAACCATGCATATCTCTCTACATAATCTAAAGACTCTAATAATTCTCCTACCTGCTTGATATATGTTCTGGCTACATCATGACTCATTTCTTGATACAGGTTATATCCCCACCATTGCGTAGATACATCGACATTCCCAATTTCTGTAATCCAAATAGGAAGATGATACTTGTTATGAAGTCGTTCCAGTGCTGCCTTTAAAGAGTTCACCGATCCCGGATGTGTAAAATCCTGATATACGTGTAAGGTTAGAAAATCTACTCGATACCCCTTTTCCTTGGCTTTCGCCATAAACTCTTCAACCCATGCATCCTCAACAGCTGCACCTGCCGGGCTACCTAATCTTAGTCCTGTTGCTTCTAGCTTAGGCCATAGTTCTATCGCTTTATCCACACTCATATTCGCCTGGTCTCCTAAATCCGGTTCATTAAACGCTAACAGCGTATCATATAAACCTTCCTCTCTACCCTGCGCTAATCTAGCCATCTCACTGCCATTAACAGACCACTGTCCCCAAACCATAGGAACATAGCTTAACCCAGATGCATTCGCTTCTCTGGCTACATCATCTACTGCGCCCCAGTTATAAAACCAATTTATGCCTGCTTTTTTAAATATATTTACATCTCGCTGGGATGCATTACTTCCGCTAGCATAGTACCAGCTAGAAACACCTTTCTTACTAGTCGTCTTAACATCATTTACGGGATAAGAATTAAGTCCAACCTTAACTCCCTGCTGGCTTATTCCGAAACCAACAGCCCCCCCTTTATCATTGACTATATGGGTGATTTCTCCATTTACATTTCCCAGAGATACTGTACATGCATTTGTTATCCTTGCACTCTCTGGCACCTCAATCGCACAATCCAATTTCATGTATTCACCCGTATATATGAATACTTCATAAACACCCAGTGCGGTAGCTTCGTGACTTTGTACTTCATCATTTACCTTATACGCTGCATATCCATTCTTATCACTCATCCAATCAGCTTGCGACGGAACATCATATGGCAATTCACACTGGTAAAAATATGTCTTTCCGTTTTCGCCATTCCAAAGTGTCTGATACTTCCTGAAATGTTCTACAAACAATCCATAGATGTTGACATTATCACCATTTACTATCAATCCATAATCTGCTGTTGCTTCGTTCCAGCTAGCACCTGTACCATGGTCCGCTCTCCATAGCCAGAAGTGATCCCCTATCACATCATTGGAATTAATCTCTACAGATGTTTTAACCTTACCAATTCTGGCTCCACCGACTCTTACGAAAACATCACTGAGTAAAATAGGATTCTCCTTATGTTCTACAAGATTTTTCTCGTCCCCAATTTTAAGTAACGTATTCGATTCATTTTCTCCGGCTTCTATAAGAAGTCCTGCTACAGTAACTCCATCTTTATCCGCTATATGGATTGCTGTATCAGTATTATCACATACAAGCGTTGCAAGTCCTAATCCTAAAATTACAGTGTCCGGATTATCCACATTGATTGATTTATTTAATCGATATATCCCTGGCGTGAAGATAATGTTTTTTCCCGCATCTAATGCGTTATTAATTGTTTCCGCACTATCCTGACCAGCCTTTGCAATATAAAAATCCTCTATATCTATACTGCGTCCCCGACCCATAGTATCTGCCGACCAGGAAACATCCTTCGCATTCGTTCTAAGACCAGGAACGAATACTTTATATTCCCCATCACACAAATAAACAAAAGGCTTTTCTTTCACTCTCTCTGTATGATCCACTGTTGTATAACCATGATAACCAGCGTTCGCCCAGTCAGCCGAAGATTCCGGTGCATTGGTGCATCCCTGAAATAAAATATTCCAAACACCATCATACCAACCTTCGCTCATATGATTGTTTCTAAGATAAAACTGCTGCTGAGACCATGAACCAGTCTGTCCCTCTATATACGAGTCAGCCAAAAAGCCACCACTTGCAGACATACCAATGTCATCCAGGTGAAGCTTACCATTGATATACACCCTTCTGACCGGTGCTGCCTGTGAAGCGCCCCATTTTACTTCCGTCGTTTTATTCCCTGTATCCACGGCAATATTTTCGATGCCTCTCCAGAAGTTAATCAAAACATTTCCATTGGCTGCAGAATCCACATTGACGTTAGGAATTGAGGTGTCATATGGCGTAGCACCTAGTCCCAGAACCTGGGTATAAAAGCCAACATTGATTTTGTCTATATTATATGTACCCGGCTTAAACATCAGCGCATATCTTTCATCACTCCAATGTGCCTGCGACGCTTTCATCATTTTGTCTGAGATACTTTTAATTCTGTTATTGATTTTAGCGCTCTCATCACTAGGGCTAAATATGTCTACACAATCCCCCCATAACTCTAAATCCATCCCATCAACATTCGATGTTGATAGTTCCTGACCATTCTGTTTCGCCACAATCTTAAAATAATACTGATATACTGAGCCACCGACTTCCACACGATAGCTAGTCTGATTCACCTCATCTATCTTTTCATAGGTACTATAAGTTCCCGTGCTTCTCCATATTTCGTATAAATCTGCTCCATCCTTTGCCGTCCAGGAAAGAGTTAGCACGCTACCATCTCTTGCAATTTTCAAACTATCCTCAAATACACGTTCCACAGCCTTGGCCTCCTCTCCTACAGTACCAAATAGGGAACTAACAACCATAACCCATGCCAAAACAATTGCTGTAATCTTTTTAATTCTTTTCATTTTAAACTCCTTTAATCCTTTCCCTATACAACTTTTAACACAACTCTCTAATCGAAAAAGAAAGCACGCATTCTGCTTTATTGTTATCATTTTAAAACAAAAATAGTGCTTTCTACATTGAGATTTTTAATCAATTTTATTGATGTTTAATGACATCGCATGATATACTGACTTTATGAAAGATAAATTGCAATCATACCTCTACGACTATAACGAGGATGAAATATTATATAAAAAATATTACGAATATTTAAAAAAAGGAAAGACTTATCGGGATTTGATCCATGATATGGGGGGAGATTATAACTACTATATCAAGCATATTACGCCTGATATCGACGGTGGTTTTCTGCCCACCATTATTTCTGATGCAGATTTTTTTAAAGGCGAGGATTCGAACAATATTGCCATCACCAAGCATAACCGCTACACGCCTCCCTTTAATCATAAGCACCAGTTATTTGAAATGATTTATGTCCTATCCGGTTCATGTATCCAACACATCAATCACACCGACATCACTTTAAAGAGCGGACAATTCTGCCTAGTTGCACCCAATTCCACACACTCAATTTCTGTTTTTGACGACAGTCTGATTCTTAATATATTAATACGACAAAGCACTTTTGAGGATATTTTTTATAATTTATTAAGACGTACGAATGCTATTTCTGCGTTTTTCAACAATAGCCTATACACGAATAACAAAAACGCATATCTCTTAATCGATACAGCAAATGACACGGAAATCAAAAACCATGTAATCGCTATGCTTCAAGAATATTTAGAAAAGAAAAAATATTATGAAGATGTTCTAGACGGTTCCATACTCATGTTGTTTTCTAAACTACTACAACTTTACGAACAAAATATGAGTCTGTCTGAAACGGTTACCAATAATTCGGAAAGTTTTTCTCCGATTCTTTCCTATATCAGTGAACATTATGATAACTTAACGCTTAGCGAACTAGCCGAACATTTTCATTTTTCACAGGCCTACTGTTCCAGACTAATCAAGAAAAATACCGGTCGCTCTTTCACAGAGTTGTTACGGAACATTCGTTTTAAGATGGCAACATTCTTTTTATCCAACACCAACAAGCCGATTGCAGAAATTAGTGAAGATATCGGATATGCAAATGTGGAACATTTTAATAGACTCTTTAAGAAAAGCTATCACATCACACCAAGCGAATATCGACGGAAGAATCAATCTAAAAGTAAAAACTAAAATTCGAAATCAACTTTACTTCAACAGTTTTTCCACCGGAGATAATGTAATCTCCTGATACTTTCGATATTCCGCCATTTCCCTTTAGACGCTCATCATCAATTGTAAATCCCTTGATTATATATTCTTTCAAACGTTGCGTTGCCCACTTGCGGAAGTGCGTCGCTGTTGAAGATTTAACTCGATAACCCAAAGAAATTATCATATCAAGGTTATAAAATGGAAGTTCCCTTGTAACCTGTCTGCTTCCTTCCATCCGAACCTGTCGGAATTTCCGACAGGTT
>JAILRB010000018.1 GCA_024698585.1 Eubacterium sp.
TAGTCAAACAAATTAAGTATTCATCAAACTCCATTGATTGTTTGAGAGTAGTGTAATTTCATATGGTAGTCAAACTTTTAGTAGGTTACGCAAGTACAGCCAACCGTTTGAGAGTAGTGTAATTTCATATGGTAGTCAAACCCTCCTATTTAAAAAGAGGGGATATGGTAGGTTTGAGAGTAGTGTAATTTCATATGGTAGTCAAACCAAGAAAGTTGCAACCCAATGGCAAGACCGGTTTGAGAGTAGTGTAATTTCATATGGTAGTCAAACTATGAAGTAGAGGTAAGTAGCACGATTTTAGTTTGAGAGTAGTGTAATTTCATATGGTAGTCAAACACACCTGCAGAGAGGTTGTGCCAGCGTTGAGTTTGAGAGTAGTGTGATTTCATATGGTAGTCAAACATAGCAATGCACTCATGAACAGATGACGGTGTTTGAGAGTAGTGTAATCTGATGTAAAGAAAGGAATAAGAGCATATTTAACTAAAGAGAAAATGACGATTTATAAAAGAAAAGAGCAGAGTTGTTAAAAGCAAGGACAACCTTCTGGAACCACTAGGATAAAGACTCGTCAAAAAAACGAAGCAGATAAATGGATCAACAAGGTCTTTAAGTTTAAATATATAATGAACTTACTAGGGGAACCGAAGGGGCGGTTGGCTAGCTTCTGAGTTTTACGAAAGGAGCCGATGCCAATGGTTACATATGATAATCTTTTTGATTTTGTAATTATGCTTTGTTACGTTATTACTCTTGTGTTAACAATCATCAAATTTAACGCAAAAAAGTAACGCCCTCTCTCTGGTAAAGGTAGGCGTTACTTTTAACAATTATCAAACACCAGAAGCTAGCCGATACCTAGCTTTCGGTTCTCTTGTTAAGTTCATTATATAATTCAAGTTGGGATTTTGCAACTATAAAAAGAGTGCGGGTACAAAACTTAACAAATTGTGTACGGATAATCAGATTGCATAAAATTAAACATCCGTATGGGAAATATAATGGTATAATGGACTCGGAACGAGATGACTCAAGAAGTGTTTATCGTTGTAGCCACTTCTAACCACACCCCAAGGAGGACATTATGAAAAAGATTCTAGTAACCGGAGGAACCGTATTTGTCAGTAAGACCGTGGCAGAATATTTTGCCGCAAGGGATTACGATGTTTACGTATTAAACAGAGACACAAAGACACAGATAAAAAATGCAAAACTAATTCGTGCAGACAGAAATGATTTAGGGGATGCCCTAAAGGGAATGCATTTTGATGCGGTATTGGATGTGACAGCGTATACGAAGCAGGATATTTCGGATCTGTTAGATGGACTGGATTCTTTTGATGATTATATTATGGTTAGTTCCAGTGCGGTGTATCCGGAAACCGGAAAACAGCCGTTTGCGGAAGAAGAACCGGTGGGAGAAAATCGGTTCTGGGGACCATATGGAACGAATAAGATTGAAGCAGAGCAGGAACTGCAAAGCAGGGTGCCGGGTGCGTACATTTTACGTCCGCCATATTTATATGGAAAATATAATAACGTGTACAGAGAAGCATTTATCTTTGATTGTGCCATGCAGAAGAGGCCGTTTTATCTTCCAAAGAATGGAGAAATGAAACTGCAGTTTTTCCATGCAAAGGATTTGGCTCGTTTGATGGAAATGATTTTGGAAAAGAAACCGGAGCAGCACATTTTCAATGTAGGAAATAAGGAAGCTATTACCGTGAAGGAATGGGTAGAACTTTGCTATGATATTGTTGGAACAAAGTTGGAGACTGTTCCGGTGATGGAAGACATCTGGCAGAGAGAATATTTTTGTTTTGCGGATTACGAGTACTATCTGGATGTAACAAAGCAAGATGCATTGCTGGATCAGGTGGTTCCAATGCGTGAAGGATTAGAAGAAGCTTATGCCTGGTATCAGGGTAACCAGCAAGATGTTGGGAAAAGACCGTATCTGGACTTCATTGACCAGCGATGGAAAAACTAGGAAAACATTATTGAATATTGGATAGAAACACACTCCTTTTTATGATAAAATATCAGTATCGATTCATACGTGTTGGACGGAAAAAATACGTATAAAAACTGAATATAGAAAGGAGTGTATTTTTATGAAAAAAGCATTACAATGTCTCCTTACCATAGCACTTTTTTTATTGGTGGGTGGTGTCCTATTCCCTTGTGAACGGATTCAGGCAGCGGATACGAAGGCACCGGTGATTGATACCAGCACGATTACGGTCAGTAAAAAGACGATTGGGTTAAAGGAAACAACGACGATTTCCGTGAAAATCACGGATGAGTCCAAACTGGCATCGACGACTATTTGGACCATTGGTGTGGGAACTACCGCGGAAAATTTCGGAGGTATTTATAATGAAAGCACTGGGAAGTGGGAATTTGAAGTTTCTTCGAATTATTTTGGATTAAATGAGATTCAGAATATACGCGCGGCGGATGTTTATGGAAATATAACAGATATTTATAATTCTCATGCCAGAAACTTTATCTGGCCGGAAACACAGAATGAGGATTTAAGCGCTGGTGACTTTACTGTTTCCATTGGGTCTTACAGCCCGGAAACCACGAAGCCGAATATCTTATGGGACACATTGACTGTGGATAATTCGAAACCAAAGTTGGGACAGACGGTTTATTATAAAGTGAAGGTTAATGACAGTTCACCGATTGCCTATACCTACATTTATTATGCTTATGTATCTGCACAGCTTACCAGTAGAGGCGTTTATAATTCCTCTACCGGATACTATGAATTTCAGGTGGACTGCACCACTTATGGAGAATATCAGCCGTTGGTGCTGATTGCGGAGGATGCATTTGGGAATAAAGCCATTTATGCAGATCGAAGCCAGACTATGTATGAAAAATATCCGTATAGCATTCCGGATGAGGCGATTGAACATAGTCTGAAAGCGGCTAATATAAAAGTGCAAGGTGGTGCCAATGACAGAATACCACCGAGACTGGATTTATCCTCTTTCCAGATTGAAAAATTATACTTAGCGACAGGAGAATATACATATCTTTCTTTCAAAGCTTATGACGAAAGTGGAATCAGTGTAGTGAATAGTGACATATGGGATGGCGGTGTGACAGGTGATGGTGCGGCATCCATTTCAGAGTATGACAAGAAAACAGGGCGATATCGTGTACTTATGGGATCGGGCTTTTATGGAACGCATCAGATTTACGAAATGAGCTTGTGTGACGTTTGTGGAAACAAGATTTTCTATGTGGATTCTGATTCGGAAGTCTTTAAGGCACAGAATGGATTTATTCCGGAGGAGGATTATAAAAAGGTTAGTCTTGCCGCTACCACATATTATGTAGGATTGGAAAACAAGAGGACGGGGACCTTCGTATCAAATTCTACGATGGATAAAACTTCCCGATTAAATGTGAATGAACTGGGAGAAAGAGGAAAAATCTTTAATCAACTTTCTCAGAATGGATACAATGTTAAGGGATTCTTCGAGGTGAAGGTAAAGGGAAAATGTGACATGACGAAGGAAGACACCAAGGTTTGCTTTGAGGCACCGGAAGGATTTGAGAACGGCGATAAGCTTCGAATCAGACATCTGCTTTCTAATGGAACCGTTCAGACGCAGGATGCTGTGGTTCGTAAGGGAAAGGTTTGTATTGATGTAAAGGAATTCTCTCCGTTTATGGTAGAGGTTGCGAAAAATCAGGACAAGAACCTGTTTACGAAGAAGGGGATTACTTATCAGGTAATTAGTAAGAAGGCAGTAAAAGTAGTAGGCGTGAAAAACAAGAAAATAAAAGCGGCTGATATTCCGGCTACAGTGAAAGCCTTTGGAAAGAAATATAAGGTCACAAAGATTGAGAAGGAAGCATTCATGAAATTGAAGAAACTGAAAAAGGTGACTATTGGAAAGAATATTTCAAAGATTGGAAGCAAGGCATTTTATCAGTGTAAGAAGTTGAAGAAGTTAATCTTTAAAACGAAAAAGTTAAGCAAGAAGAATGTTGGAAAAGAAGCCTTTAAGGGAATTTCGAAAAAAGTGAAAATCGAAACTCCGAAAGGAAAAGAAAAAACTTATGACAAGTTTCTGAAAAAATAAAAACACGGGAAAGGGGATACGATTTCGTGAGAGGTCGTATCCTTTTTCTACGTTTCATGCTTCAGGAAACTGTGTTATAATAAAAAGAGGACTGTGAACGACAATAAAGACCGATAGGAGAGGATTATGTCAGATAAACGAATTGCGTTATTGATTGACGCAGAAAATACTAGTTATCACTATATCGAAGATATTTTAAAGGAAATCAATGAGTACGGAACTGTAACATATAAAAGAATGTACGGAAATTTCACAGATGATTCCTTAAAACCATGGAATGATGTGGCAGTAAAGCATGCTATTGTACAGATTCATCAGCCTCGTTATTCCAGTGCGAAAAATGCATCTGATATTATGTTGGTGATTGATGCCATGGATATTCTGTATGATGGAAAGGTCGAAGGTTTCTGCATTGTTTCCAGTGACAGTGATTTTACCAGATTGGTGAACCGTTTGCGTGAATCAGGAATGGAAGTCATCGGAATGGGAAAGGGAAATGCTTCGAAGGCGTTAAAGGCCGCATGCACCACTTATAAGAATGTGGAAATTTTACAGGATAATAATTCCGGTGTTGTGGAATCGGATATTTCTGAGGATGAAAATAAGTCGAAGAAAACGGACATCACCTCTATCGTGGAATTAACCGGGTACATCGAAGACATTATCAGTAAGAATGAAAATGCCGGAAAGGAAACAGGATTAGGAGAAATCGGTAGTCGACTGAACAAGGCATACTCCGATTTTGATGTTCGAAACTATGGATATAAGTCTCTTTCCACCTTCGTGGAAGATATGAATCGCTTTGAAGTGAAGAAGGAAGGAAAAAGTACATATGTAACGAAGGCGGATCTGAAGGTTTCGAAACGGGACATCGAGAAGTTTATCCGAAAGAAAGTGGATGTAGAACCGATGCATCTCGGAGCAATGGGGCAGGAAGTTCATAACCAGTTTGAAAACTTTAACGTGAAAGACTATGGTTATTCGAAGTTTGAAAGCTTCATTAAGAGCATGCAGGGCGTTGAAGTAAAAAAGAAGAAACTGCAGAAATATGTTAGAAAGAAATAATTAAAGGAGGAAAAATGAAAGGGTTAAACAAAATTATTCAGGGAACATTGATGGTAGCTGCTGTGACATTGGCAGTGGCAATACCGGTAAAAGCAGCCGGTTCCACCCAGTATAAACTGGTGTGGAGTGATGAGTTCGATGGAACAACATTGGACGAGAAAAATTGGAATTACAATATTGGTAATGGAAACTGGGGATGGGGAAATGGTGAATATGAAAACTACACAGATGATGAAAAGAATATCAAGGTGGAAAACGGATTGCTTGTAATTACTCCAAGAGCTGAAAAGAACGGAGAGGGAAAGACAGAATATACATCCGGAAGAATTAACTCCAGTGGAAAAGTTTCTATTAAATATGGAAAAATTGAGGCAAGAATTAAGTTACCGGATGAAAGAGGTCTTTGGCCGGCATTTTGGATGTTAGGTCAGAATCAGCCGAAGGGATGGCCTTATTGTGGCGAGATTGATATTCTGGAAAACTGGAATAAAGGAAAATTCGCACAGAGCGCATTGCACTATGAGAATGAATCAAACCGTCCGGGAAAGGATACCTGCCTTGTAGGCTCTACATCGTTAGAAAATAAGACACAATGGCATGTTTATGGTATGAATTGGACGCCGGAGAAAATTGAATTCTCTTTGGACAATAAAGTGTTCAAGACATTCGACATTACAAGCAAGGATCGTTCCGAACTGCGTGAGGATGAGTATTATTTCATTATCAATTGTGCCATCGGTGGAACGCTTCCAGGAATCGGACCGGAAGAAAGCTTTGAATCGGCACAGATGTTTGTGGATTATGTTCGTGTATATCAGAGAGAATGTGACCACGGAACAGCGAAGTTTGAATCCAATGATAAGGATCAGGTTCCGGCTTGCACAGTCACTTACAAGAATTTAGGAACAACTGTTTCTACCCAGAAACTTCAGAGTGGTGAAACCACAATCGTTCCGACAGTCAAGAGAGCAAAGTATAGATTTATTGGATGGATTAACGCAGCTACAAAAGGAAAAGTGAATGCTTCCAGCAGATTCTATTCCGACACAACCGTTGAAGCAAAGTGGGAAAAGATTCGCCTAAAGAAAGCTAAAATTACTTCTACCAAACAGAAATATAAGAAAGCAATCTCTTTGAAGTTCAAGGTAAAAGGGAAACATGATGGATTTCAGGTTAAGGCCGGAAAGAAAACGGCGAAGACAGAGTCGAAGACGATTTTGATTCCGAAATTTAAGTCCGGAAAGACTTATAAAGTTAAGGTTCGTGCCTACGCAATTGACTCCGCAGGAAAGACGAGATATGGAAAATGGAGTAAGACAAAAAAGATAAAAGTAAAATAATGTTGGCATTCCTTGAAAAATCGGGTATACTAGTTATGTTTGAGATAAATTTTTAAATTTTATGGAGGTACATTATGTTAGTATCAGCTAAAGAAATGTTAGACAAGGCAAAAGCAGGACACTATGCTGTAGGTCAGTTCAATATCAACAACCTTGAATGGACAAAATCTATTCTTTTAACAGCACAGGAATTAAACAGCCCTGTAATCTTAGGTGTGTCTGAAGGCGCTGGAAAGTATATGACAGGATTTAAGACAGTAGCAGCTATGGTAAAGGCTATGGATGAAGAATTAGGAATCACAGTTCCTGTAGCACTTCACTTAGACCATGGTACATACGAAGGATGCTATGCTTGTATTAAGGCTGGATTTACATCAATCATGTTTGATGGTTCTCATTATCCAATCGAAGAAAATATTGCAAAGACTCAGGAATTAGTAAACGTTGCTCACGCTTTAGGATTATCTATTGAAGCAGAAGTTGGTTCAATCGGTGGTGAAGAAGACGGAGTTATCGGTAAGGGTGAATGTGCAGATCCTGATGAATGTAAGGCAGTAGCAGACCTTGGTGTTGATATGCTTGCAGCAGGTATCGGAAACATTCATGGTAAGTACCCAGAAAACTGGGAAGGACTTAGCTTCGAAACATTAGATGCTATTCAGCAGAAGACAGGTCTGATGCCATTAGTTCTTCACGGTGGTACAGGTATCCCTGAGGATATGATTAAGAAAGCAATTGACCTTGGAGTATCTAAGATCAACGTTAACACAGAATGCCAGTTAGCATTCCAGGAAGCTACAAGAAAATATGTAGAAGAAGGAAAAGACTTAGAAGGAAAGGGATTCGACCCTAGAAAGCTTCTTGCACCTGGCGCTGAAGCAATTAAGGCTACAGTAAAAGAAAAAATGGAATTATTCGGTTCAGTAAATAAGGCGTAAGTCATATAGAAGCGATAGCCCCTCGGTTGTAAAAGCCGAGGGGATTTTTGTATCATGCAGAAGTCTGTGACGGATTCTTTCATCGCTCTGTGCAACAAAACTTGATAAATTCAGGCGAAATCATTATACTATGTTATAGTGTGGCCAACTGCTACGATTATGATAAGTGAGAATTAGAATGGGAAAGAAAAGTAGGAAAAATAAAAAACGTAATAAGCAGGAACACAACGTTAAAAGAGTAGTTGCACAGAGAACGCATACACCGGAAGAAACAGAGCCGGAGCAGGCGGTTGATATGCCAGAGGTTTCGCAGGAAGAACAGGAGCCGGTCATTGATCTGGTGGAAGTGACACCGGGAGCTGAGAGCGACGCTCCGAAAAGGAAATATATTTTGTCGGACCGAATGTATAATGTTGTTCGCTTTGTGTGTCTGGCGTTAGCAGCCGGCGCATTGATTTATGCATCCTATCATCTGACGATTTCTTATCTGAATTATAAGGAAGATGAGAAGAAATATGCCAATATTGAAAATATGTTTGTGCAGGATGTGGAAGTAAAGCAGGTGGACAAAAATGGAAAGATTAGTTATTCCACAGAAAAGCAGTGGGTTTGGGATTATGACGCCATGCTGGAATATAACGATGAGGCAAAAGGATACATTAAATTAGATGGAACAAGGATTCAGTATCCGATTGTGGAACATTCAGACAATATTTTCTATCTGTGGCGTGGTGTTGATAAGGTAAAAAATGGGTCAGGTTCCATTTTTATTGATTACAGAACTGCAGGTCTGGATGGAAAGATGTGTATTCTGTATGGACACAATATGTTGGACGGATCCATGTTTCAGGATATTATGGATTTCCGAAACAAAGAGTTTTGCAAGAAGCATCAGGTCTTTGATGTTTATATAGGATACAAGCATTATCTGTACTATGTATTCTCGACTTTTTCCGCAAAGGATACGGACGAAAACGTCTATGAGTTCGGATTTGAAAGTGATTCAGATTTTAAGGAATGGATTGACCGTGTCGCGTCAAAAAGTTCCTATTCCTTTGGATATGGGAAGCCGGGAATTTCGGACAAGGTAATTATGTGTTCTACCTGTGTGGATGATTATGGAAACCGTCAATTAGTCTGTATGTATCGTGGTGAGGAAGTAGCTGACTAAATTCAGTGATTTCCGGATGGTCAATGAAATGACAGCATCGAGAGATATGGAACTTGTAAGTAGTTTATTTTAGGAGAGTGAAAATGGTTATAGCAATTGAAATTGTTTTGCTTTTAGTAGGGTTTGTTTTATTGGTTAAAGGTGCGGACTTCTTCGTAGAAGGGAGTTCGGCAGTGGCAAAAAAATTGAAGGTGCCAAGCATCGTTATTGGGTTAACGATTGTGGCGATTGGAACTTCATTGCCGGAGTTAGCAGTCAGTACATTGGCGTCTTTTCAGAATTCCAATGCCATTGCTTACAGCAATGTTGTAGGATCCAATCTTTTTAATTCGTTAATGGTACTTGGTGTGACAGCATGCCTGATTAAGATACCGGTAAAACCTTCCGTTATGAAAAGGGAATTTCCATTCCTTGTTGGAATCACAGCAGTGCTTGTATTTCTTGCAGGCGATGCATTGTGGTTCTCAGGAAAGATGTTTAACATATTCCGTTTTGATGTTTCAGGACAGAAAATCGGGGAAATCAATCGACTGGATGGAATCTTACTTGTAATCCTTTTTGGATTCTTCTTGGTTTGGACTGTGTCATATGCCTTGAAGGAAAGAAAAAATATGGAAGATGAGCAAGGGGAAATTATGGGAAATGCACGTTGTGCCCTTTACATTCTCGGTGGTGCCATTGGAGTCATGGCCGGTGGGGAACTGGTAGTAGAATGTGCAAAGCGTCTTGCAATGTCTGCCGGAATGAGTGAGACATTGGTAGGGCTTACCATTGTAGCGTTGGGAACATCCCTTCCGGAACTGGTTACCTCAGCTGTTGCAGCGAGAAAAGGAGAGGCGGATATTGCCATCGGAAATGTAGTCGGATCGAATATTTCCAATATTTTATTGGTATTGGGATTATCGGCAGCAGTTTCACCGGTTGGCGTATTGACGATGTCGTTGGCAGACGCAGTGATTTGTCTTGTGGTGACGATTGTGGTATTGATAATTGCCAGAACAAAGTATTCTATTCGCAGACTGGAAGGAATATTCTTGATTTTTATCTATGTGGGATATATGGTGTATATTCTCTCAAGACAATATTTATAAGAGCAATAGAAAAAGGATGCCGAAGCATCCTTTTTCTACAAATCTATTCTAATAAATAATAAAAAGGGAGGGAACCGACGAAAACGTCGATTCATATCGCTCACATTATGAACGACAAAAATTATGAAAAAATATAAACAATTGATTGATATCTCTTGTTTACTATGCTTATCATAAATTATAATAGTGACAAAATAGTGATTCTGATGTAAAAGAAATATGAACAAAATGTTAAAATCGTTTTTAAAGACGATAGTATAGAAAAAAAGGAGAAAAGAAGATGGAACAGAAAAATCCAATTGTAACAATTGAAATGGAAAACGGAGATGTAATGAAGGCAGAATTATATCCTGAAATTGCACCAAACACAGTAAATAACTTTATCAGCCTTGTAAAGAAAGGCTTCTACGATGGAATTATTTTCCACCGTGTTATCAGAGGATTTATGATTCAGGGTGGTGATCCTCAGGGCGTAGGAATCGGTGGACCTGGATATTCTATTAAAGGAGAATTCTCAGGAAATGGATTTGCAAACAATCTTGCACATACAGAAGGGGTACTCTCTATGGCTCGTAGTATGATGCCGGATTCCGCAGGATCACAGTTTTTCATTATGCATCAGACTTCGCCACATTTAGATGGTCAGTATGCAGCTTTTGGTAAAGTCATTGAAGGAATGGATGTAGTAAATAAAATCGCTGAAGTAAGAACAGACTATCAGGACAAGCCACTGGAAGAACAGAAGATGAAGAAAGTTACAGTGGAAACTTTTGGAGTGGAATATCCAGAACCAGAAACAGTGTAAGTGTTGTTGCGATAAGGCATATATAGTTATAAGATTATTTTCTATAAATACTCAACAAGCACGAAGGTTTATTTCTTCAAAAGAAAAAATGATTTGCCCGTGTCAATTCACGTGTTTTTTGATAAAAACACGCTCAGTGACACTAAATTTCGAGGAATTGTAATCCTCGAAATTTGACTACATCATTTTTCCTTTTTTCAGAAACCTTTGTGCTTGTTTCAATATTTATAGAAAATAGCTCCATAACTGTATGTGCTTTTTCGCAAAATAGTTACGTTGTTTCCTCGTACTGTTTGAGAAAATAATAATCTACAGATGTTCTGTATTTTCGACCCTCATAACGCTCAGTTGTTTTTTTAGAACATTGAAGCAGGGGCGAAGGTTTCTAAAAAAAGAATTTTGGAGGCAGTCAAAAATCGCGGAACACCAGTCCGCGATTTTTAGTGTCACTGAGGGTGTTTTCATCAGGAAAACACACGAATTGACACGGGCAAGTCCAAAATTCTTTTGAAGTATAAAACCTTCAGCCCCTGCTGAGTGTTCTAAAAAAATAACTGAGAGTTAATTTTAGTGTTGATTTTATTTGATTTAGTGTTATGATGATTAGGAAAGAATTTTAGGAGGTAAAGAGATGGCAAAGCAGATTACTAAGGATATGATTATTGCTGATATCTTGCAGATAAATATGGGATGCGTTCCGATTTTATTAAATGAAGGAATGCACTGCATCGGATGCCCTGCATCACAGGGAGAGTCTTTAGAAGAGGCTTGTATGGTTCACGGAATTGATGTGGAACCATTGGTTGAAAAGCTGAATGAGTTTCTTAAGAATGTTGAAACAGAATAAAAACGTTTTTTTGACAAAAAAGCACAAGTGAAAAAAAGTATTGAAATCACAGAATTCCATCACAATGGTTCTGTGATTTTTTTATATAAAAAGAAGGTAAAAAAACCTCAATTTGTAACATATGTCTAAAAAATAAAAAATGCCGTTTGAAAAAAAGGTTTTAGTGGGTATAATGACATTTGGGCAAATTACATATTATAGAAAGGGAAGAGACAAATGAAAAAAATTATTTCGTATTTATTGGTTGCCGTTATGGTAATAAGCGGCTTCGGCGCCTATCTTCAGTTGGGAAGAGGAAAAGAAAATCAGATTGGGGCTGCCCAGCAGCAGCAGATGAAGATGCCGATTGTCATTTATGATCATTTAAATGACACATTACTATTTGAATACTTGAATACAGATACTAGTTTTGGCTTAAGTATGTATGTAGATACTCCGGCAGGAGAGGGAAATGCCAATAGTGGAAAAAATCTGGTGGAAGATGAATTGGGACCAAACGGAACACCGGTTTACAAGAAAGAAGTTGTGGAACGTGTGGCTCAGATTGTAAAGGACACGGTTGAGCAGGTTCGCACAGACACAAATTATAATTCCAGAACTGATGTATCTGATTTATATCGAAGAATAACAACGATGGTTCTTAAAAACGAACCGCAGGAAACAAAAATTGAAGTAAATGGTACTCCAATTCCGGAACAAACATTGGAAGACATAGGTTGGAGCTTCCCAAAGGAAGCTTCCTCTAAGATTGAAAATAATAAAAATAACATTTATGACGCTTCCGATAATGTTATCTGGTATCAGGAAGGGGATCAGTTTCATGCTCCAAATGGTGGAGTAGATAATACAGCAACCCGTGATCTTGGGACTTTGAAACCGGGAACTTATCGCTTGTTTGCTTGGCAAAATAATAATCTGAATGTTTCAATTACCACATCAAAAGGAACAGAGGATATTACACTTGCTAGGGAAGATGATCCGACTCAAACAGGGGCCGGACGTGATGGCTACGTTTATGAATTTACATTGGATTCTGCAGATGATGTTTCTGTAACTTTGCAGCCGAAAAATTCCAATGCCTCATCCATTATGCCATTCCTTCTTTTAGAAAAGAATGGGGAGACTTGGAAGTCAACTGATTTAGTGAACAGAAATGGAAAAGTAAATGCGAAAAAACTTGGATGGGTTGTGGAAGAAGGTTCTTCCTGGTATGCATTTCCGGGTGGCGGAATCAGTTGTGAAGCTGAGGAAACAACAAAAGCTTACAAAGAAGTGGAAGTAACTCCGGGAGAAATCTATCGATTCCGTTGTGGAATGAATGATGGAGCAATCTGTAAAACCTGGTTAGAAGATGAAAACGGGAATAAATTAATTGAAAGCTTACCAACGTTTTATAACGAGAGCGGTACTGCAGTTGATGATAGAACAGCAACCATTACCATTCCGGAGGGAATGACAAAGGTTCGTGTATATGTTCAGAATGATACCACAAAGACGGGAACACGTCGTGTGGGTGAAATCTACATGAAACAGATGGCAGAAGCAAGACTCGGAAACTATGAAGATTCCAAGGCAAAATATGATGGCGGTGCAAAGCTTGAGGATATTACAACCTGTATGGATTACGCATACTATTTCCTGAATAGTTTCTGGAGTGACACCAATGGTGACATTACACAGAAGACGAACTTGTATCAGACATTGACCATGGACTTAATGGCAAATTCTGATAAGTATCGTTTCTCCAATGGGCAGAAAATTAACTATGACTTAGATAATAAGAACATTTCTCAGGATTTAAGCACATCGGGTACGACAGGATTGTTCCCATTGGATAGTGCGGTATTAGGAGACAGAAGTGATTTATCAGCACCATTTGGTGTGGCTGATGGAGAACTGACCGATGAAAAGCATAACTATCATTATGCGATGAAAGCACATTGTCAGTTTATTTATGATTCATCTTCTGATTTAATCTTTAATTTCTCCGGTGACGATGATGTATACTTATTCATCAACGGAAAGAAGGCAATGGATATCGGTGGTGCTCACGGTGCAGTGAACGGTTCTGCTGAATTAAATTACATTGCAAAATCCGACGATGCTTCAGAAATTGAACGTCAGAACAAGTCCAGACAGTTGGCACAGTCTTTAGGATTAGAAGACGGTCAGATTTATGACTTCGATTTCTTCTATTTAGAGAGACATACCTCATTAAGTAATATTACAATTGAAACCAATATGCCTTTAGTACAGGCAGGGGTAACACCGAAGGTAATCTTTAAGGATAAAGATGGCAATGAACTTGCTGATGGAACGAAGGTACAGGCCGGTGAAAAAGTAAATGTGGAATATGATGTAACAAGTACCACAAAGATTAATCCGAATGCACCAAACAAGTTAACCGGATTAGAAATCACTGATAATGAATTAGGTGTTCAGATTGGTTATTTTGGTAATAACTATCCAACATTAAATCTTGGAAACGCTGAAGTGGATGAGGCGATTACCGTGACTGTCAAAGGGGCAGACGGACAGCCGAAGCAGACCTTCTCCATTGCAAAAGCAGATCTTTATAATGATGACAAGGTTCGAGAATTTGTTAGTGCGTTAAAGAATGTTCAGCTGGACAATAAGGAATCTGTTACAGTTTCCGGAATTTCCCGAATTATGCCAGCAGATGAATTGCTGAAAACAGAATTAGACGTGAATGTGGTTGCTCCGGAACCATACTTTGATGATGGCGGACACATTCAGTTTAAGAATAGTGAAGTCGTAACAGTCCCGGTAGATGCAATGTTAATTCCGGTAAACAATCCGGATATCAAAGTGTCTGGTGTGTTAAAAGATAAAGACGGAAACGTATTGAACAAGGATGCCGAAGGAAAGTACAAGGATGAGTATCTTCCACAGGGAACAGAGATTTATCCGGTATTTACAATTACAACCGATTCCGGCCAGATGCGTGACATTAAGTTAGATGATAGTCAGGGAACCGGATTTGTATTGGATAAAAATGGCGTTAGCGATCCGAATGGATTCCTGGGTGAGAATGATATCTTGGTAGTTACCTATAAGCCGGCCGGTGGAGACGCAGTTACACTGAATGTTCCAAAGACAGATATTGATAATAAGAATGAAAGTTTTCTGATGCTTCGTGAAATGTTAAATGGAGGTATTTCATTAAACAAAGGAGATGAGTTAATCATTTCCGGACTTCATAAAGCATTGGCTACTGATCCAATTAAAACAGTACCTAGTGCAACCGCAACCGGTCAGATTCCTTCTTACAATGAAGAAACAGGAGAATTATCGGTTGAAAATAAAACGGTGACAGCGACTGATACAGAGAAAAAAGCAATCCCTACCGTTGAAGTAAAATTCCAGAATGGAGATCATGGAACTGTTACGGGAAGTAAAGAACAGACTGTTGTTTGCAAGAACAAAGTATCCAACGTTCCAACGAAGGATACTGCTGATGAAGGATATTCCTTTGTGGGATGGAAGATTGCCGGTGATAACAGCGGAAAGATTTATACATCTCAGGAAGTTGCAACTTTGGAAATTACGAAAGATACCACTTTTGTGGCTCAGTGGGAACTTGGAAAAGTTACCGTGGAATTTAAGGCTGGAAACAATGGTTCCGTGACAGGAACTGCTACAGATAAGACACAGACCATTGATTATGGAACAAAGGTTTCTAACGTACCGGGTGTCAGTGAAGACACCGGATATGATTTCGTAGGCTGGAAGAGAAAGAGCGACGGAAAGATTTATACCGAAGATGAAATTAAGAATATAGTATTCAAGGCTGATGAAGTTTTTGAAGCGGTATTTGAAGCGAAAACAATGAAATATACAGTTCGTTATATTGATGAAAATGAACAGGATCTCATTGAGCCAAAGAAAGATCAGAAAGCAAAATACGGGACAGAAGTGACCGAAATGGCTGAGAAATTCCCTGCATATGATGTGGACAAGGATTCCCAGAAATTTACTATGACAGTCGATGGAACAGTCATTACATTCCAGTACACATTGAAGCAGCTGAATGTGAAGTATGAAGCAGGTGACAATGGGGAATTAGACGGTGACGACAGCGAAACAGTTTCTTATGGAAACAAGCCGGACAATGTTCCGACTCCAAGAGCGGCAGAAGGATATAAGTTTGCCGGATGGACAAAGAAAGTGACAGGCGGAGATTCTTCTGTAGAAGATCCTCGAAACGAAGAAATTACAGAAGATACTGTTTTTGAGGCGGTCTTTGTTCCAATCAATTCTAACTACAAAGTAAAATACGTAGATGAAAACGGAAAAGAAATCTTTGCTACAAAGCAGGGAGAACAGACACAGGTTGGAAAGAATGTTACAGAACAGTATGTTCCGGTAGCAGGATACGAGCTGGTAAGTGAAAAAACAGTGACAAAGAAAATCTCTGAAGACGAATCAGAAAATGTGATTGTGTTTACTTATCGCAAGGTGGAAGAAACCACAGTCGTGAAGGAAGAACCAACAACGAAAAAACAAAAGAGCAAAAAAGACAAGAAAAACAGTAAGAAACAGACAGAAACAACACAGGAGGCAACAACTGCTGCGGGAACAGAAAAAACGGGTGTTTCCAATACCTCGTTAATCTCTCCGAAAACCGGTTACGGAAAGCAGTTTACTGTAATCTTTATGATGTTATTGGCATCTGTGGTAATGTTTGGAATCTCATGGAAGAAAATGAGAGAAGAATAAGTGAATAAGAGAACCCCTTCATAGGATTGATTTAAGAACCTGTGAAGGGGTTTTTATGGAATATATAAGAACAATATAAAAAACTCCGAAAGCGAAATGCTCTCGGAGTCTTTTATATATTAAAAATTATAATGCTACGTCACCAAATACGTCATCGATTACATAGTAAGCTTTTCCGTCTTCTGGTTTCACATAAATCTTTACAGAAGCTGGAGCTGTCTTCTTACCAGACTTAGTCTTGTAATCAGCGATTGCATTTGCCTTAACTGTTTCAACATCAACCTGTTTTCCTGCAAATTCAACGTAAAGGTTTGATTCTTTCTTAGCAGCAGCTTTCTTAGCAGCTGTCTTTGTTTCAGCTTTCTTAGCAGGTGCTTTAGCAGCTGTCTTTGTTTCAGCCTTCTTAGCAGGTGCTTTAGCAGCTGTTTTTGTTTCAGCCTTCTTAGCAGGTGCCTTTGTTTCAGCCTTAGCAGCAGGAGCCTTAGCAGCTGTAGCTGTAGCCTTTGTAGCTGTAGTAGCCTTAGTAGCAGTAGTCTTTGTTTCAACAGCCTTAGCTTCAACTTTCTTTTCAGCAGCTTTAGCAGTTGTTGTTGCCTTTGTTGTTGCCATAATTTAAATCCTCCTTATAATTAGGTGGGTCGATTGCAAGTCTGTCTTTTAAGTTTCCCAAAATCAACCATAAAAATATTTTTTTTCACGTTGATTATCATACATCTACTAAATAAAATATGCAACATTATTGAAAAAGTTTATGAAAATGTAACAAAAACAGATACAAATCAAAGAAATAATGCGTGATTTATCCAAAAAATTGCATAAGAACCCCCCTGTAAAATAGGCGGATTTTGATGGAAAATAGGGGGTAAAAAAGCGAAATGTGTCGTTTCTCGGTTTGACATAAAAAAAAAAGTTTGTTAGAATCGACGAGCATATGTTTTTTGGAGAAGAATTATGAATCGATTTGAAAGAAGAAAATTAAAACAGAATATTTATAAGCATGCGAATGCGATTATGTATACATTAATCTTTTTCCTGGCATCCATGATTACTGTTTTCGCAGCAGTTCAGCGAAACAATGATGTAGAATATGTGGATCAGCAGGAATTGTCAATTGTTTCTACGGAATCTATTGACGTGAAAAACGGCGAAAGCGTGAAGGTGGCTGCTTCGAAAGAAACGACTACTATTATAGAAGAAACATCTACTGTGGAAGAAACCACTGTGGAAGAAACTGTGGCAGAAGAAACTGCAGCGGAAACAGAAGCGCAGGAAGAAGTTTCCGGGCAGATTCGTATTACCGCAGATACTTTAACAGTACGTGCTGATGCATCTCAGGATGCGGACACGTTAGGGCTGGTAGATGAAGGTGATGTCTTTGATGTGATTTCACGAAATGGTGAGTGGATTCAGATTGAATATCAGGGACAGACAGGATATGTGAATGCAGAATTCGTTCAGGATGTTGAATAAGAAATATATAGAAGAAATCCTAAAATAATTAGGGTTTCTTTTTTTGTGGAAAATGATATAATGGTCATATTATTAAAGAAAGGAAGAAGGGGCTATGGAGTACATGTTATGGGTTTGGCTTGGAGCATTTTTGGTGTTTATCGCTTTCGAATTAATATCCTTAGGATTGACGACTATATGGTTTGCGATAGGTGCACTCGTAGCGGAAGTGGTTTACCTTTGTGGTGGTGGACTAATCTTACAGCTAGTAGTGTTCTTTGTCGTTTCGATTGCCGTCTTGTTACTTGTTAGGCCGTATGCGGTGAAATACTTTAATACCGGTACGAAAAAGACGAATATCGAAGCCTTAGAAGGAAAAACTGCAAAAGTTGTCGAGACGATTGACAACATTGCGTCTACGGGTAGAGTCTTTGTGGATGGCGTCGAATGGGCGGCCAAATGCGAAAATGATCAAATCATAGAAAAGGATTCCTTGGTGACAATCAAAAAAATCCAAGGGGTAAAATTAATTGTAGAAAAGAAATAACTTAAAACTAATGGAGGATTATAACAAATGGGAGATTTAGGAGCAATTGTATTAATAGGGATTGTTGCAGTATTAGTAATTATTGTAGTTTCGTGTATTCAGATTGTGCCACAGGCACATTCTTATGTTATTGAAAGACTGGGAGCGTTCCAGGAAGTATGGTCAGTAGGTTTACACTTCAAAGTGCCATTCCTCGACAGAGTTGCCAGAAAAGTGAACTTAAAGGAACAGGTGGCAGATTTTGAACCACAGCCGGTTATCACAAGAGATAACGTAACCATGCAGATTGACACGATTATCTTTTATCAGATTACAGACCCTAAGCTTTACGCTTACGGTGTTGAAAATCCAATCGTTGCCATTAAGAACTTAACAGCAACAACACTTCGTAACATTGTTGGTGATTTGGAATTAGATGAAACATTAACATCCAGAGAAACAATCAACGCAAGAATGCGTTCAGAACTTGATGTTGCTACGGATCCTTGGGGAATCAAAGTTAACCGTGTAGAATTAAAGAACATCATCCCACCAAGAGATATTCAGGAAGCAATGGAAAAACAGATGAGAGCGGAACGTGAAAAGCGTGAACAGATTCTTAGAGCAGAAGGTGAAAAGAAATCAGCCGTTCTGATTGCAGAAGGTAAGAAAGAAGCCGCAATCTTAAATGCGGAAGCTGATAACAGGGCAGCAGTATTAAAGGCTGACGCTGAAAAACAGAAGAAGATTCTTGAAGCTGAAGGTGAGGCAGCAGCGATTCTTAAGGTACAGCAGGCTACCGCTGATGGTATCAAAGTTATTAAGGAAGCTGGTGCTGATCAGGCCGTACTTACCATCAAGAGCTTGGAAGCATTTGCAGCAGCTGCTGATGGACAGGCTACAAAGATTATCATCCCTTCAGAAATTCAGGGGATTGCCGGAACAGTAAAGGCATTATCAGAAGTAGTAAAATAAGAATGTTTTTTTGGAGAGTCCCATGCTTTGCATGGGATTCCCTTTAGTAAGAAGGAGCTTATATGTTTAACGATAAAATAGTTCTGTGTGGTTCGAATGCCTACGAACGAAAATATTATCTGAATGAACAGTTTTCAAATCTTCCGGAACAGATTAAACAGGAATTGCAGATTATGTGTGTAATGTTCACGGAAGAAATTGGTGGAATCCTGTTGCTGGAGTTTCAGGAAGATGGAACCTTGCAGTTTACGACGCAGGCGAAGGAAGATGATATTCTCTATGATGATATCGGCAGTGGATTGAAGGTTCATCAGATGCAGGTAAATAAGAGAGATTTACTGGAAGCTTTAGAGCTTTACTATAGAGTATTCGTATTGGGAGAAGATGCAGATGTTATTGACGATTGATGTAGGAAATACAAATATTACGTTAGGACTTTTTGAAGGAAAAGAAGTGTATGCCACATTTCGAATTACCACAAAGAGTAATAAGACTTCTGATGAATATGGAACCTTGATTGTAGATATGATTCGAGGAAGAGGAATCAGCATTGAAAATATTGACGATGTCATTGTTGCTTCTGTTGTTCCGAAGGTAATGTATTCCTTAAACAGTGGAATTATTAAATATCTTGGAATTGAACCGATCATTGTCGGTGTAGGAACCAAGACAGGAATTCGGATTAACAGAACCGATCCAAGAGAAGTGGGAACCGACCGTATCGTCGATGCAGTGGCTGCTTACGAAATCTACGGAGGTCCATGTATCGTTATTGATTTTGGTACAGCTACCACTTATGATTTGATTCTGGAAAACGGTACCTTTGAAGCCGGTGTAACTTCTCCGGGAATCAAGATTTGTGCCAAGGCACTTTGGAATGAAACCGCAAAATTGCCGGAAGTTGAAATCGCAAAGCCGGATACCATTCTGGCGAGAGATACCATCACCAGCATGCAGGCGGGTATTGTTTACGGTTATATCGGTCAGACAGAATATATTGTGGAACATATTAAGAAAGCAAGCGGAATTGAAAACCTGAAGGTTATTGCAACCGGAGGTATGGGACGTATTATTTATGAAAATACCGACTGTATTGATATTTATGACAGCCAGTTGACTTTGCAGGGAATGCGCTTAATTTACGAAAAGAATAAAAATAGGAAATAAAATGAAAATAGGAACAATAGATATTAAGAATAGTATTGCATTGGGTCCAATGGCAGGTGTAACAGACCTGCCTTTTCGTTTCTTATGTAAGGAACAGGGATGTGGGCTGATGTACACGGAAATGGTGAGTGCTAAAGCCATTTTATATAAGAATAAAAATACGAAGCCATTATTGGAAATCGGAGAGCAGGAGCATCCGATAGGAGTCCAGTTGTTTGGCTCGGATCCGGACATTATGTCAGAAATCGGTGCACAGGTGGCAGAAGGCCCTTGTGATTTCATTGATATCAATATGGGATGCCCGGTACCGAAAATCGTGAATAATCATGAAGGTTCCTTCTTATTAACACAACCGAAACTGGTGGAAGAAATTCTCACAAAAATGGTGAAGGCGATTCCAAAACCGGTGACGGTAAAAATCCGAAAGGGATTCAAGCATGGGGAAACCCAGGCAGTGGAAATAGCAAAGATTGCAGAAGCCAGTGGAGTGGCTGCCATTGCCGTACACGGAAGAACCAGAGAACAGTATTACAGTGGTCAGGCTGATTGGGACGTGATTCGTGATGTGAAGAATGCCGTAAAGGTTCCGGTCATTGGAAATGGTGATATTTTCACGCCGGAAGATGCTAAGGCGATGAAAGAATACACCGGATGTGATGGACTGATGATTGGTCGTGCTGCCAGAGGAAATCCTTGGATTTTCCATCGGGTGAATCACTATCTGGAAACCAGAGAAACCTTGCCAGAGCCAACCATGGATGAAGTGCGGGACATGATTATCCGCCATGCCAAACTGCTTTGTGACTTTAAGGGTGAGTACACTGCAGTTCGTGAAATGCGTAAACATATTGCCTGGTATACCCAGGGACAACCGCATTCCGCAAAATTGAGGAAGCGATGCAATGAAATTACCAGTATGGATACTTTATATGAAGTAATCAATATGAAACTTACGGAGGAGTAAGAGGAAGGAGCAGTGTATGCCGGTAGCATGTATTACAGGGGCAAGTTCAGGAATCGGAAAGGAATTTGCCAGACAGTATGCGGAAAAGGGATTTGATCTGATTCTTGTTGCGAGAAATAAGGAAGCGATGGAAGAACTTGCCCGGGAGGTTTCTGTCCAGACGGAAGTGATGGTATGTGACTTGTCCAATGAAGTGGAGACGATGGAACTGGCAGAGCAGCTGAAGCAGCGAACCATTGATGTATTCATAAACAATGCCGGATTCGGTAGTGTAGGGGATTTTGACCAGATGGACTTATATAAGGATCTGGACATGATTAATGTCAATATCAAGGCGATGCACATCTTAATGAAGAAATTGCTTCCGCAGTTCATTAAGCGAGATAAAGGTTATTTTTTGAACGTGGCATCCAGTGCGGGACTTATGCCGGGAGGACCATATATGGCAACGTATTATGCCACGAAAGCCTATGTGGTCAGCATGACCGGGGCGATTTATGATGAATTAAAACGTCGGAAAAGCAAGGTGCACATCAGTGCGCTGTGTCCGGGACCGGTGGACACGAAGTTTAATGATGTGGCAGGCGTAAAGTTTTCCCTTCCGGGAATCAGCGCGAAAAACTGCGTAGCCTATGCAATTAAAATGCTGGCTAGAGGAAAACTTATGATTGTGCCGACAGTCACAATGAAAGTGGCGGTCTTTGGGGCACGATTGATTCCAAGAAGTGTGGCTCTTCATATGACCGCAGGACAACAGAAAAAGAAAATTGCACAACTTTAGTCAAGGATAAACAATTCTAGTCATTCTAATAACCTGTGCAATGTATATAATTAGAGATGGTGGAGGACAAGGTTTCCAAACCATCTCTTTTTTGACCGAAAGATTTGCCCAATTGACTCCACCATTTTCTGTGCAGACTCAGAGAAGAAAATACGCTAAATGACATTCTGAGAGAGCGCGGAACAGACTTGGAAAGAATGGAGAACGAAATGAAATACGGATATTTTGATAATGACAAGAGAGAGTATGTGATTGATAAGATTGATGTCCCGGTGTCCTGGACAAATTATTTAGGGTTAAAGGATACCTGTGTGGTTATGAATCATACGGCAGGCGGCTATATGTTTCATAAGTCTCCGGAATATCACCGAATGACCAGATTCCATGGAAATACAGTGCCAATGGATCGTCCGGGTCATTACGTGTACATCAGAGACAATGATACAGAGGATTATTTTTCTATCTCATGGCAGCCGGTTTCAAAGGACTTAAATCAGGCAAAATATCGTTGCCGTCACGGACTCTCTTATTCCGTATTTGAGTGTGAATACGATAAATTAAAGGCATCTCAGAAGATGTCTGTCCCGATGAATGACGATGTGGAATTATGGGACGTAAAAATTAAGAATGAAGATGATAAACCGAGAAACCTAAGTGTATTCTCATACCTTGAGTTTTCATTTCATCATATTATGATAGACAATCAGAATTTTCAGATGAGTTTATATTGTGCAGGCTCTTCTTATGAAGATGGAGTCATTGAAAATGATCTTTTCTATGAAGAGTTTGGATTCCAGTTTTTTACTTCAAATTTTGAACCGGATGGCTTTGATTGTCTACGAGATGCCTTTTTAGGTACTTATAATTCAGAAAACAACCCGCTGGCCGTCTCCCGCGGTCAGTGTTTCTCCTCTTTTGAAAAGGGCGGTAACCACTGCGGCTCCCTGCAGAAGAATCTTGTTCTGATGCCGGGAGAGGAGGTCCGCCTGATCTTTATCCTTGGTGAGGGTAATAGAGAAGTAGGAAAGAAATATAAAGAAAAATACAGTGATTTTGCAGAAGTAGATAAAGTATACGAGGAATTAAAGGCATACTGGGATGACAAGTGTTCCAGACTCGTTGTAAACACACCAAGTGATGCAATGAACACAATGCTTAACATCTGGAATCTGTATCAGTCAGAAATCAATGTCATGTTCTCCCGTTTTGCTTCCTTCATTGAAGTTGGTGGAAGAACAGGATTAGGATATCGTGATACGGCACAGGATTCCATGACCATTCCTCATTCCAATCCGGAAAAATGTAAGGAGCGTATTTGTCAGTTGCTCAACGGTCTGACTTCTCATGGTTATGGACTTCACTTATTCGAGCCAAGATGGTTTGAAAAAGAAAAAGAAGAAAAGAAACCATTTAAGTCTCCAACAGTAGTTCCGGGAATTAATAAACAGGATATTATTCACGGCATTGAAGATGCCTGTGCAGATGATGCGTTATGGCTGGTGCCATCCATCATTGAATACATCAGAGAAACCGGAGATTTCAGTTTCGCAGATATGGAAATTGATTATGCTGATGAAGGAAGAGATACGGTTTACGACCATATGAAACGGATCCTGGATTTCTCTACCAAAGAAGTTGGTAGTACGGGAATCTGTAAAGGCCTTCGTGCAGATTGGAACGACTGCCTGAACTTAGGTGGTGGTGAAAGTGCCATGGTATCTTTCCTGCACTATTGGGCGTTAGATCATTTCATTGACCTGGCAACCTATTTAGGCAGAGATGAAGATGTTCAGAAATACAGCCAGATTGCAGAAAATGTGAAGGCTGTCTGTGATAAAGAATTATGGGATGGAGACTGGTACATTCGTGGTATTACAAAGAACGGAAAGAAAATCGGTACTCATACCAACGAAGAAGGAAAGATTCATTTAGAGAGTAATGCATGGGCTGTTCTTTCCGGCGCTGCACCAAAAGACAAGGCAGTGAAGGCATTAGACAGCATTCATGAATATTTAGCAACCCCTTACGGAATTATGCTGAATGCGCCATCTTATACGGTACCGGATGATGACATTGGATTTATTACACGAGTTTATCCGGGCGTAAAAGAAAACGGGGCAATCTTCTCCCATCCAAATCCATGGGCATGGGCAGCAGAATGTATGGTAGGAAACGGTGACAGAGCTATGGAATATTATGATTCCCTTTGCCCGTATAACCAGAATGATAAGATTGAAATTCGTCAGTCTGAACCATATTCTTACTGTCAGTTCATCATGGGAAAAGATCATACAGCATATGGTCGTGCAAGACATCCGTTCATGACCGGTTCCGGTGGATGGTCATACTTCTCAGCAACAAGATATATGTTGGGAATCAGACCTGGATTTAATACGATGGAAATTGATCCATGTATCCCGGCAGACTGGAAAGAATTTTCAGTAAGTCGTGTATGGCGTGGAGCAACATATGATATCCATGTAACGAATCCAAACGGTGTTATGAAAGGTGTGAAGGAAATTAAATTAAACGGCGAAATCGTCAATGAAATTCCTGCAATGCCAGCCGGCACCACTACAAAAATCGAAATTGTAATGGGATAACCCATATGAATAACAGGAGTGGAACATTTTATGTTTCACTCCATTATTAGAGCTTTAAAGTAGTAATTCAAAGAAAGGAGACAAACATGATAAAGTTTGGAACAGGTGGTTGGAGAACCATCATAGGAGATGAATTCATTAAAACAAACATCCAATTAATTGCCACAGCAATGTGTGACAAAATGGAGGCTGAAGGAAAGACAGATAAGGGGATCATCATCGGCTATGACAAGCGATTCTTATCAAAGGAAGCGATGCAGTGGTTGGGAATGGTTTTTGCAAAGAGAGGCATTAAGGCTCAACTGGTAAATAAAGCAGCTCCTACTCCTTTGATTATGTTTTGCGTTGAAAAATATGAAATGCCTTACGGAATGATGGTTACCGCCAGTCATAACCCAGCTCTTTACAATGGTATCAAGGTATTCACATACGGCGGACGTGATGCAGACCAGGATCAGACCGATGAAATTGAACGCTATATTGAAAAGATTGATCCGGCTACCGTGGAAGAAATGCCATATGATGAAGCTGTGGAAAAAGGATTGATTGAAGAAATCTATCCGTTAAATGAATACATTGATAACATCATTGCAAATATCAATATGGATGCTATCAAGGATGCAAGATTAAAGATTGCATTGGACCCAATGTACGGAGTATCGGAAATTCCTTTGAAGACATTATTATTGACTGCAAGATGCGATGTGGAAACAATTCATGATGTGCATGATACCTTGTTCGGTGGAAAACTTCCATCCCCATCGGCAAATACCTTGCGAGGTTTGATTTCCCGTGTAATGGACTATGATTTTAATATCGGTATCGCCACAGACGGTGACGCAGACCGTTTAGGTGTTATTGATGATACAGGAAGATTCCTGCATCCAAATGATATCCTTGTACTTTTATACTATTATCTAGTAAAATATAAGGGATGGCACGGTGCAGTGGTTCGAAATGTGGCGACTACCCATATGCTTGATAAGGTTGCAAAGCAGTTCGGAGAAGAATGCTATGAAGTGCCGGTAGGATTTAAACATATTTCTGCAAAGATGACAGAAGTGGATGCTGTAATTGGTGGAGAGTCTTCCGGTGGATTGACGGTAAGAGGTCATATTAACGGAAAAGATGGTATCTATGCAGCAATGCTGTTAATCGAAATGATTGCTGTCACAGGCAGAAAGATTTCTGAAATTTATAAAGACATTGAAGAAGAATGTGGCAGTATTTATATGGAAGAACGTGATTATCGTTTCAGTCCACAGAAGAAAGTGGAAGTGAATCATGTTCTGATGGAAGAAAAGAAGCTTCCGGAATTTCCATATGAAATCGAACGAGTTTCTTATATGGATGGATGTAAGGTTTACTTCAAGAATGGTGGATGGGTCATCGGACGATTCTCAGGAACAGAACCATTGATTCGAATTTTCTGTGAAATGCCGAAGAAAGAAGAAGCCATTGAGGTATGTGACATCTTTAAGGAATTTTTAGGTTTGTAATGAAAAAGCCAGACACAAAATAATACTGCAACATAAGATAATGGAGGAGAAACATTGACTATTGGAAAGAAATTTCGTGGGACAATCAAGAAATCCAGTTTATCAATCGGAATGGTGCAGGTCATTATTTGGTGCTGGCTTTTGCCATATATTCTGGTATCCGCGTTTTGGTTATATTATACCGAAGAAAGAAATAACGAACAGATTACAGAATCAGCAATGACTTCTGTGGGAAATGCCGCACAGTTTTGCGGACGAATGGTAGAGGAAACCATAAGCTTGTCTTTGCAGGCGTCTTATGATGAAGTTATCCGAAGTAGCTATGAAAAATATCTGGTGGATCGGAAAGAAGATGAAATGTATAAGGATATCATGGCATATATGAAACGCCAGTATAAATATACAAAGCTGGTTTCCAACACGAAATTATTGTTCAACATGGAAACGAAGCAAAGCTATGAGACTTTTAGTAATCCAGCTGGTTCTAACTATAATAAGGCACAAAAAATCACGGGACAGATGGTAAAGGCATTGAAAAAAGAAGCCAAGGATTTAGGAACAAAGACCAGGTTGGTCAGCGTGGACGGACATTTCTTCATGATTCGAAATCTGGTAAGAAAGGACTTTACACCATTTGCAACGCTGGTATTTGAATTAAATACAGACACGATTTTTGAACCTTTGAAGAATGTGGCGTGGCAGCAGTCGTGGGAAGTATACATTGATGATAGTTTTATCACCACAAGCAAGGGAATTGACGGTCAGACATGGAATATGCTGGATGAATACTATAAAGAGCGTTTATCCTGGGAAAAAATCCCTCAGACCAATATTAAAAATACATTTTACGAAAGAAATAAACGAATTGCCAGTTCTGTTACCAACGTGAACGGACAGAAAATAACGATTGTCACAAAATTAAATGACAAGGATATTGTTAGTGAAAAGGGAACCTATATCATTGTTTATATTTTAATGTTCATTTTATTGATTCCATTGGTGTTAGCGACGTTCCGCTATTTCTACAGAAATATCACCCAGCCGATGGGAAACCTGATGGCAGCTTCCAGACATATTGAAAAGGGAGAATATGGATATAAAATTGAACCGTTCAATCGGAATGAGGAATTCGAGACCATGATTGATACCTTCAATCATATGTCGGGGAGTCTGGAAGAATCCTTTAACCGGATTTATGCAGAAGAAGTAGCGGCTCGGGATGCAAACATGAAAGCGCTTCAGGCCCAAATTAATCCACACTTCCTGAATAATACATTGGAAATTATTAACTGGAAGGCAAGACTCAGTGGAAATGAAGACGTGAGCAAGATGATTTCTTCCTTAAGTACCATGATGAATGCCACTATGGATCGTAAGAACGAAGCGTTTATTTCCATTGAAGAAGAATTAAAATACGTGGATGCGTACCTATACATTATATACGCCCGATTTGGTGGCAAGTTTAAGTTTGTAAAGGAAGTGGATGAAAAGGCACTTTCCTATAAGATTCCAAGACTTATCATTCAGCCATTGGTGGAAAACGTGGTGGAACACAGTGGTGACAATAAAGGAAATATGGAGGGACGATTAAGCATTTCCTTGGAAGATGAATTCCTGAGAATCCGCGTGGAAAACAATGGTAATTTGACCGAAGAAAACAAGGAAAAGATTCATAGGCTTCTCTCCGAACCAAAGCCGGGAGACAGCAATGAAAATATTGGAATCCGAAACGTAAATCTGCGACTGAAAATGATCTATGGAGAAGAGAGCGGATTGACTATCAGTAATGATGTGGAGGGATTGACTGTCTGCGAAATTATTATTGAAAATAAGGATGTCCTTCCGGAGAGAAAAACCCCGAGAAATACAGAGGAAATTTGATGGATTCTTGAGAGAAAAAAGGGGCAAACAACCACAGACAAATTAAACCAATTAAAGACAAATTTTAATTGCATTTTTACAAAATCAAGCAACAAAATGCCAATAAGATTCATTCTCTTATTGGCATTTTTTGTATAAAATAAACATATCATAATCGTGACGGGTTTAGTCTCCCGGCGATGTTTTAAAGAGGAGGATATAAAGATGAGACTAAAAAAATTAACAGCGCTCGCTATGGTATCTGCTATGTCAGTTGCATTAGCAGGATGCGGTAGCTCAGACAAAGCAGGAGAAACTAAGAAGGCATCAGAGTCTACAGGACCAGTTGAATTAAACGTAGTTACTACATATGCTGGTGAAGACACAAATGCACAGAACTACCAGGATGCAATCGCAGCATGGCAGAAAGAAACAGGAAACACAGTTAAAGATGCTTCAGCTACAGCTGATGAAACATTTAAGACAAGAGTAATCACTGACTTTGAAACAGGCTCAGAACCAGACGTATTATTCTTCTTCACAGGTGTAGATGCAAATGCATTTGTAGAACAGGAAAAAGTTGTTTCTATCGAAGATATCAGAGCAGAATATCCAGATTTCGCAAGCAACATGAAGGATGACATGCTTCCTACATCCCCAGTTGATGGAAAAGCTTATGCAGTTCCTGTAAATGGATATTGGGAAGGTTTATTTGTAAACAAAGAAGTATTAGACAAGGCTGGCGTTGAAATGCCAACAAAGGATACTACATGGGCTGACTTCTTAGATATGTGCCAGAAGGTTAAAGATGCAGGATTTACACCAATCGCAGCATCTCTTCAGGAAATTCCACATTACTGGTTTGATTATGCAATCTTAAACAACAACAAGTTAGACGTTCATACAACTGTACCTGGATCAGCTGATGAAGAAATCGGAAAAGCTTGGGTGAATGGATTAGAAGACATCAAGTCATTATACGAAAAAGGATTCTATCCAGAAAATACTTTAACAGCTACAGATGCTGAAACATTCCAGTTATTCGCAGAAGATAAAGCTGCATTCTTAATTGATGGTTCTTGGAAAGTTGGTGGTATTGAAGAAGCAGTTGATGACATCGAAAACTTCTCAGTTACACACGTACCAGGAAACAAGGGTGAAGGTTTAAGAGCTACAACAGAAGCTATCTCAGGTATTTCAAGTGGTTACTACATCACTCAGAAGGCTTGGGAAGATCCTGCTAAGAGAGAAGCTGCAGTGAAGTTCATCGAATACATGACAAGTGATGAATTAGTATCTAAGTTCTCTGGAACAGCTGCAACAGCATTAAAGAATGGTGTTAACACAGAAGGATTAGAAATCTCTGCATTAGGTGAAGCAGCAGTTGCTTACACAAGTGAATTCACAAAGATCACAGCTCCTGTACAGGATAACCTTTCAGAAGCTCAGAGAGAACCTATCTTCTCAGAAATGGCTGCAATCGTTAAGGGTGACACATCAGCTAAGGACGCTGTAGAAGCAGTTCTTGAACTTGTTAAGGAAGACGAATAATCAGTCGATTTAAAAAGAAATATTGCTAGTACCCGTTTTGGGAGACTAGATGAGTGCGTCGGATAGAAATGTAACAGTTTCTATCCGATGTATTAGGAGGAGCAAAAATGAACGCAAAAATTTATCAGAAAAAAACAATGATTGTGTTTTTCTTAATTCCAGCGTTTTTATTCATCGCGGTATTTCTGTTCTATCCATTCATCCAGAATATCATCAACAGTTTTCAGCACATCAGACATCTGGGAACAATGGGGGGAGAATGGAATGACCCGTGGTATAAAAACTACTTAAAAATGTTAGACGATCAAAAAATTAAGATTGCACTTCAGAACACAGGCATCATGGTTTTGGCAACATTGATTGGACAGGTCGGAATCGCATTAATCCTTACCTTATTGGTAAGTAACATTAAAAAGGGATCAGGATTCTTTAGAGTAGTATTCTTCTTCCCGATTGTAGTATCAGCTACAGCATTGGGTCTGTTATTTAACTTGATATTCTTATATAGTGATGCTGGAATGATTAACAGCGTTCGATTGGCATTGGGAGCAGAAAAAACTCTCGACTTTAAGAGTGTGGCTCCGATGATTACAATGATGACTCCGGTTATATGGCAGTATGTAGGTTTCTACTTCATCATTATGTTGACAGGTGTCAGCGGTATTCCGGAAGACCTTTACGAGGCAGCTTCCATTGACGGAGCTTCCAGATGGCAGAGTGTACGTTACATTACATTACCATTACTAAGAAACAGCATTTGTACCTGTGTCGTCTTAGCGGTAACCGGTGCGTTGAAGGTATTCGACCTTCCTTGGACAATGTTCCCGAAGGGAATGTCCAATACATGGTTGACAGGAACTTATATGTATTCAAAAACAACAAGTGACGTTGATTACGCAGCAGCAATTTCTATCTTAATCGTTATTGTGGGGGTAGTCTTATCTGTCCTTGTAAACAATATCTTTAAACAGAATTCAGATTACGATGTATAGGAGAGGTGAAAGATATGAAAGTTAGAAAATTTAAAATATCCAACATTTTTATCTATGCAATCTTAAGCGCATGGGCATTGACCACAATTTTCCCGCTTGTATGGTCCATCATGAATTCCTTTAAGGATAAAAAGCAAATTTATCGGGATTCATTCTCGTTACCAATTGGTAAATTATTCTCGCTAGACAATTACAAGATGCTCTTTGAACGATATGACATTGGAAGAGCATATATGCATAGTATTATTATTTCAGGAACTGTAACGGTTGCAGTAATCCTCTTTGCAGGAATGGCTGCATACATTATGTCCAGATATAAATTTCACGGAAAAGGATTTTTGAACGCAGTACTTTATGCAGGAATGATGTTCCCGGTTTTCTCAACCATTGTTCCAAACTTAAGTTTGTTAACGGAATGGGAAATTGCCGGACAAAATGACACAGCACTTAATATGTTGGCAGTAATTCTTTTGCAGATTGCCGGAAATATGTGTTTCGCCATTATCGTACTGACTTCTTACATCAAGACGCTTCCAATCGAATTGGAAGAGGCGGCATATATGGAAGGTTGTAATATTTTCCAGATTTATTTCAAGGTTATCATGCCTTTAAGTAAACCGTCTTTCGTAACTGTTGGAGTGTTCAGTTTCCTGTGGAGTTACAATGATTTGTTTACACAGATGTTCTTCTTAAGAACTGAAGATGACTGGGCGATTACAGTATTGTTAAATAATATTGCATCCAAGGAAGGTGTGAACTACGGTGCGTTGTTCTCATCTGTAACATTAATTGTTATCCCGGTATTGATTGTATACCTTTTATTACAGAAATATATCATCAAGGGAATGACAGTCGGTGCAGTAAAAGGTTAAAACATACGCCCGGTGGTATCTACCGGGCGATATTTTTAGGGGACTGAAAAACTTAAAAGAGTCTTATGACTACAATTTGAGTGAAAAACTTCTTTGCTTTCTAGTGTCAAAATAGATTATAATAGAGGAAACGGACTATATCGACAGAAACGAGGAGTGCATATGTATAAAGTAATAATTGTAGATGATGAACCGATCATCTGCGAAGGGCTTCGCATCAGTGTGAAATGGGAAGAATATAATTGCGAAGTCGTAGGTACCGCAGGAAACGGTTTGGAAGGGTTAGAGTTAGTAAGGGAGTTACATCCCGATATAATTTTTTCGGATATATCCATGAATAACATGGACGGACTTGCCATGGTAGCAGCGATTAAATCAGAATTTCCACGGACAGAAGTTTGTTTACTGACTGGATATCGAAATTTTGAATACGCTCAGCAGGCGATTAAACTCGGGGTGACAAGATATTTATTGAAACCTTCTCAGATGGATGAAATTCATGAAGCCATCGAGTGTATGACGAACAACTTGAGTAATGACTTGGAAGAACAGCATATCGAGGGAAAAATATGGAATGTTTCGGATAAGAAAGAAAAATATCTGTATGAAAACTTTATTAAGAATCGTCCGGAGGTAGATCCGGATTCTGATTCTAAAATTAAGGAAACAGAAGCAAACAACTATATTGCCAAAAAAGCACTGGAATATATGTATGACAATTACAAAATGAAATTATCCCTGAAGGAAGTTTCTGAGTATTGTTATATCAGCAGTTGGCATTTAAGTAAGTTATTGAACCAGTATACAGGAAGAGGGTTCTTTGAAATCGTGAATAAAATCCGTGTGGATGAAGCAAAGAAGCTTCTTAGAACTACTGCGTATAAAGTGCAGGATGTGGCAGATATGGTTGGATTTGTGGATGTTGCTCATTTTTCAAGAATATTTAAAAACTACGAAGGAATTGCTCCTTCGGAGTATCGACATCAGTAAGAATCCACGGAAGACTTCTCAAAGCCGGCTGTGGAAAACAGTGAAATTTAGGAGGCTAAAATGAGAATTATTAAAGCGCCGGACTATCAGTCCATGAGTAGAATGGCAGCAAACATTATTTCTGCACAGATTATTATGAAACCGAAATGTGTATTAGGACTTGCAACAGGATCCACACCACTTGGAATATATGCACAGTTAATTGACTGGTACAAGAAAGGCGATTTAGATTTTAGTGAAGTTCAGACCATTAACTTAGACGAATATAAGGGACTGGCACCGGATAACGATCAGAGTTATCGTTATTTCATGAACCAGAACCTTTTCAATCACATAAACATTGACATGAAGAACACATATGTTCCGGATGGCCTGGAAATGGATAGCGAAAAGGCATGTAATGATTACAACAACATTATCCTGAATTCCGGAGGTGTTGACATGCAGCTGTTGGGATTAGGAAACAACGGACACATTGGATTTAACGAACCGGACGAAGCTTTTGAAAAGATGACCCATTGTGTGAAACTTGCAGAAAGTACAGTTCAGGCAAACTCAAGATTTTTTGAAACCATTGATGAAGTCCCAAAGGAAGCCTATACTATGGGAATTAAATCCATCATGCAGGCAAGAAAGATTGTCGTAGTAGTAAACGGAAGTGGAAAAGCGCAGATCGTAAAGGATGCATTTTTCGGACCGGTTACTCCAAAGGTTCCGGCATCAGTACTCCAGTTACACAATGACGTAACTTTAGTAGGGGATGCGGAAGCATTGGCTTTATTAGATTTATAAGAAGGAAAAGGGATGTGTGAAAACATATCCCTTAAATTATAGGAGAGATAAAATGATTATTAAAAATGGTTTAGTATATATGGAGGACTTTCATTTTCGTGAAGTGAACATTAAGTGTATTGACGGAGTGATTCAGAAAATTACGGACGCGGAGATTGAACCGGAGATTGGTGAAGAAGTCATTGATGCGGCAGGAATGAAGGTGATTCCGGGATTGACGGATATTCATTTCCATGGATGCATGAATTATGACCTTTGTGATGCGACAGATGAAGCCATTACCGCAATGGCGACTTATCAGAAATCAAAGGGGGTAACCACCATTTGCCCGGCAACTATGACGCTGCCAAAAGATAAACTGATGGAAATCGTAAACGTGGCAGCAAATCATCAGAGAGAAGAGGGCGAAGCGGAACTGATTGGTATTAATTTGGAAGGACCGTTTATTTCTCCGGACAGAGTGGGAGCGCAGAATCCGAAGTTTGTGCATCGGGCAGATGCAGGATTTTTGAGAGATTTGATTCAGGCATCTAAAGGACTGACAAAATTGGTGACTATTGCGCCGGAAGAAGAGGGTGCGTTAGAATGCATCAGTGATTTAAAGGATGAAATCAAGTTTTCCATCGGACATACCATGGCAAATTATGATGAAACTGTTGCAGGAATTAAGGCTGGAGTCAGACATATGACACATATGTTTAATGCTATGCCGGGGCTGACTCATAGAGCACCGGGACCAATTGCAGCGGCAGTGGAAACACCGGGGATGACGGTGGAATTAATCTGTGACGGATATCATATTAATCCGGCAATGATTCGTTTGGCATTCCGGATGTTTGGACCGGACCGCATCATTACAATCAGTGATAGCTGCAGGGCTTGCGGAATGGAACCGGGAGCATATGAACTGGGGGGACAGACAGTTTATTTGAAGGATGGTGTAGCAAGATTGGAAGATGGGACCATTGCTGCCAGTGCAACGAATATTTATGACTGTATGGTGAATACAATTCAGTATGGTGTGCCGGAAGAGTTGGCGGTTCGTGCGGCAACTTACAATCCAGCGAAGGCAATCGGAATGGAAAATATGTATGGTTCCATTTCCGAAGGCAAAAAAGCAAATCTGGTGATCGTAAATATGGATTATGAAATTCAGCAGGTAATCGGGCAATAAAGAGAAAAGAAGTGCCAAAACATTGACAAATAGGGGTATTGTAGGCTATTATAAAGTGTAAAACTCGAGTAATGGAGGAATTGAAAAATGGCAGATAGCATTAAGAAGAATATTCTGACTCATGAAGGTCTTCAGGAATTAGAAACTGAGTTAGAAGATTTAAAAGTAAATCGTAGAAAAGATATTGCTCAGAAATTGAAAGAAGCAAGAGCTCAGGGTGACTTATCAGAAAACGCTGAATACGATGCAGCAAAAGATGAGCAGAGAGATATCGAAGCCAGAATTGAAGAAATTGAAAAGATTTTGAAAAACGTTGAAGTCGTAAGTGCAGAGGACGTTGATGATACAAAGATTAACATTGGTTGTCACATCAAAATTCATGATTATGAATATGATGAAGATTTAGAATTCAGTATTGTTGGTTCTACACAGGCGAACAGCCTTCATGGAAAAATTTCCAATGAATCTCCACTTGGTTCTGCTTTAATCGGTCACGAAGTTGGCGATGAAGTAGAAGTAGAAATGGGAGAATCCGTTAACAAATATAAAGTATTGGAAATCAATAAATAAGGGATTGAAACATGACGACTCAGATATTCGAAAGATTATCTGAGTCATTTCTAAGATAAAGAAAAGGAGTAGTGTAATGGCACAGGAAAATAACAATGGTCAGCCAACGAATCTCAAGCAGCTGTTAAAGGTGCGTCGTGATAAACTGGCTGAATTGCAGGAAAATGGCAAGGACCCATATCAGATTACAAAGTATGATGTAACACATCACAGTACAGAAATTAAAGATAACTTTGATACTATGGAAGGACAGATTGTAAGCATTGCAGGCCGTATTATGTTAAAGCGTGTAATGGGTAAGGCTTCCTTCTGTAACGTTCAGGACAGAGATGGAAACATTCAGGTTTATGTTGCCAGAGACAGTCTTGGAGAAGAACCATTTGATGAATATAAGGCATTCAAGAGAATGGATATCGGTGATATCGTGGGAATCAAGGGTGAAGTATTCCGTACAAAGATGGGAGAAATTTCCATCCATGCCACCGAAGTTACTTTACTGACAAAGAGCTTACAGATTTTACCGGAAAAATTCCATGGAATGACTAATGCAGATCTGAAATATCGTCAGAGATATGTGGATTTGATCATGGATCAGAAGTCCAAGGAAACATTCATCAAGCGTTCTAAGATTATTAAGGAAATCCGTAACTTCTTAGATGCAAAGGATTTCATGGAAGTAGAAACACCGATGTTGGTGCACAATGCCGGTGGTGCTGCAGCAAGACCATTTGAAACACATTACAATTCCTTGGATGAAGATGTAAAACTTCGTATTTCTTTGGAATTATACTTAAAGAGATTAATTGTAGGTGGTTTGGAACGAGTATACGAAATCGGACGTGTATTCCGTAACGAAGGTGTTGATACCAGACATAATCCGGAATTTACATTGATGGAATTATATCAGGCGTACACAGACTACTACGGAATGATGGACTTAACAGAAGAAATGTTTAAGTATCTGGCTGAAAAAGTTGTGGGAAGCACAAAGTTTACTTACAACGGCATTGAAATTGATTTCAGCAAGCCATTCGAACGTATTACAATGAATGATTGTATTAAGAAATATACAGGCATTGACTTTGATGAAGTAAAGACTGACGAAGAAGCAAAGGCATTGGCAAAAGAACATCATGTAGAGTTCGAAGAACGTCACTGCAAGGGCGATATCGTAAACCTCTTCTTCGAAGAATTCTGTGAAAAGAATTTAATTCAGCCTACTTTCGTTATGGACCATCCAATTGCAATCAGCCCATTAACAAAGAAGAAACCGGAGGATCCGGAAAAGGTAGAGCGTTTCGAATTATTCATCAACACATGGGAAATGTGTAACGCATATTCAGAGCTTAACGATCCAATCGATCAGAGAGAACGTTTTGCTGCACAGGAAGAAGCTTTTGCAGCTGGTGATGATGAAGCAGAACACACGGATGAAGACTTCTTAAATGCATTGGAAATCGGTATGCCTCCTACAGGTGGTATTGGATACGGAATTGACAGATTGGTAATGTTATTAACAGATAGCCAGGCAATTAGAGACGTATTATTATTCCCTACGTTGAAGACAATTAAAAAATAAAACGTGTAGAAATGGAGTTCCCATACTTTGGAAATTCCATTTTTTCTTTTCACAGAAAGTCTTTTCAATCTGAAATCAAATCAAGTATACTAGAACTAGTATATTTAAAATGGACGGATTCATTAAGTGGTGAAAGGAGATGCCTATGAGTATTGAAATAAAAAGCATTACGACGAAACGGTCAACTATGAAATATTTTGTGTTTGGAACGGGAGATAAGGATTTTATTTTGGTTCCGGGCGTGGGAATCAGAGATAATACATTAAGTGCTGATGCAATTGTGGAATATTATAAGCCTTTTTGGGAGGAGTACAAAGTTTATGTATTTGATATCCGGGAGGAACTTCCGGAGCAATACACCATCGATGACATGATGGAGGATATGTATGAGGCCATTACCAGCCTTGGGGTTCGGAAGGCTTATTTCAACGGTTGCTCCATGGGGGGCATGATTGTACAGCGGATGGAAATCAAACATCCGGAAGTGGTAATCAAGGGGGTTTTATCTTCTACCATTTGTACGATATCAAATCAGGCGAAGGAGACGCTAACTTCCTGGAGGGATTTGACTGCAGCAGGAGACCTGAAAAAATTGGCGGATTATTCCTGTCAGCAGGTGTATACGAAATCTTTTTATGAGAAGTTTTATGATTTTTTAGTGGACTATCATGTGAATGCAGATGCGGAAGATGCGAGACGATTTATTGTTCAAATCAATGCAATTCTGGACTATGATAACAAGGAAGTAGGGGAGACAAAGCCAAAGAATCTGGTGATAACGGCAAAAGGGGATCAGACATTCTTCTATAAAGAGTCAGTGAATATGGCAGAAAAAATTGGATGTGAGGCGTTGGTTTATGAAGGGTTCTCTCATGCAGTTTATGATGAAGCTCCGGACTATTTGGAACAGGTAAAGGCATTTTTTGAAAATTAGAACAAGTAAAAGGACGATTCAGGTTCATGACCTAAATCGTCCTCTTTTATTTATCTTTTTCCATATTTACCCGAATCAGTTCCAACTCGAAGTCTTGACGGTTTTTCTTCTTAATATTGGATAATACCATTCCTGCAAATAAAGAGATGATTGCGGCAATGGTGGTAAATCCACAAACAACCAGTGTTGGAATCTTATCCACGAGACCGGTATCTAGGTATTCCTTAAAGACCGGAATGAAAAAAATCAGGTTGATTATCATCAGAAGAATCGAAATAATGGAGCAATAAAGCATTGGTCTGTAATTTCGAAACAGTCTGAAAACCGTGAATAAAACCTTGACACCATCCGGAAGGGTGGATAACTTCGAATCGGAATCCTGGGTCCTGTCGCGGTAATCCACAGGGACGTTTTCAATATACATATTTTTATCTACTGCATGAATGCTCATTTCGGTTTCAATTTCAAATCCCTTGGAAATAATCGGGAAGGTTTTTACGAACTGAAAACTAAAAGCCCGGTATCCGGTCATAATATCCCGAATATCGCTTCGAAACAAACTATTGATATAAGATCTTACCAGAACATTCCCGAAGCCATGGAAGCGTCGTCTGTTCTCGGAAAAATAAGTAGAAGATAGTCGGTCGCCGATTACCATGTCAGCATTGTGGAAAAGAACCCGGTCTGCCATTTCTCGTGCACTTTCCGCCGGATAGGTATCATCTCCGTCTACCATTAAATAACATTCTGCCTGAATTTCGCGAAACATACGGCGAATGACATTTCCCTTTCCCTGTTGATATTCATAACGCACCACAGCACCGGCTTCCTTAGCGAACTGATCTGTTCCGTCAGTGGAATTATTGTCATAAACATAAATGACAGCTTCCGGTAGGGCGTTTTGAAAATCGCGAATTACCTTCTGTATTGTTTTGCTTTCATTGTAGCATGGGATTAAAACAGCAATTTTATCCAATGTTGCACCTCGCTTCTTTTTATTGTTCGGAATAAGTCAGTTGATAAATTCCGTATTGATCCTGTCCTGATAAACAGTTACATTCAATCTGATATTGTTCCAAGAGTTTTGTGTAATCTTTCATGGAAACAATATATTTTATATTTAATTTCTTCAGTGTTTCCGGATTCAGATGAAGCAAAATTAAATCCGGGGCAATTAATTCCACTGAGCTTTCTTCTGTTGTTAAATAAGCAAACTGATTCGCATAGCGATTCGTAAATTCTTCGTACTTGGAATCGGGATCGATAATTTCCCATTTCTTCGGATCCGGATAGAAGTTTGTGGCATCTAAAGATTTCGCACCGCATGCAAGAATGAAATTGGAAATAGGAAATGCACAGTCGGTACATAGCCATCGGCTTTCCGGTTCTTTTTCTGAAATGCTGCGAATAGTTGCACTGATTGGATGATTGGTCACAGCACCGGAGCCCACTTCAATTGGGTTCACAGTGAAACCACATAATACCATGAGCATTACCATGGCGGAAAAGAATAGTCGCTTCTGCTGATAAATCAATAACAGTAAAAGTACGAAAAGTGCCATGGTAATCAGTAGTAACATCTTTATTCCGAAGCGATGTCCGAAAATCACGATGCTTCCGAGATATTCCTTTACTTCCGGTTTTTGAAGCACAACCGCGAGAATAACATAAACAGCCGGATAAAGGATTTTCTCGAATTTCTTTAAGAAGTCCGGGTACTTCAGAAGCATTCCAATTCCCCAAACGGTAAACAGGGTTGCAGTCCAATCATAGATGGCTCTCATACGATTACAAAAATGTAAAAACGTAAGCTTAGCAATGTCTTCAGGAATGCCCACCAGCATAAAGAACAGTTCGGCAAACATAAGAAGAATCAATGTCGTTCCCACAATCCAATCCTTGTCGTTGCTCTTTTTTAAATGGAAAAGCAGTCTTGGCGACAAAAGGAAAAAGAATGGCGCAAAATGAATGTACGTGGCAAGCTCGCAGTTATTAGAGTAATTACTGTCGAAATATGGTAAGAAAATACTTCCGAGATTCGTAAATATCTCAGAGAAGGTACAATCTTTACCGGTTACAACTCTTTGGCCGGGATATGCGGTATTTAACAGCAGGGAAAGATCGTTTCTGGAAACAATCACAAAATAAAGAAGAACTCCCAGTGTTGGAAGGATTGTTGCTAAAAATCGAATCCAATCCTTTTTGACCAAAGTGATATGTTCCTTGTCACGAATCAGACACACTGTTAACAGTGGTGCCACCACATAGGCACAAGGCACCTGAAATGCCGGAAAGATGGATAAAGAAAAACCGATGGCCGAAATGATAACGGCCGCTGTGCTAATCCATTTCCATAAAGTCGTCTTTGCGGTAAAAAACCAGTAGCCGGTACAAAACAGAGCCATTGCATATAAAATGACGATTGGCATATGCGGCATGACCAGCCATTGGATTTCCGGAGCCCAGGTAATCATGATTGCACCCACAAAGGACAATGCGCGTTTTCTTCTTGTAAGAATCAGGCATACTTCCAATGCGAACATAAAAATAAGAATGATTTCTCCGCACCAGTACCAGCTGATTCCAATTTCATTTCCGAAAAGAAGATATCCCCACATCATAGGTTTCCCAAGAGCCGTGATGTCTCGAACCGGACTGTAATAGTCCAGCACCATGTTGGTAGGGGAAAGACTCATTCTGGTACTGTAAAACTGGTCGTTGTTATAGGATTGAGAAAAGAACTTCATTGTGGAAACCCCGAACTCATCCGAACGAATCTGTCGGGGAGTACCGAACAAGGTGGTTTTTTCTGTAGTAATCTGAGTTGGAAAGTATTGATTATATATTCCGATGGATGAACCGCTTAACCGGAAAATGATACAGAATAAGAAGACTGCAAGGGCAATTCCCCAACGGTATCGAAAGCAGAAATCCATAATTTTTTTAGCATGTTCCGGAAAACAAGCAGCTGCAATCAAAATCAGTGCAACAAGTCCGGCAAAACAATAAATCAGAAAAGCATTGTTAAGCTTTGCATGGATAAAAAGGGCTAAAACAATAATAGCCGGAAGTATGAGTAAGAGTTGCCAATTCTCTTTTAGTTTATTCAATGCAGTTGTCACAGTTATTCACCTCATCAGTTGATTCAATCCGGCGGAATCAAAGAATTCCACCTTGTTCGATTGTACTATTTTCTCAGGGGAATTTCTATAAGAAGGGAGCCGAAGGTACATAAAATAACCCCGGAACAATGGATGTCCCGGAGTTGTTTCAATCGTCATGAAAGAATGCTATTTAAATATTCCAATACTTCAGCTTCCGTTGCCATACTCATGACTTTTTCGGTAACTTTATCTGCTTCTTCCTTAGTCCATTTTGCAATGTTTTTGCGAACCTTGAGAACGGATGGGGCAGAAACGCTGAACTCGGTTAAGCCCATGGAAATCAGCAGTGGAATCATTTTTGGATCCGCAGCAGCCTCACCACACATTCCTACCGGAATGTTATTGGCACGACCGTTCTTGATAATACTTTCAATCATTCGCAGAACACTCGGCTGGAATGGGGAGTAAAGGTAAGCTACATCACTGTTGCCACGGTCCGCTGCCATAGTATATCCGGTCAGGTCATTGGTACCAATACTGAAGAAATCAGCTTCCCTGGCCAGCAGATCTGCAATGACACCGGCAGCAGCAGTTTCCATCATAACACCTATCGGAATTTCTTCATTAAAGTCAATGCCGGAAGCTCTTAAATCGGCTTTCGCCTCTTCCACGAGAGCCTTTCCTTCCCGCAACTCTTCCACAGCGGTAATCAATGGGAACATGATTCTTACATCGCCATAGGCACTGGCTCTGAGAATCGCCTTAATCTGAGATTTAAACATATCGCGATTCTTCAAACAATACCGAATGGCACGGAATCCCATAAATGGATTTTCTTCTTTGGTAAGACCAAGATAAGGTATTTCCTTATCTCCGCCGATATCTAATGTTCTGATAATCAGCCCTTTCTCTTTCAAAATCAGGGCAGCCTGCTTATAAGCTTCAAACTGCTCATCTTCTGTCGGAAGAGAAGTGCGGTCCATAAATAAAAATTCGGTTCGGAATAATCCAACCCCTTCCCCGTTTGCTGCTATTGCCTTGGTAGCATCTTTTGGGGTACCAATATTACAGAATAATTCGTATTCGGTTCCGTCGGCAGATCGGGTTGGTTTTCCACGATAGTTTTCTAATTCTCTCTTATCCCGGAGGAATGCATCCCGTTTATTCGTATATTCCACCACTTCGTTGCCGCTAGGACCTACGATGACAATTCCCTTGCTGCCATCCACTATGACATTTTCGCCGGAAGAGATGGTGGCAGTGGCTTTTTCCACACTTAATACTGCCGGGATTTCCAATGCTCTGGCAAGAATCGCAGAGTGGGAAGTCTGACTTCCGGTTTCAGTTATGATGCCCACAATATGGTCTTTATTGATGCTGGCAGTCATGGATGGCGTAACCTCGGCAGCCACAATGACTGTTCCCGCCGGGGCATCACTAATCTTTACATTGTTGATTCCAAGCAGAATGCTTAACAGGGCAGTCTTGATATCTTTAATGTCGGCTGCACGTTGTTTCATCATTTCATCTGGAATCTGTGCAAACATTTCCATGTACTTGGAGTAGGTTAAATCAACAGCCTCTTCGGCACATTTATTTTGCTTAATCAGAGAGGAAACTTCTCCATCCATCATTGGATCTTTCGCCATCTGAATATGTCCCTCTAAAATTTCGGCTTCTTTCTTGCCGGCAGATTTTCTGAGGGCATCGGCCTGTTCCACAGTTTCCTTGCAGAAATCTTCGATGGCATCCTGATAACGCTTGATTTCAGCATCCGTGTCGGCGATGGTTCTTGGGGTGTAGTCGAGAGAATGTTCTTCTATAATCATTACTTTACCAATTCCGATTCCTTCGGAAGCAGCTATGCCTTTTAACATATCTCACCTCTTTCTATAAGCTGTCGCTGCCACGAAGGGCAACAACGCTTATGGTTTATTTTTGCGTCTTATTCGCCAAATCCGCTTTCAATCATTTCACAGGCTTTTGCCAATGCCTCATTTTCGTCTGCTCCATCGCAAACCACTTCGATTTCGTTGCCACATTTAATGCATGCAGCCATGATATTCATAAGACTTTTGGCATTTACGTCTGTGCCATTGTGCTTCAGGGTAACGTCAGAACTAAACGCTCCCATTTCTCTTGCAAAATCAGATGCAGGTCTCATGTGAAATCCCTGCGCATTTACTACTGTAAGTTTTTTTGAAACCATAATATACCTCCGTTTATTCAATCAAATTATGCTTCTTTGTTTTTTCCTTTAAGTACTGTCAGGATAATGCAGGCTACTGCAGAACCAACAATTAAGGAAAGGATATATAAGAGTGGCTGCTTCACTGTGGCAAATACGAAAATACCACCATGTGGAGCCATCAACTGACATTTAAACAACCAGGATAAGAATCCTGCAACACCGGAGCCAATCATACAAGCAGGAATGACTTTCAGTGGATAGGATGCTGCATAAGGGATTGCACCTTCAGTAATGAAGGAAAGCCCCATGATATAGTTTACGACACCATTCTTTCGTTCGCTTTCGCTCCAATGATCTTTAAAGAGCGTAGTGGAAAGTGCGATTGCGATTGGAGGGACCATACCACCAATCATAACGGCTGCCATTGCTTCGTAACAAACTACAACCTTTGGATCGGTAACAGCAAGACCTTTTTCCAATAATCCGGCTGCGGTTGTTAACATTCCGGTACCGAAAACATATGCTGCCTTATTGAAAGGACCGCCCATATCGATTGCCATCATGGCAGCCAGAATGAATCCTAACAGCAAGCCTAAGTTATGGTCATTTAACCAGGTCAGTCCATCGGATAATCCGGTATTCAGATATCCCATGAATGGATTGACTGCACACATCATAACGCCTACGATTCCCAGTCCGGCTAACGGATAAATCAGAACCGGTTTAATGCCTTCCAGGGCATCCGGAAGTTTATTGCAGAGTTTCATAACCATCTTCATTAACCAGCCTGCCAGGAAGCCGGCAAGTAATGCACCTAAGAATCCGGATGGAATCAGGTCATCCCCTTGGATTGCCTTAAAAGTAGAACCGTATTTTGCCAGGAATCCACCGATAACACCAACCAGGAAGCCCGGACGGTCAGCGATGGACATTGCAATAAATCCGGCAAGAACCGGAAGCATGATGCCGAATGCTTCTCCACCTAAGCCTTTCAGCCATGCAGAGACTGCAGTTCCGGAACCAAAGTTTCCGTCCATCTTAACACCTGCAATGGTATCAATCAGGAAGGCGATTGCGATGAAGATACCACCGGCAACAACAAACGGAAGCATATGAGAAACACCGTTCATCAGATGTTTATAAAGCTTTCGTCCAATGCTGTCTCCGCTATCGGAATCAGAAGAAGAAGCATCAGCTTTTTCAGCTTTAAAGGTTGGTACCTTACCATCTAATACTTTCTGAATCAATTCTTCAGGTTTATGAATTCCGTCTGCCACCTTCGTGGATAAAACGGGCTTTCCATCAAAGCGGGCTGTTTCAACGCTCTTATCAGCCGCGATGATGATTCCCTGACAATTTTCAATATCTTTTTTCGTTAATACGTTTTTTGCACCGCCGGAGCCATTGGTTTCGACCTTGATGGTAACCCCCATTTCTTCGCCGGCCTTTGCCAATGCTTCTGCAGCCATATAGGTATGGGCAATTCCTGTCGGACAAGCTGTAACTGCAAGAATCTGATATCCGTCCTCGCTTGCAGCAGGTGCAGCAGTTTCTTCCGGGAATTTTTCCGTTTCTTTCGCATCAATTAATGAAAGAAATTCTTCCGGGGTTTCTGCCTTTTTAAGACTGGAAGTAAAGGATTCGTCCATAAGAAGCTGCATCAATCGTGCAAGAACTTCCAGATGCACATCGCCGTCTGTGGTTGCAGCAATCATGAACAATAACTTACAATCGGCGCCATCCGGAGAATCGTAATCCACACCGTCAGGAACAGTGATGGCACTGAGTGCCGGAGCTTTTACGGCTTCACTCTTCGCATGAGGGATGGCTACTTCCATTCCGATTGCAGTAGTCCCCATTTCCTCACGGGCAAGTATTCCTTCTTCGTATTTTTCCCGGTCCAGTAAATTTCCACAGTTGTCATGCAATTCGATCAAGAGATCAATGGCTTCTCTTTTATTTGAAGGTGCAACACCGAGACGAATCGCATCTGCTTTTAATAAATCTGTAATACGCATAATATTCCTCCTTACTTAAATATTTTCAGTAACTCATCTATTTTCTCTTTTGTGGCAAGGCCAGGTAAAAATGCTGTTGCATTCCCACAGACGCTGCCTAAAGTAAGTGCATAAGGGTAGCTTTTTGTTTTTTCATATCCGGCAACAAATCCCGCTACCATAGAATCACCGGATCCTACTGTGTTAATGACCGGCTGGTTAATGACGCCGGCTTCGTGTATATTTCCGTTCTCATCTACTAAAATAGCTCCTTCTCCGCCGAGGGAAATCAGAACATTTCTGGCACCCAGTTTTTGTAATTCTTTTGCATAATAAATGGTGTCCTCCTTTGTTTTTACTTCCACGTCAAAAATCTCGGAAAGTTCCTGACGATTCGGCTTAATCAGAAATGGACCATATTTTAAGGAATTTACCAAAAGTTTTTTTGTGGCATCTACCACAATTCTCAAATCCTTGTGTTGAAGTTTTTCTAACATTCTTTCGTAAACATCATCCGGTAAGGTATTTGGAATGCTTCCGGCAAGAATCAGTGTGTCACCGTTTCGAATATTGTCCAGTTTCCCCATTAATGCATCCAGTTCGTCTGCCTCAATATCAGGTCCCTGGCCGTTGATTTCCGTTTCTTCTCCGGCCTTGATTTTGACATTGATTCTGGAAACACCTTTTTTCAAACGAATAAAATCAGTGGTAATGTGGCTGTTGGCAATTCCCTTATCAATGGCATCACCGGTAAAGCCTGCCACAAACCCCAACGCGGTAGAGTGTAATTCCAATTCCGCAAGGACGCAGGAAACATTAATTCCTTTTCCACCAAAGTAATATTCTTCTCCAATGGTACGATTGGTAATTCCCATTACCAACTGATCCATCTTGACAATATAGTCGATGGATGGGTTAAGAGTTACCGTGTAAATCATGAAGCCACCTCCTTTTATTTCACGATTTTAATGACTGTTTCATGGCTGTATCTTGGATCCGGAAGGGAGTCCGTGATGATACAGCATTGATTAAGCTCCTTAAAAGTTTTTGCAAAAATTTTTTTGAATTTCGAATGATCTGCTAAAACAAAGACCATATTGCTTTGGTTAATGGCTGTTTCTTTTAGGAGACCTTCGTCAATATCCGGTGTGGTGTAACCGGCTTTTAAATCAATTCCGTTGACTCCGATAAAAGCTTTGGAAAAATTGAATTTTGCTAAGTTTGCAATAGCCTCCACGCCAATGATTGCCTCGGTCATCGTTTTAATCTTCCCACCGATGATATAAGTATTCAGACCTTTTTCCAAAAGCTTTCTGGCGTGAGTGATACCGTTGGTAACATAGGTCGCATTATTTTTTTCGATGAAATCAATCATTCTGGCAGTGGTTGTTCCCGCATCAATGAACACAAAATCATCATCGCTGATGAGTGTGGCTGCATATTTTCCAATGGCTGTTTTTTCTTCGTTCATTAAGGATTCCTTGACCCGAATGGTATCTTCCAAAAAGCGATGCGGAGCTTCGACGATTGTTGCTCCACCGAAAAATTTCTTGATTTTTCCTAATTCGTCCAGAGCAGTAAGATCTCGTCTGATGGTGGACTCAGAAGTGTCCAGTTCCTTTGATAATTCCGCAACGGTGACGGTTCCCTTTTCGTTAACAATTTCCTGTATTCGAACATATCTTTCGTGACTTAACATAATTATTCTCTCCACTTGATTAAATTTGATTAAAATGCCATAAAAAATCATAAATAATCACTAACTATTTTCATTATGGCATGAAAACAGTCAAAGTCAAGCAAGAATAATCAAAAATAATCAATGAAAAAGGGATTGAAATTTTAGTTTGGTTGTGAAATTTTAGAAAAACGATTCAGAATAATAGAATGATATTATTTATATAGAAGAAAAAGGGGGCTGTAAAAAAACTCCCTAAATAGCAGAACTGCATTGGCCATTGCCAATGCAGTTCTGTTTCTTTATGTTCAGTTATCATAATTGTTGATTTTAGAGGCACTTTAATAAGCCCTGTGTTAATAAGAGCTTTTTAAACT
>JAILRB010000058.1 GCA_024698585.1 Eubacterium sp.
CTCAGCAAGAAAAGTGTACCCACCTTCTCCACAAAAATAGGCATCAACAACTTGTTTCTTTAAGTCATAACTATATTTAGCCATAAAAATACCGACCTCCCATCGTTAGATTTTTAGGTCTAACTTTTGGGGGTCGGTACAATAATCAGGATGGTGATTTTAAACTTTCTTATTTTTTTATTTTCACTTTCTTTTTATTGGACCATTTTCCATATATCATGATCGTTTTTCCTGTAACAGTATTTCGAATTTTTTGAAAACTTCTGACCTGCACATAATAGGTTTTCTTTGCCTTCAATCCTTTAATAATTTTCCGATATTTTTTAGCACTTCGAACCATGCGTTTGCTAACTTTCTTTCGGAATTTTCGATTGGTACTGTATCGAATCTGATATCCGGATGCGGTCTTAACCTTTTTCCACTGAATTTTTGCTTTTCTTCCTTTTTGTGATTTCACAGAAATCAGTTTCATTCTGATTTTTTTTGCGCTCTGAACCTTTTTCTGGAATTCATTCCGATTGGAGTTATTTTTAATTTCCTCACTTTTTTGTGTAGTTACTTCCTGCTTCTGTGTGGTCACTTCCTGATTTTCAGTCGTCTCCTGCGTCTGTTCTTCCGCAGTTGTAGTCTCTTTAGTAATCTGTTCTGTGGTAATCTCTTCAGTAGTCTGCTCTGTGGTGGTTTCTTCCGGATAGTCTTCCATTTCATTGCCAAGTGCCTTAATTCGGAAGCATGCGTCATAAGTTTCCATATCCTTCCAGGAATATAGCAAACCCTTCTTGAAAAAGCTCTGACCTTTCTGTACTTCCACTTCATAATCGGTTCGCTCTTTCTCTACACCAAAATAAGTGTCTGATGGGAAAGAGAATACAATAGAATACGTTTCCCCTACATTGATTGGAACTGCCTTATTGAGAACTGCCGTCTTTGCTCCCGGAACCGTTGTGGTTACCGTGGTTGTTCCTGCTAAAGTTCCACTGGCCGGATTAGATGAATTCGTCAAATTCTTATAAACGCTGATATTGTATTTCGTTGTTCCTGCATTGTATGTTGTAAATCCTACGCCTTCCAGTTTCATTGGTTTTCTGGTCGTATTCACAAATACATTCGCTGCATTGGAATTTTTCTTCGTATAGAAATTTTCATTTCCCGGATCAGAACTGTCTCCGCAGTCCGCCGTGCCATCATACTGGACATTATACTGGTACGTATCTGCTCTCTGCATATCAAATGCTGTAACTAACGGGTCATCCACTAAATCCTTACTGTAATAGGATACATAAAAGATCCCCTGTTCGTGACTGGTCGTTCCCCAACTGTTCTGAATTACCCATGCGCCATCCCCTGCCGGTGTGGTAAGGCTCTTACTTTTTTCCAACGTCATTCCCGAGATTTCATGGGTAAAATTCGTTGCCGGATAGTCATCATCCCAGCCAATAATCGTTATGGCATGATTTTGTTTGCTTGCTTCATAGTTATAAAAAGATCTGCCCTCCGGATACTTCTTTCCTTCCAAATCCTTTTCGGATTGATTCATATATTTATTCACGTTCATAGTGATGCCACTGGCCACAGCACCGTATTGATGAATCAGAGTTTTCAAATTTTCCACGGTAACATTCGACAACATACATTCACAATTTTCCAAGGTCACATAATTCTTATAAGCATACAGGTTGTCAAAAGGTTTATATGAATCATCCCATGCTTCACTGCCTCCACTCAAATCCAAGGAATCGAAGGGCGTATCAGATTCCAATGCGACACCTGAATACGTAGCGAGATGCTGCATAGCGCTTAGCAGATCTCCTCCAAAAAACGGCCATCCTTCATCTGAAACCGGAAGATTTCGGTCTCCCGCCGTATTTCCTAATGGATCATTGACTCTGTTATATAGAAAATATCCTAAATGTGCCGGAGACATTTCCTGAACTCTTCCTGTCTGTTCATAGGTCTCCTTCGCCCAGGAATACTCTGCTGCAGTCGTCGTGGAAAAGGCCCAGCACAAACCGGACTCTGCCTGATCTTTTACCCGAATTCCCTCTGCCCATTTTTCCTGATCAGAGCGATAGGTCTTCGGCAATATTTCCGCCGCACTTCTAAGAATTTTTCTATCATCCTCTACCTGGAGAATCTCTTTATGTTTCGGGGTATAGGTGTACAACCGTTTCGTTGTTTCCGTCACCGGTTTCTTTGTTTCACCCTGGACTGTTCCCATGCTCATTCCCATAACCATCGCTATGGAAAAGGCTGTCAATTTCATTCCATTCATTTTTATATTTTTTTTCATATCTCTCACCGTCATTTCATTCTATTATTTGTTCTTTGATTCACGTTTTTATTATACTTGGAAACAGTGTAAATTGGAAACAAAAAATGCCCTTCGAACGTTTTTTCATCCGAAAGGCATTTCTATTATTGAGTTTCATTATCAATGCATCTTTCTAATTTCACTCACTCTAAAATCAAAGCATCAACCGATAAATTGCTTCCACATCTTTCTGGATTAATGGAACAAATCCACCAATGGTTCCGCCTTCATTTCCTTTTCCATAGCAACAGGTATACGCCAGTTGCTCGATGTCCTCTTCCTTTGCTCCAAGTTCTTCAAAGTTTTTTGGCATTCCAATAGAAATCAGGAAATCCTGCAATGCCTTAATCCCTTCTCTTGCCGTATTTTCCGGATTTGCGAAATCCATCTGACAGCCCCAGACTCTTACGGCAATCTGCGCAAATCGCATTACATCATGCTTCAGATTATAGATAAATACTGCCGGCATTGTCACTGCCAGTCCTGCTCCGTGCGCGCAGTCATACAATGCAGACAATTCATGTTCAATCTGATGGCTGGTCCAGTCCTGAGAACGTCCCACGCCCACAATGTTATTATGTGCCACCATCCCTGCCCACATGATGTTTGCTCTGGCTTCGTAGTCTTCCAAGTTATTCATGACTTTCGGAGCCTCTGTCTTCATGGTAAGAATCAACGACTCAATCAAACGATCAGTCACTTCCACATCCTTCGTGTTCGTCAGATATCGTTCATAAAGATGGGCGATAATGTCCGTAATTCCACAGGCAGTCTGATACGCTGGAAGTGTTTCCGTCAATTCCGGATTTAAAACCGAAAACTTCGGACGAATCGCGTCACCGGAAGCTCCACGCTTAATCATTCCATCTTCATTGGTGATAACAGAATCCGGAGAGCCTTCCGAACCTGCCGCCGCAATGGTCAATACCGTTCCAACCGGCAATGCCTCTTCAATCCATTTCCCCTGATAGAAATCCCAGAAATCGCCTTCATATACAACGCCTGCTGCAATTGCCTTCGACGAATCAATGGTGCTTCCACCACCTACTGCAAGGATAAAGTCTACCTTCTCCTTTTTGCAAAGATCAATCCCTTCATAAACCAGACCACTTCTCGGGTTCGGCTGTACCCCACCCAGTTCCACAAACGGTAACTGTGCCTCATTCAAGGATTCTTTCACGCGATCCAATAAACCGGAACGGACTACAGAGCCTCCTCCGTAATGAATCAACACCTTTGATCCACCAAACCGTCTTACTAATGTTCCACAATCCGCCTCACGACCTTTTCCAAAAGCGAAAAAAGTCGGTGAGTAAAAATTAAAATTCTCCATTCAAAACTTCCTCCTTATATTTTATTGTCATATTCTTCACCCCAATGCTTTAGTTCTAACAATATGGGGATTAATTCTTTCGCTTTTTCCGTCAGGGAATATTCCACCCGCACCGGCATTTCATCATATTGGGCGCGCACTACCAAACCATCAGCTACCATATCCTTCAAGGAATTAGAAAGCATTGTGTTCGTGATTCCCTGGATACTTCGTTTCAAATCTCCGTATCGCACCAATTCCTGCTGATTGATGACGCACAAAATCAATATTTTCCATTTTCCTCCCACAACGTCAATCACTTTCTTTAAACCGCATCCTTCACCTCCGATGCTGTCACATAAAGGTTCTTTTTTCTGCATATGACACCTTCTTTCCTGAGTCACTGGTACATTTTTCCGTACCAGGTTAATATTTTTTGCGTACTTGATATATTTTTTATACTACCTTATACTTTTCACGGAATCAAGTAAATTCAGTTGATATTGTTTCAAAAAGAAAGGACTCGCAAAAATAGCGAGTCCTTTATTTCTATTCTAGTAAATTCTTTTCAATACTTTCCAACAGTTCATCCGTATCCTTTTCAATATGCGCCAGATGAGTGACCATCCATTCCTTCTCCGGAAGGCAATAACATCGCTGCTTCCACTTTCCGTGAATGCTAAATCCATCTCTGTACTTCCAGAAAAAGAAACCATAACCGCCTTCCCGATTCATTTGCTGCACTGCTGTTGCCATCTGAACATACTCTTTCGATATGATTCTCTTTCCGTCATAAACACCACCATTCATCATCAGCAATCCAATCTTGCTCAGATCATGAACAGATAACTTCATTTTTGATGCACCGTAAAAATATCCTTCCGGACAATTTTCATAGGAAAACTTTGTTATCTGAAGCGGGCAGAAAATTTCCCGTTCAATAAATTTTCCAAGATTTTCCCCCAGAATTTCTGTCAGAGCAACACAGATTAAATACGTACTAATATTGCTGTAATGAAATGCCTTCTCCTGAGGATTTGGAATTTTGCAAGATAAGCAATAATCCAGATAACTCTCCCCTTCCGGTCGAAATGGTAATCCGTCCACGGACATGGTCAAAAATCTGCAAACAGTCAATTGCTGAAATGTCTTCTTTTGCTCAACCGACATTTTCTCCACCTTATCCTGCGGAAGATACTCCATAATAGACTGATCAAAATCAATTAACCCCCTATCATAAACAATTCCAACCGCAACGGACACAATCGACTTTGTGGCAGAATAAATATCATAAATATGCTCTGTGGTGTCTCCGTAGGAATGAATCAGTCTTCCTTTTTCATAAACTTCTAATCCCAAAACATCCCATTGATTCTTAACAATGTCATTCATTAACGATTCAAAACTCATGGGTTCTCCTTTTCAAAATTCAATCTTTTATAGCTTTTCCAGTTTTATGGACGTCACCATAAATGCCATATTGGAAATAAAGTAAATGATACATACAAAAATTACCGGAAGCACTCCTGTATGGAAGGAAAAAATGCCGATAACGCCTAGCACCCAAAGAGAAATACAAATATAATTTACCCATTTAAAGGCCGCGTATGCACTTTTGTAAATAATCAGTTTTTGTCCTTCGTCACAACTTTCTTCCCATTGTTTCTGAAAATTATTGTCGAATACACTTCCCTGTTTTTCCGGATTCAATTTCTTCACAAAATTGACTGTACAATTGTTCATCACGATTGTCCAAGCCAGCCCTAAGAAGAATATAGCCACAATTCCTTTTTCAAGAATCCTTGCAAAACTTCCTTGATAGTAATTTGCTTCAATAAAGAATATCATAATTGCGAAAAAAGCCAGATTCAGAATTACTGCAATATTACTGAATACCATAGGATAATTTAATTGATATTCAATGTTATCAATTACCGTTTCATCCACTCCATCCCATTGGCTATACTGATGCTTTGCTTTCATATAACTGATCAAGGAAAGAATCAGCAATATCACATTACATGCAATAAACAAAAAAGGAGCTATATCACTCAAAAATTCTACCAATTTTTCCTTGACTGGCATAAGATTTTTATCGCCTAAAAATCCCATCATTCCCCCGGATATAGCACCTAGGACAAAACAACCTAATAAAAATAGCAAAAATTTCATTACTTTCTTTTTCTCTGTTCTTACAACAGTATCTGTGTTCATCATTCTACTCCTCCTCATACTGAAAAATATCTTCAACACTGACCTTACAGACTTTTGCAATTTTCAGTGCCAAGGTAACGGACGGAGAATAGTCTCCCCGTTCGATTTGGGAAATGGTCTGTCTGGATGTTCCCACCAGTTTTCCCATTTCCTGTTGATTCACCCCGAGCTTTGCCCGGTATTCTTTTAAACAATTATTTAATGGCATCAAAACCACCTTCCTTTTTGACAGTCCTTATGTTCATCAGACTAAATTTGCATTTTCGAAAATGACAACTTTCCTTGTCATTTGTAATATAACATATGACAAGAAAAGTTGTCAACAAAAAATATCCCACAAAGCCAAAATCGACCTTGTGGGATATTAATGTTATTGATTTACAATGGACTTCCCAAATACTCTGCAATGGGTTCAATAAATGCCACATTCGAAATATCATAGGAATGTCTTCATCATTCCGTCTCCCCTCATTTCCCTTTTTTCGTTCTTTTGTTCTTTACACCAATTTCACCAAATATGGCAACCCAATATGTTACGTCCTTCATCCTGTAGCAAGCAATCGCTCCAGTTCTGAATTTTTTTCGAACCATATTCTGATAGTGTCCTTTACTATTTTTCCACTCCTTACATACATAGTCATAAGAGGGTTGTCCCCAGGCAATATTTTCGCCACCGGCAAGCATATAGTGCACGATCTTACCATTTCCACGGTTAACTGCAATATATCCTCCCTGAATACCATATTTCTTCTTATAATATTTTTTTGATTCCGTAATGAAACTATCATGACTGAAATTCCTTGAAATCTGCTTCGCACGAGTTCTACAAATTTTATATAAATCTTCTGACCATTTTAGATTCGAAACACCTTTTTTCCTTCGGTACTTATTTTGCAGAACAAAGGCTTGCTCTGCCGCATATCGATCCATAAACTTCTTTTTGAAAGTATCATTTGTACCAATCTTGGTTCTTATCCCCTTTACATGAATCGTCTTTTTTTCAGACCAATCGCCATACACTCGTTTCCCGCCGTGTCTTTGATAAGCCCTAACCCGAATCTTGAACTTATCCTTCTTTAACATATTCGTAAATGTATAATAGGTCTTTGACGTCTTAACTTTCTTCGTCCATTTCTTTGTAGCTACACCATAAGTCTGAACTTCATATCCGTCTGCACCTTCTACCGGCTCCCAGAAAACCTTCTCACCATATTCGTACCGAACTTCATCCCATTCCACGGGATCTGTACTGTAAAAACTCTTGTAATTCTTGTAACTTGTCTTAATTTTCACTGCCTGAACCCGTCCAACCATGTCCGCTTTCACGATAGTCGGAACACCTTCAAACACCAGAACCATAGAGATTGCAAGAGCCAAAAAACTGTTCCAGATTTTTTTCATGCAATCCACCTCCTCGGCTTTCCCATTCAATTTTATCCGTCCACTGAACTGAAAATATTATAACACAGATTTCTATTTTACCTGAACAGCATTCGACCAAGCACCATATACCTTTTTCTTTCCTTACTTTTATACGCCCTTACTCTGACGTATAATGTTTTCCGATTTTTAAACTTCTTTGATATGATACTAAATTTCAACTTCACAATTTTTTTTGTAAGAATTGGAGTCTTATTATTTTTTGCGGTTTTCTTATCTTTATAAACCGCAACCTGATACCCAGCTGCCCCATTAGTTTTATAACGATTCTTGTGAAGTCGCCATACTCTGAACACCCGGAATCAAACTAGCATTTCGTGTCACATAGTTAAATCCCAGCTTACAAGAATCTACAAATGCATCCGTGTCTGTGTAACATTCATAGTAAAAAATTTTCCTGCCCTTCCCCAGCATAAATTGTTTCTGATATGCGGTTTCCTTCAAAGTCCGCATAATCCAAGATAAACGCTTCCGGATCATTTAATGAAATCATCTTCTTTAAATCCATGGAATCTGTACGGTACGCCTCCACCGTTCTATTGCAAAAGGAAACACCCTCAAATATCATCCCGAAACTTAATGCTATGGCAAGGATTTTTTTTTGATACCTTATTCATACTAATTCACCTCTTCTCTTTTCCTGTGGCGACCTAATTGCCTTTCCATAACAAAACCTTACATAATCATCATAGTACATTACTTTTCCACAGTAAATTACAAAATAGCAAAAAAGTCATTATAAACGTTTCAAACTTTTGTTTTTGCCTTTTTTTATGCTTAACACTTATCCAAGCGCCACATCCAATGCCATCATCAGAACAAATCCAATAGAAAACATAATAACCCCCACATTAGAATGCTCGCCTTCAGACATTTCCGGAATTAGTTCTTCCACAACCACATACATCATTGCTCCCGCAGCAAGACTCAACACTACCGGCATGATTGGAACCACCAGTCCCATGGCAATGATGGTAAGCAATGCCGCAATTGGTTCCACAATTCCAGATAACACACCTAATCCAAAGGCGTTCCATTTACTTTTCCCTTCTGCATGAAGCGGCATAGAAATAATTGCCCCCTCCGGAAAATTCTGGATTGCAATTCCGATGGTAAGTGCAAGAGCACCACCCCATGTAATGATTTGATTTCCCGACAGTAATCCTCCAAAAACAACCCCCACCGCCATTCCTTCCGGAATGTTATGCAGCGTAACCGCCAGAACCATCATCGTAGTTTTCTTAAGTTTTGCCTTCGGTCCTTCCGCCTTTTCCGCATGCATATGCAGATGAGGAATGGTGGAGTCAAGCAACAGCAGAAACAAAACACCCAGTAGAAAGCCCAGTGCCGCTGGCAAAAAAGCCCATTTTCCCATTCTCTCCGACTGTTCCATGGCAGGAATCAATAAACTCCATACCGATGCAGCTACCATCACCCCACTGGCAAAACCAGTCAGGGCTCTCTGCGTTTTATCACCTAAATCCTTTTTCAATAGAAACACACAGGCTGCGCCCAGAGTAGTTCCTAAAAAAGGAATCAAAAGACCTACATACATTGTTCTCTCTCCTTCTCGTAAAATAAACTTACTAGTTTTAAGTTAGTCTATGCTAACGTTTTCATTTTGTCAACTTTCTGATAAAAACCGGATTATCTGCTTTTTCATTTGCCTCATAGATGATAAGATACCCCTATAAAGTCTTTTAGATACAAAACCAAAGGTGAAACAGGAGGGCTCCATGCAAAAAAGCTATCTTAACGTCATTGATATTGACGGCAAACACATCTGGTACAACAGCACTGCCTCCGGCCTGATGCAAATCTGGTGCATGGATGCCGACGGTTCTAATAAAATACAAATGACCGCCAATGAGAAGGACAATTGGTTTGCCCATGTCTCGCCGGACGGTCATCATATCGTATATCTTGCTTTTAATAAGGAAGACTTGCTCCCGGAGGAACATCTTCCGAATCTTCATGTGGAATTATGGCTCATGAATTCCGATGGTTCCAATCAGCACAAACTGGTAAACCTCTTTGGCGGTCAGGGAACTATCAACGTTAATTCCTGGAATCAGGACAGTCGCCGACTGGCCTTTGTAAACTATGAGGAGCTGTTTTAGTTCAGTTTCTCTTTCGCTTCCTTTACCATCTTCTTTAACTTTTTCGGCTGTTCCACACAAAGGAATGTCAATGCCGCCATATTTTGGAAATCTTTCCGGAACCATATTCTTTTAATCTTATCAAAGGATATGTTTCCGATTTCATCTGTATAACCAATGTTCATATACAAGTCACCGTATTTCCCCTTTTCATGGGAAGTCGCAACAACGGTATACTCTCTTAAATATCCATAAACCAGATAGTCCTTCTTTGTATCGTAGACCATTGCTCGCTGATTGGTCAGGCAATACTCAGACTTCTTTGCAATCCGGTCTTTTAGAAAATACAAGTGGACTACATTGTAAATTGCAAGCAATTCGAAAATGACCATAACTCCGAAGAAGAAAGCCCATGTGAATCCAATTCCATTTTCCCCCTCTCCCCCTTCATATTTCACGCTCCAGATTAGTACCGCCTGCACCACCACAGCAAAAACCAGCAATACAATAATTGCTGCCGGTGACCTGTTTCCCTTTTTTGGAGTTCCTGTTCCCTTGTATAAGATTGTTTCTCCTGGAAGGAGTTTTGATTCAAAATGATACATCTTTTTTTCCTTTTCTAAATTATTTTTTTAAAAATACCTCAAATGCTAAACTGATCCGTTTAACACCTGAGGCTCATTCCTCTTAATTATTTTTCTTTATTATCATCTTTCTTTCAAGTTGATTTCTTCCGGAGTTAATCCTATATATTTTCTCATAAGTCATTTCTCCGAAAAGAACTCTGCTCGCACATTATTATAGACAATATATGATCCATTTTCAATGTTTTGCCGTTTTTAGATAATATATGATCTATTTATTTTCCATATATTCAGGATTACAATTCTCCCCATAAAATGCTAAACTTTTTATAAATAGATTTCTTGCGGGAGGTTATGAAATGGAGCAGTTAAAGAAAGCAAGTAACGTCATTACCTACTTTTCGAAAGGCGATGTCGCTTTTTCTGTATGTATGACCAGTATCAATACCCTGCTGGCACCGATTCTGACGCCGGCAATCACGTATCTTTTATTGAGAACAACGGCTAACGTCGACGTAAGCGCAATGTTTATCAGCATTCTTCAAATTATCCTTGTACCGATTATTCTTGGTTTTATTATGAATCATTTCTTTCATAAATTGACACAAAAGCTTGTTGTGGTACTTCCTATGGTTTCAACCATTGCAATCTGTATGATTATTGCAACTGTGGTATCCCATAATGTTTCTAAAATCTACACAAGCGGCGCCTTAATCCTAATCATTGTCGTACTGCACAATACCTTGGGATATCTTTGTGGCTTTAGCCTTGGAAAATTGCTGAAACTGAATTCTTCAAAAACGAAGGCCCTTTCCATCGAAATCGGCATGCAGAATTCCGGACTTGCCACAAGTCTTGCCGGCACAGTATTTCCACAATTGGCAATGGCTACCGTACCCGGAGCAATCTTTTCCGTATGGCACAATATCTCCGGAGCAATTCTTGCCGGCCTCTATCGAAAGGTCATGAACGAAACAAAGTAGCACTCAATGCGCTACTTTGTTTTTTTAGGTTCTTTCGATACACTCTACTCGTCCACTCATATATACTCTTCCAATACTGAAATCCGTACGTCTCATAATCAATTCGTAAATATATACACACAAAAAAACACCCCGGCAATAATTATTGCAAATACCCATTTCAGAACAGAACTATCCTTTGAATCACCATTCTGATCGGTTGGATAATTGTACAAAGTATTCACCGGTTCGCGATTGACCTGACGAACTGTTTTCTTCGGAGCAACATTTTTAATACTTTCCTTTTTATGTATTATTCCAAATGGATCTGTTTGATTCATTATCCTTTGATAAAAATTAATCACAAAATCAATATCATCCTGCTCACATTCAGATTCTCCATTACCATGAGCAATATCATTTCGAACCCATCTTATATGCTTAAGATTCTTGAAATCATCTTCCCATGTTTGAACCAACATTCTCTTTCCAAGGGGTGTGTTATTCATTTCATTTATGTAATCTGAAACTCCCTGATTTGAATTCAAGATATCCTTACAAAGATTATCTAGTTTTTTATAGTTTTCAAAAAATATTATTTCAATCTTATTCATAGAATTTCTCCAATTTTCTCTACCAAACCTAAATCTGCCGGTAACCATTCTACACTTCTAAGATGTTCCTTATCTAACCACTTTGCAGCATCATGCTCCTTTAACTCCAACGTTCCGGTCACAATTTCGCACCAGTAACATTTCATAGATAAGTGAAAGTTCGGATAATCATATTCTACCGTGTCAATCAATTCACCAACCTGAATAACCGTATCCAATTCTTCCTTGATTTCTCTCACAAGCGCCTGCTGTGGTGTTTCTCCTTCTTCCACTTTTCCTCCTGGAAATTCCCAGCCACCTTTAAAGTCACCGTATCCACGCTGAGTGGCAAAGATTTTGTTGTCTTTTCTTATCACTGCTGCAACCACATTGATTGTCTTCATCTTTTCTCCTTCTGTCCTAACAAGAGTTCACACTCATAAATTCTGTCTCTTCTAAACTGATAAATTATCTGAATTTCTCACTATATGTCTCAAAATACTTGTATAACGCTTCTGCAATAATAGCGTCATATCCGTCATAAAATTCATCATCAATTTCATCAAATTCAAGTTCTTTTTCATCAATGATATCTTCAATTCGATTAGTGCTTCTTGGCACTTTTGATTTTGGGAATTTCTTTTCCACCTTTTCTAAGAGATTTGTCAACTCTACGATTTCTAACTCTTCTGAAACTTTTTTTGCTTTTTTAAAATTCTTCCCATCATATGTCAAATAGGACTCAAATCCATCGGAATTCACACGCTCCCAAAGTTGGTCGATATAGAAAAATTTCTTTTCCCATTTATTTAAATAGTTCAAATACTCACCATCCCCACAGATTTCATTAATATGCAATGATAATTCATTTAATAATTCATATTTATCTTCGACACTCTTAATTTCTTCAATCGACTTACCGCACTCTGTCGGGTCTTTCGTATCCATGGCTTCGGTAATAACGCTTTCACAAACTTTACCTTCGACATATTTACTATATTGATTCCATATGTCTAACAGACCATAAGCGGCTATTGCTTCAACATAGTTTGATACCCTGCCTTCACATAAACGAATTAAATATTCTGTTCCTTTTTCTTCATTACCAATAATAAACTGATATTGAGCCAATCGTAAGAACAAAACAATTTCCACGGAATATATTCCCTGTGTTGGTCTGCTTAATGCGAGTTCCAGAAGAATATTCCCCTTATCATAAGCCTCTTCTTCCATCAACGCATTTCCTTTTACGGTCAGAAGTGCATCATCAAAGAAATTAACTTTTTTTCTACTACTCAACAGGCTGTTTACTATTTTTCTAAAATCATCTAAAGAAAGATTTTGATCACTGATAATTTCATTTAACCCTTTCGTTATTTTTTCAACACTCTCTTTTTGGTTATCATCAAAATAGAACGGCATATCTATTTGTCCGAGACGAAGTACAATTTGTTTCATATTATCCCCTTTCTTAATTAAATTTTCATAAGAATCCTGCGGTTCAAATCCTTCCAGAAATGCACCCGGATATATGTTTTTTTACACACGGATTTTACCATATATAAAATTTTATAACTACTAATATCAAATATAATCACACAAATCTTCTTCCACCTTTTTGTGTATTTCTTTAATAAGATTCTCGCATCTATCTTTTTTAGTCCAGCCCTCACTCCCACACTTAGCAATTCTTTCGTTTCAGGATTTTTGCCATTTCCATCCACCGATGTAGTATGTTCGCCCCAATAAGTATTACTATATGTCAAATCCATCTTCTAGCCATCTTTCATCATATGAAAATGCCACCATGCCATTTTTCATCATTGCCAGTGTTCCTACATACCTATCTTTATATTTTACTTTTAATGATTTTGAACCCAATTTAATATCAGCTTTGCTCATTGATTACCTCCTCGATAGATTGATAAGGAACTGAAGAAAACAATGACTTAATATCATCAACTGCGTCCAGCTCAACGGCAATTTTAGTTAGTGATAAAAGATTTATGTTTCCGGTTATTTCAAATCGCTTGATTGAGCCATAACTTACTCCCGTTAATTCACTTAGTTTTTGTTGTGATATGCCTCTGCGTTTTCTTATATTTTTTACATTATTTGCCACTATCATATTAATCTCTTCCGGAGTTTCCCAAATATATTTTCTCATAGCCTGAATCTCCTATAGCAATTATTTCTAAATATGATTATCTCCATTTCAATTGTAGACAATATATTATCTATAATCAACGTTTTTACACGGTTTTAGATAATATATTATCCAACCGAGACTAGTTTCTTATTACTCACCATATCCTCTTTGGGTTGCAAATATCTTAGGTTCGAAATTTCTCACATCAAAAGCGGAGAGATAGGTTTTTCCGGTACCCGCTCGTGTCAAGGGTGTGACACTTTTTTATTCTACTCTTCGAATTCAATCTCTTCTTCGGCTGTTGCATAAACGTCGATTCTATTTTCAATATCTATTCTGTTTACAATCCAATTATTAAATGAACATTGATAAATAAAATCTTCAATCCTATTTACACCATTTATCTCTTTTAGTGTTATTACAATACCAAATGCTATCCCTCCGCCATATTTTTTTTTCAATCTTTCTTTTGTTTTTATTTCTAAGCCCCACAATCCATTATTGCATACTGTTTTTCCTGGTGATTTCTTTTTTATGGTTTCACTGATTTGTTTGACATTATCCCACTTCCGATATTCTTTTCTTGCATTTGCTTCGCTTAGGTAATACAACCCTTCTACACTTTGAACATTTCCATTTATCGGACTGATTTTTCCATCTTTTAATTTTCCAAAGTGTAAATCAAATTCTGTGGCTGTATAATCTACTCCTTGATTTCTTACACACTTTGGGAAATAACACAAAGTCACCTTTACAAAATAAGGGTGGCGATTGTTGTTTTTTGGCACAGGAATCGAATGATTATATGTATTATATTCTTCTGATTTTCCAGAAATAACAAATTTTATTTCGTCATCGTCGGAATTAATAATATCTCTAATATTTCTAGGTACAACACCATACCCCACAATATATGAGGGATCATCAATTTTTTCCCATCCGGTAGCTGAATCAATTATCAACGCTTTTGCTATCTCCCTACTAAAACCTATCTTATGTATCAAATAAGCAACTTTTCTCGTAATCCATGGAGCAGCAAAAGAAGTTCCAACGACCAATCTTTCTCCTGTTCCCGTACAAGTCCGTATTGCACTTCCTTTATCCCCTCCATAATAACTTACATCAGGTTTATTAAAAAAAGAAAGAACAGGTCCTCTTCTGGAATATGACGCCGGCTTATTATTAAAATCTACCGAATTCACAACTAAGGAATTAATTGAATCTGCTGGTGCTCCAATTTTTTTTATTTCCTTATCTTTTCCATTCTTATTAGTTCCAGCAACAATAAATATAACATCATTTTCATATTGAATTTGATCTAAAATATATGCCTCTGGCGAAACAAAATTAGGATTTATTTCATTTTCTGATCCTAATGAAAGATTCCATACCTTTATATCTCTGTTTTCTTGTACTATTTTTTTTATTTCTCTCATAATTGAGAAGGAACTATTTTTACCTTTTGTAGCAACTTCAAAATGTCTCACTCGAAATCTGCCACAACCATCCTCTAATTGTGGATTAAAACTAGGTCCATCAACAATTATTGATGTCACTGCGGTTCCGTGGTTATAATCATCACTGCTCGTAGGTATTTCCTCTGGTATTCTTCTTTCCTTCTTAACCCATTCAGAAAAATAAACATTTTCATCAAATAATGTATCTATCACTCCTATAACAGGTTCATTATTTGGGCTTGGTATACTAATAGTTTTTTCTGCATCAAAATCAAAGTCATCAAATTTCAGTTCTGAAATATCAGATACACTCATTGATATCAAATATGGTGCTTTTGTTTTGATAATATCATACTCTTCTTGTTTTAAAAAAATAGTAGTATTGTCAATAATGTTTTCCGGTCTGAAGTTTATTTTTAATTTTTCTAAAATTTCTTGTGTTTTTTGTCCCGTTTCATATATTGTTATTATCACATCTCCCTCACAAGAAGGTTTATCCAAGTCTACAAAAAATCCTTCCACATAATAGGCATCAGAAATAACGCCTGTGAAAGTTGTTCTTGCAATATCCTTTCTTTTCCATAATTTTTTATTTCTGTTTATTTTGTCTATATTATCTTTTGTTATTCTCCCCGCATATGATTCATTAACAATTTTTATACATTTTTCCAGTACCTCTATCGATTTTTCAATCACAGCTATTGATATACAATGTGTAATAATATGTTTTTTTATGTTCTCTCCTTCAAAACGAGCTCCCACAATAACACTTTCTTGATTAATAGAGGGCATTAATAATTTCTTAACCCTATTACTCTTTGCAATTATGCGATTATATTTTATTGAAACTAATGGATTATTTAATACCTTTTCACTATCATCTTGCCAGTAATCTCTAACTTTAATCAAATCTTCTTTTAGTTTGTTCAGGTGACTAGTGTTAACTTCTTTGCCCGCTGGGATATTATAAATAATTGTGGGTTTTGGCGCTTTTTTTTGCTCAAATCTTCCTTTTAATTGTAATAAGTTATTCATTTATTCCTCCTTTAATTCTCTAGCAACTTGACTTTTTGATATTCCTGATAAAATTTCCATTTCTCTAATTGTATAACCTGATTTTTTTAAATTAGTCAATTCAACTTTTTTTTCTCCAGATGTAGATAAATATAAACGACGTAAATAGTCAAATTCCTCCCCCTCTTTGCTAAATGCTATTGATGTTTTTATGATATTTTTCAAATCTCCAGGGTACGGTATATTTTCCATATTAGATAATATTTTTCTGAATAGTTTTATATTTCTCCCTGCAAAACTGAATTTTGACAAATATGAATTTAATATTTCTTCAGCAATTTCAATCAAATCTTCTCTTGTATATCTATCAAAATTAACGACAGAATCGAATCTTCTTATTAACGCTTTATCAAACTTTTCGTATAAATTTGTAGTAGCGATTAGAACTATATTCTCATTTAGTCTATCAAGTGATTTTAATAATGTTGATGTTGCTCTTCCCATTTCTCGTAAATCATTACTACTAATTCTATCTAACGCTAATGCATCTATCTCATCAAATAAGATAATCACATTTTGTGGTTGCTCTAAACTATTCATTTCATCAAACAGTTCACTGATGTTTCTCGAAGTTTTTCCTAATTTGCTATCAACTAACATATCAAAGTCAACCATAAATAATTCTCTATTTAATATCCTAGCTATTTGTTTTACAGTTTCTGTCTTTCCAGTTCCTGGTGCTCCCTCAAATAAAAATTTATTCACACCTATGTTATGTCCTATTGCATTAATTACTCCTATTACGTCATCTTTTATCACTTCAGGAAGTGGCAATGAAACATTACAATTTTCAACTTTTCTAAAAAAATCAGAATTTAATTTTCTTGTTTGTGGAATTAATACATTAGCATCAGATAATAATGCCATAATATATTCACCTAATTGATAATCACCATTTTCATCAAATTCTCTTGCTATCTCATGAGCTTCATTCCTAAACCCCACGTCATTTTTTTCCGAATAATACTTTATTAAATTGATTACATTTTTTTTCTTCATCACATACCTCCATTCATATCTAATTCAACAATACACTCTTTGGGACAGGAAGTCAATATTAGGGACACTTTTATTCAAACTTCCACTCAATCTGAATCTCATCAGCACCAACAACTACTCTTTCAATCAATCGTTCCACCAATGCTCTATCCAACTTTTTGAGTTGCATTCCATTATCCACTAAATCAAATACTTCCAGGCCTATCGTTACTGACTTGCGTAGCTCTTTCACCTTATCAGAAACATCTTCAATATCCTGATCTACTTTTATTTGTAGTAAATCGTAAGCTTCCTTATTGCTAAGATATTCCTCCTGCGATAATAAACCATCGCGATACGCTTCATAAAATCCCATGACTCTATTGGCATATTCTTCTTTGCTTCTACTTAAATTTTGCATGCGTTCTTCGTATTGTCGAAGTCTCAGATCTCTGCCTGCAGTTTTCACAGAACACTTTTCCAGCTAGCATTGATTTTTATTCTTATATTTTAAATCCCCACGACTTTCACAAATTAATGAAAATCATGAGGATTACATCTTTCTATCCCACTATATAGTCATACAAATCTTCCCTGACACTATTCTCCAATCGCATCAAGAAATTCATTATCGGCAATTCCTGCCCTTTATCATTTTCAATAATAGTCTGCTGCCACTTCTCCGGAGTCACACGCCCCATATAATAAAAGTCTGAACCTTCACCATCACTCTTCTTTACAAAGAGATAAATCTTTAGTCCATTCTCCAAGTAGTGAATCAGCTTCTGGCTCTCCTCGCTGTCCATCTTTACCTTACTTCTAGTCATCCAGCTAAATAATCCCGGATTGACGAATTGGTCTTCGTACTTGGTACTGCTGGCGATGTCATCTTTCTTCTTATAAGTAACGAAGATTGGACAAGTGCCATGC
>JAILRB010000001.1 GCA_024698585.1 Eubacterium sp.
GGAGCTCTGATAGAACCCTGTCTAGCATGTCCTGTTCCTTTCTGTCTCCAAGGCTTTCTTCCGCCTCCGCTTACTTCGGAACGGGTTCTGGCCTTCTGTGTTCCCTGGCGTTTATTAGCAAGCTGTGCAACTACTGCCTTATGAACGAGGTGCTCATTGATCTCTACACCGAACACAGCGTCATTAAGCTCGATTTTGCCAACTTCTTTTCCTTCCATATTATATACAGATACATTAGCCATCTGTGTCATCCTCCTTTCCTACGTCAATTATTTCTTCTTAACTGTCTCTTTTACCGTAATAAGTGCTTTCTTCGGTCCCGGTACGGCACCCTTAACTAAAAGCAGGTTGTTTTCTATATCAACTCTTACTACTTCCAGGTTCTGAACAGTAACTTTCTTGCTTCCCATGTGTCCCGGCATCTTCTTTCCTTTGAATACCTTACTTGGGCTTGAACAAGCACCGTTGGATCCTGCATGACGATGGAACTTAGAACCATGAGCCATAGGTCCTCTGGACTGTCCGTGTCTCTTGATCGCGCCCTGGAATCCTTTTCCCTTAGCGATTGCAGTAGTGTCTACCTTATCTCCTGCTTCGAATACATCTACTGTGATTTCATCGGCAACATTGTATTCTCCGTCTAACTTGAATTCCTTTAAGAATCTCTTGCAAGGAACTCCTGCCTTAGCAAACACACCCTTTCTTGGCTTGTTTACTAACTTTTCTCTAATATCCTGGAATCCAACCTGAACAGCTGCATATCCATCGTTCTCAACAGTCTTAACCTGTGTTACTACACAAGGACCTGCCTGAAGAACTGTAACTGGTACTAATTCACCAGCTTCGTTGAAAATCTGAGTCATTCCAACTTTTGTAGCCATGATAGCTTTCTTCATTTTAATTACCTCCTGTTAATCTACAGCGGAACGCTTTATCGCGTTCATTCTAAAAGAACAGATTATTTGTTCTTCATTTTGATGTCGATATACACACCTGCTGGCATTTCTAATCTTGATAATGCATCTACAGCCTTCTGAGTTGGTGCGATGATATCGATGAGTCTCTTATGAGTTCTCTGTTCAAACTGCTCTCTAGAGTCTTTGTACTTATGTACAGCTCTAAGGATTGTTACAACTTCCTTCTTTGTTGGAAGTGGTACAGGACCGCTAACTTCTGCTCCTGAATTCTTTGCAGTTTCAACAATCTTCTTAGCTGACTGATCTACCAATTTGTGATCGTAAGCTTTTAATGTAATTCTCATTACCTGTGCCATAAAAAAAGCCGCCTCCTTTTCGTACTATTTAGCACGACAAGTGGTGACCGTACAACTTTTCCGTGTGTGTCATAATTCAAAACAACCTTCACACGGCGTTTCCACTCCTTTGGTGGACTATTTAGTGTACAGTGACTTGTCGCCAGTTTCCTAACTTGACATTCGCTCCACGGAAAACCTGCAATTCAATGCAGCAACCTCACGCTTCAACGCTATCAATGTCACAGCACGAATCAGTATACACCATAATTTTCTAAAATGCAAGAGATTTTTTCATTTTTTCCAGTTCAGCCACCAAGCGGAACAAAAACATGAAAATTCTGCTCGCAGAAATTTTCGTGTTTTTGAGACGATTGATGCGCGGAGCGCCCCATGAATGAGTAAAACCCAGCTGCATCGCAGCTGGCAAGCGACGCCAGTCGCTGTTTTACGAATTTATGGGTAGTGGCTGAACGTTGGTTAGTCAGTCGATTGGCTGAACGTTAGTTAGCCAGTCGAGTGGCTGAACGTTAGTTAGCCAGTCGACTGGCTGAACGTTGGTTAGCCAGTCGAGTGGCTGAACGTTAGTTAGCCAGTCGAGTGGCTGAACGTTGGTTAGCCAGTCGAGTGGCTGAACGTTAGTTAGTCAGTCGAGTGGCTGAACGTTGGTTAGTCAGTCGAGTGGCTGAACGTTAGTTAGCCAGTCAAGTGGCTGAACGTTGGTCAGCTGCTCGCTAGTATCCTAATTTCTTAACAAACTCCTCAATAGATTCTCTTTCTTCTTCCCTTCCTTCTATGAACAGGCAAGTATCCTCTACATACGCCAAATAGTAATACTGCTCATTCACATGCTCATACAATTCACACCAAGCATAGTTCAGTGCCTTCCCATAACCTCCTTCTGAAACACTACCTGTCTGCAGTCCTTCAACAATATACTCATAAGAGGCTTTCGCACTCTCCTTACTATCCACTTGCAAAAATCGAACCGTCATTTTCCCTTCGGATTCGTCTGCTCTGGTTGCTTCTACAACATAATCATAGTCTGCATAATCCTCTATGGCGTCATTGACTTCAAATCCCTCTTCTTTTGCAACTTCAATGAATCGTTCCGTATTAACCGAATCCTTTTTAAACACAATATAGTCCCCGATGTAAGACCACATCCACGCTACAAATGCAATCGCAGCAACCAGCGACCCTATCCCTATCACTAATACAACAATGATGTTTCTTTTCTTTTTGTCCATTTCCTTACCTTCCCTCTTCTTTTGTTCCTCTTTTCACAATTGACTTTTCTAACTATAACATTTATCATCTTAAAAGAAAACAATAAACATATAATAATAGAAGAAACACATAGGAGGAAGTTATGTGGATTGCTGAAAACTGGAAGGACTATGAAGTCCTTGATACATCATCCGGAGAGAAATTAGAACGTTGGGGAGATTATTTCCTTGTTCGTCCGGATCCACAGGTTATCTGGAACACAAAAAAACAGAATAAAAAATGGCATCGCCCAAACGGCCATTATCATAGAAGTAACAAAGGTGGCGGTCAATGGGAATTCTTTGACCTTCCCGAACAATGGACAATTAATTATAAGAACTTAACGTTTAATCTGAAGCCATTTAGCTTTAAACATACCGGATTATTTCCGGAGCAGGCTACTAACTGGGATTGGTTTTCCGATAAGATTCGGAAGGCTAACCGCCCAATTAAGGTATTGAACCTGTTCGCTTATACCGGTGGTGCCACTCTCGCAGCATTGGAAGCCGGTGCTCACGTCACTCACGTGGATGCTTCTAAAGGAATGGTTGCCTGGGCGAAAGAAAATGCAGCATCTTCCGGTTTGGCAGACAGACCGGTTCGTTGGTTAGTTGATGATTGTGTAAAATTCGTGGAAAGAGAAATCCGCCGCGGAAATCACTATGATGGCATTATCATGGATCCTCCTTCTTACGGAAGAGGTCCCAAGGGGGAAACTTGGAAGATTGAAGAAAGCATTTTCCCATTTGTCGAATTATGTACAAAGATTTTGAGTGATAATCCGCTCTTCTTCTTAATTAATTCATACACAACCGGATTACAGCCGGCAGTGCTAAACTATATGATCAATACTGCCATTGTTCCAAAATTCGGCGGAAAGGTTGAGGCTGAAGAAATCGGACTTCCTGTTTCATCCAATGGTTTAGTTTTACCATGTGGTGCTTCCGGAAGATGGAGTAAATAATTACAGGCAATCATTTCAAAGGAGAACGGAAAATGAGTATGAAAACAACAACAAAAAGAAATAAGTACAAAAAACTTATGCAGGAAATCGATGACTATCTAGAGAGCAACCCTCCCATCGACGATGTCAATGCACAGAATTATCAAAAAACTTTAAGAAAGATTTACAAACGCTATCACTTTATTCAATTAGCCAGCACGGTATTAGGCTTCATTTTAATTGCTACAATTATAACCACATTACTTGAAATTCCATTGTTTCCTGTTTTTAGCACTTTTCTCGAAATTTTTTTCACCTACGCACCTTCGTATAGACCGTTGGTTGTGTTTCTCATTTTGATAGTACTTTTTTTCCTAGCGGTTTCGTCCTGGATTTATCACAAGAAAACTGCCGAAACAAACAAGCGACTCATACAAATAAACAAACTATGCATACATAAAAAAATTCCATTTGAGCAAATGTATCATCTCAATAAAATGAAATTATTGGATGAAGTTCTTGCTGATGATACAGCAGACCGTGCCACGTTAGTTGATTACTTAGAGAAATCCTTCAATTATTATAAGACTTTTCCCAACTGGAAAATGATTGTTGGCGAAAGTGCTTTTCTAATTATATTTCTCCTTATATGTTTTTATTTGTGGAATATAGCCTATACCGCAACACAATATGATAGTTCTGGAGAAGGTTTCAATAATATGGCTGTGTTACCTCTTATGGTATTTCTCATAGTCGTCGGCCCACCTTTTGTGGCATCTTTACTTCTATGTATTCGCAAAATAACAGAAGGTCAGCAAATGCAAGAAGAAGTAAAGGAAAAAATCTTCTTACTAGAAGAGAAAATTAACCAAAAATAATTAAGAGCTGAAATCAAACATGGCTTTCAGCTCTTTCATTCTTTTATACTACAATTTCTTCGATTCTAAATTCCGTATCTCTTTGGTCAGCACAAACTGCCACCACATATCTGGTATCCATTTTAAATTGAACCACACGCAATTCGTCGTGATCAACAATCTTCGGCACTTCCTCTGACAAGTCCACTTCAAAGGAATTCAATGGTTTTCGCAATCCAATTCCCTGATTCTTCAGGTATGCCTCTTTAATCGTCCAGATTTCACAGAAACGCTGCTGCTTTACCTGGTCATCTTCCAATTCATTGATGTATTCACATTCTCTCGGCAGGAAATTCTTTTCCGCAACGCGGTTTCTCACTAACTTCATTCGCTGAACATCAATGCCGATATTCCAGTCGGAAACAGCCATCACTACAAAATTTCCGGAATGGGAAATATTGAAATGAATCTTGGAATTTACGAAGAAGGGTTTCCCGAATTTATCCATCCGTAATTCTTCCTTCACGTGATATTGTTTTCTCACAAAATTCATTAACAAGCCTGCCCCTAAACTCCGCAGTCTGTCATCTGTGTTTTTTAGTTTTTTAATTTTTTTAATGCGGCTCTCGCTCACTTCCTTCAATTTTTCATTGAAAACATCTCTATTTCTTAAAACCGTGATATTAAAAAAATATACGTCCATCTTTATCCTCTTACTTTGTTTTTTTGATCATTTTTTTAATCGGTGCAGTCCATAATCCCGGCGACAAGATTACAAGCATCGGGAATATTTCTAATCTACCAATCAACATATCCGCCATCAGAACGACCTTAGAAAGAACACTACAATCTGCAAAGGTAGAATAAACACCATTCAGACCTGGTCCAATATTGTTAAAGGTAGCCATAACTGCTGTAACAGCCGTGGTAAAATCACTTTCATGAACGCTTACCAGTAATACAGATACAATTACAATAAATGCATACGCCCCTAAATATACCAACGTTCTTCGAACCACATCCGTAGTCAGCTGCTTTCCTTCCGCTCTGACTCTCTGTACACTACGCGGATGAGTAATCATTTTCACTTCATTTCTTACTGTCTTTGCAATGATAACGATACGGGACACTTTAAATCCACCACCGGTACTTCCGGCACAGGCTCCCATAAACATTAACAATACTAAAAGCATTCTGCAGAATCCCGGCCACACGTTAAAATCAACGGTGGAATATCCGGTCGTACTTGTAACAGTAAGTACCTGAAACAGCGCATGACGAAAACTTTCCAGCAGGGAATCAAACCGTCCATGAATATACCAGGTAATCATGACTGCCGATGACATTACGATAATAACATACCATCTTAACTCTTCACTAAGCAATGCCTCTTTTGGCTTTTTGATTAAAATCAGATAATATAACGAAAAATTCACGGAGCAGATAAACATGAACAAAATAATAATCCACTGACTTGCTGCTCCATAAGAAGCAATACTGCTATTCAGCACACCAAATCCTCCGGTACCCACTGTACCAAACGATAAGGTCATTGCCTCAAACCAACTCATTCCGGAAATCAATAAAAGAATAATTTCCGCAACAGTAAACACCATATAGATTCCATAAAGAATCTTTGCTGTCTGGCGAAGTTTTGGAACCAACTTACTCACGGATGGCCCCGGGCTCTCTGCTTTCATTATGTGCATACTGGAACTTCCTGAAAGGGGAAGAATCGCCATGATAAATACCAAAACACCCATACCACCGATCCAATGGGTAAAGGATCTCCAGAACAATGTACCATGGGACAACACTTCAACATCCCTTAAGATTGTTGACCCCGTGGTCGTAAACCCGGATATGGTTTCAAACACCGCATCCAGATAACAAGGAATTTCTCCTGTAACATAAAAGGGAATCGCTCCCACAAAACTCAATACAATCCAACTGAGAGAAACGGATACAAACCCTTCCTTGGAATAAAATATATCCCTTTTGGGTTTAAATCTTCTACCAATTAATCCGATTGCAATACATACGATTGCAATGATTAAATAAGTCACTCCCTGTTTTTCCCCATAAACTCCTGCAACAATTGCCGGAAGAAGCATAAAGATTCCTTCAAATTCCAGCACACTAACAAGAATATAAAAAATCATAGGATAATTCATGGTTTCCTCCTAGCGTAGCGCATCCTCAATATTTTTCATACCTTTACTGTCTGTAAATAATATAATCGTGTCTCCCTCTTTAATCACGCTATTACCATTCGCAATGCTCGTGGAGCCCTTATGATTAATACATCCAATAATTACACCGGATTTCCATGGAATATCCTTCAGCGGTTTCCCAATCACGGAAGAACCTTTTCGAATCACCATTTCCAGTGCTTCCACACGGTTATCGTTCAACCGATACAAAGTCTCGATGCTACTACTTCCCATCGTATTTCGTTTCCCTCTGACATATTTCAGAATATGTTCTGCTGCAGAATTTTTCGGATAGATTACACTTCCGATATCCAAATCATCAATAATCTCATTATAAGAAACACGATGAACTTTTGAAATCACCTTAGCCTTACACAATGTCTTCACACACATGGCAAGCATGATATTTTCTTCATCAATATTGGAATTTGTCACAAACGCTTCTACATCTTCAATGCCTTCCTCAATCAGCAACTCTTTATCCGTGGCATCCCCATGAATAATCATAGCTTTCGGAAGCATTTCAATTAACATTTCACATCGTCTGATATCCCGCTCAATAATTTTCACCTTGACGCCCATTTCAATCAGATTCTTTGCCAAGTAGATGGTGGTTCTTCCTCCACCAACAATCATAACGCTTTTTGCTGACGTAGTCGGAATCTTGACTTTCCGGAAAAATCCAACAATTTCATGATTTGTGGCAAGCAAAGTGACGATATCTTTTTCCTTTAAGAAAAAGTCCCCATCCGGTACAATTACCTCGTCATCTCTTTCCACAATAGGAATCAGAATCTTCCCTAAAAACATTCCTGCTAATTCCTTTAGGGACTTATTGCAGATTGCACTGTCTTTCTCCACACGGAACCCAACAGATTCCACTTTACTTTTCGGGAAAGAATCTATATGTAATGCGGAAGGGAATTTCAACAGATTAATCATTTCCCTGGCAGCAGTCAGCTGTGGATTGATAATCATAGATAATCCCAGATCTTCCTTAAAGAATTGTATTTCCTTGTTATAAATCGGATTACTTACTCTGGCAATGATATGTCTTGCTCCCGCACGCTTTGCAATCAAACAGCACAGAAGATTTACTTCGTCAGAACGGGTTACCGCAATTAACAGGTCTGCCTGTGCCACACCTGCCTCAATCTGCGTTCCGATACTGGTAGCATTTCCCACGATTCCCAGCACATCACTGGCAGCAATAACTTCCTCGATTTTTTCCGGATTCGAATCAATGACAGTGATGTCATGTCCTTCAATAATAAGCTGCTCGGTTAATGTCCGTCCGATGTTTCCATATCCAACAATGATTATTTGCATAATCCCCTCCTGTATCAAACAATTCGCTTAACTTTCTAATTATATCACTCTTTATATTGAATTAAAATATATAAATTACAAATTCAATGATTTCTACAAACTGCCACGGACTTTCCGAAGTCCATCTTCTTCTCTACACAATACATCCACTACATATCCCACAATTCGGTCTTCCAGTCCTACCGGAATTCGAAAATAGCTATCACTGACATCTGCATAACATTCTGTTCCATTGTCCATAACTTTTCGTACAATGTGGATTCGTTTCTCGTGAACCATTACATAATCCACATCTTTTTCATAATAACCTTTCTGCGCCAACAGAAGAATATCTCCTGGTGCATACATTGGCATATAGGTGTCACTTGGAAGAAGAATCGCCATAAATGCAGTCGGCGCGATTCCCTCCTGAAAGTCGGATAAATTTAATAACTCAAACTGATTCGTAAAATAAATTCCTTCTCCATGTTTCACCTGCGGTTTTATGACATGAATAAATTTATTCGTCTTTTTTGTTTCAATCAACCGCTGATGGTATTCCAACAACCAATGAATCATATAACGGGTTCGATCCGGAAAATTCCTTACAATGTTCAATCCTCTGCAAACACCATCAGACACAGTACCGGCACCAATCAATTCGTCTAGTCCCAGTCCAAAGGCTTTTGATAATTTGATTGCCGTGGACAATTTACAATCCTTAACATTTCCATAAAGAAAAGAGTTTAAGGTTGCAAAAGAAACATCTGACATTTCAGAAATATTCTTAATCGTCAGGTTATTATCTTTTGCAAACTGTTCCACATTGCTTCGAAAAGAAAACATGAAGTTTTCTTGATTCGTCATAAAATTTGCTGTATTTCTTTTTAAGTTTTCTTTTTCCATAATGTTTATCCCCCTTCTCTTTTGATTTATTATATTAACGCGATAAACAAAGACCCTATTTTATCGCCGTCAGTTTGCTATTGTATAACAAACTTGATATGATTATCAATACTTTTTTCCGGGAGGACATTATGACATCTACTAATTTACATTTTCCAGAAACACAGCCCGATACTTCGGTACCTTCTTCCGAACTCTTTAACTCTTCAATTCAGGAATTGCCCCCTGTGTTGACACAAACAATTTTGGAGCAGGTTCATCGATATTTGACCCGGGACGACCTTCCCTTATCCTTTATCCCACCGCACTTAAAAAACAATCCGGAGTTGATTATTTGCAATCATCTGACCCGTGTGGGAATTCCCTCTGGCTTATCCGGTTATCGTTATTTGGTATCAGCCATTCAGAGTGTATTAGAGGATGAATCAATTCTTGATAGCATCACAAAGATTCTTTACCCAGAAATTGCCAAGATTCACAATTCCACACCACAACGTGTGGAGAAAGCAATTCGTCACGCCATAAAAACAACATGGGATAACTCCTCCCTTATTCATCTGGATGAATATCATTTTTTCATTAGAAAAGGAAGAAATTATCCCACAAATACACAATTCATTGCTGAAATATATCGTAAGATTCGCCTCAGCAACGTTTGCTGATTTAGACGTTTCTATTTCGTTGTTAATTTTGATAGTGCCGTTGATTTCATTCGGTACACTCTTTTGATTTGAATTTCTGAGGTATTATCCGGATTGCCACAGTACAATCCGGAAGCAGATTCAAATACAATATACAGGTTCTTTTTAGAGTCCATACAAATTCCCTCTGACATGGAAGGAATCGTATTCTCAGATATCGGCACCCCTAAGGAACTCTTGGTGATTTTCGCCTTGTACTTAAGAATACAGGAATTGTTCAATCTTCCGTATGATTGACTAAAGATAAAGGTTCTGGAAGTTCCCTTCCCTTTACGAACAATCAATCCCTGAACATTTTTGGGAACCACAAAGGAATATTTTCTTGTGAAGTACAACTTTTTCTTTTTAATCTTCACTTTAAACCCTGTCATTTTTGGTGCGTCTTCCGTAGAGCAATGTCCCGCCCAAAAGACTTTTCCATCAAAGGCAGCAAAATCCACATAAGTTCCCATAAACCGTTTATAGCTATATTTGATTGTCTTATTATTTTTTGCCTTTTTTAATGCAGAATAATTAATGACACCCACATAGTCAAAAACAGAAATATTATTGATTCCTACAACCAGACGCTTTTTGATGGTAACCAGAGTGCCGACGTGATCAACAGACGGAAGATAAACCTTCTTTACATATTTTCCTGTGTTCTTATCATATATTAACAGGAAAGACCGCGCGCTCATATTCTTATGGTACATGGAAACAACCAGATATTTTCCAATAATTGTCGTTCCCTGTGGCACATAATTTGTTAAGTACTTTAATTTATACTTACTTCGGTCCGCTACCGAAACCTGAGCAAGAAACTGCTTGTAAATTGCAGTGTTCTTTTCTCTTCTCTTTTTTTCTGAAGATGTGTAATCCCATTTTAATTTATTCTTTCGTGCATAAGCTTTTCCTGTAGTATTAGCATAAACCAACAGTGTCAACTTCGAATCGAAAGAAAACGCACCCGTACCAATGGAAGTAGTTACTTTTCTAAGTACCAATTCCTTTAAGGACGTACAGTTTTTAAAAGCATATTTTCCAATGGTTGTCATATTCTTAGGCGTCGTTAATTTTTCTAATTTTGTGCAGCCATAAAAAGCATAGGTCTGAATTTCTTTTATCGAATTCGGCACAGATATTGTCTTCACTCCGGTGCAATTTTGGAAGGCACCGGTTTCAATAGTCTTTACACCATCAGACATCAAAACTTTCGTTACTGTGGATGCATTATATAACACCTTTGCCGGAATGACAGATGCACCGGCTGAGAATACGACTGTTTTCACGGAAGTCTTGCTTCCAATAATAGTGCTGGCCTGTGTTACCGTTCCAGGAATTGTTAAGGACTTCAAGCTGCTACATTCCACAAAAGCTTTATAGCCGATGGTCTTAACCCCTTTTGGAATCGTGATTTCCTTTAAGGCAGTACATCCGGAAAAAGCATATTTCCCTATACTTGTGATTCCACTCTTCATAGAAACAGCCGTAATAGATACAGCGTCCTTCAGAAAACTGTCTGAGATGATTTTCGTTCCCTTGGCAAAAATCACTTCCTTTACCGCAGAGGTTTGTCCCACAATGCTTTCCCCTGTTGTCACAGTACTTGGAATCGTTAATGTTTCCAAAGAAGAACATCCACCAAAACATTTATAACCAATGTTTTGTAATCCTTCCGGCAATTCTATGGAGGTCAGGGCACTACAATTTTTGAAAGCATAAATGCCCAATTCCTTTAACTGACTGCCATTCTCAAACTTTACTGTTTTAAGATATTTATACTCTGCAAAGACAGACGGCAAGATTCCTTCTATCACCGCAGGAATTGTCAAGTCTGTCACGGAAGCATCTTCTTTATCTGCCAGGAAATCAATTAAATATCCATCCTGAACCTTATATAATCCGTCAATAATTTCATAAGGCGGTTTCGTCGGTTCCTCCGTCGTGGATTCCGGTTCTGTAGTTTCCTCTGTAGAAACTTCCTGACTACTCTCTGTTTCATTCCATGAAGTTCCCTCTTCTTCTGTTCCTTTTACAGAAAATTCCTGATGTCCCAGGCTCATTGAAGTCAGAAAAAAGACAAAGGTAAACGCAATGACCAGAAATCTTTTTTGTCGACTAGTATATTTCATAAATGCACTTCCTTTCATATAGATCACCACTACTCTGTTCCAATGCTTGTAAGCATAAATCTTTTCCCATTTTAACATAATCCCCCTATGAAGTCACTAGACATCCGTAAAGGAAAAGCCTCTGATTTCAGGAAATACTTTCCTGTCATCAAAGACTTTTTCTTAGTAATTTCTATCACCAACGCACACAATTCCGAAAGAACCGGAACCTACATGAGTTCCAATAGTTGGACCCATCTCATAATAATTTTTTATTTCAATTCCGCTCTCCGAAAATTTATCAATCATTGTTTTCATATTGTTTTCATCATAAGTATATACTGCATACACCGGGAAACGTTCGTCAAGATCAATGTTCTGATACAACTCAATCAACCCTGCCATTGCTTTCTTTCTTCCGATGCATTTCTTCAGCATAATAACCTTTCCTTCCGGAATGGAAATAATTGGTTTTAATTTTGCAAGATTTCCAATTCCCGCTTCCATCTTTGTAAGACGTCCACCCTTATAAAGATTATCCAATGTATCCACAGCTAAAAGAACATTTAATCTTCCTTTTAAGGAAGTGAGTTCTTCCACAATTTCCTTGGCACTTTTTCCTTCATCACGAAGTTTCAGACCATAGTCCACCATAATTTTGATACAATAAATCGCTGATAAAGAATCAATGAGATGTATTCCATCGTAATCACACATCTGCTTTGCAATGTTTGCACTCTGATATGTCCCGCTGATTTCCGAAGAAAGCATCACGCCAATGATCTCATCTCCATTTTCCTTTGCTTCATTAAAAAACTTTAAGAAAGTTTCCGGAGAAGGCTGTGCAGTTTTTGGGAACTGATCCTGATTTACTAAACGGTCATAAAATTCTCTTCTCTGCAATTCAATTCCGTCTAAGAATGTTTCTTCTCCAAAAGTAATGGAAAGTGGTGCGAAACAAATCCCTTTTTCTTCTGCTTCCTTCACATCATAATCTGAACCTGAATCTACTAAAAACTTAATCATTTTGCTTCTCCTTTTTTATAAATAATAGAATCTACTGCTTCTGCAACGCGATGAAAAGACTCCGTTGCTGCTTTTGTTTCTTCCTGCCCAATGAGTTTCGTAATGTTCCTTACCAACTTTAATGTTTCCTCGTGAACTTCTAAAAAGGTTTGAAAATTTTCCGGATTAATTCCGAGAAAGAATTTTCTTTTATCCGTTGGGTCCGGTTCTCGTAGAATAATCTGTTTCTTTTCCAGACTCTTCAAAGTACGATTCATCAAGGTTTTGTGCATATGGGTCAATCGGCACAAGTCTGTGGCAGTCCACTGTTCCTCCACCCCCATCATATTTCTATAATAAAGCACATCACACACCAGTGCTTCATTAAAAGATAAATTTGACACAATCCGTTCATTGTTAATCGTACTGGAAAGACGAAGCCAAGCCATTAAAAGCTGTTCATTTGTATCAATCATTTCTTTCCTCCAAAAAAGTTTACTTTGTAAACATTCCCGACGTAGTATAGAATACTACATCTTATTTTCAGAGTCAACACCTTTCATAGAAAAAACGTAAGAGAAAACACCGAAATCCTTTCTCTTACGCTTCTTTTATTTCTTAAACTCTGTCAATACGGTTAAACTCTTTCCGTCGTTACTGAAGGCACTGATTTTTCCTTTGTGGCGTTGCACAATTGCCTTCGCTATGGATAGTCCAATTCCACTTCCACCGGTTTGGGAATTTCTGGAAGAATCTAAACGGTAAAACCGCTCGAATAAAATATCCAGATTCCCCTTTTTAATTTCCTCCACAGAGTTTTCCACAGAAAAGAGTATTTTCTTTCCGGTACCATGCAGAGTCAATTTTATGCTTCCTTTATCAGAAGAATATTTCACTGCGTTTTCCAACAGAATTCCAACTAATTGACGGATATCTTTCTCATTTCCATTCAGAAGAACATTCTCATCAATGTCAAAAATCATATCCTTTTCCTTGGTTTTTGCCATCGCCACAAAAGGTTCTGCCGCATCAGCAACTGCTTCCGACAGGGAAAAGACTTTCTTTTCCACCACCCGTTGTTCCTCATCGAACCGGGACAGCATCACCAATTGTTCTGTTAAAGCAGAGAGACGTTCCACCTGATTTTTAGTGCTTTCCGTCCATTTATTACTGCCCGCCTCCATCTCAATGACTTCTGTATTGGCGTCAATAATCGTAAGCGGCGTCTTCAACTCATGACTGGCATCCGTAATAAACCGTTTCTGTTTCTCATAAGTCTCCTGAACCGGACGAAATACTATTTTCGAAAAGAAAAAGACCAGAATGAACACTGCAAACAATCCTATAGCCGCCACGGAAATACTGATTTTGGTAAAATGCTGAAAATTTTCCAGGCTTTGCCTGCAATCCACAAAAATAACCAGTTTTCCATCATCCGTATCTATCACACGGTATCGATAAACATCCTGAAATCCCACCTGTTTTCCTGAATCCAACACTGTATCTGCATATGCTGTGGCCTTCTCCTTATCAACCGCTGCAATCTTTGCAATATCACATTTTTCCACGCTTCCTTCCCCATTGTACTTTACGGAAAAGAAGCGGGTGGAAAAAGGCGTTTCCGGAGACATTTCCATTGGAGGGTGCTTTTCATCCTGATTATTTAAGTCCATTGGTTTTTGCGGTTCCATAAACTGTTCTTCAAAAACTCCGTCATTCTCCGCCAGAATGGAAGTCAGACGATCTGCCTGTTCCATAATTCTCCGATAATTCATAGTATTTACAATTCCCATGATAACTGACAGTACCACCACCATGGACAGCATGGAGATTACGATAAATTTTCTTCTTAAGTTTTTAATCATCCTATTTCCTCCAATGAATATCCCTGATTTCTGGTTGCCTTAATCTGAATGTTTGCATCCAGGGAAGACAATTTCTTTCTCAGGTAAGAAATGTATACCCAGACTACATTGAGTTCTGCCTCACTATCATATCCCCAGATTTTTTCAAAAAACCGACTGGTGGAAATCAATTGTTTCGGGTTTGCAATCAGTAATTCAAACATCTGGAACTCTTTATTCTGTAACTTAATGCTTCCTGTAGGAGAGGATAATTCAAAACTAGTGGTATCCAGGGAAATATTGCCAAAGGTCAATACCGCACTTACTGCCTCAGTTTTCCTGCGGGTGATGGCTCGCAGTCTCGCTAATAACTCTTTTGCAGCGAAAGGTTTTCCCAGATAATCATCGGCTCCGCTGTCCAACCCTAAAACCCGGTCATCCAAATCGGACTTTGCGGTCAATATGAGAACCGGCACATCATTCCCCTGACTGCGGATTTTCTTTAACACCGTGATTCCATCCACCTTCGGCATCATCAGATCCAGAATAACTCCGTCATATTCTTCCACTGCCAGAAAATCTAAAGCTTCCTGTCCATCATATACCGCATCCACGGTAAAATTATTATGATTAAGAATTGCCACTAAAGCTTCCGACAATTCTCGTTCATCTTCTGCCAATAAGATTTTCATAGATACCCCTCCTCTCGCGAACTAAACTCATACAACGAGTATAACATAATTTCTTTAGCCGGTGTATCGTAATGCATCGATTGGCTTTTTCTTTGCCGCCTTGTTTGCCGGGTATAATCCGAACACCACACCAATGACTGCTGAGAAAATCACCGAAACGAGCACCACATTCATATCCATACTAAGACTCATCTGTCCTGCCATAATAATTCCGATAACCTTCAGTGCACTCCAGGAAAACAAAATTCCAATCATACATCCAAACAGACTAACAATCACTGCCTCAATCAAAAACTGTGCCATAATAGATACTCTTCCAGCACCAATTGCCTTTCGGATTCCAATTTCCCTGGTTCGTTCTGTTACGGATACCAGCATGATGTTCATAATTCCAATTCCACCAACCAACAGGGAAATTGCTGCAATTCCTCCCAGCATCAACGACAAGGTATTTTTCACTTCACTCATTGCTTCCATAATATCCGACTGGTTCATGATGGAAAATGCATCTTCATCATTCTCCAGGCGTTTCATCATTAGATTTTCCACTTCCGCTTCTGCGACATCCATGGATTCCTGATTGGAGGATGAAACATAAAAGGTGGTGATGTTTAAAGAGGTATCTCCGATTCTGGTAAGCGTGGAGTATGGAATATATCCTTCTAACGTTACCGATGTTCCATCTTCCGAACTATTCATTTTATTGGACATGCTGGTGGTGCTATCGGATTCCTTTACCACACCAATGATTTGGAAGCTTCTGCCGTCTAAAGAGATTTCTTCTCCCACCACGTTGCTGTGTCCAAAGAATTCCACAGCCGTATCTTCTGTCACAATTAAAACATAGGAACTATTATCCACATCGGTCTTTTTGATGTTCCGACCGGAATCCAGTTCTAAATTCATGATATTAAGATACGCTCCAGTGACCCCATAAAGATTCATGCTGTCACTGGTGTATCCGCTTTTTGCGGTAGCACTACTTCGTCCTACCGGTGAAGCTTCTTCTATGGAATCGCCCTGAATCAGTTTCTGAAACTCGGATAATCTTAATGGATTATCCTTGTCATCCGAAATCTGCACCATCAAATAATTAGATCCAATGGAGGAAATGCTGTCAGAAACCGAACCTGTGGTACCATTTGCAATGGACACTAAAATAATCAGTGCTGCCACGCCAATGATAATGCCAAGCATTGTAAGGAACGTTCTTAATTTATTGGAGAAAACTGCGCCCCACGCCATCTTCCATGTTTGTGCTATCATTCTACTTCACCTCTTCACTCACGACACCATCCCGAATAAGGATTTTTCGTTCTGCTTCTTCTGCCACGCCATTGTCATGAGTAATCAGAACAATGGTATGCCCCTCTTCATGTAACCGATGGAATATTTTCATGATTTCTCTTCCGGTCTTGGAATCCAGATTTCCTGTAGGTTCATCTGCTAAAAACAGCGAAGGCTTTGTAACCAGTGCTCTGGCAATTGCCACACGTTGCTGCTGTCCACCGGACAACTCTGTGGGCTTATGTTTTCTTCGATTATACAGTTCCACCTGTTCCAAGGCCTCTCTCACTTTCTGCTTCCTTTCTGATGCCGGAATTCTCTGATAAATCAGAGGAAGTTCCACATTTTCTTCTGCCGAAAGTTTTGAAAGTAAATTGAAATCCTGAAAGATAAATCCAATTTTTTTATTTCGAATCTTTGCCAGTTCGCCTTCGGAATAATCCTGAATTGGAATCTCATCCAAAAGATACTCCCCTTCATCCGCAGAGTCCAGACATCCGATAATGTTCATCATGGTAGACTTTCCACTTCCGGAAGGACCAATAATACTGACAAACTCTCCGTCATTGATTTTCAGATTCGCCTCCTTTAAGGCATATAGTTCTGAATCTCCAATCCGGTATATTTTCGATACATTTCTTAACTCAATCATTTGCTTCCACCCGGCATCTGGCCCTGCATCTGTGGCATGTTACTGTCTCCACCAAACTTTGCAGGTGGTTCCCCGTCAAAATTCATGCCGTCAAAGTTGCCGCCTTTCAATCCATTGCTACGATCGGAAGAGTTTCCAATTCGCTGATAATAAACTACATCTCCTTCACTTAATCCTTTCGTGATTTCCACCGTTGTCCCATCAGATAATCCGGTTGTCACTTCCACTTCTCCCGAAAGACTTCCGTCGCTATTCTTCTTCGTATAAACGAAGGATTGATTTCCTTTTTCCTGTAATGCAATCACCGGAATGGTCACAACGTTTTCCACGCTTTCCACAATGATGGTGGCAGATGCGTTCATTCCCACTTTCATCTGTTCCTCCTTTGGAATGGAAATATCCACACTATATTTTGCCACACCATTTCCGGAACTGCTTGCGGAATTTCCTACTTTGACTACCTGTCCGGTAAAGGTCTGATCTTCGATGGCATCTAATGTCACCGTTGCTTCCTGTCCCTTTGCCACGGAATTAATATCTAATTCATCCACGCTAACCGAAATCAGCATTGTGTCGTTTCCTGCCATGGTAAATGCAACCACTTCATCGCTATCGCTTTCTGTGGTCTGCGAACTGCTTGATTCCTCTGCAGAAGCACTGTTTGTTGCTGTACTAATGGCAGTAGTTCCTCCGGAAAAGGAATTGCTTTCTGATGTCATTCCACTGTTCTGCTGACTATCATTTTGTGGATTCCCAGCGTCCTTTATGCTGCTTTCACTTGGTATGGTCTGCGACTCTCCCTGCTTTGTACTGTTTTCTTTCTGATTCGGTGTACTCGATTCCTTAGTGGTCTGTTCTGCAGTGGAAGGGAATGTTAGCTGGAAGTTAATTGCCTTCCCACCTTCCGAACACTGAATGCCGGATACCAGCCCTTCTTCTACCTGCTGAATGCTATCAATACGAAAAGCCTTTCCTTCTGCTGCCGTCAGGATTACCTTTGCCTGATAGGTCGTTTCGGCCTGAAACGTGCAGTCACTCGGACTCCATACGACTTTTCCGGAATAACTTCCATCTTCTGCCTGAATTTCTGAAACAGGGGTTTTTCCTGTTTTCGGTGCCGGAATCACTAACGTAGTCTTGGTGTTTTTTCCAGTGTCCTTTACCTGCAACATAATTGTTTCACTCTCCATGATGCGGCTTTCCTCTGTGGTGCTTTCATCCGATGTTTCAGATAGGGTTGCTGCTTTTGCGGGTACGGTTGTACTTAATGCAGTAGCCTTTACAGATGTGGTTGTACTTAACGTAGTCGCCTTCGCCGCTTCCGAGGAGGATGATGGAACCACTTCACCACTGTTTCCTTCTGTGGAACTACTACTGGAACTCTTTGATGTGGAACTACTATCGGAAACATTTACCTGAGAAATGGTTCCGTCAGCAGTTGCTTCGATAGCACCATTCTTTGACAGTGCGGCAAGAATCTTATAATTTTTCGCCAAAGTTTTCCTCTTTTCAATCATCTGCTGATATTCTACAGACTCCTCATCATTTTTTATTGTCATCAGACACGCTCCTTTGGATACGGAATCTCCTTTTTCCACAGATACGGATTTCACCGTCCCACCGTTATAGAGCACATCCACCGTACTTCCATCATCCAATGCAATGACCAGTAAAGCGCCATTGTCAACAATGCATTCGGTGACATTGGTTCCCTTTTTCGCATAAACCTTTTTCACCGTTCCGGAGACTTTAGCATTCACTTCTGCTGTTTCATCCTCGGCTTCATAATTTTCTATCTCTTCATCCAGGGTATCCATTTCTTCCTGCACAGAATTCATGGTTTCCAGCACAGATGCTTTGTCCACGATAGCCAGCGTATCCCCTTTTAATACGGCATCGCCACTTTCCACCTTCACGGACTTTACAGTAACTCCGGAGGGGATTGTGATTTCAATGGAATCATCCACTTCTAAATTTCCGGTTCCGACAATGGAATTAGAAATTGTTCCCACGGAAGCATTCACATCCTGAGTGGAAACTTTCACAACGGATGCCCCTCTGCTACTCGCTATATGGATTCCACCGCCAACCAAAGCGCATACCACTGTCAGTGGTACGACAGTGGTAAGTACCTTTCTTTTTTTCGAATAACTCTTCCATTTATTTTTCAGTTTCATGGTTTTCCTCCTGACGATTAATTGATTTCTTCCGGTTTTTCTACTTTATAATCGGTCCAAGATGTCGCTTTCGTTGCCTTTGAAACATCGACCTTGGTGCTATAAGACGTCACAGTCACTGTTACGCTACTGCTTCCTTTTACATAAATCGTTCCGTCAGTTCCTTTCACAGTTACTGTCTTTCCCTTGGAATCTACAATAGTTCCTGCATTGTAAAGATTTGTCACTGTGCTGTCTCCTGTTACAATCCACTTGGATCCTTTTTCTATATAAATGTTTGCAGTACCGTCTCCTCCGTTTCCTGCGTTGGTTTCATCCTGTACCACGGAACCTTTTAAAATGCTGTTCTTTGTCATATAGAAATCCAGCTGGCTGATGCTATCCCAAATCACATCTCCTTCCATTTCCTGAGAAATTGCGGTGAAGGAACAATCTGCTCCATTCTGTCCTGCAGTTCCCCAACCTCTCTGGTTGCTGTTTCCTGTACATTTCAGGAAGAAATCATTGTCCTTCGCATAAGTAATATCTACATCCTTTAAAACAAAGGTGGATTCTGTATTTGTGGTATAGAACATTCCGCCATTCTTCGCTGTCAATGTTCCACCGTTCATTTCAAAGGTGCTGTTTCCTACTTCAGAATCTCCTGACATACTCTGATATAAAATCACATTCCATGTGCAATCATTCTGACTGTCATCTTTCATGTTTCCACTTAAATTCGAATTGAATAATCGAATGGAATTCAATCCTTCAATACAAATGGCTTCAGAACCTGTAGCCGTCAAATCTGCGTCATTCACTGTTATATCCGCAGTACTGTAAATTGCCGGTGATCCTTTTCCATTGGAAGTGTAAGTTCCTCCATCTACAACCATTGTTCCACCACCGCGGTCACTTCGAATGGCTGCGGAAGACTGTCCATTAGTTTCCACATCCATATCCCAGGCATAGAGTTTTCCTCCACCTGCCACATGGATTCCTCCGGAGGTATCCTGCTTCGTCTGAACTGTTGTGTCTGCTACATATACAGTGCCGTCCTTATAGGCAAAGATTCCGGCACCACCTGCTGCATCCGTATTGATTTGATTGTTTTTGATATAAGAAGTACCACCGGTTGTCAGCACTGCAGCGCCAACTCCATAAAAGCTAGAGTTGTCACCACCAGTACTGTCGGAGGAGGTTCTTGTAACTGTCACATCATCCAATGTCACGTTACCGCTACTAACAAGAATTGCATTTTCATCGGTTCCTGAGGACTGAACAGATTCTCCTGCAATATTCTTATCCGATGTATATTCGTTTACGGAGGTGTAGCTGTCTACACCTCCTGCTTGCTGTCCACCGGGCTGTCCACTAGGACCGCCCATTCCACTTTTTGAAAAAACAACGGTGACTTCTGCTGCATTGCCTTCGTCATCCAAAGTTATCTTCACAATGTCACCTTCCGAAATATCGGAAGAAGCAATTTCTTCCGCTTCGCTCTGGTTACTGTCCGGCATCTGCGGTGGAGTCTGCTGCTCGCCATCACTCTGCTTACTGTCCGGCATCTGCGGTGGAGTCTGCTGCTCGCCATCACTCTGCTTGCTGTCTGGCATCTGCGGTGGTGTTCCCATATTGGCGAATCCTCCCATCATCTGTTCCTTCGTAAATTTGGTCTCTTCATCAAAACTGATTTCCTGTTCTTCACCTGTCAGGTTAATCATCGACGGTCTACCCTCTGTCTTTTGATCAGTGTTCTGATCTGCCGTTTCATTTGTATTTTTCTTTGCATCATCCGTGGATTTTTCTCCCGGCTTCTGCCTTTCATTCATGGTTCCTACTTTAATCTTAATGGAATTCTCTGCTACTTCTGCCACCTCTCCGTAAATCACATTTTCTTCTGATTGCACATTGCTTTCTGTCTTACTGTTCGAATCATTTTTTCCACATCCACTGATAGATGTTACCATCATTGCTAATGTTAATGTGACTGCGATTCTTCTTAATCCTCTTCGTTTCATAGTAACACTTCCTTTCTCCCAAAAACTCTTTCTTATTTGTTTCTGAGGCAAGTATACGGAAGCAACCTTAAATGAAGTTTAAACAAACTTTAATTCACAAATTCTTCACAAATATCTATTTTTCTGTGCACATTACCTTGTAATTCTATGTTTCCCCCAAAATAAGGTACACCGGGATTTTCACCATTTTTCCTGAATACCCTGCGCCTGACATTTTTTAATTTCATATGGTACAGTAAAACACCTCTTTTTATATGTGCAGACCATATATTTTGATTTTTTGAGGTTCTTAGGGTACACCTTAAATTATATTTTTTCGTCACTGTACCATGCGCGGTGCTATTTTCTTAATATTAAGGTACCGTTCCATTTTTTCATTTGTTGATTTGTACCATACACCGAGGCTTTTCCGTAAATATATGGTACTCCACGATTTTCCTGCCTTTTGAACTGTACCTTGCTCCACCAATTTTCCCAAAACATATGGTACAACAAACATTTCCTTCCCCCAGATTTGTACCCTGCACCGAGAGGTTTTCAAAAAAATAAGGTACACCCCCAATTTTTCACTTTGGGAAGTGTACCTTACAAATCATTTTTTCACAATGTCAATGATTAGGCTCAATCATTCTGCACCAATGCATCTCGTCCTGAGATTTTTGCTGGTCGCAACTCTCTTTCTAATCATTCTTATGGAGCATTTGCATCACACTTTCTTCTTTGATAATTGCAATACCCGCCTCTTCGTCTCCTAAAAGCACCAGATGATCGCCTGGTTTAATGTCAAATATTTTTCTTGCCTTCGATGGAATGACAATCTGCCCTTTGTCACCCACCTTTACCATTCCGAATATATGCTTTCCCTTCGGCGGAACCACAAGCCCCATATTATTGTCCATACTGTAATTTACCAAATCATCAATGGATACTCCAAAGGCTTCCGCTAAAGCCTTACACTTTTCAATGTCTGGCAAAGACTCTCCCGTCTCATATTTCGAGAGAGTTTGACGAGAAACGCCAATCCGTTCTGCCAATTCTTCCTGAGACATTTTTTTCATTTTTCTAAGTTCCACTAAATTCTTTGATAACATTTTATTTTCCTCCAATTCCACATAACAGCCATCTGAGGACTGGGATGCGACTGATTATTTCATATAGTAAAAGCGCTCCACCAAATGATGCGATTGTAACAAGTGAATAGCAAAGTACCGCCGGAGTGCCTGGAATATATTTGTTTATATAGTACGCAGTCATTGCCAACGGAAGGTAATGGAATAAATAAAGTCCCCAAGCCTTTCTAGTCATAAAGATAGAAAATGGATTTTTAAACTCTCCCCATCGCTTCATAAACGCTAGAATTCCGATTGTTGCCATCCAGGCAAACACATTACACAAGAAGGTATCCAGCACTTCATGCTCTGCATATGGCTTCTGCCAGAACAAGCAGGTAAACACGATACAGCAGATAATTGCTGCAACAGATAATGGCAACCACCACTTAGAAAGACGATCCATCACTTCATCGTGAGCAAAAACAAAATATCCCAGAAAATATCCCATCCCATAGATTCCAAAGCGATAAACAATAATGACAGGTGTATTCAATATTTGCGCTGCCCCCCAGATTAACAAGACAAACCCAAGAATCATCCACACCGGTGTTTTCGAGCCAATCTGATAAAGCCTATCCTTTTCCAAAAGTCGAATCAAAACCAACACCATGGAAAAAATCCATAACACCTGCAAAAACCATAAATGTCCTGTCCCGCTGACGTCCATAATTAAAAAAAGAATAAACTTTGGCACCTTCTCAAAGCTATTCGGTGCATTTGATATCTTCATATTGAAATACCCCAGGACCCAACCAAACGTAAGAATCCCTAAGGTTGACGGAACAAGATACTTCCTTGATTTTGCCCTGATGTGTTCCTTATTGGAATGATTCTCCAGATAAAATCTCGCGCTCATTCCGGATACCACAAATAACAGTAACATAAACCATGGATATACAATGTACTGAAACAAGTCCTGATACTGAACCGCCTGAAACGGTCCCCGTACTCCATAAACTTCAATTCCATTATACATATAAATCACATGATATAAAACCACTAACACGACTGTAATCCATCGAATATTGTCTAAGTACGTCTTTCTCATATCATTACCACCTTTGCTATAATTCTTAACATTATTATATATCTAAAAAAACGATAATCCACCATCTTTCCTTGACAAAAATGGTGGATTACCGTTAAGAATCATTGCAATTTAGGCAATATTGTTTTATTTCTTCACTTGAATTTTCTTTGCTTTTGACCAACTTCCTTTCTTTGATCCATTCACTCCACAAACCTGAATCCAATATGTTGTTTTCACGGATAGGTGACGAATCTTACAAGACAATTTCTTACTTGTTACTGTTTTTACATTTTTACTGAACTTCTTATCTGTTGCATATCTAATGAGATACTTCTTTGCGCCTTTTGCCTTACGATACTTCACGACAATGGATAATTTCTTTTTGTTTTTCAGTCTGACTTTTGAAACCATTCCCAGAGTCTTTCCAACCTTCTTTTTCGTCACTGTGACAGTTTCCTTCGTAGTCATTTCTGTAGAAGGAACCGATGTTGTAACCCCTTCTGTAGTCGTGGTTAATTCTTCCGTTGTAATTTCTTCAGTAGTCGTTTCTTTGATATCATTTACATTGATTGTGATTGGTGTAGCCACTGCACCTTCTCCATAGATACTCTTATAACCACCACGGTAAAGAACCGCCAGTCGATCGTACATCTTTGAGAACAATGCCGGGTTGAATCCGGTAATGGAGAATCCACTTCTGCTTAAGTCCATGTCTACCATTTCCAAACCAAGAGGACTGGTTAATCCGTTCTCAGCATAAACCTCTGATTCAGAACCTGTTCCGTTCAGACTGATATTTGTTTTTGCCTTTGTAATAATTAAACTGGTACTATTGAAGATTCCACCGGATCCTAACCAGCTGGATGACTTCCAATAAGTCTGTGTCTTGTCATAGTTTGTAATTTCTTCAGGGATTGCATCGCCACCAATAAAGTTTCCTTCTTCGTCAAAGTTTGCTTCATCATCTGTCGGATCAAACGTGCCACTTGGATTGTAGATTCCATCACCACCTAAAAGATTACATGTGATTGCAGACATTCCATCACGGTCTGTGTAAGAACCAATTCTGCTTTCCCGATACCATGCATCTCCAGTCGTTGCTGTAGGGTGAATCAATAATGTACATCCTTTTGCTGCGTAATAACGACCAAGTTCCGGATAGAAATGTCCATCACGGCAGATGTCAATTCCGACCTTACCCCATTCCGTATCAATCATCTTCGGGGTGGTTCCACAAACAGACCACTTATCTTCCACGCCAGCTCTATGAATTTTCTGATATGCATCAATCTTTCCATCCGGATAAAGGATTGCTGCTGCATTGTATACTTTTTCCACACCAGCTTCGAACATTTTGTACTTCTTTTCCTTCTGTGTCATACCAAAGACAATATACATATTATATTTCTTTGCATATTCTGAAAGTTTGTAAGTCGTTTCACCCGGAACAGTTTCCGCTGTTGCAACTTGCATGGACACGCCATATTTATGATAGAACGGATCCTTATCCGGTGTGACGTATCCATATCCGGATAATACGGTTTCAGGGAATACTAAGATGTCCACACCGCTTTCTGCTGCTTCCTTAATGTAGGAAATCATTTTTTCTGTCGTTTTCTTTTTGTTGCCCCAGTAACCGGTCATATTGACAACTGCTGCTCTCGGCTGGCTTTTTGCAGTGCTCTTATATTTTAAGGTTGCACCGCTTTCCAGCATATCACCTAATTCTTTATATAATGTCGTATACAATTCCGGATTAAAGTCCTTATTGTTACAAGCTCCACTGGATTTTGCAGAACATTTCACCACATTGGTTACCAATCCCTCCTGTCCGGTAATGATATCGGCCTTGGCATTGGATTTTCCATTGGCATCTACTGTACCACCATAATAAGCTGCGCTACCATTCAGGATTACACTACCACCTGGAAAAGTATACTTATCATTAAGACCATCCTTTCCAACCAGATCCGAACTTAAGATGGTAAATCCTTCTCGAGATGCAGCACTTTCAATACGGTTCTTGTAATACCATTCCCATTTTGAATCATCACTAAGAGAATAACTTCGAGATGTTGCTGTTGGATTCAATAGTAAATTACATCCCTGTGCTGAATAATATCGTTCCAGTTCCGGTGTTGCATAAGTATCATAACAAATGCTTAAACCAATCTTTCCATAAGTACCAGCATCCAGGAGAACCGGTGTTTCTCCCGGTGTACACCAGCTTCCTTCTACCGGATGAATTTTCTGATATGCTGTGATGTCTCCATCCGGTGAACAAGCAAACGCGGAATTATAAGCGTGCATTGTGTCGCCCTCTATTTTCTGTGTAGCACCGTAGACAATCCACATATCATATTCATCTGATACCTTTGCAAAAGTCTGTGCTGTCGGACCATCTAACTCCTCTGCACTTTCAACTGCCCATTTATAATCTTCTGCTTCCGGATTGCTGGATGATACATAACCTGTAACACACATTTCCGGGAACAATAAGATTTTCACACCCTTCTGGTGAGCTTCATCAACATATTCTAACATATCCTCAATGTTCTGCTGTTTGTCTCCCCAAGTCGGGTGAAAATTAACTACCCCTAATTCATTTGCCGCGAAAGAATAACTGCTGCTTGGCTGTGGTAATCGTTCCAGTCTTGTAATTTCTTTCGTCGTTGTTATTGCAGCACTTGTATTAACACCTTCCATGGTTACAAGTGAAAATAGCATTGTAATCGATAATGTAACGGAAGTAACTTTACCGAACCATCGTTCTTTCATCATTTTCCTCATCATATACATCCTCCTACCATTTTTCAAAATTGATCTGCAGATTTGCAAAAAGAAAAGGAGCCAATTGCAGTCTTTGCTGCAGCTGACTCCTTTGCCCTCGCCTGTTAACACGCTGAAGAATAGCAAAGTATTTTGCGGTTGTCAAATGACGTTCCCTTTGAAAATCTGCCTTTCTCTTTCGATTATTAAGAGGCCACTTTCCATTGTAAACCCTGGTCAGATTCCCCGAAAAAGTGTTCCTATGAACCTTTTGGATGAAACCAGCAATTCCAATCTATCAAGCCTGGATTTTCTTTGAACCTTTTGGTTCTTACCATGAGAATCTGACATTGTCCCCGGCTATGTTTTTCACTTAAAATAATTAACCGGACACTTTTCTTTTTATTTTTTCAACGAAAGCCTTTACTTCTCTGTTTGCATCTTTCGCATAGATTAATCCAAATGAATTTTGAAACTCCCATCGCACCGATACAAACGGGAGCATCGTGTTGATTTGCATCCTTTGGGTGGCAATTATCGGTCGATTCAATGTCTGACACAAATTCATTGTTTCCGCATCATAATGAGGAACTTCCATAATATCCACATTAGGATTCAATTTTTTTATGGCTCTTCGAATTTGATCCTGAACCTTATTTCCCCCTTTATAAACCATAATCAGTTTTTCTTTTGCAAGTTCTTCAATAAAAATTTCTTCCAGACCTGCCAGTTTATGGTTTGACGGAACAATTACGCCAAAAGCCTCTTCCCTTAATTTCATTGTTTGACATCGGTTCTGAATTCTATTGGAATCATAAACCATGGCAATCACATCAATATCTCTCCCCAGATTATTGATGATATCGTCAAAAGTTTCCGCTTTATCTTCAAAAGGAATGACACTAAGCTGAATCTGCTCTTTTTCTTCCACCTGATTCCACAGTTCCAGAATTTCATTACATGGCCGCATAATCGATGTGCCCACACGAATGACTCCGGTTTCTTTTTGTTCAATTTCTTTCGCACGAATCCAGATTTCATTCATTTCTGCAATAATTCTTTTGGTCTCCTCATAAACATATTGTCCAGCTTTCGTCGGTTGCACTCCATGAGTGCTTCGTTCCAATAGCTGTAACTGAATTCGCTCTTCTATTTTATTCATTTTTTTAATCACTGCATTGGTGGAGACGTTTCTTTTCTTTGCAACACCGGAAAAATTCCCACGCTCCACAATTTCAATCAACAATTCCATATCACTAATCTTCATGCTGTCTTCCTCGTTTCCCGAATAATAATAGAAAAAGGCGTCCTAACAAACTGTTAGAACGCCCTTGTTCGAAATCATCATATCCTAAATCCGAATAATTGTATACTATTTTTTCACAAGAAACGGGATTGATGCCTAGGCATCAATCCCGCCAATTCATTCTACAAACCTTTCTTGAAAAAGATTTCTTTATTCAACAGTTACCTGAACTTCCTTGGTTAAACCATTCTTCGCATATACATATACCGTGGTTGTTCCTGGACTAACTGCGGTAATCTTTCCTTTCTTGGAAACAGTTGCAATATTTTTATCTGCTACGCTAAATCTTAATGTAGCTGCATGTTTCTTAGATAACGGTTTCTTCTTCTTGTTCCGAAGAATAACCTTACCCTTAATCTTTGCACTCTTACCAACTTTTTATTTCGTTTTCTTTCTTTTCGGTTTCGACCAATCAGATTTTACAACATTTTTCCCAACGTTCTGATAGGTACGAATTCGAACAAAATAAGTTTTCTTACCTTTCAGATTCTTAATTATTTTCGAAGTCTTTTTCGCCTTCCGAATGGTAATTGTCTTTTTCTTCTTGAAGTTCTTATATTTGGAATACTGCAACTGATACCCACTGATTCCGAATACTTTCTTCCAACGCACTTTTAAAGATTTTTTCTTCGACTTAATCTTTAAAATCTTGCTTTTCTTCCATACCGTATCCTTCTTCGTGCTGACCTCTTTGGTCGTACCTTCCACCACGGTCGCATCTTCTTCTGTAGTTTCTTCCTTTGCAGTTGATTTCTCAGATTCTGTTGTAGTTTCTGATGTTGTTGTTTCGGACGTTGTAGATTCATCCTCCGATTGTTTTTCTGTCACTTCTACCTCGAGGATTGCGAAAATATCCCTATTTGCATCTTTCATAATCACCATGGTCTTTCCAGGTGCGATTCCACGAATCGTCCCTTCTTCATCCACAGTTGCAATCTCTTCTTTATCAGAGCGATAATTGCTTAAAGCCTGAAAGGTATCACGTTCGGATACTGCAATATCCTTTCCTGATATTTCTTCTCCAACTTGTAATGATACATTTTTCTTGACATAGTTTTGAGATTCAAAAGAAATAAAAACTCTATGATTGGCTATCGCATAATCATGAGCCGAAGAGTTTTCGTAGCCAACAATAACAGCATTAGCTCCGATAGTTTTGCTACTGTCATCAATTACACATGTTGGATTATGTATTTCTATCACATATAATGGAGTTCCCACAAACGCATCTTTTTTAATTTCTTTCACATTTTCCGGAATTATAATTTCTTTTAACCTAGAGTAAGAAAATGCTTCTTCTCTAATTTCTTTTAACGAATCCGGAAGAATCACGTTTTCAACAAGTGTAGACGCAAAGATTTGTTTACTTAAAACTTCAACCTTATTTCCCAAAACAATTGTTTTTATATCGTAACAGTTTTCAAATGCTCCGCGAAACATCGTCTCCTGTGAATATTTATCTATATAAGTAGTGTCCTTTAAATGTGTTGCATTAAAATAAAGAGTTTCTAAATTGCTGCAAAGAATAAACGCTTGGAGCCCTATTTCCTCAACGCCTTCCGGAATTGTTATTTCCTTCAGTTGGTTTGAATCAAACATATTCTTACAAATTTTTTTAACCTTATTTCCAAACTGTACTTTTTTAATGTTTTTGCAGGAATTAAACATGTAAACACATTCCATCTCGGAACTACTGACATTATAATAAACGGTTTCCAAATTTAAACAGCTCGCAAATGCATTATCCGCTATTTTCTCCACACTTTCAGGAATTGTGATTTCTTTTAAAGTGGTAGAAAATGAAAAAGCTTTTGCACCTATTTCTTTCACACCTTCAGGAATGACCACCTTTGTGGAGCGAAACCCCGGCCACCAATCTTCAAATCCTTCAATCTTTGTAACCGGATATCCATCAATGCTACTTGGAATCTCTACTTCCGTTTTCTTTCCATGGTATTTTGTAATCGTCACCTCATTGTCTGTAATGGTATAGTCGTAATCCGAATTATTCAATGCTTCAGCCTGAATATATCCTGTCGGAAATCCTGTAACTGCTACCGTCAATGCAACCATCATCACCAATAATTTCTTTAAGTATTTCATGTTCATTCACCTTTTTCTTAATCTAATTTTAGTCCGCTTAACAAACTTCCCAAAGAGGTTCCGATTTCTTCCACCTCAGGGATATTGCTACGGTTTTCTTCTTCCTCTTTCTGACGTTCTTCTTCTAATAATTCACGAATGCTTAAGCTGATTTTTCCGCCTTCATTCTTAATGACCTTCGCCTTTACAGTCTGACCGACTTCCACCACTTCCTTTGGTGATTTAATACGGTCCAGAGAAAGCTGTGAAATGTGAATGAGTCCTGTAAGACCGTTTCCCAAATCCACGAACGCTCCGTATGGCTGAAGGGATTCAACCGTTCCTTCCACAACAGAATCCACTGCAATCTGTGCAGCTGCTGTTTCTCTCTGTGCTCTTCTGGCTGCTGCTGATTCCTCTCTTAATATTTCTCTGGCTGATAACACTAGTTTGCTCTTTTCCATATCCGCTTCGATAACACGAACACGAATTTCTCTTCCAAGCCAGTCATTGGTATCTTCCACATGGTTAATATCCAGACGACTCACCGGAATGAATCCTCGTACGCCTTCCACCAGGGCAATGACCCCCTTATTCACAATACCGGATACTGTTACCGGAAGAATTTCCCCCGTTTCCTTGTACTTGTTAATCTTTTCCCATGCAATCAGAGTATCTGTATCATACTCTCCATTTCCCATGTATGCATAGGATTCTTCTAATGCCTGTCCTAAATCTTCCATATTTTCTGTCTTCATTTCTTCCATGATAAACCTCCGTAAAACTTAATAGATTTATTCTACCACGTTTCAAGGAAAAACGGCTACTTTTTTCACAAAAAGTAACCGTCCGCGGTTTCGTCTTATGCGTGTCCCGCTATCCCCTTGTTATTTCGTAAGCGGATAACCATCCATACCAAATATCCCGGAATTGTTCCTAGAGCAATCGTTCCAATAAACACAGCTAAAAAGTCTGCAAACGCTCCATGAGGAATGTGTACAAGTGCTTCACAAACGACATAAATCAAAAAGCCACTTGCCACTGCAATCACGGAAGTTTTCACGGTCTTCAAGACTTTTCCTGCAACCAATGCCCACACAACGCCGATCAGTAGGAATACAATGGTGTGTAACTTTAACAAGTCCTGCAATATTGGAAAATAATCCATTTGCACTGCCTCCTTTCCGATATTCAATTGTTTATCCGTCCCCAAAAACACTTTTATTTTAACACACATTGAAATTGATTCCAACCTGGAAAAATCCGGGAATTTGTAATCTCTCCTTGTAAGGTTACGTTTTTCCATTATAATAATTATTAGTGTAATACTTGAAAACTAAAGGAGAACTTATGAAAAACACTAAGAAAAAAATCGCGTTATTACTTGCTACAGCATTATTATTACAGCCCCTGACACCATCTCAGGGAATTTCTGCAAAAGTCCTTCCGGCCGAGCAGACTATGACAGTACTTGCCACGGAGGAACCGACTACGGAAGAACCGACCACAAAAGAGTCTACTACGGAAGAATCGACCATAGAGGAACCGACTACCGAGGAACCAACCACGGAAGAACCGACTACTTCCCCTTATGTTGTCTCCACACTGAATCCTGCAAAATCAAAAGTCGTTGTTTTTGATCCGGGACACGATAGTCGTCATAGTGGAGCAAGAAAATATGGCGTTAAGGAAGAGGCGGTTGTTTTAGACATTGCGAAGTACAGCAAGAAAGAATTAGATCACTATGGTAACATCACCGTCTACATGACAAGAACCTCCAATCGCTGTACTACCGGTTCGGATCTGGATACCTGTCTGATTTCCAGAAATAATCTGGCAAAAAAACTTCAGGCAAACTTTTTAGTCAGTTTTCACATTGACTATGATGATAATAGCAATGTAAACGGTTCACGGATTTTACCGGCATATCATTCCGGTTACCACAATAACGTTTACAAGGAAACCCATAAATTAGGAAAATTAGTTTTGGGAGAACTGGGAAATCTCGGATTGGCGAACCGTGGCTTTCTTCAGAAAGCCGCTTCTTTTTCTCGTTATCCGAACGGTTCAAAAACCGATTTTTATTCCATTGTTCGAAACGGTGTACGCCAGAACATTCCAAGCCTCATTATCGAGCACGGATTTGTAACGAACAAATCGGAATGTAATAAATACTTTAAAACGAAAAAGCAGCGCCAGAAACTGGGGATTGCAGATGCGAACGCCATTGTTTCCTATTACGGATTGCAAAAGAATAAATTCACCGGAAGTTTTTGCAAAAAAGGAAAATCAACCTATTACATAAACGGAGAAGGTAAAAAAATTGCCGGTTGGGTAAAGGACAATGGAAAATGGTACTATATGAATCCGGCGGACGCCAAGATGATGAAAGGATTTGTAACAATTGGCAAAAATACCTTCTATCTGGATTCATCTACCGGGGAAATGAAAACCGGATGGTTTACTGTAAAGGGAAAAAAATATTTTGCAAAGGGAAACGGAATTGTTTTCCATGGAAAAATCTTTACAATTCTTGGCAGCAAATACTATTTTAATTCCAAGGGACAGTTAAAGAAAGGCTGGGTTACCCTGAAAAATAAAACTTACTATTTCAATAAAGTCTCCGGTGCTATGGTTTATGGTTGGCAACGAATTAACGGAAAGCTTTATTACTTTTCCAAAAAAACCGGAAAACTAAAAAAATAACATTTTAAGACCTAATGTCGAAAGAACAGCAAATTCTTTCTGATTTAGGTCCTTTTTTGTGTTTTTTGTCGATTTTTTTCGATAAAAACTTTACACAATTTCCTTTTCTCCCTGTATAATGGAACGGTACGGGTATTTTATATAATCAACGGGGGATTCTTTTCATGGGAAACGAAAAAAATACGCTGGTACAGGAAGATTTATCGTTAATGATTGACGAGCTTGAAAAACTAAAGAAACAATTACTGTTAGAAAAACAACAGAGGAAGCACTGGGAAAAACTTGCCATGATTTTTCATGATGCCCTTTGGCGCGAGTTAGGTCGTACCAATCAGGCCAGTGCAAAATAAACCAAAAGCCGGAACAGGAATACACTTCCCATTCCGGCTTTTCTATTTTTAGAATCTGGCTCTCTTCTCCATTTCTCCCCAAAGATTTCAATCACCATCAACACAATCTATGATATAATGAATTTAATAGTTACATATGTGATTTACATGGATTGGAGGTGCAACATGATGAATCATTTACAATATAAATATGTACGCATTCAAGGAAAAGAACTGGCCCGGAACACTATGTATGCAAAAGGTGTTTTTAGTATGTTCATGAAAATGCTCCAGGAAAATGTCATGGATGAAGAAGATGCCGGTCTTTATCGTGAAATCGACAGTTGGTTCGCGGAAAATCTTCCATGGCCTCCACAGTGTAAAAACCAGGAGTCCGTTGTATGTTGGTTTAAAACAGAAAACTCCGAGGAGATGATGAAAATGATTCGTCCGGCCCTCTGGTTATTGGAACGCTATCATCAGCCTTATTTTCTTGTATACACCAACAGTCCTGGAGAAATCGTCTATGAAGACCAATATCAGATTGTCACAAAGACCGACGGCTATTTAATGATTGACGACCCTCAGCCATCCTGGTCTCCGGAAGAATCATAAGTCCAGAAAATTTCCTTTTCTGGAATCCAATCATGGCTGTTGCTGCTTATCCGACTCCACATCAAATCATCAAAAGTCAGACTCGGATCATCTACCAGATAATAGTAACGACTAGATTTCATCTTGTTTCCATCCCCGAGAAACCTTGATTCTGCATCAGACAATTCCAACAAATATCGAAAAGTGCTTTTCCGTGTCTGAACCTCATCGGTTCCAATCACTTCATTCTCATCATACAAAGACTTTCCCGGCTCACCGTATTCGATTAGCTGAAACTTTTCCCCGTCATACAGTAACCTTGAAAAATAGAGCTGACAATTCTGAAATTCATCATCCTCCGGAGTAAATATATTTAGAATCACTACTTGATCCGGAATTCCCAGTGTCCGATTCTCCAAAAATTTCTTCCAGCGTATTTCATTTTTGACAATAATACCATCCTTCCATTCCACATCTGCCACAATTGGCTTTTTCTGTAGTTCGACGACATTCTCGTCATACTTGCTCGTGGAAGAAAACTCCTTTGTCTCTTTTCCCTCGCCTGTCCCACATCCGGTCATCAGACATGCCACCATCAATACAATAATTATTTTTTTCATCATACCCACCTCTCTTTTCCATTTTCATTTTCTGTCTATTCATCCTCTTCTAAAGCAATGTTATATGAGCCATCCCTATTCTGTATGGCTATCATGCTGTAATCCGGCGAAAAATTCAGCATATAAATATTTCCAATCTGATTGTTGGATGTATCCAGCACATTGTTGGCAAGATTCTTTCCAATATCCTCTTTTTCAATCTGAATTGGCATACTGTTTGACACAAGGAATTCCGCATTGTTCACGATGTGATAGGTTTTGTCATCATAAACAAATTTTCCGGAACCACTACCTTGATAGCCCTGTTCCAAATCCAAGCTACCGCCTTCTCTTTTCCCCGTTTGTCCCCATATATTCCCGTCTATTGTTTCCCTTGGCTTTACATTTGATGTTTCCTGCGCTACACGGACTGTCGTTGCATTTTCCTGATTGAATTTCTCATAGGTCATCCCGCCGAAAAACGACCCCCCTGCAACGAGGACAATACTAGCTGCCACAGATACGTAAGAAAAAATCTTCTTTTCCCGAAATGACTTTTTCTGTGACACCTCCGTTGCCTCTTCAATCAGGTCATCATCAATTTGATCCACTATCTTTAAGAAGTCCTCTTTTCTCATAAGGTTACCTCCTGTTCCATCAAATACTTTTTTAAGCTTTTTCGCACTCGGTGTAACGTTACTTTCACTTTACTTTCTGAAACACCAAAGTTCGTTGCAATGTCTCCAATGGAATCGTAAAACCAGTATCTGCGAAGAAACATTTTCCGTACTTCCGGCTTCTGTTCCCGTAAGAATTCACTAATCAGTTCAGCAAGTTCTTTTTGCTCATACACGTTCTCCGGTGTGTCCACACCTGACAAGATGTCTGACACTTCCTCCATTGGGATTTCATTTCCTCGTTTTCTTTTTTCAGCCTGATGGTATCGTACCCGGTCAATGGAAAGATTCTTTGCAATCCTGCACACAAAACTTTTCAGATATTCCGGCCGTTCCGGTGGAATTCTGTTCCATAGTCCCAGATAGGTTTCATTCTCAATCTCCTCGGCGTCTTCCATACTGCCGGTAATATTTTTTCCTATCTGGAAACACAGTTTTCCGTACTTCTTTTGTATTTCAATAATTGCTTCATGCTTCCTGTCCCAGAACATACCAATAATTTCTTTATCTTCCATGGATTCTCCTTTTGGTGTTCTATCTATTCAGTCGTAAAAAAATCGGATTGGTTACAAAAACATAAAAAAAGTTGGCAGATTGTTCTACCAACTTTTCTAACTCTGATTATTACAGTAAGTTCTTTCTTAATTCATCCCCTGAAGCGGCATGTAAATAAGCCGGTGCAATATCAAATACAGTCTTACATCCCTTCTGTCCTTCCTTACATAAACGATATGCAGCTCTTGCATAGGCCACTAATACGCTGGAAGTAAATTCAGGATTAGAATCCAATGTTAATTTATATTCAATGACATGCTTGTTTTCATCGTTGAATCCTGTGCTTCCACTTCTAAGAACCACACCACCATGAGGAATTCCTGCATGATCTCTGTTTAATTCTTCCTGACTGATGAAATGTACGGTTGTATCATAGTCTGCAAAGTAGTTTGGCATGGTCTTAATCTCATTTTCAATCTTATCAAGATCTGCACCTTCCTCTGCCACTACAAAACATTCTCTGGTATGTTTTTCTCTTGTAGTAAGTTCCGGGTTTTCTCCCTTACGGACACTTTCCAGTGCTGCTTCCACAGGAATTGTATACTGTCTTGCATCTGCAACACCTTCGATTCTTCTGATTGCATCTGAATGTCCCTGGCTTACACCCTTGCCCCAGAAAGTATAATCCTTTCCGTTTGGTAAAATAGCCTGTGCGTAAAGTCTGTTCAATGAGAACATTCCCGGATCCCAACCTACTGAGATAATTCCAATATGTCCGTTTTCCTGACATGCTTTATCTACATTTGCAAAATGTTCCGGAATTTTCGCATGAGTATCAAAACTATCTATTACATTAAAGTATTTTGCCATTTCCGGTGTCTGGGTTGGCAAATCATTGGCACTACCACCACAAAGAATTAATACATCAATGTCATCTTTCTTTGCTTCGATTTCATCCATTGAGAAAACCGCTACATCTGTTACGGTCTTTACTGTGGATGGATCTCTTCTGGAAAATACTCCTACTAATTCCATATCCTGGCTTTTACTTAAAGCGCATTCCACTCCTCTTCCCAGATTTCCATAGCCTGCAATACCTACTCTAATCATTTCTTAATCTTCCTCCTTTTTTTCGTTGATATATTTATCAACAATTTTCTGAATGGTTCCTTCATTCTTTAATTCTTCTAAGGCCTGATTGATATTCTTGGTCAATCGCTTATTTCCTTTTTTAATTGCTACAGAATATTCTTCTTCTGCATACGCTGTTTCCAAGATTTTCAGTCCTTGATTTCTTTTAACAAATTCTCTCGCCGGTTCCTGATCAATGACTACACAATCAATCTTCCCGGCAACTAATGCTTTAATGGCATCTTCTCCCGCGTTATAACGCTCTACTCTTCCCAGTCCTTCTAATTCAATGTCATCAGTACAATACAAATCTCCTGTAGTTCCGGTCTGCACACCTACACGGCGATATTTTCCAAACCGGAACAAATCTGATGCCTCACGAATTACAGAGTCTTCTTTCACGACAATGGTCTGAACCGTCGTGGTATAAGACTGAGAAAAGTCAACTTGCTTTTTTCGCAGCTCCGTAATGGAAATCCCAGAGATTCCAATGTCTGCTTCTCCGGATTTAACAGCACCAAGAATTGTATCAAACTTCATATCTTTAATTTGAACTTCCACTCCCATTTTATCCCCAATCGCTTTTGCGATTTCCACATCAATCCCCTTGTACTCATTATTTTCCACATATTCATACGGTGGAAAATCCGCACTAATGGCAACCACTAAAACATCCTCATTAGCAGTCCCAATCTGATTCTTTTTACATTTTGTTTCACAAGCAGTGATGCTTCCTATGACAACTGTCACAAGCAATAAAAATAAACCATACTTTTTCATAAGAAACCTCCCCAAAAATCCGTACACAATTTTACTTGTGTCTAGTATAACACATTTCCATCAAAAATGCTATATCAACTATTTTGGGAATTTCTTCTCTTCTTTTCATACTCTTTTAGTAATATACAATTACCGGATCTCCATTGGAAACCAACTGATAAATCTGTGCTGCTGCCGAAGCCGGAAGATTGATACATCCATGCGATCCGCCTGCTACCCAGATGTTCCCACCAAATCTTGGTCTCCATGAAGCATCATGAAGTCCAACCCCCGTCGGTGTCAGTCGAATCCAGTAACTGACTTTTGTTTCATATTCATATCGACCATTTCGTCGTTCTCCACGAAGGATCTTATTCTGACGCTTATCATATGCAGTAAAAGCTCCTGCCGGAGTCTTATGTTTCGGATCATTCTTTCCGGAAACCACATCTGTTTCCAGTTTTTTCTTTCCTTTCACATATACCCACAAATGCTGTTTTGTTAAGTCGACTTCCACATAAGTTTTGCCAAATCCGTAATTGTTCTTCAATGACGCCACTTCCTTGGACGCATAAACAGGCTTGCGTTCCACATCCTTACGTTTTTTCAGTTCCTTGGCTAATCGTTCCAATTCCTTTTCTTCATCAATCTTCCAACCATAATAAGGACTTGGTGCCAATGTGATTTTCTTACCCTTAGTCGTTTTAAACTTTCGTGGTTTTGAAATGGTGTTTACCTTATTTGCAAGTTTTGAAACAAACTGCTTCATATGCTTGTCCCAGACTGCTTTCTTCTTGACATAGTTTCCATGCTTATCCTTGGATAACCATTTTACCAGTTTTGTTCCATCCAAGACTTCCTGACTTCCATTCGGTAAGTTATATGTAATTTTAACGCCTACCAGATCATTCAGGTTTAGTATCTGGTTGTTTAGAGTCATATCATCGGAATAAACCTTTGGAGACTGATACATTTCCTCCATGTCCAAAGACTCCTTACATTCCTTCAAGGCACCACCCACGTAGGAAATTGCCGCCTTCTTCTTTAATGTTGTTCCCTGAACTTCCGGTGCAATAGCAAAGGTTCCATCTTCATAAACCGGTGCGGCATCCTTCGGCTTCACCATATTCTTTCGATCCATTTCCGGAAACTGATTTACCACCTTCTTAAGTTTGTCAATGGAATATTCTCCCTGAAGGTGATAATCCTGATTATCCCTGTTCCAAAACCAAAGAATACTGTTTTGCTCATCCAGGATTTCCTGAACATCATATTCATTCACATACTGATAATCGATTTCTCTTCCGAAAATCGTTTCTGTCTTATCTTCACGGAAATTTAATGTGATTTGATAATCCTTTGCGCTGGAGCATACGGTCCTTTCTGCCTGTTCCACGGTCATTCCACTAACATCAATACCATTGATTCGGGTTCCCTTTGAAAATACCGTCTGGTAGGTGGATGACATATAAAAAAATCCAATGCCCACCACAGACACAATCGTCAGCAAAATACCAATCAGAACCTTGCTCCGTCGTATCCTCCGAACTTTTTCTTCTACACTCATTTTTCTTCTCCTGAAATTCCTTATATCGCAAAAAATAAGTTTTAAAACATAGTAAAAGGTGATGAAAACTCACCACCTTCAATACTATCACATTGATATTTTTTTAACAAGATAATTATTTCCAAAATCAGGAATAATTCTATCGGATTTTTCGGGTTTCAATGTAAAATCTCTTTTCGTCTGCATGTCCCATGGAAAATGTTTTTCGTGGAAGGGATCCGTCTGCTCGTACAGCCGGGAATAAATCTTCCTTTTTCATTCCTTCAAAAAGGAATCCCAATACGTGATCTTCCTTACAAAGTGCTTTTACGGTTTCTTCTCCATGAATATAATCAATTCCTACTTCCGGATGTTCCTTCATATATAAATCAATAAATGTCTGCAAAGTTCCAATCGGAAGTTTTGCTGTAGCCTTTACCTGAATGGTTCCGCATTCCTCATTGGTAATGCATTCAAAATACTGCTTCTCGTCTCCACCATGTTCCTCTGTATATGCCACAAACTTTTCAATAAAATCCTGAGCCTCCACCTGGAACAGCACTCGATAAATCGGTTCAAAAGCAATGCTGTGGTCATGAACATTTTCCAATTCCACCAACGCATATCGTGCTTCCGGATTCTTTGTCAGAAGATAACTTTCTTTTGCAGCTGCCAACGAATGGTTACCATCCCCTACTACAAACAACAAATCTTCATTGGCTTCTAACAATTTTCCTAAAGCCTGCTGAATGGATTCTACCATTTTTTCATCTAAAAACCATCCGGTAATGTGTCCACCGTTTTTCATCAATTCGAAGTCATACGCTACTTTCAGTGTATCCTTCTGCTGTTCCAGCGGTTTTACCACGGAATAACTTGGGTCATCAAACAATAACAAGATATGTGGCATTTCTAACGGTGCATCTTTTCGAATTTGAATTCTTGGAGGAAGACGGTCTTCCACCGTTTCTTCCGTGGCACGAATCAAAGTCTTACTGTTTTTATGATAATCGTAATCCTCCAGGTCAATGACTCCGACCAATCCTTTTCGGACCTTGTCTCCAATGGTTCGTTCCACGTAAATCATGGCATTCTTATATTCATCTAACACATCCCCGTTTAGGTATTCCATCATTTTCTCATTGATTTTTCGAATACTCTCTTCATTTTCATCCTTAAGCCATGCCTCGGGAAGCATAATGTTTAATGCTGAAGGAGCATCTCCTACAATGCTTTTTACATCTTCCCAGTACTCCGGTTCTGATGTGTGCTGGTCGCATGCAATCACGGACCATTTTTCAAAATCTTTTTTTGGCAACAATATATCTGCCGATTCAAAATAACTCATATCCTACCTCGTTTTCTATCATAATCTTCGTTTATTTTATCACAGTCCCACCTAGAATAGAACTACATTTTTTTATTGGTTCTATCCCCTATCTATGATATACTTTTTCTATATTCCGCAATGCGAATAAATTGAAATAATTGGAGAAAAAAATGATACAAAATATTACAATCAAAAATATTCAAAAAAGTTACTCCAGAAAGGGAGCGAACATCCTAAATGATATTAGTTTTACCGCAAACTCCGGGGAATGTATTGGTATTCTCGGATTAAACGGTTGTGGAAAAACCACATTGCTCAGTAGTATGGCCGGTTTGGTGGTTCCTGACAATGGATGTTTTTTACTGGACGGAGAAAATATCTTTGATTCTCATTCTTTTGAAGAAAAGATTGGTTATGTCCCTCAGAACAATCCCCTTATGGATGATTTGTCCGCCCGGGATAATCTTCGTCTCTGGTATACCGGTTCCAAACTTCATTTGGACGAGGAGCTTAATCACGGTATTTTAAAATCTCTAGGAATTGATCAGTTCGTGGACAAAAAAGTTTCTCAGTTATCCGGTGGTATGAAGAAGCGATTGAGCATTGGTTGCTCTATGGCAAATCAGCCTCCTGTCCTTTTAATGGACGAACCTTCTGCCAGCCTGGATATTGACTGTAAGGAGATTATTGCGCAGTATATCAAAAATTTCACAAAGGCTGGAGGGATTGTGATTATTGCAACTCATGAAGAAGGCGAAATTAAATTATGCGACCGCATCTATTTATTAAATGATGGTTGTCTCCATCCGTATGAATATACGGATCTTCACACTCTTACGAAAGATTTAAAGGAACATAAGCATGGATAAATGGATTTTATTATTTAAATTAGAAATGAAACGGGTGAAAAATTCCATTCCATCAATGCTGATTGGTATGGCGATTTTTATTGCCATCATTATGGGACTTTCCCTGGTTTCTTTCGGGGTTCAGAAAAATTTCAATAAAGTTTCTTCGAATTATCAGATTGCTCTGGTAGAAAAGGAAGAAAATATGTATACGGGACTGGTCATGGAAACCGTAGACTCCCTGACCACTGGGAAAACTACTTTCCAGTTGCATCATGTAGGGCGGGAAGAAGCCCTTGCCGGCTTGACCAACGGAAAATTTGATGCCGCTTTTATTATTCCGGATTCCTTCTTTGATGATATGATTATGGGACGGGATACGAAGCTGGAAGTTCACTATGGTGGTGCTCCTGCCACGGTCATCAGTTTTGTCATTGCAGACTTAACAGATGTTGCCACAAATTATGTAACACTTTCCGAGCGTTGCTTCTATTCTTCCAAGGAACTGTTGCAGAAAAGAAATGTAGCAAAAGGGGATGAATACGATGTTGCCCTGACTATGCCTTTTATCAATCTATTGTTGGAACGAAATAATATTTATGCCACAAAGCAAGTTTCCACTACAGACGATATGTCCTTTACGCCATATTATATCTGTGTCGGATTAATTCTTGTCTTTCTGTTATTAGGACTCCAAAGTTCCGGATTCCTGTCAAAACATCAACGGGATTTAGAACGAAAACTACAGGTAGCCAAGGTCAGCAGCTTCTACCAGATTCTCGCGAAGTACCTGGCACTGTTTGTATGTTATGCAGCGTTATACCTTTGTATCATTCTTGGAATCTTCATTGCAAAACCGGAATACGGATTACGTGCTCTTTGTATTTTCCCGGTACTGATTCCGATTTGTGCATTTTTAGTATTTATCTATGAGTTCATTGAAAATACTGCCAATGCCATCCTGACCTTGTTTGTTACGGTAATCTCCCTTGGATTTATTTCGGGATATTTCTTCCCATTGTCCATGCTACCGAAAGCATTTGTGAAGCTTTCCTCCTGGACTTTAACAAGGTTGATGCTTGATTTTGCACAGGATTGTATGAATCATCAGGGATGGATTTTCCATTTCCTTCTTATGATGCTACACGCTGTCATCTTGTTTGCACTAACTGTTTTGATACGAAACTATAAATTACGAAAATAATATAAGGAGAACCCTATGAATCATTTTAAGAAAGCACTCATATGGATTATTCTTTTAACCAAAAGATATTTAAAAAAACCACTGTTTCTCATTACCATATTATCGATACCGCTTCTGTCCTTTGCCTTAAAAAACATGTCCGGTGAAGACGAGCGAATCATGCGGGTTGCCATCTATGAAGAAGAAGCCGGTGCCAATCCTTTGGCAGATAAGGTTGTGAAAACAGTGCTTACCAGAGAAAGCGGTGCGATTTCTTTCTACACGGTAGATTCCCCGGAGGACTTGAAACGAGAGGTCCAAAACGGTAACGCCATATGCGGCTACCGGTTTCCGGCTGATTTTGAAAAACATCTCACCAATTACATAAAAAAGGATATGGATGATTTACCTTACAAAAATGCAGTCATTCAATGTACCCTGATTGAAGACCGAAACTTCATTCATCTGGCTCATGAAATTATCTTTTCTTCCGTCTATGATGATTTTTCAAGAATTGCTCTGAAGGACTACATGTACCACAGTACTTATTTAGGGGATTTTACGGAAGATGATTGGAAAGAATTGTCAGACATCAGAAATCAATACGACAATATGACCTTAGACTTTTTCAAGTTCTATTATGCTGATGGAACAGAGAATGAATTAATCAATCATCCGGAAGACCAGAGTTATTTAACCCTTCCGGTTCGTGGCCTGGTATACGCACTGATTCTTTTAGCGGCAATGACGGGAGCAATTCTTTTATTCCGCGATATGGAATCCGGATTCTTTGATGCGGTGCCGCTGAGCCGAAGAAATCTACTATCTTACTTATACATTATGATTCCATCGGTAATGGCTGGATTGATTGGATTCTTTGGAATCCTCATCTCCGGAACTACAGAAAATATCGGAATGGAAATTTACAATACGATTCTTTATGTGTTCATGACTATCGGATTTATCAGCATCCTTCACATTCTGCTGAACAACCTGAATCGCTTCGTTTCCATCCTTCCGATTTTCATTATCATAAATCTGATTATTTGTCCGGTATTCATTAACGTTCAGACAGCCGTTCCGGCCAGTGTGTACATTAAATGGATTCTTCCGGTAAATTACGGAATTCGTGGAAATCACTCCTTTGTGGCAAGAATGTTGATGTTATCCATCGGTGTTCTTGGATTAGTGATTTGCCTGAAGTTCCAACATCTGAGAAAGATGAAACATAACGCATAACAAAAAAGAACGCGAAAGCAACAATCTCTGCTTTCGCGTTCTTTTATTTTATTTCGTCTTCACTTTCTTTACAGAAGACCATGTCGAATAAACAAATTTTTTCTTTCCGAGAATCTTAAAGGTTCTCATCTTTACATAATAGAGTTTCTTTGATTTCAGTTTTCTCACTTCCATCAGTCGAAAACTCTTGGAGCATTTCTGTGTCTTCTTGCTCTTGAAATTTCTGCTTGTGGAACAAGCCACTTCGTAGCCTGAAATTTCATTGAACTTCTCTCCCATAAGTCCCTGCCAGAGAACGGAAACACCACCCTTAATTCCTGTTAATTTTTTAATCTTTGTGTTATATGGAACCACATTGAATTTAGCGGAACCAGATCCGGAATAATTTCCTCTTAACTTTACCTTCACGGTATATGTTCCGATTTTTTTAACTTTTTTGGGGTATATCACGCTGTAGTTTGACGCCGGAATTACCAGGTCTCCATCCTTTACGACAACGCCCGGTTTATATTTTCCTTTTTTCTTATATGGAAAATTCTTCTTTTTCAAAACAACCTTTGCCTTAATCTTCTTTACGGAAATAACAAAGTTCTGTGTTACCGCTCCGGTATAATTTCCGATTCCGGTTACAATCATTGTGGCTGTTCCCACATCGACAGCATTTTCATAAGAAACCGTGTAGTCCACATCTTTTACTAAAATTTTCTCACCATTCTTAATTTCAAGATTCTGTACGGCTTCGCTTCCGCTGTAAACCTTATCTTCCACACCGGAAATGATACAGGTTCCAAGATCTACCTTTTCAGTCTCATCTGTGGTTACCAGTTCCTCTGCAAAAACCTCTTTTACGGTATTGACATCATAGCTAAAAGCCAATCCCGAAATCATTGCAACACTTACAATCGCACTTACTATTTTCTGTTTCATTTTCTTTCCCCTTTTCCCTTTATTTTTTATTTCTTACCAATATAGAAATCGTCATGCATAACACTGCTACACCTGCTACATATTTACTCCACGGTGCAACCTTATGTTTCTTCTCAGTCCCTATCACGATACAATCACCGGAATGAATGTACTTTAATTGATATCCCATGATTTTCTTCATGGTCTCATATGGTTTTTCTCCGGTACAATGACAGGTATAAAACTGACTTTCATATTTTATCAGTTCCTTTGCCGTATAAATAATCATTCGGACGTCTTCACGAGAATAATTATGCTTTCTCATCAAGTGGAACCCACTGATGACCACATCCGGATCACTTCCAAACAGTTCTCGATAGGTCTCCATAATATTTAAGATTCCATGATGTGCACACCCTGAAAACAGAATGTTCTTATCGCCCTGATGAATTACCAGACATTGTTCGTGCAAAAAGTCATCCTGAACCATGACGCCATCCACACATTTCTTCAGTCGCTGATTTGTTTTAGGAATTGGCTGTTTATCATGAATTCTTGAAACCAAGAACAATTCATCGTCAATCTTCCAGTTTCCTTCAATAGCTACAATCTGTTCCTGGTTCTTTAGTTCCTGATTCAGACCAATATACTTTTCTTTTCTCGTTTCCTCATGAATGGAATAGTACTCGCCAAAAGCCGTTTTCTGCACATAAACTTTTGCTGTAGAATTCATCTTCAAAAAATGAGACAATCCACCACCATGGTCATAATGACCATGACTTAACACCACCGTGTCAACCTGACTCAGGTCAACCCCCAGTGTTTTCGCATTTTCTAAAAATAAATCCGATGCACCGGTGTCCAATAATATTTTATGTTTCGTTGTTTCAATATAAAAGCTCAATCCGTGTTCCGTTAAACAGTCACGATTCCCCTCCGTATTTTCCACTAAATTAATAACTTTCATTTTCCGACTCCTCATAATAATGACGACTTGTTCATTTTACCATAGACTGTTAAAGATTAAAACATCCTTTTTTCCCGTCAGTTTTTTCCACAAAAATCAAAATCTATTCAACCACTTTCAAGCGATAGTTCGGTACACTTAAATCAGAAACGAGGTGATTCAAAGTGGATTTTGGAACGAGAGCAAAAAAATTACGGGAAAATGCTTCACTGACTCAGAATCAGCTTGCCAGGCAACTAGGTGTTTCCGCATCCATGATTTCTTTTTATGAATTACGGGAGCGTGCCCCGTCCCCGGACATTTTAATTAAGTATTCCAAAATATTTCATGTCACAACAGACTACTTGTTAGGACTGAATCCGACGAAAACCATGGATGTCAGCGACTTAAACGAAAATGAATTATATGCACTAAAAATCATTGCAGACACCTTTCGAAGCGAACGAAATGCATAAGAAAATCCTCACTGCCCGACTTTACGGATAGTGAGGATTCTTATCACTTCTTTCCTTTTTTCAAAATCATTTCCAATAGATATTCTTTGTCCTGTAACCCAGTATTCTCATTTTTATAAGCTTCCTCAGCAATATCATAAATCCGGTAATTATGGATATCCGTATAGACAATCCGATTATCCTTTAAAATTGCATATGCCCTGACGAAATATGTAGTCTGAAATTCCTTGGCATTGCCCGCCGCAAAACGCAAGGTCATTGCATAGCGATTTGACAAATCCGAATTCTGTGAGAACTTCCCTTTGGAAAGGTCACAAGGGACAACATAAATCATTGGATTCTTTGAATTCACTTTCATATCCTGCGGCTCATACCCTTCGAGACCAATTCCGTAAATTAGACCAAATTCTTTGACTTCCTGTCCCTGAAGGGTCTCACCCACTGAATAAATGGTACGAATTCCATGATACTTTGGATTCACCTGATATCCTTCCACTTCCAGAAGATTCTCTTCGATTTGCTCCGGTTCCACAGAAATCAATGGAGACACATATATGCCATTCCAAGAACTATCTACGAGACGTAACTGTATTTTTGCCCGGTCAGTCAGATTCGTCAAAGCTGTTTTTGGGATGGAGATTGTTGCATAATTCTTTTCTTTGGAAACAGATACGGTTCCTGCCGTATTCCAACTCCAGTTTGTTCCGCTGCCACCATAGGAATATAATGCTCCGTCTTCGATAAGGTAATCAAATCCACCCTTCGTATCTAATCCATCCGAGCCATTCACAAAACCAGTCTGAGTTGAACCGTCCTGATCTAAATATAACTGAAGATAAGAATAATTTACGGAAGTATCCAGCTGACATAAAACAGAATTTCCTTCCACTCTTGCCGTAAAGGTTGTTCCATCCGGCATGGAACTTTCTGTTTCTTTTTCACTGGTTGTTTCTTCCTTCGTTGTTATTTCCTCTTTTGTTGTCTCCTCCATTGATTCAGAAATTGTAACCGTTCCTAGATTCAGCCATCCGTCACTTTCCTGTCCCTGATTGGCAAATCCCAATACATTTCCATGTTCCAATGGATTTAAAACTTTCATACACAGCGTATAGTTTCCGGCATTTAATCCCGGATTTTCAATGGTCTTTGAAAAACTACGCACCGTAGCATCCGCCGGAATATCACACAAATCCCAATCCGTCTGCCACTGTTTTACCAGGGTTCCGCTTTGTTTCACCCCAATTGCCACAGGCCATACTTCATGGTCATAATAAAACGGTGCACTTCCGATATTCTTCATATCAATTCTGATTGGCAAAGTTCCTTCGCAACGGTCCGGATAATAAGCCGTGGTTACGCGGAAATCATAGCCTAACTGCTTGGCTGCATTCCTTGCATTGGTTTTCGTGGTTCCCTGATAATATTTCATCTGCTCACATAGCATCCATGTAGCATGCGCTTCTTCCATACATAAATTCCAGTCCTGAAATTCACCATTCGATGTTGCACCGGAAAAAATCTGATTTTGGCTTGGGGGATAAACTTCTCCTCCAATACAGTTTCTTTTCCACCGTTCCCCCTGGCCGAAGTTATACATCTTCTGCATAAAACTCCAGTCCTGCCCGCCATTCTTTACAGAAAGCGTAGCATAGCCAAAGGAATCATCATGAAATCCTACATCATACTGATTAAAATCAATTCCGCTTTTTGGCTCTCTGGCGCAAAGCTGTGTTTTCTGAAATGCACTATCATAGGCATCTAAAACTTCTTGAAACGCAGCTGTTGGAATGCTCCAATTCTTTCCCGGAACAGTTCCGTCGTCATAAGGCCAATTATGCCATTCTCCCCAAAATCCCAACAATCCTAAAGTCACATAGCCGATTCTTCCATCTCCATCATACTTACTGCCGAAAGCATTAATCAGATTTACCATGGACTGGCGGAAAGTTGTATTGGAATAATCCGGACAATAACCGGAACCTCCCAGACGCTCCGGTTCATCATAATAACGCATTTCCAACCCCTGATCGATTAAAAACTGCGGTACACCGGATGGTTCTCCCGGATAATCATAATAAAATCGCATCACTGCCTGATGGCCTCTGGCAGCAATCGTATTCAAGCGATTTTCCAATGCTGTCCAATCAAATGTATTCATTCCGGTCTGCACTGCACTGACCGGAATATAGAACCATTCCATACTGTGGGGAAAAGCAGATGTTTTTTCTTCAAAAGGTACAAATCCTTTTAGCGGATTTCCTTCCTTTGATTCCCCTGCCGCAATGGAATGTGCCACCATTTCCTGTCCTGAAACATTCCCTATATTTTTTCCAAGTAACATAAGCACCATACAACAAGCCAGTAGGATGCCGGTCAATTTAAATCCCTTTGTTTTCAATGTTTTATCCTCTTTTTTTCAAATCAATCTTTCTAACTACATCTCTCATTTTTAAAATTGTGCTCGGTGCTACGGACAATTCATCCACTCCCATGCGAATCAGTAATTCTGCCATTTCCGGGTTAGATGCCAATTCTCCGCTGACACCAATCCACTTTTTATACTTGTGAGCACTCTCAATGGACATTGTAATTAGTTTAAAGATGGCATCATAATTTTTATCGCAAAATGTTTCCAATGCCGGATTATTTCTGTCACAAGCATTCGTGTACTGAATCAAATCATTGGTTCCAATACTAAAGAAATCCACCATCGGAGCTAACTGTTCACTAACCAATGCAGCTGCCGGTGTTTCAATCATCACGCCAAGCTCCACATCATCAGAAAAAAGTTTGCCCTCTTTTTGCAATTCCTGTTTTACTGTTTCACATAATTCTAAAATGCGGTTCACCTCGCAGACATAGGTAACAAATGGGAACATGATTCCTAATTTTCCATAAGCCGATGCACGATACAAAGCCCGAAGCTGAGTCTTCAAAATTTCTTCTTCCCGCAATGTTGCTCGAATTCCACGATATCCCAGGGCAGGGTTTTCTTCCTTCGGGAATTTCCAATACTTCGGATGTTTATCACCACCAAAATCCAGGGTTCGAATAATAACCTCCTGTCCTGCCATTTGTTCCAAAGCTTTTTTATATACCTCAAACTGTTCTTCTTCCGTTGGGAAATCATCCCGTTCGAGATATATAAATTCGCTTCGCAGAAGACCGATTCCTTCCGCATCGTTTTGCAATGCAGCATCCAGTTGGCCGATTTCATCCACATTGGCAGAAATCGTAATCTTCTTTCCATTCAGGGTTTTCGTTTCTAATCCCTTCAAGTCCTGAAGCATCAACTGTTCTTCCTGGTCCTCTGTTTTCTTCTTTTTCATCTCTTGCTTTATATCGTCATCCGGATCCACATACACGATTCCTTCATGACTATCCACTGCAAGCGTTTTTCCTGCTTTGACCTTCTTGATGAATTTCTCCCCGACATCAACAATCAACGGAAGATTCATATCCTTCGCTAAAATAGCCGTGTGGGATCTGGAAGAGCCATTAGCCAAAACAACCGCCAAGACTTCCTCCCCTAAGGTTGCGATTTCACTCGGTGCCAAATCCTTTGCGCATAAAATCACTTTGTCTTTATTGGTGATATGTTCCCTTCTCTCTTCCACCAGATTCTGAATGATTCGATGAGAAACATCTTCAATATCGGTGGCTCGTTCCTTAAAGTAGTCATCATCCATAGAACGGAACAACGTGGAATATTTCTTTTCAGCTTCCCAAACTGCATATTCCGCATTTACCATCTCCTGTTCAATCAGTTCATCGATAAATCTTCGATACCCCTGATCCCGAACCAGTTCAATATGACTTTGAAAAATTTCAGCGCTACCCACTCCTACCTTTTTCAAAGTTGTCTCATAGAGTTCCTTTAGCTGTTCCACCGATTGCTCCACGGCAGTGTTAATTCGTTTTTTCTCCTCTTCAGCATCTGCAATATACTGTTTTTCTGTAGCCTTTTTCTTCTTTTGCAGAAGTAAGGCTTTTCCCAAAACATATCCCCCACAAACTCCTTTTCCAGTAAATGTAATCATAAACCCCTCCATAGAAAAGCAACATTTGTGCTGCCATTTATTTAATTAGCCAAGGATTTTTTGAGTCTTCCGAAGTCAATTACTCCAAGTCCCACAGTATCCTTTGTAAATCTGGCTTTTATTCTTTCATTTTGAAACACTGGTTGCTCCAATGTTTTTTCGTTTGAAATCAAATGGTTTTCTGTGTCATACCATCCCAGAAACTTTTGAAACAGATCCGCTTTTGCCGTAATGGAAACAGTGTCTCCCGGTGTCAAATGATATCTGTTTTTCACACTGCCGTTTCCTTCCACATCGACTTCTATGGACAATGTTCCAATCTCATCTTTTCCAAGAATCTGATCCGGCTTTTTCACCTTTCCATTGGATTCCTTTAATTCCATCTTCGATAGTTCATCGGATGTATTAAACCGCTGGGTATACGGACTATTTCTATTGATTTCCAGATTCTGAAAGACTGCTCGTCCCGTTTCTCCAATATCCGCATCCATTTTACACAAACAATAATTCACGGTTTCCTTTTCCGGCGCAGACAATTCCATCTGATAGGTACGGTCTCCCGGAAGCAGAAATTCTTTCGCATTTCCCGCATCTACCAGAACAATTCCCTGAACCTGTTCATCAATTTCCCCATTTGTGATTCGACCGACTACATTTTGATTCTCATCACGAATGACAAGATTCACGGATCCGGTAATGGTTCCCAACAATTGCTGTCTCGGTTGTTTTAACTGTTCTTCCGTCACAGTTTCCATTGCAGCAAGATAAAATTCCTGTGTATGGGCACATTGGAAATCCGGTGTTTTCGTCGGAACTAAAACACCAATTGCCTGATGGATAATAAAATACTCTAATGTTTTTCTTCCAAATTCTCCCCAGGTTCCCACTGCTGCAAGATACATATTTCCAAGGGCTGCAAACATTTGAGCTCCCTGAAAATTCCCCAGGGTGTAACTAAACAACGTCTGCAAGGAGTTTTCAGTGTCCGAAGAAAACGATTGTCCTAAACTTTCATCATAGTAGGCGGAAATATCCCTCACCACAGAAGTCATTTCCTTGAAGTAGTCATACACCGGATAGGTTCCCTGCTCATACGGCTGATACCCTCGTACATCATCCGGTTTATATTGCTGATATCGTAAGCGTACTTTCTCCAGATACGCTTCATAGTCTACATAGTTTTTTCCGTTTCCTTCCGTAGTTTTACTCGGAAGAACGTAGGTAATCCCGTATCGACCATACCCCCAGGCAGAAGGCAGAACCTTTGATACAAAATCCTCTGGGTTAACGATATTAAATATATTGTGATACTTCTGATTTGTCCGTTCTGAGTTTCTTGTATAATTTGGTGTGGCAAAAGCATACACAAAGACATCTTTTGCCTTAAGAGACAACTCCGGAATTCCTTCCTGATCCATCTGCTGTCCCAATAGATTTGCCACGGCAGCTCCACGACTATGACCGGTAATCAATATCTTGACATCTCCCGTCAGTTCCTCGCTGTTTTTATGAATAAAATCAAGAATTCCTTCATACACATAATCCGCAGCCTGCTGAAACCCTTTATGTGTTTCTCCGGTTCCGGCATCAAAGCTGTCCATCCATTCCGCATCCTTGGCTCCCCTGATTGCCACCACAATCACAGTAGCCTCTTTACCTTGATTCTCAATCTTTTTATAGGCAATGTCAAAAGGGGAAACAGAACCGTCTTCCTTTCCCCGATCAGAACTGTATGCTGAAAAACCTAAATCAGCAAACAGCATTCTCCGATAAAGAGCAATGCTTTTTTCCAGACTGCTATAACACATCATAGACAATGCCATGGAAAATCGTGCCATGTCATGATGATAGTTATAGGAATCCATAAAAAATTCTTTTTCCACCAAGGTTATGGGAACTTTCCCTGTTCCACCACGAGAAGTGTAAATGCCATATGCTACACTTTTCCCATCTTGGTCTGTCCCCATAGCCACCTGTTCCCCAGCATAAAGTGAAGAGCATACCAGGGGCATCACCAGCATCAGACTGATAATCAAGCGAACTATTTGTTTCATTGTAATCGCTCCGTAATTTCTTTTTCCAAGGTCTGAAGATCTTCGCGAATCTTGATTTTCTGAGGACATACCTTTTCACAAGCACCACACTGAACACAATGATGCGCTTTCTGTTCCTCTCCGATTTCATTGTTCCACATCCATCCCAATCCACCGAGATTCATATACATATGATACTGGTTCCAGATATGGAAATTCTTTGGAATGTCAACGCCTGCCGGACATGGCATACAATAACCACAACCGGTACAGCCGTTTGCTACACGACTACGAATGGTCTCAGCCACTTTCTTTACTAATTCCTTTTCTTCTTCCGTCATTGGTTCAAAGTTCGAGAACGTCTGAATGTTATCCATAGTCTGTTCCATATTAGACATTCCACTGAGAACTGTCATGATATTCGGGAAGGACGCCACCCAGCGTAATGCCCAGCTGGCAATGGTATCTTGTCGTTTTCCCTTAAAAATGGATTCAATTTCTTCCGGCAACGTTGCAAGATTTCCACCCTTGATTGGCTCCATGATAGTCAGCGGAATTCCCAGTTCTTCTGCCAATTCATATCCCCTGATTCCCGCCTGAATTTCTGTATCCATGTAATTTAACTGAATCTGACAGAAATCCCAATCCTTCGCCCGAATGATTCGCTCAAAATGTTCATAATCATCATGGAAGGAAAAACCGATGAATCGAATCTTTCCTTTCTTTCTCATTTCTTCACATGCTTCAAACACCTGAAGTTTTTCCATTTCATCCCATCGTTCACCGTTCAAGGCGTGAAGCAGATAGAAATCCACATAGTCTTTATTTAATTTTTTTAACTGCTCATCTAATAATCGTTCCACATCTTCTGTCTTATGTACTTCCCACACCGGGAGTTTTGTTGCCAGATAATAGGACTCTCTCGGAAACTCATCTAATACCTTTCCGGTAAAAATCTCACTTTCTCCACCATGATAAACATAAGCTGTATCAAAATAATTGACTCCGTTTTCATAGGCAGTCTTTAACATCTTCGTTGCTTCCACTTCCTCAATCTTTCCGTCCTTCTGAGGAAATCTCATACAACCAAATCCCAACAACGAAGTTTCCACATTCAACTTACTGATTTTTCTTTTTTCCATTGTACTTTCTCCTTTTCCTTAACCCCATGCTGGAAATGTTTTAAACTGCTGCTGGCTTTCCTCCCAGTTCTCATAGTCAAGCTTTCTTAAAGCAATCCATCCCTTTGTTCCGTCTGCAACTTTCACATAAGCGTAGGAATCGGATACGTCAGTGCTTCCATCGCTGTTTTTCATGGTCTTATAAGATATTCTTAAAATATTTAATTTCGTATTCTTTTTTAATTTTGCTATTTCCGTATCTGTAGAATCTGCACTCTGATAAACTTTGGCACTTTCATTGAGAACATACTCGTACTTCTGTGAATATTTATTCAAGTCAAAAGTACCATTGGTAATCTTCACCAGTTTTCCCGCTTTCAGTTGAAAACGGATTAGAGAATAATAACTTCCAATATTAACTCCACAAGGAGAATCTGCCACAACAGTAACGATTCCTTTTCCATTGGTGGTCACTTTATCAATTCGGTACAAATTCATCTCTGCAAAACGATGATTCAAATTCATCAAACGTTTCAGTTTTCCATTCCGGTAGGAGAAAATCCCTGCCTTATTGGAAAGACACATGCTTTCTGTTGATGCATAAAATACGAGATTTTTTCCTTTCGTCTTTTTATTAATGTCCAATGTATAACAATGCAGAGAAAGTCCTTCCTGTTTTGCTACCTTTTTCCCATTAATGTACAATGTGAAGATCGTATAATGCTCGTCTTTTGCCAGTTTCGTCTTTACACGAATTGTTTCCTTACCCTTCTTTCCGTCTAAATTAATCTTGTAAGTTTTGTTTTCCTTAAAAGTCTTTGCTTCTGTGCAATTTACTGATGCCATTCCGATCACAACCATCAATGTCAGCACACAAAGAATCTTCCAAATGCTCTTCTTCATTTTCCGTCTCCTTTCCGTTCAAACACTCTGTTCTCATTATATCACAATTCCTCAGATTTCTTGTCGATTTCTGTCAGATATTGGTAACTTTTTTGATACTTTTCTGCTCTTTGAAAATCCTCCTCCGTTACGCGTTCCAATCGACTCAAGTCCATATTATGTTCCAGATCTTTTATTTTCACTTTTCGTGCAATGGAATGCCCAGCGACACGCTGGATATAGGAATCATAATCCTCTGATTTTTCCTTTGTAAGAATCTCCAAAGCCTGAATCACTTCATTCGGAAATCCCAGTTCTTCCAGGGTCTGAAAAGTAACCTCCGTATCTTCTACCAGATCATGCAGCAATGCAACTGTAACCGCTAGTTCATCCTTCATTTGTTCTGCCACATGAAACGGATGAAATACATAGGGGAGCCCTGCTTTGTCCTGTTGTTCTTTTTGTTTCTCAAACAATAATTTTATGGCTTTTTTCGTCATCGGTGTATAAATCATATTGCACTCCTCATACTCTTATTTTCCGGAACGAATGCGTTTCACATACTGCTCCATTTCTTCCGTGCTTCCGGTTTTTGCATTTCTACAATAGTGACAAATGGTCAGAATCAATTCATCTGCCACATGCGGTCGCTGTCCATACAGGCCAATGGTAATGGTTCGTCCGTCAATGATTTCCAGACAAATCATCTGCAAGCTGTAGATAATTTGCTCTGCTGGCAACATACTTCGACTTTTTCCCTCTCAGATAATCAATCCCTACCGTCATGCCAAGGGAGCAGACAAGTATGAAGAACCCCAGAATCAACAGGACAACACCTTTTGAAAAATCGATATGTTCAATATCTTTGATATATAACCAGATTACATAAATGCAAATTCCTATTATCAAAAGGTAACATGAAACCATTGCTAACCCACGCATTCTCAGATTTTTGATAACTTTTTCCCGACCGATCAGACTTTCCATTGTAAATGCCTGTTCTTCTGCCTGATTCTTTATCTGGCTTGGCATTTTTTCATATGCATAACCGGTTTTTAATGCATTTCGCTTATAGTCCAGAACTTCAAGGATTTCGGACAGTTTTCCCTTTTCCTGATACTTAATTTTCTTTGTGTAATGCATGCCAGCCGATTCAATGTAAAAATGCTCGCCAAAATGATCCCAATCAGCAAGGCAAAACGCCCCCATTGATAATCTACATCTACTTCATCCAGACATGAATATGGTGAGAGAATTCCTATTTCATGTTCCGTACTGTTAACATCTTTTAACGGAATATTGTTTTTTTGTAATGCATCAAGAATTCCATTCTGCACATTTATTGGTATTGCATATAAATATCCTTTTAATCGATATGGCTTCGTTCCCACGGATTTAAAATGCTTGCACATCTTTTGATAGGTACTGTCATTAATTCTTGCAACATAAAAGTTTTCCGAATCCTGCACCAGATAATAGAATAATTTTTCTTCCTTGACACTAACCTTTGCAACCTTTACCGGTTCTGTCACAACATCAATATAAATCGGCATTCGTTCCACTTCGCCGCCGCTTTTAATCTGCTCTGCATAGCTACTTACAGCGTCTAATGAAATGCTTTCTGTTTTATTCCAAACGTTCAATCCCTGAAGGAATAATATAATTCCTATGATTCCAATCGTCAAAAAAAATAGTTCTTTTTCCCAATCTAGTATTTTCTTAATCATGTCTTCTGTTTCCCCATTGTTTCCGATAAATTCTTTCCTGAATAATTATATCAAAAAATGGGTTTTAAGACCAACAAAACCTGCTTGATACAGCAAAAAAGCCGATTTTACTTTTTAAGGTAAAACCGACTTTTCACTATAGTCAAATAAGCGTTTCGCCAACTCCATATCTTTCGACCGCTTCGATGATTTTGCGATTTTACATCGATAAAAATATTCTCCGGAAATCTCTTTCACGGAATCATCCACAGCCAGAAAAATTGCAGTGGCGGCGCCTTTCGCCGGTGTTTGGAAAAACGGCTTCAAACATCGGGTGATGGTTTTTCCAAATCCGGTCTTTCGGTCCACACCAATATTTGTCGCAACGGCACCGGGATGACAACAATTCACTGTAATCCCCTTCTCTTGTAGCCTTCTTGCCAGCTCTCTGGTAAACAATACATTCGCCAATTTACTCTGTCCATAGGCTTTAATCACATTATACCCTTTCGTCAAATTAATATCTTCGAAATGAATCTTTCCCACCTTATGGGCTCCTGAAGCCACATTTACGATCCGTGCCCCGGGATGCATCCTCTCTAACAATTCCATAGTCAGCAGAAAATGTCCCAGATGATTGATTCCAAACTGCCGCTCCATACCTTCCTTGGTTTCCTGACGGTCCAGTGAAATGAACCCTGCATTGTTTACCAGGATGTCGATTGTCTCATATTTCTCTTTCACACATTCGACAAATTTTCTGATGGAAGCATAATCCCCTAAATCACACAGAATCAAATCCAGTTTTCGTTCCTTTGATTCTTTGAGTTTCTCCAACGCTTCTTTTCCCCGTTGTTCATTTCGGCACAACATAATGACCGTCGCCCCTTCGTCACTGAGAGCCTCTACCGTTGCAAGTCCCATTCCTGAGTTTGCTCCCGTGACGACTGCCACTTTTCCAATTAATTTTCCGTGATTCATATTACAACTCCGTTCCTATTACTCTGATGTAATTATTGTATCACAACACAGTATATTTTTTGTATGATTATTATCTTCCCAACTAACTCCGGAAATATGTGGCGTCAGAATCACATTTTCCATTTTTCGAAGCAGATGCGTTTTCAGCAATGGTTCCGGATCCATTACCATATCCTCATTGAGATAAAATAAAAAGCCGGCTTTGCTATATTGCAAAACCGACTTTTCTCCTACATCTCTACAATCTTTGTAGCAATCTTTTCACAAAACCTTGCATCATGTTCCACGAAAAGCATGGTGAACTCATACGTCTCTAACAGCTTTTCGATTTGCATTCGTGAAAACACATCAATGTAATTAAACGGCTCATCCCAAACATACAAATGTGCTGAGGTCAACAAACTGGTTGCTAGAAGAACCTTCTTTTTCTGCCCTTCTGAAAAATCTTCCATCTTTTTTACAAACTGTACCCGGTCGAAATCAAGCTGTCTTAAAATTGCACACAGCAGACTTTCATCAATTCCTTCTTTCCGGCAATACTCCCGAATGGTTCCCTGCAATTCTGATGTATCCTGGTTTACATAAGAAATCACCAATCCTGTTGCAATTTCTAAGGTTCCTTTCTGAACTGCGTTCTCACTCAAGTTCTTTAAAACTGCTTTAATCACTGTTGACTTTCCACAACCATTGGCTCCACTTAAGCACACACGCTCTCCTCTTTTAATTTCAAAAGACAGGTGTTCAAACACCGGTATTTCACTGTCTGGATAAGTCACCGAAAAATCTCTGGCTCGCACAAGAACTTCTTTATGATGCTTCATCGGCATAATTTTCAAATCCACCGGTGTCTCTAAATCCACCAGCAAATCTTCCTTTTGTTCAATCTCATTTTGAATGCGACGCTCCATCTGCTTCACTTTGGTCTGCATTTTCTTTGTCTTGGAACTGATGTAAGTCCGGGCATTTACCGGTCGGTCCGTTTCCTTAATTGGATCATACCCAATCTTACTCCGCTCACTTTTCGCAGCCCAACTTGCCGTCGTGGCAGCCGCTTTATTTAGTTTATCGATTTCCTTCAGGTGCTTCTTGTTTTCTGCCTGTGCAAAGGCATCTTTCTTTTCCTTATTTTCCCACCAGCTGGAAAAGTTTCCCGTCTGCACCTCAATGGTCTGACGGTTCAATACCAGAACATGGTCAATGCACCCATCCAATAACTCACGGTCATGGGAAACGAGAATAAATCCTTTCTTCTTTGCCAGATAATTTCGAATCACTTTTCTCGATTGCACATCCAAATGGTTCGTCGGCTCGTCCACCAACAGGAAATCATTCTCCCCGGAAAACAACACCGCCAACAATACTTTTGTCCGCTCCCCATGGCTCAATGTCTCAAAAGGTCGATACAATATTTCCGAATCTACTTCCATTAAATTCAATTCGCAAATCACTCGCCAAAGTTCACAGTCCGTCTTCAGGTCTTCCACAAACTCTGCCGCACTTTGTTTCTTTTGCTCTGCGGTCAGCACATAGGGAAAATAATCAAACACCGTGTTGGTCTGAATCGTTCCCTGATACTGATATTTTCCCATCAGTAAATTTAGGAACGTACTTTTCCCTTTCCCGTTTCTCCCCAGCAATCCCAATTTCCAATCCGTATCAATGTTGAACGAAACATTATCAAAAATCAAATCAAAACTTCCTTCATATCCGAAAGTAAGGTTATTTACTAATATTTGTGCCATACACATTCCTCCTCTCAGATTCCTACTTAATTTCGTGCGTTGGTACATATCCCGGAAATGCTTCACATATTAGAACAAAAAAAGATTATTTGTTTCCAAATAATCTTATGCTCTCCCAAAACCTATAAACTCAATATAATCAAACAACAAAAAGAGGTTATGATAAGAACATAATCCACTTTTGGTAACACGAAAAGCAGTAGGAACCTTGTTCATACTGACTTACTAAAACGCTTCTGCGTCCTTTTTTTAATTTCATGATATCAAAAGAAGATTATTTTCTCATCCTTTCACCCCTTTCTTCAAAATCTAAAACGAATATATCGCATTCTTTTGGGCTTGTCAAATTGTATCCCTATCATTTTGTTTTGTAGCGACATTGAATTGCTTCCCGCATCACTGCCCGGTGCATCATCGCTTCTTATAAATGACAAGTTCAGGATTTTCTCCCTCTGCTTCATATGTACAAACCAATATAAAATCCATATTGGCAAGCACTCCAAAACATCGGTCACCACCAAATTCCGATTCCAACTGATTTCCCAAATATGTAGTTTGATCATCCAGAAATTTTACATGCGTTCCATTTGGAAGCCGATACTCCAAATTCACAAATCTTCCAACAAGTGCATTCAGGCTTTCTACTTTAGGCATTCCTTCCACATGAAGCTCGTTAATCTCATCAATCAGTTGCTTCTTGAATGCTTCAAACTGACCATTGTCACTTAGTTCCTGGTACTTCTTCCAATAATTCAGTTTTGGCAATGTCTCCTTCAAATACGCACGCGCTTGTTCTTCTGTACAGTTTTCATTTACCATATTTTTCACGCACACGTTAATCAAATCATCCATATCGCTGTACATATATGTTCCATCTGCGTAACACCATTGGCAATACTCCTCATTAAAAGCACCATCTCGTTCTTTGCTTATTATGGTGTCTTCCAAAGGCATTCCACAGCACTGACAAATCAATTGTCTTGGTGCCCCCAGCAACGTATTAATTGAAACATTAAATATCTTTGACAATATTTTCAAAGTCTCCGTGTTCGGCACCGTCTCACCGTTTTCCCACCGCGATACCGCCTGTCTTGTCACAAATGCCTTCTCTGCCAGTTCATCCTGTGACATTCCATTCTTTGTTCGAAGTTCTAACAATACATCTTTTGTTTCCATAGCAACCTCCTATTCTGTTCGAAATTCATAAACATCCCTATCTGAATTATACCCTTACGAACCAGAAATAGCACGCAACACGCTGTTGCGTTTTTTGTGTTACAGCTTCACTTGCACCCTGTACAACATTTTTTCTCTCTAGGGTGCACCTCCCCCAAACTTTTTGAGTTTCATCTGCACCCATTTGTTATTAAAGTGAGAACAGGAAAACCTGTTCTCACCGGTATCAAGCTAATCGCATATCGAGCCACTGCCCCTATGGCACCGCCCAACGCAACAAACAAAAAATTCATTCTTTATCTCCTTCTTTCATCAGCCAAGATTTTCTTAACACCATCCCATGGCTGTTTCAACTCCGTCCTAAAGAATTCCGGATAATATTTCATCGGATCATCCAAATCAATCCAACGAAGAAATTCATTCTGGTCATCTTCCGTCTGACTCATACAAATCGGTTCAAAATCTTCCGGAACCTTCATGTAAAAGTAGTATGAAATTTCATAGATTAACTTGTCCAAATTCCCTGGCGCATCACCATAAAAATAATTCTCATTGATAAATCCCAGGCGTTCCACTTCCAGCTTTACCCCGGTCTCTTCGAACACTTCTCGCACCACTGCTTCTTCCGAAGTTTCTCCGAATTTAATTCTACCGCCAACGGAATATAAATATTCCGGACGAGCTTTGTTTCCTACCATAAGAATCTTGTTTCCTCTCATAATAATCGCTCCAACACGAATATTAATGAGGCCCTCATCACAAGGGACTGTCATATCTTTGCTCATAACTCCTCCAATAATATTTATTTAATACCGCAAGCATAATTTTACCACATTTCCCGAGTCCACGCATCAACCTTTAATCCGTTCAATCATCCGATCAAGCACTCTGCTGTCTAAGGGTTTTGCCATTGTCTCCATTGTGCAAAAGAAATTGTCTCCCAACACATATCCCTCTCGATCATATAATTGCATTTTTGAAATAGCATTATTCGCATATTCATCATTGTCCATCAATCCAAAATGTTCTAAAATGATGTTTCTTCTTTTCTTCTCATCCAGTATCGTAAAATCCGGATAGATTATTCCACCCCCTGGAATCTCCAGCGGATATTCATACCGATAAGCAATATTTTCCTTATACAACTTATCCGCAATTATCTTCTCAGACTTCGAGCGAACTCGCTCACCTTTGTCTGTGTAGATTTCCACACCCTCATCCCAAAACTCTTTTCCACGATATTCGCACGCTTCCCATTCAGTGCGAAATTGCTCATCTGTTGGTTCTATAGGCTCGATCATTCTTCGCTTCCCCTTCCCCAGCATTTCATAGACCTTACTTGGTTCGGTCTCTTCCAAATCTCTGATACATCGATTAATAGAATTTATTCGTTTTTTTAGTCTTTTCTTAAGTTTGTTATAGTACTCCACTTTCACAATGTCGGCCACCCGGTCTTTTTCTTTTATGGATAAGTACTTCATAGCTTCATCTGCTTCCCGGAGGTAAAACTGGAATGAGTTCCCTCGTGCGGCAACATAAATACTCTCCTTTGGAAAATTTAACTTTTTAAGTTCAATACACACCCTCTTTAGTAGTTTTTCTGTCTTTTGTCTTTCTTCATAAAGTCCGATTTCTTCTGCCCTCAATATTTACACTCCTTTCTTTCCCCCACTGCACAAATTTAATCTTTTTAATTCATGCATTTTTCCTCGGTGTATTTCTTTAATGCATAGAATTTATCTTTTTTACACTCTTCTATGCGTGCTTTTTCTATGACGTGTCTCCTCGTTGCATAGAAATTGACTTTTTCTCTCCTTTCTATGCATATTTTTTCTGTAATGTATCTCTTACTTGCACAGAAATTATTATTTTCGTACGAATCTATGCATCTCCTTCTTCTGGCGTACCTCTGTTATGCATAAAAAACACAATTTTTTCTTAATTCTATGCATCTCCCTCCGCCAATGTACCTTTGTCCTGCATAGAATTCGAAAAAAACTCTCTTATCTATGCATTCGCCCATTCCGAGATGCCCTAGCCCTGCATAGAACAAATCATCTTTGTCATTATCTATGCATCTCCCCCCCACGCACAGCCTTCCCTTCTTCCATTCATATCTTATGTTGCATTGGCATCTTTAAAAATATATCCGCTCCGAGCACTCGGTGCGGATATATTTACACATTACTCAAATCCTCCTTAGAAGTCAACAATTAAATTGCTAATTTTCCGATAATTGCGCCATCGTCGTCCTTTCCCACAATCTCAAAACCACACCCTAGGCACAGCTTTTGTGATGCCTGGTTCTCAGGATGCCAGCAAGCATAGATGTATTCAACTTTTCCGTATGGAAAACTTTTAATATAATCAATAATTTGTTTCACCGCTTCCTTGCCATAGCCCTGCTGCTGATATTTCTTGTCGATCATCAGTCGATATATTTCATATCCCGGTGTGTCATCATAATCACACTCTTTTTCATATGTAATCAGCGTAAAACCAATCAATTCATCATCATTGTAGATTGCCTTTGGAATGCAACGGTAATATTTTTCTGCTTCTGCCGGATTCACATCAGAATGAGCAAAAGACTCTGCCAAACTAAAGATGTTTGGATTCACAAACGGTCGTTGAAAATCATGCACATCTAATTCAATGCAGGCCATCCAATTACTGTGATTTACTTCCCTTAAATTTATCATTTCAGACCTCCTATATAATGAAAGCGCCAATCCAAGATTGGCGTTCTCACTATACTACTTATATATGTATAATCTTGTCATTTCCGGTTCGTCATCTCCCTGTGCCATACAATAGAATTCCCATCCATATTTCTCATAGAATCCTGTGTGGTCCGTTACCAGGTAAATCGGTGAGACACCTTTTTTCTTCATGTCATCCACCACCAGATTTAATAAATTCCCGGCAATTCCCTGGCAGCGATAATCTTCCTCTGTATACACTGCACAAACATTCGGGGACAGGTCTTTGCGATCATGGAAGTCATTGTCAATCACTCCCATTCCTGCAATGATACGTTCCCCATCAAGACACAAGTACCAACCGTTTTTCGTATCATTGTTTAAGAATGCATCCATGCATTCCAGGTATGCTTCTTTCGGCACACCCCATTTGTTGTGGAACCATTCTGCTGCTTCGTCCTTTAATTCAGGAACTTGATCCAATGTGAAATACTTGTAATTACTCATAATCTCCTCCTTTATTATGCTGAACGTCTCGTTTCTCTTAATATTCTGCGAATACTTTTCTCTGATAAAGAATATTCATATGCAAGCTCCGGCACCGATTTCCCTTCACAATGCATCTCGCAAATCTTGTCGTTTCGTGTCCGATAATAGACTCTCGAATCCGTCTGGCTCCCCCACTCCTTTTTCTCTTTGCAGGGAATATAGATGTTGACACCACTTGCATACTGCTGAATAATTTCAATTACTTCCTTGGGCAGAATTTCTTCCGCTTTGATATAGCTCATATAATCCTCCTATGATTGTTTCGGATTCATCTGAGCATAAGTTTCCATTTTATTTTATGCCCAGACTACTGAGCGATAACATATCTTTTGCGCATAAACATTACTCTTCCTTTCCTCTTTATTCTGCTTCCAGCATACAAAACGAGAAAGCCAAATACAAGCCCATCTTTACTTCTATACAAAACCGGGCTATTTCCTTATCCTCGCTAAAGTACAAACGTGACAATGCAGTCAATTACAAAAACAAGTAACAGCACGCTTCCGACAAACTTAAAGGCTTTCGCTTTTGTTGAAAATTTGTTGATGAGTGGCTGTAACCCATACAACAGAAACATTGATCCGATACCAAATCTCAAACTGGATTTCAGGGCAATTCTTCCTTGAAAATTAATATCATATCCCTCTTTGGCACTGTAAAACCAAGGTGCATTGTTTTTGCCATTTTCTACATACTCCCATGAAGTAGGACTAATTATATAACTAGCTACTAATTCCACTAAAGAAGTGACTACAAATGCTGCGATAAAGGCCAGAATAAACTTTACACAAAACGCCAGTATCGTAGAAACTGAAGATATTTTTTCCAGCTTCATTTTGCGGATTGGATTTACGGTAGCCATTACAATCAACATACCAAATCCATAAATTGGCAAGTACGGACCAAACAGAACTCCTCGATTTTGAAATCCATGGTGGTTTTCAAGCATAATCGTTAACACTTCATAAATCCATCCAACCACTGCTGCACATATAAAATACATAAAGTATTTTACAATCCAATCATAACCATTCATTAATTTTTCTCTCATTTTAACTTTTCCTTCCCCTATTGCTCATTTATTTTTTTCTAAGCTTCACCCATTTCCCGTAAGCTACGCTTTTCGTGCATGCTCCGATTTTGTAATAAGTAAATGCTCTGATTCGAATATAATATTTTCTACCTCTTTTCAACTTCTTACGGAATAAAGTTGCAGATTTAGAGACGGTAGTTTTGGAAGCCTTTGACCTTCTTAACTTTCGGAACTTTCACTCCCAGCACACTAGCAGGCTCTGTCGACTTTTCAGATTGCATTTCTTTCGCTGTCTGTGTTTCTGTTTCACTCTGGGATTCCTGCGATTGGCTTTCCGTCGTTTCATTATTCACCGGCTGAAACGTAGCACTGTTCAAAGAAACCTCTTTCCCGGACCAATTAACAAAACGAATCTGTTTCGCCTCCTCTGTCATATCATAACATACTACCCACTCCGCGTCAGAAATTTTCACATCCACATCAAATAGAAAATCCTTGTATCATTGGAAACACTAAGGTGGAGCCCATCTTCCAATTTTCGTACGGATGATACATACAGCCGATCTGTCTGAGAAACATTTTCCTGCAGCATCGCTGTTCTCATTATAGGTGGTTTTCCTCCGCAAATTCAGGTTTATCGCGGTGCCAATTCGCATTTCTCTGCGCTACAATACACCTGATAACATTTCTTTCGCCCACTGATACTGACCTTTGTCTTTATACTCACGATAGAATACTTCTATCATCATGGTCAGATACAAAACAATGTCGTACCAACGAAGTCGGCGTAATTCATTTTCAGAAAAATCAGCTATTCCAAATCCTTTTAAGAAATTCTCATTTCTATTGTGTTTTCTAAATCGATCGTCCATAAAAGGCTCGCCCCATAGCGCCCTTTCCCAATCTATAATACCAGACACGTGATTATTTTTCACAAACACATTACCTTCCCACATATCCCAATGAACCAAGGTAGCCAATTCGACTGAATCAAATACATTTTTTTCGCTATCCAGCTGTTCTATCAGACGTTGTGCATCACACCCAATATCTATACTTCTCTTTTGCGCATCAGATATCAGATTAGTTAGCATAACTATTACGAAATCGAAAAGAGAATTGTATCTTTTTTCATCTCCTAAAAAGCCAAATTGCTTATTGGTAATAGTAGTTAATTCTTTAGATATCTTGCCAATTTCTCTATCTAATACTGCAATAACAGTTTCAGGTAAATTATCCTTTATAAATATATAATTATCTCCCAGTATTTTTTCCATAAAAAAATAATCCCCGTTGCATACCGTTTTAGAACAATCATAGTACTGGACATCTGCTACTTTAAATGAACAATTCTCAGACACTAATCTCATCGCACTAACTTCTGCCCTCATTAGATTTATTTCATTGGAAGTATATCCTGTAGTATCCTCTGACGCAATTTTTAAGATACTTTCACTAGCATCATCGAACACTACATGGTACGTAACATTGCACATTCCTTCTGTCAGTTCTTTTATCTTAACCACCGACTTATTTGGAAATGCAACCCTTGCCATCTCTTTGATTGTTTCATTGGATTGTTTGTTTTTCGTAATCATTTTTTTATTCTCCCTACAAACCGGAATTGACGATAACAAAAACTACTTCAAATCATACACGGCAAGTTCTTGATATGGATTATCTTCTTCCCATTTTATAAGAGCCATCTTGTCAATTTCAGCACAAAACGGAGTGAATATATCGGATAATTTTTCGAACGCTTTGTATAAACCCTCTTGTTGTCTACATTATTTTAGTATTTCATCAAGCCGTGCTACTGCATCTTCATATCCCGTAAATACTATTCCTTCAAAGCCAAGATTTTCAGCACTGAGTACATTGTCTTCCGTATCATCTATAAACACACATTCA
>JAILRB010000014.1 GCA_024698585.1 Eubacterium sp.
TCAATGAAATTCTATACATCTTCATTACAAAAACCATCAACTAAGTTATTCAAAAAAAGCTGTATTCTATCTATTAGTTTTTCATAGCGAATCCATTTTTTTATTTGCTCAATCACTATGGAAAAGGCTAATGAAATTACCAATACAACCATTAGGATTAACCAGACATTTTTTAAAGAATAAAGGTCCTTTTCAAAGATTCCATATCGCAGGAAATTTTGGAATAAATAAATATTCATGGAATGAATTCCTATCAAGCGTAAAATCGAATCAATTCCTTTAATCGCAATAATACAATATTTAAAAAATAGAATCATGATAATTGTAAAAATGCTATACGAAATCTGCCAATTGCTCTTAAAATCTAATTTTTTGAAAATAAACAACCATCCAATGAACAGCCCTCCTAGTGTCATCCAAGTCACTGCCAATCTTGTCCATATATTTTTAGGAAGCTTTTCTCCTATTTTCACAAATAAATCATAGTCGGCAAATATCATTCCCATCAAAACGGACAGAATAAAAGGATAAGGATTTACTCCCTTAAAATGTCCAATATTCAGTAATCTTGGGAGCGCAATCATAAATAATAAGATAGGTAAATAGCCCACCTTTTTACTACACCGATAGATTAACGGGATTAAAATGATAAATAAAATCGCCGCTGACATATACCACCAAGAAATACGCAAATATGGCGTTTTGAAAAAATTGCTCAAGCCCAAAAAATTCAACAATAAATAATATATACCATGGACTATGGACTTCTTAAAAAATATTCGTTCCACGTCCCCTGAAACAATTTGTGTCACAACTGCCATCAGTATAAAAATGAAATAGTAGCCAGACATCGTTTTCAACAATCTGGAAATATACCATTTTAACGTTTGCTCTTTTGGCATCTGCCGATTTTTAATTGATAACAACAATCCATATCCGGTGATAAAGGCAAAAACACAAATTCCCATTTTACACAAATCCGATAAATAAGCCATTGAATTTACAGAAAAAGGAATTGTTACCAATGATAATTTTTTCATTGCTTTAGCACTTCTAAAAAAATGAAAAATCAAAATCATCAATGCTGCAATTCCTTTTATTTTTAATGAATCATCTTTTGTATAAGTATTTCTTTCTTTAAAGTCCATTCTAAAGTCCTCACAATATAATACAGTATTCTCTGCTAACTATTATAATACATTTTTTACTTTTGCGTTAGTTTTTTTCATTTCATAGCATTGCCCTAAAATGTTCCACAAAGATAAAAAGAGGTGTCATAATGACACCTCTTACTCATTTCTGAAATTACGTTTCACGTATAAAATAAATATCTTAGAACTTACCAGCTGTAGCTGCTTCTTCGATAGATACAGCAACTGCTACAGTCATACCAACCATTGGGTTGTTACCTGCACCAATTAATCCCATCATTTCTACGTGAGCTGGTACAGAAGAAGAACCTGCAAACTGAGCGTCAGAATGCATACGTCCTAATGTATCAGTCATACCGTATGAAGCAGGACCTGCAGCCATGTTATCTGGATGAAGTGTACGTCCTGTACCACCACCTGATGCTACTGAGAAGTACTTCTTACCCTGTTCGATACATTCTTTCTTATAAGTTCCTGCAACTGGATGCTGGAATCTTGTAGGGTTTGTTGAGTTACCTGTGATAGATACACCAACGTTTTCATGCTGCATGATTGCAACACCTTCCTGAACATCGTCAGCACCGTAACATTTTACAGATGCACGAAGTCCATCAGAGTAAGCCTTTTCGTATACGATGTTAAGCTTAGCTTCTTTATAATCATACTTTGTTTCAACGAATGTGAAACCGTTAATTCTAGAGATGATCTGTGCAGCATCTTTTCCAAGACCATTTAAGATAACTCTTAAAGGTTTCTTACGAACCTTGTTAGCCTTTTCAGCGATACCGATTGCACCTTCTGCAGCTGCGAAAGATTCATGTCCAGCAAGGAATGCGAAACATTCTGTTTCTTCTTCCAAAAGCATCTTTCCTAAGTTACCATGTCCTAAACCTACTTTTCTGTGGTCAGCAACAGAACCCGGAATACAGAAAGACTGAAGTCCTTCACCGATTGCTGCAGCAGCGTCAGCTGCTCTTCTACAATCTTTCTTAATTGCAATTGCTGCACCTACGATATAAGCCCAGCATGCATTTTCAAAACAAATTGGCTGGATACCTTTTACAAGGTTATATACATCAAGACCAGCGTCCTTTGTAATCTTTTCAGCTTCTTCAATAGAAGCAATACCATAGCTGTTTAATACAGCGTTGATCTGATCAATTCTTCTTTCATAAGATTCAAATAATGCCATTTTTGTTACCTCCTTATTCCTTTCTTGGGTCGATAATCTTAACAGCATCAGCTACACGACCATACTGTCCTTTAGCCTTTTCCCAAGCTGTAGTTGGATCATCACCATTCTTAATGAAGTCTGTCATCTTTCCAAGAGAAACAAACTGGTAACCAATTACTTCATCATCTGCATCTAAAGCGATACCTGTTACATATCCTTCTGCCATTTCAAGGTAACGAACACCTTTTTCCTTAGTAGCGTACATTGTACCTACCTGAGAACGAAGTCCTTTACCTAAATCTTCAAGACCTGCACCAATTGCAAGACCGTCATCTGAGAATGCACTCTGTGTACGTCCGTAAACGATCTGTAAGAATAATTCTCTCATAGCTGTATTGATAGCATCACAAACAAGGTCAGTATTTAATGCTTCAAGAATTGTCTTTCCCTGAAGAATTTCTGCAGCCATAGCTGCGGAATGAGTCATACCTGAACAACCAATTGTTTCAACTAATGCTTCTTCGATAATACCTTCTTTTACGTTTAAGCTAAGCTTACATGCTCCCTGCTGAGGTGCACACCAGCCCACACCGTGTGTAAAACCTGAAATATCTTCGATTTTTTTAGAATGAACCCACTTTCCTTCTTCTGGGATTGGAGCTGGTTCATGTTTTGCGCCCTTTGCTACAGGACACATGTTTTCAACTTCCTTTGTGTAAATCATCTGAATACTCCTTTCGAAATATAATAAGAAACAGATTGTTTCATATATTAATGAGGCAATTAGCCCACACTTCTGTTTATTCTCTCATAAATTTACAAATTAGTCCATAGTTTGATAAAAAATAATCAATCTTTTTTTGTTTTTCATAACAATAGGCTCAGCACCGCTGAGCCTATCATCATTTCATTTTTCGCTAGAGAAATTATAACTATTTCACTTTAGCCTTCTTAACCGCACTCCATCTACCATATACCTTAATGGTACCCTTATATGTGAATGCTCTGACTCTGAAGAAATATTTTTTCTTTCTCTTTAATTTTTTCTTAACATATTTAACTTTTGAACCGGAATTAATTGTTGCAATTGTCTTAAATCCTTTTTTCGCCTTCTTAGACATCTGTACCTGATAGCCTGCAGCTCCTGCAAGTTTCTTCCAACGAACAGTAACTTTCTTCTTTCCAGCTTTAGGTTTCGACTGAACAACTTTTCCAACACTCACGGAAACAGGATTAATCGTTCCAATTGTAACCTTGACTGATTTTCTAACTTTGCTTCCATTATTATTTTCAATCGTTAAGGTGAAGATTGCACTACCTTTTCTTTCTCCTGTAACTTTCAACGTTAACTTATCACGGTTCCAGTCATATTTTAAGATATCACCATTCGTAACTTGAAGATCAATTCTACGATAAACCACATCTGCTGGAAGAGTAGAGAATTTAATTGTACCAGTCTTTCCAACTCCAATTACAGTAGAACCTAAATATGAAATATCCTTAACTCTTGCTTTTTCAACAGTAATCGTGACACTTTCCGCTTTCACAACTTTTCCATCACGTGTTACAGTACATGTAATCGTTACACGGTCAGAATCAGAAGGAATTTTCTTTGCAGTAACTTTTCCGTAATTATCAACTGATACACAATCCGGTGCACTGGAGCTAAATTCCACCTGCGCATCTGTAATAGATTTGTACTTTTCGTCAGAGGCGGACTTAATTTCCTGATTAAAATTATTCTTCATCATGATGAAAATATTTTGCGAATCGCCCAGTGCAATTGCTTCTCTGGATAATGAAATTTGATTGATATCGCCATCAACTCTAACGATATAACTTCTACCATTTTTTTCTTTTGATCCAAGTTTCGGATACAGTACAATCTTTGTTGTCCCCTTCTTCTTTCCTCTTAAAGTAACCTCTTTGTAACGTGAAGAAGTACCAACTTCCAATATACTTTCGTCTTCAATATAATATGCCAACTCTTCTGTATTCAAAGTTTCATTAAATGCATATTTTAATGTCTTTGTACCACCACCGATTACATCAATACGAGAGTTTTCTTCAATCAAAACATCCTTATCAAATAAATTCGATTTAAGACTCGCAGAGCTAACTCTTACTTTACATGTTTTGATAATGTTAGCTGCAAGTGCTTTTACTGTAATTGTTGCTTCACCAACACCAACTGCAGTAAACTCACAAGTTGTTTCACCAGTCTTTTCTATACGATTTGTAATCTTGACTACATTAGGATCACTGCTCTTAAATTCGACCTTATCCGGATATGTATCCTTGATTGTGTTAAACTCATCCGCATATCTCGTCGTTGCCTTCAGCGAACCATTTGTTGCAATAAGCATATCAATATTTGCAGTTTCTAAATTAAGTTCTCTTGCCGGAGCAACAATATGAATTGGAAATTCTTTTGTAACTGCCCCTGCCTCAATCTTAACCCTAGCAGTTCCATAGTCATTCTTTGTCGGTTTGAATGTTGCTGACTTTCTGTCATCAGACACCTTCATTGTGACATATTCTTCTCCTGCTGTCAGCGTCCAAGTAACTACATCTGTCATATCAGCATCTGAATACGTTGGCACAAATTCCGGTTGGATTTTCGTATCAAACATCGTATTATACGAAATAAAATATTCTTCTTCTGTATTAATGCTCGCACATGGATTGGCAGTTACATCAACAGAATAATTCACTGTGCTTACCACCGGAACTACATAATTATTATCTATCGGAAATTGTTGATAAAACTGAAGTTCAACAGGATTATCTTCCGAAGCTTTTTGTCCCATGACAAACATTCCCAAAACATCTATATTATAAGTACCATTTGTTGCCGGATCCACAAATGTATGTCTTACCTTTTTAACCATTGGCTTTAATGGGGCCGTAGGAATCGTAAAAGTCGGTTCTCCGTTTTCATCAAAAGTATAGTCATACGAATCAATTTTAAAAGTATTTACAAGATTCTTATCATTATATGCGGCCGTATAGAACGGTAGAACCTTTTCATTATTTTCTCTTGCAGCCTGATCAACAGAAAGTGCTCGAACCGAAAGAGAGAAACTACTTGTTGCGATAAAGTAATCCGTTCTATTTGCACTAGAATTAAACTGCTGGTAATACTCTACATTAAGAAATCTTTCTCCAACACCAACAATATCCCTACAAATATCCTGATCTAAGGTACATGCATCAGAAATGTCAAGTTTACTTAAAGAAGCACAAAGAGAAATCGCCCTACCTTTGACATATTCCACATTCTTTGTAAGTTTTATATTCTGCAACAGCTCACATTTGTAAAATGTTCCGCCTTCGATTACTTTCAATGGGGCTTCATCATTCATTTGGAATGTTTGAAAACCACAGGCATTAAATGCATCTGAACCAATTTTCTTAATATGGATGGCATTTCTCACATCCATTTCCGTCACACCGGTTCCTGGAACAATCTGATTATTAATAATTCTACAACTTTCTTTAAAAGCCGCATTTCCAATGTTTTCTATGCTAGAAGGCATTGTAATTTTACCAATTGCCTCGCATGATTCAAACGCGCTATTTCCAATTGTCACAATTTTTTTCGGCAATTTATTCTGAAGTTCTAAAGCTTCACACTTAAAAAATGCCTTTTCACCAATCTGAGTCACATTATCACTCATAACCACGGTCTTAAGTCCATGATACCAACGAACAGTAGGATCGTATGTCTTAAATGCCCTATATTCATTTCCTCTATTAGAAATCTTCGGAGTAGAACAATTCATAAATAATTCATTCGGAATCACTGTCAAGTCATTCGGCAATGTAACTTTTTGAAGATTGAAGCATCCAAAAAATGCGCCTTTACCAATTTGTAAATCCGTAGTACTTGATAAGTCAATTTCCGGAATACCTGTAAAAAACTGTTGATGAATTCGAATCCCCTCGGTAGCACCCGGATTATATTCGATAATTGAAATCAATCTCGAGAATTCTTCCTTACATTCTTCTTGTGTCTTTCCATAATGTTCAGCATACTGTGCCAATGTCGGCTTTCCTGGAAACCATCTTGACGAACTAATATATGCCGTTCCGATTTGGTAATATTCCGGGATTGAATCAGAACAGATTTGATGAGCCGAACCCACACCGGCTGTTTGATGTACATCCTCTGGTAATACCCAATGCTCTGTTCCGTACCATCCATCAACATTTAAGGAACCGTATCGATTCCAGTCAGTCCATGTATCTGCGCAATTCTTAAAAGCATAATTTCCAATTTTCTTTAAATTCTTCGGAAAGTTCATCTCACTAAGAACCAAGCAATTCTCAAATGCATAATCAAGAATTTCAATTCGAGTATGAATATCATTTTCACGCTCTGTTGGTAAAATAACTTTTGTTAAACCTTTACAATTCTTAAAGCATTCCATGCCAATTGTCTTTGTTCGGTCCTGATCGCTTTTTTCCGTATAATCTTTAAATTCTACAGTCGTAATTGATGAACCATAAAATGCTCCCTTCCCTAGAGTCTGAAGATTTCCAGGAAGGATTAATTTAGATATTTTAATATTCAGGAAAGCAGAATCCTCAATTGTTTTTAAATTAATTAAATCTTTTAAGAACAACAAACTTTCAATAGATCCACAATTTGCGAAGGCATTTGATTCTATTTTTTCAAGTGAAATCGGCAAAGAAATTGTTCTTAAAGCAGAACATCCACTGAATGCACTCTTGCTAATCGTGGTCAAACCGGTATTTTTTGAAATATCTAAAGAGGTCAACCCACTACCGCGGAATGCATTTTCACGAATGGAAATAATTTTTTCAGGAATATTAATCGTCTTCAAATTCTTTGCATCCTGAAGAAATCCAACAGGAATAGCAGTCATTCCTGCCCCCAAGGTAACACTTGTTAAGGCTTCGCATTCAAAAAATACATCTGTACCAATTCCTTTGGAAGCATCTGTTCCTGCATTTTCAGTGGAAGCATTGATTCCATCCGGAATAACAATACTACGCAAAGATGTACAAGAAGAAAATGCCGAGTTTCCAATTTTTTCAATTCCGCTTGGCAATGTAATATTATCAAGTTTTTTACAACTATCAAACGCCAATCCTTCAATGGTTTTCAAACCGGAAGGGAGATTAATCGTCGTTAAATTTTCACAATAACGAAAAGCTCCTTCACCAATTTCGGTAACACTGCTCGGTAATTTAAAGGATGAAAACGTACAAGACTGAAATTCATTTTTTTCAATCTTCTTAAGTTTATCTAATTTTGATAAATCAATAGATTTTGCAGCGTATGCATAACCTAAACCTTTTACACTTTCAATCTCAGGGTATGACGATAAATCAATATTTCCGTTATATTCCTTTAATTGTTTAAACGTAAAATCCTTTCCAATGATATTAGACAAAGCACCCATTAATTTCATATCCGAAATAATTGTACGGTCTACAACGTAATTGTCCGGATAGGATAATGGATTTGTTGCAGCTTCAACTTTTTTTCCTAAATCAATTCCCACCCCTTCGCTAATTGGGACAAGAGAAATCGATAATGCTGCAACCATTACACAACTTACAATTTTTTTGGCAATTTTGCGCATAATTAATAAACCCCCTATTTTTTTGCTTATTTCTAAAAATTTTAACACATTTCGTTTTTGAATACAATTCTTTTCAAAAGAAAATCCCCCTGATGAACGAACCACCAGAGGGACTCCCCTTTGAATTATTTATAGAATAATTATTATTTTGCTTCAATATATCCCTTTGCAACAAGAAGTTCTGCGGAAAGAACCGCTCCACCTGCAGCACCACGAAGTGTGTTATGAGATAAACCTACAAACTTGTAATCATATACGATATCTTCACGAAGACGACCGATGGAAACACCCATTCCTCTTTCAAAGTTAACATCCATAGCAACCTGTGGTCTGTTATCTTCTTCTAAGTACTGAATGAACTGCTTTGGAGCACTAGGAAGTCCTAATGCCTGTGGTTCTCCACTGAATTTCTCTAACGCTTCGATTAACTGTTCTTTGGTAGGTTTCTTTGCAAACTTAACAAATACAGCTGCTGTATGTCCGTCTAATACAGGAACACGGATGCACTGTGTTGTGATTACAGGGCCTTCTGCCTTCTTAATCACACCATCTTCTACTTTACCCCAAAGTCTTAATGGTTCCTGTTCAGATTTTTCTTCTTCACCACCAATGAATGGAATGATGTTTCCAACCATTTCCGGCCAATCAGCAAAAGTCTTTCCTGCACCAGAGATTGCCTGATATGTTGTTGCTACAACTTCTGTCGGTTCAAACTCTTTCCAAGCTGTAAGAACAGGAGCATAACTCTGAATAGAACAGTTCGGCTTTACAGCAACGAATCCTCTTGTAGTTCCAAGTCTTTCCTTCTGGTACTTAATTACTTCGTAATGTTCCGGATTAATTTCAGGAACTACCATTGGTACATCAGGAGTCCATCTGTGAGCACTGTTATTAGAAACTACAGGAGTTTCTGTCTTTGCATAATCTTCCTCAATCTTCTTGATTTCTTCTTTTGTCATATCTACTGCACTAAATACGAAATCAACCTGAGAAGCTACTTCTTCTACTTCGTTAACGTTTAATACAATTAGATTTTTTACATTTTCAGGCATTGGAGTTGTCATTTTCCAACGTTCGCCTACTGCTTCTTCATATGTCTTTCCAGCAGAACGTGGGCTAGCTGCCACACATACCACTTCAAACCATGGATGATCCGCTAACAAAGTTACAAATCTCTGTCCAACCATACCAGTTGCGCCTAAAACACCAACTTTTAATTTCTTTTCTAAATTCATAATTCTTCCTCTTTTCTATAATGTATTAGTATTTTTAATAATTAACCATTTAATAAATATCTGACCAACTGGAATCATTGTTGAAATCTTCGGTACTGTCTTTTGCCCAGTCATCATCGCCGCCATCTGCATTTTGGCTTCCATTCGCAGGTTTCGTCGTGAACTCTCCTTGATCATTCGGTTCCACATCCACGAACTTCACGGTTCCGTCTTTTTTCGTCACAACCTGCTTGTAAGAAGTCTTTCCTTTCGCATTTGTGACCTCTTCTACATAAATGTCATTTCCATCAGTGTCTTTTACTTTTTTAACATTTAAAACTGTTCCGCCGGGACCAATGATGGTCTCCTCTTCTCCCTTAATATCGCCGCCAGCTTTCTTTTCTGCTGTCGCTTCTTCCAAGGTTGAAGGAACTTCCCCTGCGGTCGTTTCCTGCGTAATTACTTTCGTTGTCTTCTCTGTGCTCTGTTCTTTTGTTTTCTCAGAACATGCCACTAAGAAAAGCAACATACAACTTACCATCATAAGGCTCAAAAACTTTTTCATTGAAACTCCTCCATTTCATTTTTCTATCTGAAAAACTTAATTTTCTTCCATAGAAATTTCTTCGTCTGTTTTCGTTTCTTGTTCTAAAGTCATTTGTTCAATATCTTTCTGCACTTCTGTCTGGTATGCCTTTACAGATTCCTTATATTCCTTTGACATACAATAAAGATCCACATTCCACATAAAGTAGGAAAATATAATAACAATTAACAGACCAATCAGCCCTGAAGATACTGTCTTCTTTTTAAATAATGGCAAATACTCCACATACTTAAAGTCTGACAAAAAAATCGCCGGACTAAACAAAGCAATTCCGATGAATAAATACTTGGAAACAAACAAAACCATATCTGCTCCGGTAAATGAATAATGTTTCAGTTCATTCACAATGCTGGAGATAAAGACTGCTGTCACAACAAGATAATACATCATCGCCGGAATCATTCGATACGATAATCCCGAGCGAAACCCGAATAATTTTATCGGGCTATCATCAATCCTAGCATGGTTCTTATTTTTTGTATTCAAACCTCGATTCGGTTTATACGGTTTATATGCCATTTCCTGAGTTCCTAATCTATGATTCTATTTTGCTTTTTAAGGCAAAAAAAGCTCCCGGCGTGACTCGAACACGTGACCTGCTCATTACGAGTGAGCTGCTCTACCAACTGAGCTACGGAAGCTTGGCTCTATTTAATTTACTATACTCATTTTAAAAAGTCAATTATGGAATGACCGCTTTTTCACTTTTTTTAAGTCTTTCGTTTCCTTCTTATTGAATGAGTACTTTTTCTCTGCTATAATTTTCACATGATTTCAATAAGAGTTAATGATATTAATCATTTTATGCAACATTTACTGACCAAAGATACCTTTGACCGTTTTATATTTTATGAAGGACAGATTTCTACTGCGTCAACTTTTGAACTGGACGGGAGAATTAATCGCGAGTTTTTTGATTCGGAGGAACTCGCTTCACTTCCGGATGAATTTGTCTCCTGGCATAAAATTAAAACAGTCTGTTTTGAAATAATTAAAGGAAAAAAAGTTCCCACAAAAATGAAATTGGTTTTAGGGCTTTCCAAAACCCATTACGAGGAACTTCTAAACCAATGTGGTGTGAATTATTCTGCTTCTGACGTTGGCGGACTATATCTCCACATTCATTATGAACAAGGTGAAATCCAAATCATTACCGGTTCTACCTTAAACATCTTTACTATGGATAAATCCTTGGACAAACATTGGGATGAAATGATTCAAGCCTTTCTCCGTAAACAATTTGATATCGATATCGAATAGTTATTAGCACTCTTTTATGTTGAGTGCTAATTTTTTATTGACTTTTTTTATCACGGTGTTAAAATATGCCATAGAAGCAATTGACAGACTGCACTGATGCATCTGTCTTATTATATGTAAAAGGAGTGATTTATTATGGCAAATAAACAAGGAAGTTTATCCATTAACAGCGAAAACATCTTTCCAATCATCAAGAAATGGTTATATTCTGACCATGACATCTTTTTCAGAGAATTAGTTTCCAATGGTTGTGATGCAATCACAAAATTGAAGAAACTGGATATGATGGGCGAAATCAACTTACCAGCTGACGAAAAATTTCAGATTCAGGTTTTAGCAAATCCAAAAGATAAAACATTGACCTTTATTGATAACGGAATTGGTATGACTACTGATGAAGTTGATGAATATATTAACCAGATTGCTTTTTCCGGAGCAGAAGCCTTCCTAGCAGAATACAAAGATAAGACTTCAGAAGATCAGATTATCGGACATTTTGGTTTAGGGTTCTACTCTGCGTTTATGGTTGCAGATCGTGTTACCATTGAAACGCTTTCTTATAAAGAAGGTTCTTCTGCTGTCCTTTGGGATTGTGACGGCGGAACGGAATTTACCATGAGCGATTCTGATAAATCAGACCGTGGAACAAAAATCACATTGTTCTTAAATGAAGACAGTCTGGAATTTGCAAACCTGTATCGCGCACAGGAAGTTCTGGATAAGTACTGCTCTTTCATGCCGACAGAAATCTACTTAAGTGACCCTTCTGCCGAACCGGAATATGAAACGATTCTGGAAGAGGAAGTTACAGAAGAAGATACTGTCATTGAACATATTGTGGAACCGGCAAAGACCGAAGAACAGGAAAAGAAAGATGGTACTAAGGAAACTGTGGAAATCGAACCGGAAAAGAAAAAGGCGAAAGTCCTGAAACGTCCTGTTCCGATTAACGACACGACTCCTCTTTGGGCTAAGCATCCAAATGAATGTAGCGACGAAGAGTATAAAGCGTTTTACAGTAAAGTATTCATGGATTATAAAGAGCCTTTGTTCTGGATTCACTTAAATATGGATTATCCATTTAATCTAAAGGGAATCTTATACTTCCCTAAAATCAATATGGAATACGAATCTATTGAAGGGACTATTAAATTATATAACAACCAGGTGTTTATTGCTGACAACATCAAGGAAGTTATTCCGGAATTTCTAATGTTATTAAAGGGTGTCATAGACTGTCCGGATCTTCCATTGAACGTTTCCCGTTCTGCTCTTCAGAATGACGGATTCGTAAAGAAGATTTCCGATTATATCACAAAAAAGGTGGCTGATAAGCTTTCCGGAATGTGTAAAACAGATAAGGAAAACTACGAAAAATACTGGGATGACATCAGTCCATTCATCAAATTTGGTTGTTTAAAGGACGAGAAGTTCTGTGAAAAGATGTCAGACTATGTACTCTTTAAGAACTTAGACAATAAGTTCCTAACTTTCAAGGAAGCCTTGGAAGCAAATAAGGAAAAACATGAGAACACTATTTTCTACACCAACGACCCGGTTCAGCAGAGCCAGTACGTGAAAATGTTCAAAGATGAGGGAATCGACGCTGTAATTTTGAAAGACAATATCGACCAGCCATTCATCACCCAGTTAGAGTCCAAAAATGAAGGCGTTAAATTCAAGAGAATTGACGATGAATTAAATGAGTCCTTTACTGAAGAACTCAGTGAAGAAGATGCAAAGGAATATACAGAAAAGTTATCTGATTTATTCAAGAAAGCATTAAACAGAGACAATGTCGAAGTTAAGGTTCAAAAGTTAAAGGATGCCAAAGTTTCCTCTATGATTAATATCAGTGAAGAAACCCGTCGTATGCAGGACATGATGAAGATGTACGGTATGGCAGGCATGGACCCTTCCATGTTCGGTGGTGCCGGCGAAATCCTTACATTAAATGCCAACAATACTTTGGTTCAGTACCTTCTGAACAATCCAGAAGATGAACATACGGATTTAATTTGTAAACAGCTCTATGACCTAGCATTAATCAGTCATACGCCGCTGAATCCGGATTCCATGACCGCTTTCATTGAACGAAGCAACAAGATTTTGGAATTACTGACCAAATAAATTTATTAGGTACTCAAGCAAAAACAGGGATTGCTGAAACCCATTGCGTTTCAACGCTCCCTGTTTTTTTACTGACAGTTATTCGCTTGTAATATTTGACGGAACAGGTCTCGTATAGATTATATTTATTGATATACACGTACAGCATCTATTATCATAGAATCCTCATAGGTTTCAACATCCCCTTCTGTCGCCACTTTCGTCCAGTTATCTGGCTTAATTGAGATTCCCTGAACAAACTGACTGGACAAGCACACGATAAAAGGCTTATTAAACGGCCAATAATCTTCATTATATTTTAATTCTGATACCTTTCCAAAATCAGCTAAATTATAGGAATAGGTCTGTTTCCCATCAATCCAATATGTAATGCTGTTTTCATTCCATTCAATTGCATAAGTATGGAATTCATCGCAGGCATTCTTTACCTGCGTTTCACAGTGCTTTGTATTTCTCTTTCCTGAAAAACTATTAAATTTTCCGTTCAGAAGCAATTGATTAATAATACCGTTGGTTCCAGATTTATTTTCAAATAAATCAATCTCTCCGCCTTTTGGCCAAATCAATCTTTCATTCAACAACCAACCGGCTGATACTAATCCATCTCCCTTCGGAAGCTTTGCTACAATTTCAAATCTTCCATAGGTAAATGTTTTCAATCCATTCGTGGAAAGGTTTACGTCAGCCAGGGAATCCGCAATCACGGCTCCCGATGCTGCATTTCTCTTAAATGAAGGGGTAATAACTAAATTTCCATCTTTTACTTCATAAGTTCCCTGGTTCTCTGAAACAGAAGAATACGCTAACGTCTTATCAGTCCATTTGGTTCGATCTAAAGAATTACCATTGAATTCATCGGACCAGGTCAGCTGATATGTCTTAATTCCTACGGCAGATGAATACTTTCCTTTCGTTTTCTTGTTTCCAAGAGCTCTTACCTTATAATAGTAATATTTTCCTTTTGTCTTTTCATCCGTATAAGAATTCTTCTTCACTGTTCCTAGTTTTTGATATCCTGATTTCTTATCTGTAGAACGCCAAATTTCATATTTCACAGCGCCCTTTGCTTTTCTCCACTGAAGTTCTACTGTTTTCGTTCCCTGTAAAGCAGCTTTCACAGCTTCCACTTTTTTCGGAGCAACCGTAACACAAACTTTTTTCTTTTTTCCATTTACTGTTACAATTAATTTTGTTTTTCCGGTCTTCTTCCCCGTTACACGAATAACTGTATCTTTTGTCTTTTTTCCTTTGATTTTCTTTACAGAAACTACTTTTTTATCAAGACTCTTAACTTTTGCAGAACCTTTGATTCCAAAGACATGACTCACTCCGGAATCCACAGTAATTTTCTTTCCCAAACGGTACTTCACAGCACCATGAACCTGTGCAGTTTCTTGTACGGTCATACTGAACAACAAAACGATACTAAGCAGGATTGTTCCAATCTTCTTTAAATTTCTCATATTCCTTCTCCTATTTTCAACTTTCGCATTGGTCTTTCGATTAGATTACTTGATTTCCATTGTGCCAAATATTTCTTCTATGGCAAGTTGATATTTATACAGGTTCTGACACTTCCGAACCATTTTTGCGCACCGATGTTCCTCCACAAAATTCCAGGATACATAATTCCAGAACTCCTTCATCTTACATAACAAATGCTTGTCTGCCTGCATGATTTGTTCGAAATCCGAATACAATCGATCATGATATCGCTTAATTTGTTCCAGAGTAATATGCTTTGCACCTTTCATCTCATTTACCAGATTTGGATTTGCTATCAGCCCTCTTCCAAGCATCATCCCCCGAATATCATACTTTTCAGCAATCAAATGATAATCTTCCGTGGTGTTTACATCCCCATTATAAATCAGCGGGTTCTTGGAATGTTCCACAGCATAACCAAAAGCCTTCATATTTGGAATATCACGATACATTTGCGCTCTGGTTCTACTATGGATGGTTAGTTCACTGATTGGAAATTGATTGTAAACCTCCAGGATCTCCGGAAATTCTTCCTCACTGTAAATTCCAATTCTCGTTTTTACGGAAATCTCCGGCTTTTCTTCCGTCTGGTCTCTCCAGGAAAATACTTCCTCAAAAAAGCGTTCCATTCCTTCCAGGTCTCGCAGAAATCCAGCCCCTTTATTTTTGGCCACAACCGTTCCTGATGGACAACCAATATTAATATTGAATTCTTCCGTGTATCCTAACGTCATCAGCTGTTTTGCAGCCTTAATAAAATATTCCCCTTTATTCGTCAAAATCTGAGGGATTAAATGAACCATCGGATTATTGTTTTCCGGTAACAGGTCCCGGATTTCTTTTCCCTTAAAGCAGGGATTGACTGTCGGTGAAACAAATGGTGCATAATACTTATCGGGGCCACCGAAAAGTTCCGCATGTGCATTGCGGTATACTGCTCCGGTGACCCCTTCTAATGGTGCAAAATATATTTGCATTATAAGTCAATCTTAGGGATTGTTGCGAATCCCTTTTCCAGTTCTTCGTCGGATGGGATATGATCCATCATAACACCATCATTGAATTTTTCGTATGCAACCATATCGAAATATCCGGTTCCTGTTAAACCAAATACAATTGTCTTTTCTTCACCTGTTTCTTTACACTTTAATGCTTCATCCATAGCCACCTTAATTGCATGAGAGCTTTCCGGTGCCGGAAGGATTCCTTCGACTCTGGCAAACTTTTCTGCCGCTTCGAATACTTCAGTCTGTTCCACGGAAGTTGCTTCCATGAGTCCATCATCATAAAGCTGAGATAAAACGGAACTCATTCCATGATAACGAAGTCCACCGGCATGATTTGCTGATGGAATAAATCCATGACCTAATGTATACATCTTTGCCATCGGACAAACCATTCCTGTATCACAGAAATCATATACATATTTACCACGGGTAAGACTTGGACAAGAAGCCGGTTCTACCGCAATAATTCGATAATCTGCTTCTCCTCTTAATTTTTCACCAATAAATGGAGAAACTAAACCACCTAAGTTAGAACCGCCGCCGGCACATCCAATAATAATATCCGGCTTAATGTCATACTTATCTAAAGCAGCCTTTGTTTCCAAACCAATGACTGTTTGATGCAAAAGTACCTGAGAAAGTACCGAACCTAATACATAACGGTATCCTTCCTGTGTTGTTGCTGCTTCCACTGCTTCAGAAATCGCACAACCAAGACTTCCTGTAGTTCCCGGAAACTCTTCCAGAATCTTTCTACCAACTTCTGTGGTATTAGACGGTGATGGAGTCACTGATGCTCCATAAGTTCTCATCACTTCTCTTCTAAATGGTTTCTGTTCATAAGAAACCTTTACCATATATACCTGACAATCCAAATCAAAGTAAGAACATGCCATAGACAGTGCTGTTCCCCACTGACCTGCTCCGGTTTCTGTAGTAACACCCTTAAGTCCCTGTTTCTTTGCATAGTAAGCCTGTGCAATCGCAGAGTTCAACTTATGGCTTCCGGATGTATTATTTCCTTCAAACTTATAATAAATCTTTGCCGGTGTATCCAAATATTTTTCCAAGAAATATGCACGAACCAATGGTGATGGACGGTACATCTTATAGAAATCCTGAATTTCTTCCGGAATATCAATATAAGGGGTTGTATCATCTAACTCCTGCTTTGCCAATTCCTCACAAAAAACAACCTTTAATTCCTCTAAGGTCATTGGTTTCAATGTTCCCGGATTTAACAATGGTGCCGGCTTATTTTTCATATCAGCACGAACGTTATACCATTGCTTTGGAATTTCACTTTCCTCCAGGTAAATCTTGTATGGTATTTTCTTTTCTGCCATTCCTTTCGTCCTCCTATTTTTCCGAATTTAATCCTTTAAATTATAACCGCTTTAAAGTGTGAATGTCAAATTGTATAGGGTTTGAAAAATACCCTGGATAATGGTATACTTTTATGGATGTTTTGGCTTTCTTCCCAAAGCCATAAAATTTACAATAAGCGAGGTAATACAAATGAAATTATGGGGTGGTCGTTTTACAAAAGAAACAAACCAGTTAGTATTTAACTTTAATGAATCCCTTTCTTTTGATAGAAAGTTTTATAAACAGGACATTCGTGGAAGTCTTGCACATGTTCGTATGCTTGGAAAACAGGGAATTATTTCGGAAGACGAAATGAATACCATCATAAACGGATTAGAAGGAATCTTAGCAGATTTAAATTCCGGTGCTTTGGACTTTGATCACAGCGAAGACATCCACAGTTTCGTAGAAGCACACTTGATTGAACGTGTTGGTGATGCCGGTAAGAAACTTCATACCGGACGTAGCCGTAACGATCAGGTTGCATTGGATATGAAATTATACACCAGAGACGAAATTGTTGAAATCAATGAATTGTTAAAAGATTTACTTTCTTCCCTGTTAAAGGTCATGGAAGAAAACACGGAAACATTCATGCCTGGTTTCACCCATTTACAGAAGGCTCAGCCAATCACTTTAGCTCACCACTTTGGTGCATACTTCGAAATGTTTAAAAGAGACCGCAGTCGTTTAGACGATATTTATAACAGAATGAATCTTTGTCCATTAGGTTCCGGTGCTTTAGCAGGAACTACTTATCCATTGGACCGTGAATACACTGCTGAATTGTTGGAATTCGACGGACCTACTTTAAACAGTATGGATTCTGTTTCTGACAGAGATTACCTGATTGAATTAATGAGTGCACTTTCAACAATCATGATGCACTTAAGCCGTTTCTGTGAAGAAATCATCATCTGGAACTCGAACGAATATCGTTTCGTAAACATCGATGATTCTTACAGCACAGGATCAAGCATCATGCCACAGAAAAAAAATCCGGATATTGCTGAATTAATTCGTGGTAAGACCGGACGTGTTTACGGTGCTCTCACTTCTATTTTAACAACTATGAAGGGAATTCCTCTTGCATATAACAAAGATATGCAGGAAGACAAGGAATTTGCCTTTGATGCCATAGATACAGTAAAAGGATGTATCCTTCTTTTCACAGGAATGATTGATACCATGACATTTAATAAAGACATTATGGAAAACAGCACTAAGAACGGATTTACCAATGCTACTGACGCGGCAGACTATCTTGTAAATCACGGGGTTCCATTCAGAGATGCACACGGCATCGTAGGACAGTTAGTGCTCTTCTGTGAAGAAAAGAAGATTTCATTAGACGACATGACTTTAGAAGAATATAAGGCAATCAGCCCGGTATTCGAAGAAGACATCTATGATGCAATCAGCCTTCAGACTTGCGTGGACAAGCGACTCACCATCGGTGCTCCAAGTCCGGAAGCCATGAAGAAAGTGATTACAATTTATAAAGACTATCTCAGTAAATAATTGTAGAACGAGAAAAGGATTCGCAAAAATGCGAATCCTTTTTTATTTATACTTTCCAAGAAACTCAATGGTTCTCTGATTTGTTGACGAGAACAGTTCCTCTGGCGTTCCCTGATCTACAATATATCCATTCTCCATAAATATAATTCGGCTGGATACATCTCTGGCAAACAGCATTTCATGGGTTACAATCACCATGGTCATATGCTCCTGCGCCAGTTCCTTAATAACTTTTAAAATTTCAATGGTAAGTTCCGGATCCAGGGCAGATGTTGGTTCATCAAAGAACAAAATATCCGGATTTAATGCCAAGGCTCTGGCAATGGATACACGTTGCTGCTGTCCGCCGGACAATTCACAAGGATAAGCATCCTTCTTATCAGCAATTCCCATCTTTTCCAATAATTGCATCGCCTGTGCTTCCACTTCTGCTTTATCACGCTTTTGAATCACCAGTGGTGCTTCTGTGACATTTTTCCAGACGGAATAATGAGGAAACAGATTAAAGTTCTGGAAAACCAATCCAAAGGAAGAATGTATCTTTTTCAATTCCTTTGAAGGGGCATAAGATACGACGCCATTTATTGTTTTTGCCATATACTTATCATGATACATTATTTCTCCACCGTTAATTTTTTCTAAATCAACCGCACAACGAAGCAAAGTAGATTTTCCGGAACCGGATGGTCCAATGATAGAAACCACTTCTCCTTGATTAACTTCCAGAGAGATATCTTTTAATACTTCTAAATCATCAAATTTCTTTTCAATATTTGTCATTTTTAAAACAGTACTCATAAGACCTCCCTATTCGTAATAACTATATTTCTTCTCCAGCTTACGCATGATAATTGCAACTGTAAAATTGAAAACATAGTAAAATGCTCCGGCTACCAAAAGCGGAGTAAAACTAGCTGTGGATGCAGCCAACTGTTTCGCAATCGAAAACATTTCGATATAAGAAACAGAAAATGCCAATGACGTATCCTTGACCAGACAGATAACCTCATTGGTTACTGAAGGTAAAATTCTTTTGATTACCTGAGGCCATATGATTTTGATAAAGGTCTGGAACTTATTGTACCCCAAAAGGCGCGCAGCCTCATATTGCCCTACCGGCATGGATTCAATCCCTGAACGATAGATTTCTGCAAAATATGCTGCATAGTTTACAACAAATGCAATAATAATTGCCGTAAATTTATAATCACTGCTTAAAGAGATTCCAAACAGGTAGAACGGTCCGAAATAAATCGCAATAATCTGAAGCATCAGCGGTGTTCCGCGCATTATGGAAATGTAAAGATTTACAATCCAACGAACCGGACGAACCTTCGACATTCTACCAAAAGAAACAATTAACCCCAAAGGCATGGATAAAATCAGAGTGATAAAAAAGATTTTTAAACTCTCAATGATTCCATCTGACATTCTCTCAATAATAACGTTTAACGGCAACGCAGTTGCCGTTAAAACATTCGATAAACCTATCATATCCTTATTCTCCAATACAAATCATTGCAGGATCAATGTCGTATTTCTTTGCAAGTTCTTCTACAGTTCCATCTGCATTCAATTTCTTTAAATCTTTATTAATGATTTCACAAAGTTCCTGATTTCCCTTTTTCATTCCAACACCATACTGTTCAGAATTTAATTGTTCATCTAAAATCACAAAACCTTCTCCACGCTCTTTTAACTGATATTTTGCAACTCCGATATCAATTGCCAACGCATCAATGCTACCGGACTGCAATTCTGTAAATGCTGTGTTGTAATCTGAGAACGGATTCAGTGCCTTAAAAGTCTTTCCTAATTCAACCTGCGCTCCATCCTCTGCAAATAATGCTTCAGCAGCACTTGCAGCCTGAACCCCAACGGTCTTATCCTTTAAATCCTGTAATGTAATAATTCCGGAATTATCTGCCACTACAATAACCTGTGTATTATTAATATATGGTTCTGACCATTCGTAGTCATTTTCTCTTCCATTAATGGTAAAACCATTCCAAATACAATCAATACTTCCTGAATTCAATTCCGTATCCTTTGTATCCCAGTTAATTGGTTTCTTTTCCAATTCCCAACCTTCCATTTCACATACCTTCTCAGCAAGGTCGAGATCAAATCCCACATATTCTCCACTTTCCTGGTCCATATATCCATATGGAGGATATTCCGCATCAAAACCAACAGTAAGTACTTTCCCATTGTCCTTAGAAGTTTTCTTTCCTGTGTTTCCACACGCTGTAAAAGATAAAATCATCACCATGGATAAACCAATTGCTAAAATTTTTCTCATAATAATTCTCCTTAATTCTTTTGCAAGTTATCACATTAGTAACCTAAAGCAATACACCTTAATGCTATCAAACCTTTACTGTGTTGTCAATATTCCATCACTTTTCAATAACGTGAACATCTAACTGATTATATGGAATATGAATTCCATTTTTATCGAAAGCCTCTTTAATCTGCTGATTCATAGAGAAATATGCAGGCCAATACTGCTCTGTGCTAACCCACATCCGAATCTGTAATGTTACGGAATGGTCAGCCAATTCCCGAACAACCACCTGATTTTCCTTTTCTTTCAGTAAGAATTCGCATCCATTCATAACATCGGTTGCTATCTTCAACGCCTGATCCACGGAATCTTCGTAATGAATCCCAACCGATAAATCAATTCGGCGCATAGCTTCTTTCGTATAGTTTGTAACCACACTGTTTGCCAAATTTCCATTCGGTAATGTAATTACCTTGTTATCAACTGTATTTAAGCGAGTATAAATGATGTCGATTTTCTGAACGGTTCCTTCCGTTCCTTCCACAGCAATATAATCGCCAACTACAAACGGTTTCGCAATAAGAATCAATACGCCTCCGGCAAAGTTTGACAAACTTCCCTGCAAAGCCAAACCGACAGAAACTCCGGCAGTACCAAGCAATGTAATGAAGGATGTTGTCTGAATCCCAATCTGACTGCAAATTATAATGATAATAATGATATATCCCAAAACTTTCACAATGGAATCAATAAAACGAACAACTCCTACATCCACATTGGAGCGATTAAAGACATCCCTAAGAATTTTTCGAATAATTTTAAGTACCAGTTTACCGATAAAAAAGATCAGGACTGCAATAAGCAGATTGATTCCAAACTCAAAAACCTTATCTGCGATTCCGTTCATCCATTCTGATACTTTGTTTACCTTTTCATTGATTTCTTCCGGAGCATCAACTGCTGTACCAAACATAAACACACTCTTTGTCCTCCTAACATATAGAATAAAAAAGGGTCATCGCACCGACAACCCTTTTTTTATTCGTAAATTCGATTATTTTACGACTCTTACTCTGATTACACCATCAACAGCTTTGATTTTTTCAACCAATTCATCTGTTGCAGGAGCATCTAAGTCAAGAATTGCGTAAGCAAAATCTCCTTTAGACTTATCAACCATATCAGAAACATTAATTCCAGCTTCTGCTACTGCAGATGTTAACTGTCCAATCATGCTCGGAATATTCTTATGTGCAACTGTTACACGTCCAGCCTTATCACAAACACCAAGGTCTGCTCTTGGATAGTTTACAGAGTTAATGATATTTCCGTTTTCTACGAAGTTCATGATTTCTTCTACTGCCATTACTGCACAGTTATCTTCAGATTCTTCTGTAGAAGCTCCAAGGTGAGGTGTAGCAATCACACCTTCCATGTTTGCAGTTTTTGCATTAGGGAAGTCAGTTACATATTTACGAACCTTTCCTGAAGCAAGTGCTTCTGCCATATCATCATCGTTAACCAAAAGATCTCTTGCGAAGTTTAAGATGATAACACCATCTTTCATTTCTGCAATTGTATCTTTGTTAATCATTCCCTTAGTATCATCTAACAATGGAACATGCACTGAAATGAAGTCACATTCCTTGAAGATTTCGTCTCTTGATTTTACAAGGTGAACAGTTCTCTTAAGACCTAATGCAGCATCAACAGAAAGGAATGGGTCATGTCCGATTACGTCCATTCCCATGGAAACACCGATGTTAGCTACTAATCTTCCGATTGCTCCAAGACCGATCACACCAAGTTTCTTTCCCTTTAATTCAGTACCTGCAAAGTTCTTCTTTGCCTTTTCCATTGTCTTTCCAATGTTTTCATCAGCTTTGTTATCAGCAACCCATTTGTTACCACCGATGATATCTCTGGATGCAAGAAGCATTCCACAAAGAACTAATTCCTTAACACCATTTGCGTTTGCACCTGGAGTATTGAAAACTACGATACCTTTTTCAGCACATTTATCCAATGGAATGTTATTTACACCAGCACCAGCTCTAGCGATTGCTACTAAGCTTTCTGGTAAATCTAAATCATGCATTGCAGCACTACGTACTAATGCTACGTCTGCTTCTGCAAAATTATCTGTTAATTCATAATTATCACTAAATAAATCGGTTCCCAAATTAGAAATCGGATTTAAACAATTAACCTTTGTCATTTTATTTTCTCCTTCTTTCTTATGCGTTTGCTTCTTCGAACTTCTTCATGAAGTCAACTAATGCCTGAACACCTTCGATTGGCATAGCATTGTAAATGCTGGCTCTCATACCACCTACAGTTCTGTGTCCCTTTAAGTTTTCAAAACCTGCAGCCTTTGCTTCAGCAACAAACTTCGCATCTAATTCTTCATTTCCTGTTACGAAAGGAACATTCATTAAGGAACGGTCTTTCTTTTCAACAGTACCCTTGAATAATTTACTTTCATCAAGGAAATCGTAAAGAATCTTAGCTTTCTTTTCATTGTGTTCTTTCATTGCCTGAAGACCACCCATCTTCTTGATCCATTTAAATACCTTGCCACAGATATAGATTCCGTAGCATGGAGGTGTGTTGTAAAGAGAACCTGCGTCTGCCTGTGTCTTCCATGCAAGCATCGTAGGAACTGTTTCATCTACTGATTCAGGAATTAAATCTTCTCTGACAATTGCGATTACAACACCAGCTGGTCCGATGTTCTTCTGAACACCACCGTAGATTACTCCGTATTTTTCAACGTCTACCGGTTCAGATAAGAAACATGAAGAAACGTCTGATACTAATACATGTCCCTTTGTGTTAGGAAGTTCTTTAAACTTTGTTCCGTAAATTGTGTTGTTTTCGCAGATATATACGTAATCCACATCATCATCGATTGCAAGATCACTACAATCAGGAATGTATGAGAATGTCTTATCTGCTGAAGATGCTACAACCTGAACATCTAAGTACTTAGCTGCTTCCTGAGAAGCTTTCTTAGCCCACTGTCCAGTCACAATATATGCAGCCTTTCCGTTTTTCTTTAAGTTCATAGGAACTGCAGCGAACTGCTGAGAAGCACCACCCTGAAGGAATAATACCTTGTAGTTATCAGGAATGTTCATTAAATCTCTTAAATCCTGTTCTGCTTCATCAATAATTGTCTGGAATGCTTTGGAACGATGACTCATTTCCATAACGCTCATTCCTGTTCCTTTGTAATCAAGCATTTCATCTGCCGCTTCTTTTAATACTTCTTCCGGTAATACTGCCGGACCTGCTGAGAAATTGTATACTCTAGCCATTTTGATTTTTCCTCCTAAATATATAAATTGTATTTTGATTATTAATTAAAGAACTGATGCTATTCTTAGCAGTCATATCCTCTTTCAGCTAAATCTTCTTCTGAGAATGCTTCACTAATCGCTGTTCCTGCTGGAACCATTGGGAATACTTTATCATCCTTTTCAATCTGACATTCGATTACGCAAGGGATGTCCATAGCGATTGCATCTTTTAATGCATCTTCAAATTCGTTTAATGTAGTAACACGATAAGCCTTTGCTCCAAGACCTTCGGAAACTTTTACGAAATCAACTTCGTCTTCTAAGATTGTATTAGAATATCTCTTTCCATAGAATAATGTCTGCCACTGACGAACCATTCCTAATACTCTGTTATTGATTACAATCTGAATGATTGGAATATTATATCTGGTTGCTGTAGCAATTTCATTCATGTTCATACGGAAACATCCATCACCGGCAATGTTTACACATACCTTGTCTCTGTTACCCATCTTAGAACCGATACATGCACCAACACCGTATCCCATAGTTCCAAGACCACCGGATGTGATTAACTGTCTAGGTGCCTTGAACTGATAGAACTGTGCTGCCCACATCTGATGCTGTCCAACGTCTGTTGTAATGATAGCATCCCCATTTGTAATGTTATATAAAGCATCAATGATGGATGGACCATTTAAGCTGCTCTTATCCAATGTTAAAGGATACTGTTCCTTCATTTCATTAATGTATGCATTCCATTCGTCATGCTTCTGCTGTTCTAACTTAGCGTTAACTCTTGTAAGAACTTCCTTGATGTCACCAATGATGCTGGAATCAGCATGAACGTTCTTATTAATTTCAGATGGATCTACATCGATATGGATAATGTTAGCATTTACCGCAAACTTCTTAGCATTACCGGTTACACGGTCGCTGAATCTTGCACCAACAACAATTACTAAATCACTTTCTGTAACTCCAAAGTTAGAAGTCTTTGTACCATGCATACCAATCATACCGGTATAACGTGGATTCATTCCTTCGATAGCACCTTTACCCATTAATGTATCACACACAGGAGCATCTACTAATTCAACGAACTTACGAAGTTCTTCGTGTGCTTCTGAAATAACGGCACCACCACCAACTAATACGAAAGGCTTCTTAGATGCCTTAATCATTTCGATTGCTGTATCTACATCTTCATCAAGGATTGTATCGGAAACACGCTCGATTGGAGCAACTTCCTTGTTTGTGAATTCAATCTTGTTTGCAGTAACGTCTTTCGTAATATCAACTAATACAGGGCCCGGTCTTCCGGTCTTTGCAATCTTGAAGGCCTTGCGAAGTGTATCCGCTAAATCACCGATTTCCTTTACAATAAAGTTATGCTTTGTGATTGGCATTGTTACGCCTACGATATCAATTTCCTGGAAGGAATCTTTTCCTAATCCTGATTTTGCAACGTTTGCTGTGATTGCAACCAATGGAACGGAATCCATATATGCTGTTGCAATACCTGTAACAAGGTTTGTAGCACCAGGTCCGGAAGTAGCGAAACAAACACCAACCTTTCCTGTAGAACGTGCATATCCGTCTGCAGCATGTGCTGCTCCCTGTTCATGAGAAACTAAGATATGATTGATATCCTCACGATTTTTATACAATTCATCATAAATATTAAGAATTGTTCCACCCGGGTATCCGAAAACTGTATCAACACCCTGTTCTTTTAAACATTCAATTACGATTTGTGAACCATTTAATAACATAGTATCTCTCTCCCTTACCTTTTATTTCTTAATCTCCAAAATAGCACCTCTGTTACCAGATGTGACCATTTCAGCGTATCTAGCTAAATAACCGGTAGTAACCTTAGGTTCTCTCGGCTGCCATTTTGCTCTTCTTGCTTCCATTTCTTCATCGGAAACCTTAACATTTAAGCTGTATTCAGGAATGTTAACCTGAATGATATCTCCTTCTTCCACCAATGCAATTGGTCCACCAACTGCAGCTTCCGGTGAAACATGTCCAATGGATGCTCCTCTGGACGCTCCAGAAAATCTTCCGTCTGTAATTAAGGCAACACTTTCGCCCAATCCCATACCTGCAATTGCAGAAGTCGGGTTCAACATTTCTCTCATACCAGGGCCACCCTTAGGTCCTTCGTAACGAATTACCACAACATCACCTGGGTTAATCTTTCCACCCTTGATTGCTGCGATTGCATCTTCTTCACATTCAAAGACTCTTGCAGGTCCTTCATGTACTAACATGGATTCTGCAACAGCGGAACGTTTTACAACGGAACCGTCCGGAGCAAGATTTCCCTTTAATACTGCAAGACCACCAGTCTTTGTATATGGATTATCAACCGGTCTGATAACTTCCGGATTTTTATTAATACAGTTCTTGATGTTTTCTCCAACAGTCTTTCCTGTAACAGTCATACAATCAAGATTCAATAAACCAAGCTTACTGATTTCATTCATAACAGCATAGACACCGCCAGCTTCATTCAGATCCTGCATATAGGTTGGACCTGCAGGTGCTAAATGACAAAGGTTCGGAGTCTTTTCACTAATCTCATTTGCAAATGCAATATCAAAATCAAATCCGATTTCATGAGCAATTGCCGGTAAGTGAAGCATACTGTTTGTAGAACATCCAAGAGCCATATCGATGGTTAATGCATTTAACATAGATTCTTTTGTAATGATATCTCTCGGACGAATGTTCTTGCGATACATTTCCATAACTGCCATACCTGCATGTTTCGCAAGTTTAATTCTCTCTGAATAAACAGCCGGGATGGTTCCGTTTCCTGGAAGTCCCATACCAAGAACTTCAGTTAAGCAGTTCATGGAGTTTGCTGTATACATTCCGGAACAAGAACCACAAGTCGGACAAACTTTTGCCTCAAATTCCTTAACCTGTTCCAATGTCATATTGCCGGCTGCATGTGCACCAACAGCTTCGAACATGGAAGATAAACTTCTTCTCTGTCCCATAACATTTCCAGCTAACATTGGTCCACCGGAAACGAAAACGGTTGGAACATTAACTCTGGCAGCTGCCATTAAAAGTCCCGGTACGTTCTTGTCACAGTTTGGAATCATAACCAATGCGTCAAACTGATGAGCCAGTGCCATAGCTTCTGTACTATCTGCAATTAAATCTCTTGTTACAAGGGAATATTTCATTCCTGTATGTCCCATGGCAATACCATCACAAACTGCGATAGCCGGGAACATTACCGGTGTACCGCCTGCCATGGCAACACCTAATTTTACTGCTTCAGCAATTTTATCCAGATTCATATGACCCGGAACAATTTCATTGTAGGAACATACAATACCAACCAACGGCTTCTGAAGTTCTTCTTCTGTCATGCCTAATGCATTAAAAAGAGATCTGTGAGGTGCCTGCTGGATACCTGTTTTTACTGCATCACTCTTCATCATTCAATACCTCCCTTAAATTCTTTCACAGATAGCATCACCCATTTCCTTACATCCTACTAAGGTCATGCCTTCTGACATAATATCAATTGTTCTAATATTGTCTTCCAATACCTTCTGAACCGCAGCTTCCACTGCATCCGCTTCTTTGTCCAAATCGAAGGAATAACGAAGCATCATCGCTGCACTGAGTACTGTTGCAATCGGATTCGCCTTGTTCTGGCCGGCAATATCCGGTGCTGCACCATGGCTTGGTTCATAAAGTCCAAATTTATCCTCACGAAGGCTGGCTGATGACAACATTCCGATGGAACCTGTTACCATGCTGGCTTCGTCAGAAAGAATATCTCCAAACATGTTTTCTGTTACAACAACATCAAACTGTGCCGGATCTTTTACTAACTGCATCGCGCAGTTATCAACTAACATGTGTGTTAATGTCACTTCCGGATAATCCTTAGCCACTTCATTGACTACCTTGTCCCAAAGTCTGGATGAATCCAATACATTGGACTTATCCACGCTAATGACATTTTTACGACGTTTCATTGCAATATCAAATGCCTTAATTGCAATTCGTCTGATTTCTTCTTCATTATATGTTAATGTATCTGTTGCGGTAAGGACGCCATTCACCTCTTCCGTCTTTCTTTCACCAAAGTAAAGACCACCGGTCAACTCTCTTACAATAATCATATCAAAGCCTGCATCTGCCACTTCTGCTTTCAATGGACATGCATCCTTTAATTCCTTGTAAAGATAAGCCGGACGAAGATTCGCGAAAAGATTCAAACCTTTTCGAATCGCAAGCAGTCCTGCTTCCGGTCTTAAATTCGGTGGTAAATCGTACCAGCTATCCTGTCCGACGACACCACCGACAGCTCCTAACAATACAGCGTCATTTTCTTTCGCTGTAGCCAAAGCTTCATCGGTCAATGGAACACCATGCTTGTCAATGGAAACTCCTCCCATATCAACTTCTGTGTAGTTGAAGGAATGTCCAAATTTTTTTCCTACGGTGTCGAGAACTTTCTGTGCTTCAGCGACGATTTCCGGTCCAATTCCATCACCTGGAATCACTGCAACATTAAAATTCATATGAGTTCCTCTTTTCTCTATAGTTTCATTTTTTCAGGATTTTTCACGCCTTAAAATCGAAAAAAGGGTATAAAAGTCCTAAAAACCTACAGTAACTGTTAAATTATACAGCAAATGCCCCGACTTTTCAACCTATTCCAAAGAAAAAAGACAGGTCAAAAACCTGTCTTAAATAAATTTCTTATAATTTTATTCTTCTACCTTTTCTACATCAACAATAGCATTTTTTTGCATTGGGATTCGGCAGTTCTTATTATTACCAAATTCCACAATTACAGTGTCGTCCTGAATATCAATAATCATTCCGATAAATCCGCTGGTAGTCAACACAGTATCACCAATTTCAATATTTGCTAAAATATCTTTCTGACGCTTTTCTTGATTTTTCTGTGGTCTGATTGTCATAAAATACAGTAAGCCACCAAAAAATGCAATATATGCAATAATTCCAACAACACCAATCCCTGATGCACCTGCCGCCGCTTTTGCTGCTAATAACATATCTATCCTCCTAATTCTGTTCTTTCTCATAAAAGCCCGCAAGTTTACGTGCTTTATACTCTTTATAAGTTCCGGTGGCGATTGCCTCCCGAATTTCTTCCATCATTGTATTATAAAAGTATAAGTTATGCAATACACACAACCTCATACCAAGCATTTCCTTTGCTTTCAGCAAATGTCTGATGTATGCTCTGGAATGAAGCCTGCATGCCGGACAACCACAACCTTCTTCAATCGGTCTGCTATCCTTCTCATACTTTGCATTAAACAAATTCATTTTTCCGTGATTCGTATACACATGACCATGGCGACCGTTTCTTGATGGATAAACGCAATCAAAGAAGTCTACTCCTCTATCTACCGCTTCCAAAATATTCGCCGGAGTACCAACGCCCATTAAATATACCGGTTTATCTGCTGGAAGATGTGGTACCACCGCATCTAACACCCGATACATTTCTTCATGAGTTTCTCCGACTGCCAATCCACCAATGGCATAACCTTCACAGTCGATCTGTGCAATCGCCTTAGCATGTTCAATACGAATATCTTCATAAACACCACCCTGATTGATACCGAAAAGCATCTGCTGTTTATTAATGGTATCATCAAGACTATTTAAGCGATCCATTTCCTTACGGCATCGCTCCAGCCATCTGGTTGTTCTCTCCACTGACTTTTGAATATAACGGCGATCCGCTTTACTGGACGGGCACTCATCAAAAGCCATAGCGATAGTTGATGCTAAATTTGACTGAATCTGAATGCTTTCTTCCGGGCCCATAAAGATTTTTCTTCCATCTACATGGGAATTAAAATAGACACCTTCTTCTTTAATTTTGCGAAGTTTCGCTAAAGAAAACACCTGAAATCCACCGGAATCCGTTAGAATCGGTTTATCCCAATTCATAAACTGATGCAACCCACCAAGTTCTTTTACAATTTGGTCTCCGGGTCTCACGTGTAGGTGATATGTATTGGACAATTCCACCTGGCATTTTATTTCTTTTAAATCCTCAGCAGCCACTGCACCTTTAATCGCTGCAGCAGTTCCAACATTCATAAATACCGGAGTCTGTATCGTCCCATGAACGGTATGAAATTCACCACGCTTTGCCAAGCCATCTTTACTAACAATTTTAAACATATATCTTTCCTGAATGCTGTTCGTTCATAAAACCTTAGTGAACAATAACAGGCATTCCAATGTATCCTTTATTATAAATTTTCTTCATTGCATCCAATGGTGTGTTTACGCATCCATGAGATCCGTTTCCTTTGTAAATCGTTCCACCAAATGCTGAACGCCAGGTACTGTCATGAAGTCCCTGTCCGTCGGCAGTAAATCCTAACCAGTAGTGTACCGTTACATCCCAGGAAGAGCCATTGTAGGATCCCTGTAAACGGCAAGGCGATGATTTACTACGTACATAATGAACACCCTTTGTTGTGGACAATGCACCGGCATTTCCGGTAACAACTGGAGTCTTTACATATAATTTTCCGTGAACATACATATACATCATCTGCTTTGCAATAGAAACCTCAACCCAGGTACCATCTTTCATGTCACTGGTATTTGCTTCAATGCAAGCAGCTTCGCTCTTTGTTTTTTTCTTATTATAATTTCGAACCGCTTTTACAGCATACTCATAAGTAATTCCGTTTTTTAACTTCTTATCCACAAAAGAAGCTTTTTTTGTCTTCTTAACCAACTTACCATCTCTGTAAACTTCATATTCTGTAGCATGCTTCACTTTCTTCCAAGTGAGTTTCAAGCTAGTGTCTGACACCCTCTTCTGTTTTAATTTCTTTGGAGCATCCAACGGTGCAACAGTTTTTGCGATTTTTCCTTCACTAAACGAATTAAGTCCACCTGTCGAACGCTGAACAACAACTTTATATCCAAAGATTTTTCCCATGGTGATTTTTTTATCCGAATAAGAAGTTTTTGTTTTTTTCACAGTCTTTACGTACTTATAAGCACCTAAAACACCATTATTTTTTTCTTCAGCGCGATAAACAAGATACTTACTGGCTTTAGAATTTTTCTTCCATTCCACTTGAACAGACTTTGCTGTCTTTTTCGTTACAGTGACCTTTTCCACTGCTTCCGGTTTTGTTAAGACACTAACCTTTACCGCTTTGCTATGAGTTTTTGCACCCTTAACAATTCGATAAGAATAAACGGCATACTGATACTTTGTTGCCTGCTTTAATCCTTTGTCCACAAAGGATGTTGTTTTCGATTTCACAGTCTTAATCTTTTTATATTTAGACATTTTTCCGTTTTTCTTCTGCGCGGAACGATACACCCAGTATTCTGTAGCATTCTTTCCTGCATTCCAACGTAATGTAACAGTATTTGTGTTTACATTTTCTGTTTTTAAGTTTTTAACAACGGCCGGAACGATTTTTTTAACCGGAGTAACACCTGATGTGGTTTTCACTTCCGGTACTGTCGTTGACACTTCTGTTGCTGTGCTGGTTTCTTCTCCGGAAATTGTGGTTCCCTCATCCGGAGCTGCAGAAACAGTTTGGGAATTCAATTCTCCAAACACACTCCCTTCTCCTGAAAAACACATTGTTGAGCATACTAATGCTCCTACTAAAATGTAAGCAATCATTCTAAATTTCTTTGATACTTCATACATAATTTAGTTCCTCATCTCTTCCTATTTAATCTAAATCTTCCTAATGAAGATATAAAAAATACAACGCATCAATCAAAATATAATATATTTCTCAAATTCTGTAAAGACACTCTGTTAGATTTTTAACAATATTTTTTTATACATTCTCCGAAAAAGGTCAAAATAGTTATCATTTGCCATTCCCTATGGAACTTGATATAATACATACAGTTTTTTATAAAGGAGGTTCTCATGGCAGGATCAACATTTGGAAATATTTTTAAAATCACTACCTGGGGAGAATCCCATGGCAAGGCTTTAGGCGTTGTCGTAGACGGATGCCCTGCAGGAATTGAAATATCAGAAGAAGATATCCAATCATTCTTAAATAGAAGAAAACCGGGACAATCGTCCTTTACAACCCAGAGAAACGAAGATGATAAAGTAGAAATTCTATCCGGAGTTTTTGAGGGAAAAACTACCGGCACTCCGATTTCTCTTCTTGTCTTTAATAAAGATCATCACTCTGCTGATTATTCCCAGATTGCAAATTGCTATCGTCCGGGACACGCAGATTATACCTTTGATCAGAAATACGGATTCCGTGACTATCGCGGAGGCGGACGTTCTTCCGGAAGAGAAACCATTGGTCGTGTGGCGGCCGGTGCCATTGCTTCAAAAATTTTGGATCAGTTAGGTGTGAAGATTTTAGCGTACTCACAGGAAATTGCCGGCATCGGAATTGACTATGCTAAATTTGATGCAGAAGAGATTCTAAAGAATCCAATGTACATGCCGGATGCAAATGCTGCAGAAATGGTTTCAGAAAAGGCGAAAGAAAAAATGTCAGAAATGGATTCCATTGGCGGAATCATTGAATGTAAAGTAGCCGGCATGCCTGCCGGTGTAGGCGATCCGGTTTTTGATAAGCTGGATGCCAACCTTGCAAAGGCAATGATGTCCATCGGCGCTGTAAAGGGTGTGGAAATCGGCGATGGATTTGCTGTGGCAAAATCCTTTGGTTCTACCGATAACGATGGTTTTGAAATGAAAGATGGTGAGATTGTAAAAACCTCAAATCATGCCGGTGGTATTTTAGGCGGAATGAGTGACGGTTCTGAAATCACATTGAGAGCTGCCATTAAACCGACTCCTTCCATTGCTCAGACTCAGAAAACTGTAAACAAAAACGGAGAAAACATAGAAATCAAGATTAAGGGGCGCCATGATCCAATCATTGTCCCAAGAGCCGTTGTGGTTGTGGAATCCATGGTTGCTGTTACATTGGTTGACGCCCTGTTTACCAATATGACATCCCGTATGGATAAAATCAAAGCTTTCTATCAGTAATTATCAATGCAAAAAACTGTGTTATTCAAATCAATAACACAGTTTTTTTATCATTTTATTAAGTAATAATCTTGATACTGCAAAATTTTTATTTTTTGATTCATTAAAAATGGACGATCTCCAGTCTTCAAATTATATTTGATTAACCATTCTCCCTCCAAATCCTCAATGACGATCAAGCATATTTGTTCATAATTAGGTTTTGTAATAAACCATAATTCATTTCTTTCAAGCATCATTCCATTTTCATATCCGATTACAGTTCCCGTAACCTCATCTCCCCATTTCCGGATGGAATATGAATGCCATACCTTATCCCCAAACAGCACCGCTAATATAACCACCGGAAATGTCAGCAACACAACCGCCACAGGGATTACTGAAAAAGTTTGCGGTTCCGTTAAGAATACCAAGGCAATCATCCCAATATAAATCCATAAAAAAATAAACACAAAAAAAACAATTTTGATTGTTAGAATCCCATTTACATGACTTCCCCAACCGGCTTCTATACATTTCTTTTCCGGATAGTCTCTTTGAGTTTCTATTTCATCCCAAATCGTTTTTTCTTCCTGAAACGGAGTCCAAGCCTCTCCTTCCCATTTCTCTTCATAAGTGCTTTCAACACCGGGGCTATGTTTTATTTCATTGTCAAAACCAAAATCATCTTCATATTTTAATGATTTCATAACAAGTTCCTTTCTATCTCCATCGATTTAAACAAGCGAAAATTTCCTGTCTTCTTGGCACTACCCAGTTTCCGGATATATTCCCTGATGCAATCTTATGGAATCGTTCTTTTTCCATCAATTCCTCCACCCGGTCAACCATTTCTTTCATGGATATCTGCTCAGTAAAATAGTGTGTACGAATAAACCAGATAATTTGTGCCAATCCGGACAATTGTCCCTGTTCCACCAGTTGTTCCACATAACGTAAATCAATGGTTTCCTTGTTTATGGAAATCGTGTCTCTACCCACCACTTTCATCTTCACCCGTTCTTTTGCATCGGCCATCTTCCGCCAGATTCTTGTCTTCGAGAAATCGGGAAATTCTAAGGAATCTGCTTCTTTTGTCGGATGCGGATATTGACCGGCAAACTGTTTTGCACGTTCTGTGATATCCACCGGTTTATAGTCGAGCATCTGAATTACTTTATCTGCAGAATAAAAGAAGCTTCCGGAACTACCGGCTACTAAGACAGTGGAAATACCTGTGGAATGATAAATCTCAAGAACCGTATCACTAAACGGTGTAATCGGCTCCATATCACGATGTACTACCTGTTGCATCAATTCATCACAGACCATAAAGTTTGTAGCACTAGTATCTTCGTCCACTAAGAATAGTCTGCTCCCTGCTTCCATGGCTTCTACTACATTGGCGGCCTGAGAAGTACTACCACTGGCATCCGGTGTAGAAAAAGATTTTGTATCCTTTCCATTTGGAAGATTATTGATAAACATGGAAATATCTACCTTTTGAATACTTCTTCCATCTTCTGCTCGGATCTTCATGGCGGTCTCATCGGTAATGACATACTCCCTGCCATCACCTAACACATGATTGTAAACACCAACTTCCAGCGCCTTTAGTAATGTGGATTTTCCGTGGAATCCACCCCCCACAATCATGGTGATTCCTTTCGGAATTCCCATACCTTTCATAGTTCCAAAATGCGGAAGATTCATTTCCACTTCCATGGTTTCCGGAGTTTTAAATGGAATGGCATCTTTCATCGGTCTACTGCTAACGCCGGATTCTCTTGGGAGAATTGCCCCGTTTGCTACAAAAGCAACCAAGTCCATTGTCTTTAATTGTTCTCGAATGTATGCCTGATCTTCTGCAAGATTTGCGACCTCCAAATATTTTTGTTCTTTGGCCCCTTCATAAACCAGTGTAGAAGATACAATCTTCGGGATATAAGATAATAAAATTTTCTCCAAGCCGTTGCTTTGAATTCTTCTACCATTCGCCGGAAACCCCACCTCAAATCGAACGAGAACATCACCGTGTACAGAAATCTCACAACCGGTCCGTGGAAGATTTTCCGGTCCCGGCGATGCTGCTCCCATAAACCCGGATTTTCCCGATCCCTTTTCACGGAATGCATATTTTTTCATTTCCCCGGAGAACCAACGTAACAACAGATTTTCCAAAGCAATCTTCTTTTCCTTCGTTTCGTAAAGATGTTTCGGAAAACCTGCTTTCGCTCCGGATATGAATACACTTAGCATGGAGGGAGATGCAAAAGGATCCCCTTGGACATGATCAATATTTAACACAAAATCAACCATATCATAGCTTCCTTTTAACTGCTTATATGCCGGATAACTATTTCGATCCACATCATGCAATTTACTTATAAGATCTCGCTTTGTTTGCATAACCCGCTCCTATCTCAAATAAGATTTCTTCTTTTTTAGATAAAAAATATCGTTGTATCTTTTAAGTTCTACTGGTTCATTAATCAGATACGGCTGACTCACTAAGCCAAGGCAATATTTAATTAAGCGCTTTCCCTCCGGCACATCAATCACAATCTTGCATATCTGTCCAGGTAATCCATTATAGTATGTATTGTCATCCTCGTATCCAATGACATAACCATGGAGTAACTCCCCTTTACTTTTCACTAAAAGATAGTAATAAATATTGCGAAAAGAATAATACAGCGAACATACTCCAATAACAAAAAAGATTGAAAGCAATACAAATGCAAAAGTCCTCCCTCCTACACTCTCCTCCCCACGAACATTTTGTGGGTAAGATAATATTAAATATCCGAAAAATAAAGGGAAAAACAAAAAACCAGAACCAAAAATCAATCCAAAGGTGCAATTCCATTTTGTTAACGATGCTTCCTTGCATTCTATTTCCGTATAAGATTCTTCATTTGGTATACTGTTCCAAGTATTATTCCAATAATCAAACTGATTGTTATTTTCCATCTCTTTATTTCTCCTTTCTAACAACCCAGAACCATTTGTTGTAATGCAAAATATCAACAACATCATTCTGACAATACACGGGAACTTTTTCATACGTCTGATAATCTATTATCCTTTTTCCAAAAGGCATATCTACCAATATGTCATATCGATATCCAATCATTTTCGGCCATTTGCTTCCGCTCCATTCTTCTTTCCCATGGCTAAGTACAATTCCACTTGTCAGTTTTCCCTTTTCTATCAATTCATTTTGTTTCCAATGTTCTTGAATCGCACCGATTATTTGCACACAACCGAATAAAAAACAAACGATTATAAAAAACTTTCCTTTTGATGACTTCAAAAGCACATTATACTCTGGATAATAATTCATAACTGCCCCAAATACACTAAAAAAAAATATCAGCACAAGCCCTTTCATCGCTTTCTTCTTTGTATTATCTATGCTCGCTACTGAATTACATTTCGTTCTAACCGTATTCCTCTTAATCTCATCAATACTCATTTCATTTTCATTCATAATATATCTCCTTAAAAAAAGGCTGCCAACCGACAGCCCCTTCCATTTTTTTCATATATTACTGATAAAGCGGATACTTATCTGTTAATTCCTTAACCATAGCCTTAACCTTTTCTGTGTTTGCTTCCGCATCATCAGCGATTAATGCCATACATTCGGCAATGGTATCCATATCCTCTTCTTTCAATCCACGAGTTGTAACAGCCGGTGTACCAATTCTCACACCGGATGTAATTCCCGGCTTCTGCGGATCATTAGGAATCGCATTCTTGTTACATGTGATGTTTGCAGCATCTAATGCAATTTCAAAATCTTTACCTGTTACATTTTTACTTCTTAAATCAACTAACATTAAATGATTATCTGTACCACCGGATACCAAATCAAATCCTCTGTCTGTTAATCCCTTTGCAAGCGCCTGTGCATTTGCTGCAATCTGCTTTGCATAAGCTTTAAATTCATCAGATAAAGCTTCTTTGAAACATACAGCCTTTGCTGCAATGACATGCATTAAAGGACCACCCTGAATTCCAGGGAATACAGCCTTATTTAATTTATGTTCCAATGCAAATTCTTCACTGGATAAGATTAATCCACCACGTGGTCCACGAAGTGTCTTGTGTGTTGTAGTTGTTGTAACATGTGCGTATGGGATTGGACTCTGATGAACTCCTGCCGCAACAAGACCTGCGATATGAGCCATATCTACCATTAAGAATGCACCAACCTCATCAGCGATTTCTCTGAATTTCTTGAAATCAATCTTTCTCGGATAAGCACTGGCACCAGCTACGATTAACTTTGGTTTTGCTTCCTTAGCAATCTTTAAAACTTCATCATAGTCGATGAATCCTTCTTCATTTACTCCGTAAGGAACAATGTTAAAGTATGTACCGGACATATTAACAGGTGAACCGTGTGTTAAGTGTCCACCGGCATCAAGGCTCATACCCATTACCGTATCACCAGGTTTAACCAAAGCAAAGAAAACTGCCATATTAGCCTGTGCTCCTGAATGAGGCTGAACATTTGCATAAGTACATCCGAAAAGTTTCTTTGCTCTTTCTCTGGCAAGTTCTTCCACGATATCAACGTATTCACATCCACCGTAATATCTCTTTCCCGGATAACCTTCTGCGTACTTGTTTGTTAACTGGCTTCCCATAGCTGCCATAACAGCCTTGCTGACAATGTTTTCAGACGCAATTAATTCCAAATGGCTCTGCTGTCTGTCGTTTTCCTGCTGAATTGCTGCAGCAACTTCTGCATCAACGTTCTTCACTTCATCAAAAGTAAACATATATAAATCCTCCATTATGTATCGCACCGCTAATGCGGTGCTGTTTTTTCGTATATTGGCTAATCGCCCACTGATATATACTTTATCATATTCTGTCCTTTTTTGAAACGGATTTTCAGCAAAAATATTATTTTATCCCTTAGAATTTTCATTGTTTTGTCCATTACAAGGATCATTATTCGGTTCACATCCGCAAGGATTGAATACAACGATGTTTCCATCTTCTCTTTCGCAAGGACTTTCTGTGTCTTTCAGCTTTCCTTCACACTTTGGCGGTTCTAACTCCAACGGCTTAATTTCTCTGGAAAGTAAGCCACTTTCCACGAAATCAAGGCAGCTGTTCTGATCCTCAGTAAGGCTGGCTTTTGGTGGAATTGGTTTTCCTTGCTGTGCCACTTTGTAAGTTTCATAGTAAACCGTTCGTAAGAATAAGGAAATTCCTGCGGAAAATGTTCCTGTCACAGAATTAAAATTCATTGCTTTTGCAACTGCTGTTGCATTAATTCCATTGGTTACCGAGTTTCCATCCGGTAAGAATCCTACTGTATTAATTACCGGCTCTCCATCTGCCGCAGTGTATCCTACCCCATACGGAGTGTAAAGTTCAACCGTCACGGAATCCGGATTTGTTTCCGCATCCAGATACTCTGCATCCGGGCTGGTAGTACTTCCCGGAAGATAATTGGCTGTAACAACTGTCGAAGTCAGATAGTTATTGCATTGGTCGAATAACTTCACAAGAAACGTCACTGACACATTCGTTAAGACAACTGTACTACAATTTGCCCGTGCCGTATTGGTTACTGTCGTTCCGGGAATTCCCGTGGAAGCTGCCGTAAATTCAACGTCGATGACATCCAGTCTTGCACAGGCTGCCGTTGGATTTGCAGCCAGCACATCTTCCGGCACTGTAACCGTTCTACAAATATTCAAACCGATTTCGTCATAAACCACCGGTGCATAAACAGATAATAATTTTGGTCGACCACTTAAGGGGATATTACAGATTCCGCCACCACAATAGCAGCTCTGACATACCCCGCATTTTTCACCATTCATAAGTTCCTCCCATTATTTTTTATATATTTTATGCAAAGGAATTCTTTTGGTTCTAAAGCAATTCACTTCTGAATAGAACTAATTAGAAGCATTAAAGGAGGTTTCTATGGAAAATTATCAGATTCTAACACTTAGTTCAGGACAGCCCCTGATTCTTTATCAGGAAAACGAAAAAGTTTATATGTATACCGTTTATTCCGGCCGAATACAATCCCACGGAATTGTATTCGATGATGTTTCCGGCAAGTTGTCCCTTCAGTCCGGGGAAGTCAATTATGTCAGTTACATTTCCACACATGGTCGTCTAAGACTTTATCACTTAAAGGACATGCGTTTTTTGGAATTACTGTCCCTGTCAAACGACGCTGAGGAATATCGTGAATTTCTTCATTGCAGGTTACATTCATTTCAAGCCAAAGTCTTTCTGTTTTACAGCGTTCACAATCCGGAGGACAGTTCTAACGCTCTGTTCTACGTATCCATGGATTCCCTACAGAAAAGTGCCCTCCTCTATCAGGGAAATTATTCCTTTCAGGGATTTTCCTTAATGAATTTACCGAATGCAATGCTTATTGCCGTTTTTTCCAAGGAACAGACCACTTATTTTGAAATGGATTCCAGTCTGCAGATTCGTCCGTTCCAAAATACAGTTTCCCCTTCTTCCACAATTGATTCCAAGACGTTAGAAAAAGAACTCCAGAAACAAAAACAACACTGCGAAGCCCTACAGCAGGAACTATATCAAAAAAATAATGAAATACTCGCCTTAAAAAGCACACAAAAACATATCACAGAGCAATACAATGATCTGGCAGATTTTTCCGGTAAACTACAGGAAGAATTAAGAAAAGTCCGCTATCTGTAACACTCAGATAACGGACTTTTTTAGATAAATAGTTCTACAATAAATACCACCGCACAACTTGCCATGGCCACACGAAACAAATTACCATCCTTCCAGGACAGAATCACTGCCACTGCCAATGCCAGGGCACCGGAAATCACGGACTGCGTCGCCGTAAGGATTGCCGGAAATGTCATAACCGATAGCGTAACATACGGCACATAATATAAAAACGAACGAATATATGTATTTTTAATTTCTCGTCGAATCAACAAAATCGGTAAAATTCGAATCAAATACGTCGCTACCGACATCGCCAATAAACAAACATAAATATTCCTTGTCATTTATTCTCCTTCCTCCAGTTCCCTGATTGGATGTACAATCGTAAAAACTCCAGCAATTAAAATCGTCAGCACAATAATCTTCACGCCACTACTTACTTCCTTGATTCCTGGAATTACCGTGGATAGATAACTAAACAGAAAACTAACCACAATAACTAATGCAACCACTCTGTTTTTCTTTCCCTCGGGAACAACACATGCCATAAACATTCCATATAAACCGACACTTAATGCGCTCACAATATTTCCCGGTAAGGTATTTCCCAGTGCAACCCCTACAGCTGTTCCTGCAACCCATCCGGGAGATGCTACTACAATCATTCCGAAAACATAATATGGATTTAGTTTTCCCGGAACGGTCATGGACGCCCCAAAGATTTCATCAGTCACAAAGTATCCCATAATAAGTCGTTTCCAAATCGGTGTATCTTCCGGAATCTTTTGACTTAGGGAACAGGACATTAATAAATATCTTGCATTTGCCACGATTTCCATCAGGACCATAATCAATACTCCGGATCCGGCACCATATAAAGAAAAGGCAATATATTCTCCTGCCGATGCATGCAGCCCGAAACTGGCCAATGCTGACTGGATTACTGTAATCCCTGCTCTTTTTGCCTGTATCCCCAAGGTTAATGCCACCGCAAAATAACCGAGACCTATTGGGATCCCGGTTTTCATTCCATTATAAAATTCCTGTTTATTATTGCTACTCATCTAATTTATCCTCTATCGCACTTTTATCAACAATAATGTTCCGTGCTCTACTGTAATTTTACTTTTCTTTCCAGGTAACACCTCGTTGCTCACGCCATACTGATATTCACAGGTGATTTCACCATTTTCCAAAAGATATTTCGCATCCTCTATGTTTATGCCATGCGCCATTCCTGTAATGTTCAGTAACGAGAAATACGAATAGCAATCTTCGACATAAACCGGCTCCTTGGAAACCAATTCCATCTCGGAATAATCATCAACAATGATTCCCCTCTTCCCATAAGATTCCAGAAATAAAAGAATGGAAACATTTGCCAGGGTATGATCTAGTCGGTTTCCGACAACACCCACCAAAACAAATGTATCAAATCCACGCTTGATTGCTTCCTTTACTGCATACATTGTATCCGTATCATCTTTTTCACACGGGAGAACAATTGTCTCCGTCTCCGTATCCGGCTTCTCATAAGAATCAAAATCACCGATGATTAAATCAGGAGAAACTCCCAGTTCCTTTTCATGTTTTAATCCACAATCACAAAAAATATAAAAAGCATCTGGTGTTAAATAGTTTTTTATTTCCGAATAAGCCGTGATATCGGCACCGCCTATAATAATACATTTCTTCATCTTCTTCAAGTTTCCTTTTCTTGTATTTTGCATATGAGCATCTTTATTCTAGCACGTTTTTTATTAATTGAACACATTTGTTCTTACCACCATCTTGTTGTTTTGCACTTTGGTATGGGACATTCGCCGAATGGCTCCTCCTTTTTACAAACGCCTTCTTATTGATTTCCGCTTACGCGTCAATCAATAAGCGACGGACATTCGCCGAATGTCCGTCAAAATAAAAAGAACACGTAGCAGAGTTTCATGCGAGCATGAAATCTTGCTACGTGTTCTTTTTATTTTAAGCCGTTTGGCTCATTGTTTACGCTTAGTTGTTGATTAATTTGCCGCTTTCGTCATTCCAGCTGTAAAGCTTTCTGATTTCTTCTCCAACCTTTTCTGATGGATGTTCAGCAGCTAACTTTCTCATAGCCTTGAAATGTACCTGACGTCCGCCTTCTGACATGTCAAGTAAGAATTCCTTAGCGAATGATCCATCCTGGATATCTGCAAGAACTTTCTTCATAGCTTTCTTTGTTTCTTCTGTGATAATCTTAGGACCTGTGATGTAATCACCGTATTCTGCTGTGTTAGAGATAGAATATCTCATTCCTGCAAAACCTGACTGATAAATAAGGTCAACGATTAATTTCATTTCATGGATACATTCGAAATATGCATTTCTTGGATCATATCCTGCTTCTGTTAATGTTTCGAAACCTGCCTGCATTAATGCACAAACACCACCACAAAGTACTGCCTGTTCACCGAATAAGTCAGTTTCTGTTTCTGTTCTGAATGTTGTTTCAAGAACACCAGCTCTAGCACCACCGATTGCTAATGCATAAGCTAATGCCATATCAAGAGCCTTTCCTGTAGCATCCTGTTCTACAGCTACTAAACAAGGAACACCCTTTCCTTCCTGATATTCTGAACGAACTGTATGTCCTGGTCCCTTAGGAGCAATCATTGTAACGTCAACGTCTGCTGGTGGTACGATACATCCGAAGTGAATGTTGAAACCGTGAGCGAACATTAACATATTTCCTGCCTCAAGGTTTGGTTCGATTTCATTCTTGTATAAATCAGCCTGCTTTTCATCATTGATAAGAATCATAATGATATCAGCTTTCTTAGCTGCTTCTGCTGCAGTGTAAACTTCAAATCCCTGCTTTACAGCTTTGTCCCATGACTTACTTCCTTCATAAAGACCGATGATAACGTTACATCCTGATTCTTTTGCATTTAAAGCATGTGCATGACCCTGGCTACCGTATCCGATAACGGCGATAGTCTTTCCGTCTAATAATGAAAGATTACAATCTTCCTGATAATAAATTTTTGCTTCTGACATAATACGCCTCCATATGTATTTTTATATATTAACTGTGTTTACAGTTATTAACTATTTTGTTTCTCTTGCGAGACCTGTGATTCCTGTTCTTACAAGTTCAAGGATTTCGTAATCTTCTAATAATGTAAGGAACGCCTGAAGTTTAGACTGGCTACCAATGATTTCAATCATAAGACTGTCTTTTTCCACATTTACAATGTTTGCTCTGAAAATTTCAGTCATTGCATAAATCTGCTGTCTCTGTGTAGCGTTTGTCTTAACCTTTACGAGAATTAATTCTCTTGTAACAGAACTAGTTGGTTCTAACAAATCAACTTTCTTGATGTCTTCCAACTTAGAAATCTGTTTAATAATCTGTTCAATAATATCATCATCACCGGTGACAACGATTGTCATACGAGAATATTTAGGATTTTCTGTTTCCCCAACAGTTAAACTGTCAATGTTATATCCTCGTCTGCTGAAAAGACCGGCAACTCTGTTCAGTACTCCTGATGTATTGTCAACTAATACTGATAATACTTTCTTGTTCATATGTAAAACCTCTTTTCCTAGATTTTCGCTCCTAATATAGTACCACAGATAAAAATATGATGCAACAGAATCATTAACATCTTTTAAATGTATTGCACCATCTGGTATACAAAAATTACTTTTTTTAAAAAAGAATCCTCCTATTATGTCTAGGAGGATTCTTTTTTAAAATTTAGAATGACGATTTCAGTTTAAAAATTCTGTTAGCTGGATACTCAATCTCATGATAATAACTTCTAAATGAGTCATAGAAATCGAAATTAATTCTTGCATCATTTGGTGTATCATTCACCGAATTTCTGTTTGCCCAGTTTGTCCCTACTACATATGTAGGTTTGACAACGTTAAGAAGCTTCATCTCATTAATATATCTTTTTTCTCCTGGTACGAGTACCTTGGATAATGCCTTTCCATGATGCGGAACCTTGTAGTATACATCTTTATACTTATCCCCTTTGAAATAAGAACTATAAGTAGAATCATCTGCAATTCCACCAATTGCAGCTGTTTCGATATCACCTGTTAATACAATCTTAAATTTACGAGCATCATTACAATCATAATAAATAACACACATAGAATGATTGTTCTCATATTTATTTGTTGTCAATGTGCCTTTTGGATAATTCTTTAATGCCGGTAAAATTTTTATTTTATAACCGGCAGAGCCAATACCCTCTGTGATTTCTTTGTACTTATAATAATACTTCATAGAACTCACACGCTTATATACATTCTTCTTATTTGCCACAACATCTGAAAGATAGTTTACAAGATCTTTTGTTTCTACTGTACCACTTTTATTGTTCAAATTTCCCATAACATAAACATTCTTCACCAAAACCCAGTCACTCTTAAAAATCGATTCAAGATTGTCATGTAATGGTTGATTGCGTTTAAAATCTAATCCATTTACATAAAGATTATTGATTGTTACAACTCTCTTTTCATTTTTGGCCTTCGTTGCCAATTTAGATAAACCACTTACATGATCATTATGCTTATGTGTAATAATAAAGTGGTTAATTGTATGTGTATTCTTGAAACTTGATTTACTATATAAATCATCAATAGCGCTCTTACCCAAATCTACTAAGACGTTTTCTCCACCACACGTAATGTATGTTGAATCTTCATCGTAATCTGCCAATGTTTCAATGTAAGTTTTACCCCCTCCTGTTCCAAACTCAGTTGCTGATGCACTCTGTGAACTAAATAAAAATGTTAATGCTGTTACAAACAATGTTAATACCAAATATTTTTTCATTTTCATTCTCCTTTGTTTTTTTTAAGTTATTATGTCAATTTCTTCCCCGTCATATTATTTGTCTGAAACGTTTCAACACATTCTAGTCTACTTTTTTTTTTTTTTTGTCAAGTAATTTCATATCTCATACACATCTTTAGTAAAGAAATCAAGCAAAAGTCTATTTTCCACACATTTTTCTTTCATATTTCTTTATCCTTTACATAATTCAAAAAAGCACTACACAATTTAATGTGTAATGCTTTTTGCACTTTTCATAATAAAAACTATCAACCACAAAGGTATTATTTTTATATTCAAAAAGAAGAACTTCTCAGGATAATCCTTCAAAGTTCTTCCAAACATACTATTTAGTTATTTAAGATCACCGGGAATACTTCAATTTCGTATAAGGAATATCCGTATCCTGTAGCTCTCTGAATTCCTTTTACTCTGATATATCTGGTATACTCCGGAAGAAATGCTTCTGTCGTATTCAGCATTGAATTATTTCTTGTACTTCTCTTATCATACCAGTCATTTCCATTTACTGAGAACTGTAAATCATAATCTTTTCCCATAGCCGTTTCCCAATAAAGTTTTACCATACCAATAGGAATTTCCTCGCCTAAATCTACCACAATCCATTCATCATCTGTCCACTGAGAAGACCAACGTGTACTCATATCACCATCTATGGTCTTACCTGCACTTAAATCACCATTTTCTTCGCTCGATGCATATGCGGTTTTTCCTGTGGCAATATTTGTATTGGAAAGCGTATATCCGGAATAAACATATCTTCTAGTATACTCCGTTGTTGTTTCCGGAACCGTTGTCTGTTCTATGGTTGTAGGAACCTCTGTTGTTTCAGGAGCTGTTGTTGTTTCTCCACCTTTTCCATAAACCTCCATTTCATAAATGGAATAGCCATATGTTGTATTACGACTGGTTCCAGCCACCTTTATGTATCTTGCATATACGCCACCAAGATAATCTGTTGTATTTTCTGCATTCTGACTATTGCTTGTAATCTTATTCCATGTCGTACCATTTATGGAAATATAAACATCATAAGATGCAGCTCTTGCAGCTTCCCACTTAATGTTCATTCTCCCCACCTGATAAATGGAACCAAGGTCAACATAAATCCATTCATCATCTGTCCACTGGGAAGACCATCTTGTACTTTCATTACCATCAAAAGCCTTACCGGCAATCAGGTCACCATTTTCATTGGATGAAGCATAAGCCGTTTTGTTTAAAGCAAGATTCACTGCCGGGATAGTTATTTCTTCTGTGGTTGTTTCTGTTTGAGCTTCCGTTGTTACTTCTTCTGTGGTCGGCTCAGTTGTTAGGTAATGATCCCAAACAATTGCTGTGGAGTATGTGGCGGCAATATCTGAAACTTCTCCATTATATTTTGATTGAACGGCATAACTCAAGCCTCCGGCTCTACCAACGCTATTTTCAAGAATAATTGTATTATCAGTTACCGTTGCCACCTTTGTTCCTTCATCATAAACGTCATATTCATAACCTTTTGCAATCATTCTTGCATCAACATCCCATGTTAATTTCACTCTGTGATAGCCTAAAATTTCTGCACGTAAATTTTTCGGTGCGTATATCGGTTCTTCTAAAGTACAGCTGTCTGCTGATCTTGTGTATGTCTGATCTGCCCATACCTGAATTTCTTTCAATGAAATAGTTTCGCTACAATTTGTATATTCAATCTTAATAGATTTCAATTTCCGTGTGTCAATTCCGTTGTAAGTTAAGTTATATACGAGTTTATTTGCGGCAATTGTTCCTGAACTGCTATAACCAAGATTTGAATAAGTCACTCCATTTGTAGAATAATAAATTTTAAAATTAGCAGAATAAGAATTTGCATAATGTAATACGATTCTATGTGCATCAATTGTTTCATTAAAATTCAACACAATATTCTGCGTTGCACCGCTTGCAACCGCCCCCAATGTTTCCACATTCTCATCAACCAAATTGCTGGCCGGGTATTGTGAAACAGGATTTGATACTGTCACGTTTGCCTGTGATGCAATATTAAATTCATCTGCTTCTTCCCCTTCAAATGTTCCTACTAGGTCATAATCATCTGCTACTCTTACACACTTTTCGGCATTTACAATACCGTGACTGAATTGTGCGTTTGTTTCGAAATCTGCAATATGTCGATCTGTATTTTGCATAATTCGTCCCACATCATACGGTAATAAATCCGGATTTACTGATAACATCATTGCCGCAACACCTGTTGTGGCTGGAGAAGAAAATGAAGTACCGTTCATTAATGTAATACTATTATTGTCATATGATAAACACGGAATGGAAGCTCCCGGCGCACAGATATCCTTCTCACTTCCATAATTAGAGAATGATGCTCTAATATTTGTTGAATAAGTTGCTCCTACAGAGATGACATATTTGGAATCTGAAGGATAGTGAATTTCAGAACTATTGTCATTTCCGGCGCTGGATATTAAAACAATTCCAGCATTGTACAATTTTCTCAAATAATAGTCGTATGATGAATTTACACCCAAACTACCAAAACTCATATTGACTGCTTTTGCACCATGCTCATAAGCGTAATTCAATCCTTCAAACACTGCACTGTTTGGAAGAAGATATTTGTCACGATCCGGATAATAATCCCCTGCCTGAATTGCCAGAATTTCCGTAACACTATTATCGTATCCGCTACCAACACCTGCAATCAACTTTCCATTGTTTGCTTCCGCAGCAATCGTACCAATAACCGCAGTACCATGATACTGCTGACTATTATATGTAACCTCTCTGATTGGTTTTTTTGCAACCATATCATAAGAATCGTCTGTGATTACGTTTGTGATATCCGGATTATCATAGTAACAACCGATATCAATAACAGCAACTTTAACTTTCTGATGTGCATGCGTACTCAGATAATCCCATGCACCTTTCACACGCATATTGTCAAAATGAAATGCTTCTGTCAAATTATCATTAGTCATTGCAGTAACTGTAGAACTGGAATTTGTTTCCGGACTCATAGTATCCTGCGAAGCAATTTGTGGATTTTCAATTTCAGTTGGTTCTGCCAAATCATTGCTGTCTGCAGCCTTTACAAAGCTAAATTCAGAAAAATCTTTTGAAGCCTGATCAACTGTTTTTGACATAGAAATCTCAATAACACTCATATACTCACCCGTATGAATCTTAAAACATTTCTTTAATTTAGCATCCTGGGATTTACATACAGCTTTAATATCCTCTTTTGAAACATTCGCATCAAAAATCGCTGTAATCTCTCCCGGGACAAACCCATTTTTTGATCCTTTAGAACGTTCCTTCGCAGCTTTTTCATAATTTACAGCGACTTTCCCTGCTCTTTTGTCCAGGTTATTCACGAAAGCTTTTAACTGCTTCTTATCATCCTTTTTGTAGAAGGAAGTCATCGCTGAATTCAATGCTGCATTATAGTCTTCTTTGTTCTTATAAGAATTTACTTCTTTTGCAGCATTTTTACCGTCTACTATAGCTTCCTTTGCCACGCCATCAAGTTCCTCTTTTGACAATTTTGATACTTTAATTTCATCATAAACTGTCTTCTGTTTTGCCACTGCTGTAGTTGTTGTCTTCTTTGGTGCAAATACACTAAGACCACCGACTAAAAGAGTTAGTGTTAAAACTACAGCTAAAAACTTTTTGATTTTACTGTTCATAAAAAACCTCCCTTTTGTAAAAATCTATTGCATTTTACCATATTTGTTTGGTTTTGTGTCGTTTTTTTAGAAAAGTGTTCGTTTTTTACACTTTTTCTTAAAAATATCCACCTTTTCTAAATATTTTCAACTTATTTGTGAAATACATTATGGTTATAAGAATTTAGCAAAAAAAGGATGCCACCTCGTACAATATACAAGATAGCATCCATTTATTTCGGCTAATATTAGAAATTTTACGCTACATATGCCAGATTAAATAGAAATTATTCATTATTTAGTCTTCTTGTTTTTAACCTTTGACCAGTTTGAATATGAAGTTACTTTATATTACGCTTTTTTTCTATACGTCATTTTGTATTCCTTTAGATAATTTTTTGCAATACCAATATCTTTAACCATCTGATAAATTATAACTTCACCTTGATTTTCCATCAGAAATTAACTCTCCTCAATTTATTTTAAACTTGCAAAAAAGATATAAATTCAAAGGTTGACCCTTTTTTTACTAAAAAGTCGTTATATTTTATTGATTCTTGGATTTTTTCATTCTTTCAGTAATTACGTAACAGGTAAGCATAATGATAGTTGCAATCCATTTAATGATATTCGTTACGCTTGGATTGCTAAACTCTCCTTCAAAGCCTTCAATTAAAATTAATATTGTCAATACGCTAATAATTAACTTTTCCATAGAAATCTCCTTTCCTACATCTTTTATTATACCTAGAGAATGTTTGGAGTCAATGTTTTCTATAACACCTCGCTTTCGTTAGCAATGAGATGTGAACTCGGAGAGCGAAGCTCTCCTTCGTCACGGCATTCGCCGTGACGTAAAATAAAAAAGAAACGAAGTTCTTACGAAAGCGAGCTTTCGACGAACTTCGTTTCTTTTTTATTTTGTTCACTTCTCATTGCTAACGTGAAAGCTGATGACGGGAATTGAACCCGTGACCTCTCCCTTACCAAGGGAACGCTCTACCCCTGAGCCACATCAGCCTGCCAATTTTGGCAACGAAAATATAATAGCATATTTTTATTTGTTTTACAATATTTTTTCCAACAAAAAATCGACAACCTTATTTCAAAAAGTTGTCGATTCTTAATTACGAAATATGCTTATTTCACTCGGTAGGTAACAACCTTACTTTTCTTATATCCCTTAAGTTTAGCTGATACCTTAATTTTAACCTTCTTCTTTAATTTTGCTTTTAACTTTACTGTAAATTTACCTTTTTTATTTGCCTTTACAGTATAAGATTTCTTTCCCACTACCACTTTTATCGTAGCATCTTTTTTGGCAGTTCCGGTAATTTTCTTTGTCCCTCTTTTATATTTCTTCAGTTTAGGAGCTGCGAGCCTTGAAATGCTTGTCGGAGGTGCGATATTCGCTTTTACCTTTACCACTGCTTCCTTCTGGTCCTGAAACACTTTGAGATAATAAGTTCCTACCCCTAACAATAACCCACCTGTGTTTGCTGATGATGGATATTTATTGCCCAAGAAATATCCATCGTAAATATACCACTCCTTATTCTTCTGCTTTTTTAATTGTGACGTTAAATCTGTTCTGTCATCAGAATATAATTTATAACCAACACATGGCTTTCCATACACCGATGCAACAGAAACATTCATATCAAAACTAACAATTGATGGTTTCGTTAATTTAAACACAAAAAATTGTTCTTTACAGCTATCTGTAATCAAGCACGATTTAAATTCTCCGGCTTTTAAAGGAATTGCGTCTTCTTCTGTGCTTGCAGAAACATTTCCGCTTCTTGGAAGATACTGTGCTCTGATTTCTGTTGTAACCGTTCCCTTGGATTCTTTTCCGTTTTTTCCATGATACGCTACATAATATGTTCCTTCTTCCAAAATAACATATCTTTCGTTCTTTTTATTCTTTTCTGTATCGCATTGTAGTTTCTTAACAACAACTCCTGATAAATCTTCAACATTCGGCGTATTTATATTTCCCAAACTTTCCCAGTTTTCTTCACAAACTGAGGAAACAATTGTAAATTTCACATATGCTGGTTGCTTCAGTGAAAATTTAATGTAAAAATCATCATCCTTATGTTCATCGCCTTCTGCCCAATCAAATGAAACAACTTTACCGTTTCCAGTCGCCGTAATATTACTTACTGCATTTACAGGTGCATCAATTGTTTGAGCCGCCTTTACTTTCTCCGAAAAATTCCCGAAAAAAAACATTCCGACAACTATAGCAGTCGTTAATACAACGCCTAAAAATCTTTTCATTCTCATCGTTTCGCTTCCTTTCATGAAAAATATACTCTTCCGTAATTCTATCACAGCCCAATTTATCCGTCAATTTATCGTCTCTGTCGAACAATTTCATAAGCCAATACACCGGTTGCAACCGAAGCGTTTAGAGAATCAATATCTCCTGCCATTGGAATGGATGCAATGAAGTCACATTTTTCTTTTACCAGACGGCTAACTCCTTTCCCCTCATTTCCGATTACCAACCCCATCGGTCCTTTTAAATCCAAGTCATACATGGTTGTTCCGCCCATGTCGGCACAGACGAACCACAATCCTTCTTTCTTTAATTCTTCAATGGTCTTGGAAAGATTGGTGACTTTCGCTACTGGAGTATAATTCAATGCCCCAGCTGAAGTTTTTGCAACAGTTGCTGTTAAACCGGTTGCACGGTGTTTTGGAATAATCACACCATGAGCCCCGGCTAAATTTGCAGTACGGATGATTGCTCCCAAATTATGGGGATCTTCAATATCATCCAACAAAATGATAAACGGTGCTTCGCCTTTTTCTTCTGCATTCTTTAAGATATCGTCCACACTTGCATATTCATACGCTGCCATGTAGGCAATCACACCTTGGTGGCGTCCTGTCTCTGACATCTGATCCAGACGTTCTTTTTTCACATAATTGATTACAGTATCATGTTTCTTTGCCTCGCGGATTACCGTGTTCATGGAACCTTCTTTACAATGTTCCAAAACAAAAAGCTTATCAATGGTTTTTCCCGCACGATAAGCTTCAATTACTGCATTACGACCTTCTATGGTGAATTCTTCGTATCTCATTAATTTTCCTCTCCAATCAATTCCAATCCTTTTCGAATCAGTTCCATCATTCGTTCTGACTGTTCCGTAAGATACAGCCATCCCATCAACGCCTCAAATCCGGTTGCAGTACGGTAATCACTCATGGAAGCATTTTTTGCTCTGGTGATTGCCTTGGCATTTCTTCCACGTTTGAAAATCGCCATTTCCTGTTCTGTAAGTAAATCCTGAATAGCAAAAATCATCTTCGCCTGAGTCTGTGCCTTCACTAAATCGGAAGCAGCCTTGTGAATCTTATTTACCTGACGGTTTGCTTCATCCACAATGATGGTACGAATCACAATCTCATAGATTCCGTCCCCGATGTACGCTAAGGTCAACGGGGAATAATCTACGATATTGATATCCTTTAAATTCATTTGTTCTTTCACAATTCGAAAAATATCATTCATAACTTAACTTCTGGACCACTTGGTTCCTTCTCTTGTATCCTTTAAAATAATTCCCTTTGCTGCCAATTCATCACGGATGCTGTCAGCTAAGGCGAAATCTCTGTCTTTCTTTGCCTGAGCACGTTTTGCAATCATTTCTTCAATGTAATCTTCATCGCCTACTGCCTCAGTTTCTTTCTCAAGAATTACCCCAAGAACATTGCAAAGCTGTTCTAAAATTTCATAAAGCTTTGTGGCAAATTCCTTTGTGCTTTCTGCAGTCACAATGCTGTTTGTAAATTTCACATATTCAAATACTGCTGAAATTGCATTGGCTGTATTACAATCATCTTCCATTGCTGATTCAAATTTCTTTACATATTCCTGTGCTTCAGAAAGATTCTTTGTTTCTGCTTCGGTCATGGAACCGTCTGCACCATTGGCTTTAGCATCACGAATCTTTTCGCCTGCATTGACGATTCGTTCCAAACCGTTCTTTGCCGCTTCCATTAAGTCCGCACTGAAGTTCAACGGGCTTCTGTAATGCGCGCTTAACATAAAGAATCTTAATACCTGTAAATCATATTTTTCTGAAATATCACGAACAGTAAAGAAGTTTCCTAAAGATTTTGACATCTTGGTACCATCAATATTTAAAAAAGCGTTATGCATCCAATATTTTGCAAATGGAACCCCGTTCGCTGCTTCACTCTGGGCAATTTCGTTTTCATGATGTGGGAAAACGAGGTCTTCTCCACCGGCATGAATATCAATTTCATCCCCCAGATATTTCTTTGACATTACAGAACACTCAATGTGCCATCCCGGTCTACCGTCACTCCATGGAGACTGCCAAGCCGGTTCTCCTTCTTTCTTCGGTTTCCAGAGAACAAAATCCAATGGATCTTCCTTAGACTCTTCACCTGCCACTTTAATGTTTCTATGACCTGCTTCCAAATCATCAATATTCTTCTTAGACAGTTTTCCGTAATCCTTGAACTTTCTGGTTCTAAAGTATACGGTTCCGTCTGCATCATATGCATAACCTTTATCAATTAAGGTCTGAATCATGGAAATCATTCCGTCAATTTCCTGCGTAGCCAATGGATGTTTTGTAGCCGGCATTACATTCATGCCTTCCATATCCTTCTTACATTCTTCTATGTATCTCTGAGAAATTTCTTCCGCAGTCTTTCCTTCTTCAATAGCCTTTTTGATAATTTTGTCATCCACGTCGGTAAAGTTGGAAACGTAATTAACTTCATATCCTTTGTATTCCATATAACGTCTAAATGTATCAAACACAATCATCGGTCTGGCATTTCCAATATGGATAAAATCATATACAGTCGGTCCACAGACATACATGGTCAGTTTTCCTTCCTGCAATGGTACAAAATCTTCTTTTTTCTTTGTCAATGTATTATAAATTTTCATAGTTGATCCGATGCACCTTTCGTACATCTACTCCTTTCCTACCATTTAAACGTAATCATTAATATAAAATCCGTTCTCAGAACAAATTTTAGGTAGTCCTTCGATGATTTTATAGCCAAAAATATGGGATGTCAACTCTCCAATGGTTAAATCAATCACCGGAAGATTATTTTGTTCTCCATCCTTGACTTTGTCGATTGTCATAATTCCCTTTTCAAAAGAGACTTTATGCAATCCATTATTCTCCTGAATCATAGAATCGGACAGATTAATGAGTGCCTCTCCCGAGCCGTAGACATTCATACGCCGCACAAGATTCTTCAGGTTTACAATCCGCGCCATCACGTAAGGTTTTCCCTTTGGCTCCAGCCAGCTCATGGTGCTTTGAATAGATTCATCCAGGACTTCCTCCAACACCTCATCATCTAACCAGATACGGTATCCTACAATTACTTTATTTTCAATATAGATTTCGATGAAACCGCCTTCCACTTCAATGAGTTCCATCATCTTGCGAAAATAGTCCACATCCCTGCAAAGGGTAACATCATAATACTTTTCTGTGTAGGTCTGTGCAAAAATGGACAATCTAACTAAATCAGATTTTTCCGCCTTTCTGGAAATCAACGTATGGATTGGCTTTCTTCGATGCACTTCCGGCTTCGTCTCCTGCTTATCCATTACGAAGGAAAAACCTAAGGAGCGATAAATGTCAGCATTCACCTCATTGGACGGAATAATATAAGTAAATGGTTCCTTATCCTGATACATATCATCCAATACCTGTGCAAACATATTCTTCATATAGCCTTTGTTTCTATAAACAATGTCAGTGCACACGCCGTAAATATATAGAATTCTGCTTTTGATTTTTCCAACAATCACATTTTTCGGAATCAAATGAAGCCCACTGATGATTTGTCCTTTTTCTTCATTTACTGCCACATAAGAATTCTTCAACCGCTGATTAAGGAAATAATCCGTATATGCTTTTGTGTCTTCCGGAAAGCATTGTTCATATAATTCTCGGATATTCTGCTTTTCCTGTTCTTCCAAATATCTAATCATAAAAACTTCTCTCTATTTTTGAATTATTGTATACTTCTCAACCAGATAAATCGGATGATAGGATAACTTGGACTTTCGCAACCCTTCTAATCCCATATCATCTTCCCGATTTACTTTTCCGGCATTCGGAAATGCCTCTTTCAAAAATTCGCTACATAAATATTGGTATAATCCCCTAATGTTAGGATTCGCTTTTTCCACCGGGATATACACCATATCTTCTATCTCGCAATAATTCCCTATCGTAAACCCCTGAAGTTTTTCATCAATATAAACACCACCGATTCGATACGAAAATGTATTCTCATGTTCCAACAAATATCGAATCCCCTGAATTTCACTGTCAATCAGTTCGTGTTCTTTCGTATGTTCCTTCCCCTTTTTCCATTCCTGAAGGAATGGAAGGATTTCTCCTTCGTTTTTTGAATCTAAGAATGCGAATCGGTATCTTCCTTCGTATTCTCTTCGGAATGCATTCAGATGATTTTTCTTTCCATGATATTTCTTACCGGAAAACTGTCTTAATTTTTCCGCATCATACACATAGTCCGCATAGGTTCGGTCCGGTATGATGACATATTGTTCTTCCGATATTCCCAGCTGCTCCAGTGCCCCTCGATCCACCAGATACATGGTCAGCTTTTTCTTTAACACATCATTAAAATATGTTTCTGCCTGCGAAAAGCAGGTCTTTAAGTCCTCATTCTTACAACAAGGAACAGACGTATAATATTGACCATCCGAACTTTTAGCAACCCAGATCAGCCCCTGCTCCGTCAGAAAATATTGAGTAGGATACTGTTCCTTCCACATATACAGTGCCATCAGATTACTATCCGCCGTCTCCGGTCTTCTAAGATTATAATATGACTGTAGCAAATCATAATCTTCTAATTTTATTTCTTTCAGATGATATTCCAAACTTTCACCTTCTTTGTATTTGGGATCTACCTATTTCAATAGAACAATGGCCTGAGAAGAAATTCCTAACCCTTCTCCCGTAAAACCAAGTCCTTCCTCTGTAGTTGCTTTTACACAAATCTGGTCTTCCCTGATTTGCAATGCTTTTGCAATGTTCTTTACCATTTGCTCACGATAAGGCGCAAGCTTTGGTCTCTGACAAATAACGGTGGAATCAATATTCCCGATTTCAAACTGATTATCTCGTAACAATTGACCCACATGCTCCATCAGTTTTATGCTGGAGATTCCTTTATACTGCGGATCTGTGTCCGGAAAATGTTTCCCAATATCCCCTAACGCTGCAGCTCCCAGTAATGCATCCATAATCGCATGTAATAATACATCTGCATCTGAATGGCCTAAAAGCCCTTTCTCGTAAGGAATTTCCACGCCGCCTAAAATTAATTTTCTGTCTTCTGCTAACTTATGAACATCATAGCCCATTCCTATTCTCATGGTCTACCTCCTTGTCTCACGAAAAATATCTTATCATAAAATAAAGAAAAAGGCACCAAAACCGTAAAAGTTTCTGATACCTTTTCTTTATTGTCTCTAACGACCTGCTAGTAGCGAGAGAGGGATTTGAACCCACGACACCACGGGTATGAACCGTGTGCTCTAGCCAACTGAGCTATCTCGCCATATGTGCATTTTTAAATGTGTAATGGGACCTACAGGGCTCGAACCTGTGACCCCCTGCTTGTAAGGCAGATGCTCTCCCAGCTGAGCTAAGATCCCATACAGATTTAAACTGCTCTGCTAGTATATAATTTTAGACCTTCTTTGTCAAGCACTTTTTTAATAATTTTTATTATTTTTTTGACATCCGTTGCAGAGTTCCTTTTCTCTGGAATTATCCCACCCTCTAAAACATCTTATCATCAGATTTCCCTATATTATTTTTTTCGAAAAAATATTATAATATCACTATCACTTTCTGAATCGGAAGATATTATTTTAAGGAGTCAATATGGAATTATTACAGTTAAGATATTTTAAGGAAGCTGCCGAATGTGAAAACTTTTCATCCGTGGCACAGAAATTTATGGTGCCACAGCCTTCCATCAGTAAGACCATCAAAAAACTGGAAGAAGAACTGGGCGTTCAGCTCTTCGATCGTCATGGAAAAAAAATCGCTTTGAACGGAAACGGAAAATTTTTCTACGAAAAAGTGAATCTTTCTTTAACCAATCTGGATGAAGGGATTACCCATTTTTCTCATGCGAAGTCCAATATCATCCTTTATCCTCAGGCAGGGGGACGTCTTGTTTCTCTGCTCATCGCCGATTTTTTAACCAGTAATGCCGATATCTTTTTATCGTCTGTGTATTATTCCTCAGAAAACGAGAATCATTATGACTTCACATTCATGCAACCTCAGGATGATATGTCTTCCTACGATTTTATCGACCTGATGAAAGACGAAATTATTGTGATTGTATCAACAAATCATCCACTAAGTTCCAAGGACGAGATTTCTTTATCCGATTTAAAAGACGAGAAGTTCATTGCCCACTACCCTTCCATGAATTTAAGACAATTCACGGATCATTATTGTAAAGCCCAGGGCGGTTTTGAACCAATTGTCACCTTTGAAACCCACGACTACAGCGCCCTCCGCTATCTTGTGGAAAATAATAAAGGAATCGCATTATTGCCGAAGGCATTTTTTATGATCCAGCCCGGTCCCAACATTCACGTGGTCTCCTTAAAGGAAAAGGCATACCGCCCATTAATCCTTGCTTGGAAAAAAGGAAAGATATTAAATGAATCCGAAAAGAAATTCATTGAATATACAAAAAACTGGTTTAGTAAATTCTAAACCAGTTTCTTTTTTATTCTGAGTAACCGTAATCTCCGGCCTTTTCAACCTTTGTCCACTTACCATATACATTCTTTCCATCTTTTGTGGTATAAGGTCGGATTCTAACGTAATACTTATCACTCAAATTCACGCTAACTTTCACATCCGTTGTCTTATTCTGGTTATCTAATGTCATCTTTTGAGAATTGCTATAATCACTCATAGAAGACCATTCTAGTTCATAGCCGGAAGCTCCAGTAAGCTTAGGTGTGTAAACCTTCATTACGTTTACAGAAGAATCTACTTTCGTTAAAATAGCCATAGTCATATATTTTTCCGGTGTCGTATCGCAGATAATCTCCTTTAACGCCTCATAGCCAAAGGACTCATCATCTTCCCTATAGTACTCATCATCAATCTTGAAATCTGTTGTACCCAATCGAAGGCTTCCAATATTAGATTCACAGAAAGCCTTACAATCTAATTTTTTCAAGCTTTTTGGCAAAACAACCGTCTCCATGTTCTTACAATATCCAAAAGCATCTCCGGCAATTTCTTCAACACCTTCTCTTAACGCAAGCTTTTTGATTTCACTATTGTAAAAAGCTCCAGCATCTATTTTTTTAACAGTTCCAGGAATTGTCAATTCATTAATATACGAAGCTGCAAACATTCCTTTCGGAATCACTTTCATATTTTGGGGCAATTTGATTTTTTTAATATAATTTTTTGCAAAACAATCACACCCCCATTTTTTCACACTTGAAGGAACGTTCACAGAGCTCATTGTACACCCTGCAAATGCGGAATCTCCTACCTCTCTTAATTTTTTATTCCACTGAACCGTTTTCAGCTTTTTGCATTCATAAAAAGCTTCTCCACCTATTCTTTTAATGTCTGATGGAATCTTAACCTTTTTGTTTTTCCCATCATATCTTAAAAGGATATGATTTTTGATATACATATGGTTCTTAACTTTAATATCTAACTTTTTATTTTTGAAAAAAGCCTTTCTTTGTTTATTGCGTAACAACAATCCCAAATTTTCAATGGATTTTCCTGTCAGTTTTTTTGATTCAATCTTAATTTTTAATTTATATTCAAATAAATCATACGTAGGACAATCCTGCTTATCATCCTTTACTTCTTTCACACTTGCAGGAATCTTAATTTCTTTTAAGTGACAACAAGATGCCGAGCCGTCAACACTTGCGTCAGTACTGCAAAAAGAACTAAGCAATACTTTTTTACAACCTTTTCTGATTGTTAATTTGGTTGTTCCCTTTGGAACTGCCACCAATGTTTTACCGTCTTTCGTATAAATCTTTCCATCATAACTTTTATATTTTTTATCTTTAGAATAAGTCTGAACAGAATCTGCTCTTAATAACCCATTGTTCTTCGGATCAAACGGACTGTTAAAAGCAATTGTTTTTACATAGTAATCCACAAGCTTATCTCCTACAAACATTTCATCGGCATCCGGTGCGGATACATACTTGAAATCTCCAGGAATTGTCATTTTTTTTAATTTTCCATTATCATCAAATGCTGCATATCCAATTTCCTTCACGGTTTTTGGTACTGTAACTGTCTTAAAGACTGCGCTCTTAAAGGCATAGCAACCAATCTTCCGTAAACCGGAAGACAAATTCACCGTTTCCAATGAACTACAATCTTCAAATGCTTTATCTGCAATTCCGGTAATCCCTTTTCCTACAACAAGTTTCTTAATACTGCTTTTCTTACAAACAGATGTGTAAGAGTCATCAATGATTCCGAAACCGGTAACTGTTAAGGTTCCTTTGTGAAAGGAATATTGAACCTTACTATTATCTTCCACCTTCTGTCCAAATAGTTTGATTGTTTTTGCACTCACCTTCTGTGTTCCCGCAAACGGCACACTCAATGCCAGAGCAATCGACACTACAACGCTACAAATAGCCTTTGTTTTTTTCATCTTAAAACCCTCCAATTTTAAATAAAGTAATTCATCTATTATAAAAACGCAATAAACTGCATTTTTATTTCATAAAAATACCCGACGAAGGAGTCGCCGGGTAACTTTTAAACGAATTAATTACAGTTTTTCATGGATAATTGAATTCTCTTCTTCGCTTTATCCACCCCAATTACTCTTACATTCACCACATCCCCAATGGAAACCACTTCAATAGGATGTTTAATGTATTTATCACTCATTTCGGAAATATGAACCAATCCGTCCTGATGAACCCCTATATCGATAAATGCTCCAAAGTCGATGACATTTCGTACGGTACCTTTCAGTTCCATTCCTTCCTTTAAGTCATCAAAGTCTAAAACGTCACTCTTAAGCACCGGCTTCGGCATCTCATCTCTCGGGTCTCTTCCAGGCTTTTCCAGTTCCGCAATGATATCACGCAATGTTATGGCATCTGTTCCTATTTCTTCAGCCACCACTTTCACATCTTTTACCAGATTCTTCAATGCTACTTTTGAATTCAAAATATCTTCCGATGTAAAGCCGTATTTCTTTAACAGTTTCTTTGCCGCATCATAACTTTCCGGATGAACACTGGTATAGTCCAGAGCTTCTTTTCCTTCTCTGATTTTCAAAAATCCGGCACACTGCTCAAAAGCCTTCGGTCCAAGTTTAGCCACCTTTAATAATTCTTTTCTGGTTGCAAAACTTCCGTTTTCCTCACGATATAAAACAATGTTCTTCGCTAACGTCTTATTGATTCCGGAAATATATTCCAGCAACGCTGCAGAAGCAGTATTCAAATCTACTCCAACACTGTTCACACAATCTTCTACCACATTAGACAGGGCACCTTCCAGTTTCTTCTGGTTCATATCATGCTGATACTGACCAACACCCAATGCCTTCGGCTCAATTTTAACCAATTCTGCCAATGGGTCCTGCAATCTTCGTGCCATAGATGTGGCACTTCTCTGCCCCACATCAAAATTCGGGAATTCTTCTGTGGCTAGTTTACTTGCCGAATAAACAGAAGCACCCGCTTCATTGACAATCACATATTCCAGTTTCGTCGGACATTCCTTAATAATATCCACAACTACTGCTTCGGATTCTCTAGACGCAGTTCCGTTTCCAAGAGAAATCAACTCAATACCGTATTTCTTAACTAAATCCAGTACAATCTTCTTAGATTCTTCAATCTTGTTCTGTGGTGCAGTTGGAAAAATAACCTTTGTATAAAGAACCTTTCCTGTAGCATCCACAATGGCCAGTTTACATCCGGTTCGAAAAGCCGGATCCCATCCCAGAACCACTTTATCCGCAATCGGAGGCTGCATCAAAAGCTGTTTTAAATTCTTTCCGAATACAACAATGGCTCCATCTTCCGCACGTTCAGTCAGTGTGTTTCTGATTTCTCGCTCAATTGCTGGTTTAATCAGTCTGGTATAGCCATCCTCCACTGCTTCCTGAATCAACTGCTTAAAAGGGGAATCACCCACAATCACAGCCTTTTCAAGAACCTTAATAATATTTTCATCAGGCATCTCCACAGATACCTTTAAGAATTTCTCTTTTTCTCCACGATTAATGGCAAGAATTCGATGTCCCGGAATTTTACCAACAGACTCAATATAGTCATAATAGTTTTCATAAGGACTTTCTGCCTCTTCATCTTTTGCAACCGAACGGATTTCCCCATGCTTCATGACAGTATTTCGAATCGCATCACGATATTCTGCATTATCCGATACGATTTCTGCAATAATATCCTTTGCGCCCTGAATCGCCTGGGAAACATCTTCCACGCCTTTTTCCGCATCAACAAACGCTTCTGCTTCTTCCTCCGGTGACTTGTTGCTTTTCTGCAACATAAAAATCATCGCCAAAGGTTCCAACCCTTTCGCTTTTGCTTCCGTAGCACGGGTCTTTCTCTTTGGACGATACGGACGATAAATATCATCCACAGCAACAATGGTAGTCGCCGCTTCAATCTTCTTTAACAGCTCCGGCGTCATCTTTTCCTGTTCTTCAATGCTGGCAATTACCGTCGCCTTCTTTTCTTCTAAATTTCTAAGATATTTCAAACGCTCATCCAGAGTTCTCAACTGTTCATCGTTTAATTCCCCGGTAACCGGTTTTCGATATCTTGCAATAAAAGGAATTGTATTCCCCTCGTCAATCAAATTAATTGCTGCTGTAACCTGCCATTCCTTTACCCCTAATTCATCGGCAATTGTCTGGTTAATATTCATGTCATCCTCCTACTAGTTAAATCCGAAGAATTTCTGTGTAATCTTATAGCCCATAACAGACATTTTTCTTCCTGCTTTTCCCGGAAGATTCATGGTTCTTCCAAGCACAGACTTACGAACTCTTCTGTATAAATCCGGATTCTTCTGTTCCAGACATCTCCACAACTCTTCCTTATCCTTCAAACGTTCTTCAGAACCCTCACGAATGGATAAAATGGAGCTGATACACATCATCATGTCAAAATAATGAACCATGGCATCTCGACAATTATCCTTCTTGATGTCGGAATTCGTATAAACGTCCATCATAATCTTCGTAACACGGTACTGCTGATCCAGACGTTTAATCATAATCTTTTCATTCACAGACTGGTCGTCTCTTCCAATAAAGTATTTATACAGACACACATCCAGATAATAAATGTTCTTTACATATGGCAATGGCTGGAACACATAAATATTATCCACATAGAACGTGTGCTTCGGAAGCATCATACCGCATTTCTGAAGTACCTTCGTTCTATAAATCACGGAATGCATCAAAAGATATTTTGAAGCACCAAAATGAACATCATCCCATGTGATTAATTTATTTTTTGGCATACAATGCTTATAGTTCATTACCGCCTTATGTTTAGCCCCCTGTTTGTCATAAACAAAATCAGAAATTAATAAATCCAATTCCGCATCGCTGGCAACCATAGTTTCCAAGGTATCTAAAACCTTCTGGAGCGCTTTTCTTCCTAAACGGTCATCACTGTCCAAAACCTTGAAATATAATCCGGTGGCATTTTTAATTCCGGTATTCACCGCTTCTCCATGTCCACCATTTTCCTGATGAATTACCTTAACGATATTTGGAAATTTTTCCTGATATTTCTTTGCAATTTCCAATGTATTATCTGAAGAACCATCATCAACAATAATGACTTCAACTCTGTCTTTTCCAGTCAACGCACTTTTAATGCTGTTTTCCATATAATCCTGGGAATTATAACATGGAATCGTAATCGTCAATAACTTCATTTTTCTTAATCTCCTTTATTTTCACCCTATGGTTAATAATCATTCCTATCAGAACCACAAAAGCTCCTGTAATCCAAATCCAAAAAATATACGCAATCACCAATTGTCCGGTAGACGGCTGTTCAGTACTTTCTCCGCCTCCACCTAGCATAAACATAGACAGGACACTAAACATGTTTGCCATTCCATGAAAGAAAATTGTCGCAAAAATCGTCTGATATTTTTCGTAAACGAAAACGCACATAATTCCAATCAAAAATGCATATGGAGCCTGTAACCAATTCATATGAAACGCACCAAACAAAGCTGCAGAAATCACAGCCGCCGCTTTTAGGGAAGTCATCTGTTTCAATCGAGTATAAATCAATCCACGGAAAATCAACTCTTCCACAATCGGTGCAAGAATCACTGATGCAATCACTTGAAGACTTCCAGGTGCATTATCAATGATTTCCTTGGTATCTGAATATGATTCTATCATAAAATCCGGCATAAACAATGACAAAAATGAAACAACAAAATTCGCTGATAGCATTGCAAACAATCCAAATGGAATAATCCAGATAAATTTACCAAGTAGTTTAACCGGATAATCATTTTTCCAGAAACTTTCATGGTTTTCTTCTCTCTGGTACATCATTGTAAAAATAGGAATCGCCGATATGGATGCAATCATATTTAGAATCAAAAGCAACTTTGTTGAAACCTGCACTCCATCACCTGCTAAATCTACCTTTCCAAACAATGCACTAAAGAACACCACTAGAAAATAGCCAAAGTTAACGCAAAAAAACTGAATCCCTAAATACAATGCCATAGGCAAAATCAACATAAATATCTGCTTAAAAATATTGTCCTGCTTCATCTCTGTCTTTATACTCCAATAATCTCGTTTCATGTTTTCACACTCAGTCCATAGTATAACACAAATGATACTTGTTTTACAGCCACTTTTGTTTTATAATATTTGAAGAATTTAGAAATTTGTGAGGTACATAACAATGAGTCAAGAAAAAGTAGACAGATATAAGCAGGAAAAGTACAATCGTAAGCATAATCAGAAAAAGAACAACACAAAAAAATACCTTGCATATGCTGGTGTAACAGTTGTTGCCCTTGCATTGATTTGCTGGCTTGGTTATTCCGTAGCCATTTCTTCCGGTTTATATACACCACCTACTACTCCTGTTACCATGTCAGAACCTGAAATCCAGAGTTTAAGACAGAAGTTAATTGATTCAGGAGATTCTAACGTGAAAAACGTTGAAACCACTGTAGCTCCGGATGCTCAGACTGTGGCAGTTGAAGAAACTACCAAGAAAGCAAAGGATAAGAAAAAATCTACAGATAAAAAAGAAGATAAAGAAGTAGATGAAACTACAGAAGAACAGGAATAATTGTCCGATAAAAGAATCGTTCGAATAATATTCGAACGGTTCTTTTTTTATGGAATGTAAAAAAACCCCGAAAGCTACTCTCGTAACTTTCGAGGATCAATCTACTACATTCTTTCCGGAGCCTTGAATCCTAATAAGTCGATGCAAGTTTCCAAAATTTCTTTTGTAAGTTTAATTAAAGCAATGTAACCCTTCTGCTTTTCCGCATCGGTTTCTGCCAGAATCTTTGTGCTGTGGTAGAAACTGTTAAATACATTAGATAAATCATAAACATATGCACAAATCTTATGTGGTGCTAATTCTTCCGCTGCATTTTCAAGCACTTCTTTTACCTTTGCCACTTCTAACATCAGGTTCATCTGTTCTGTATTATCTGTAGAAACGATAGCCAGTCCATCCACACTATTCCCCTCTGCCCGATATTTTTCCAAAATAGATTTAATACGAACAATGGTATAAAGAATGTATGGTCCGGTGTTTCCTTCAAAAGAAGCAAAACGATCGGTATCAAAAATGTAATCCTTAGTCGCCTGATTAGACAAATCACCGTACTTCAATGCTGCAAGTCCAACAATCTTTGAGATTTCCTTGGCATCTGCTTCATCCATACTACGGTTTTCCATCATTTTCTGATAAACTGCATCGTTAATCTGAGAAATTAACATTCCCAAACGCATAACACCACCATCACGAGTCTTAAACGGCTTTCCGTCTTTTCCGTTAACTGTACCAAATCCCATGTATTCCAACTTTGTTTCCGGCTTCACGATTTCTGCCTTCTTTGCCACACGGAACACCTGTGTAAAGTGAAGTTCCTGACGTTTATCCGCCACATAAATATATTCATCCGGATGGAAATCTTCTTCTCTCTGAATAATGGTTCCCAAATCAGATGTCGCATAAAGAGCGGCTCCATCGGATTTTTTCACAATACAAGGAGGTAATTCTTTCTTATCTCCTTCTTCTGCTACATCCACAACCATAGCGCCCTGACTTTCATGAACCAAATCCTTTGCTTCCAGAACATCCATCAACTTTGGAATATAAGGCTTCGCATCACTTTCCCCTTTCCACAAGTCAAATGTAACATCCAAATCACCGTAATTCTTCTTCAAGTCAGGTAATGAAACAGCCATGATATGCTTCCATAATGCAAGATATGGTGGATACTCTTTCTGAATCATCACGGTTGCCTGTTGTGCAGCTTCTTTAAAAGCAGCGTCTTCTTTGGACTTTGCACTGGCTGTCGGATAAATTTCACTTAGTTCATCCAAGGTAAATGGAGGTTCTTCCGGATATTCTCCGGTATAACTTTCATCAAAGTATACCAAATCCGGCTGACGTTCCTTTAACTCCATGATAATCAATCCCATCTGAAGCCCCCAGTCTCCTAAATGAGCATCCCCAATCACATTGTTTCCAACGTACTTCTTAATACGCTTTACACTTTCTCCAATAACTGCTGAACGTAAGTGTCCCACATGAAGTGGTTTTGCTGCATTGGCTCCGCCGTAGTCAATCACCACGGTTTTGTCCTGTGCTTCCACACCATACTTTTCAGCATTCTTTAATTCATTTAAATAATCTGCCACAAAAGTACTGCTTAAATTCATATTAATAAATCCAGGCATCACTGCTTCGATCATTTCAAATTTATCATTATTCTGTAAAGCTTCTACCACATCATTTGCAATCATGATTGGAGCCTTGTGGTACTTTTTTGCACCCGCCATAGCACCATTACACTGATACTGGCATAAGTCAGGACGATTAGAAACAACAACTCTTCCAAGCTGTTTCTCATATCCTTTTTCTTCAAATGCTTTTTCAAATTCTTCTGTAATCAGTTCCAATAATGTTTTCATTGGTTCACCTTCCTTATAATGTTACACCATTTAATTTTAATAATTCTTTTGCAGAATCTACGGAATCCACACCGGTCTTGTTCTTAATCGGAGCAAATTCTTTTTCTCTCACAACTTCATACGCAAGACAATTATCCATCATATGAACCATATCAAGAACCAGAGTTTCAAACTTAAATCCGTTTTCTGTCTCCGGCTTTACAACTTCCCCGGCTTCATTCACATGCTGAATTTTCTTCTTTACAATGTGAACAGCCATGTTGTTTTCCAGATTCTTTTCCAAATCTTCCATGTTAAAGAGGTAATTTAAGATAACTCCGTAACGATAAGCCAATTCTCCGGCATCATCCTTCTGATATCTCATTTCCTCAGTTAATTCGTAATATTCCACGATGGATGGCTTTCCATCTTCTAAACAAAGTACACCTACTTTTTCTTCCGGTGCAGTCTTTGATACAACCTTGGATGCAGAACGGTAATTTCCGTCAATCATAGCACCAACAAAGCAAGGATCAGCGATTCTCTGACAAACATTGTCTACTGCAAAAATGTTCAGATACTCTACGCCATTTGCTTTCGCCTTTGCAGCTAAGCCAGCCTTTTCAAACGAAATAAACCAGCCACCGTTTCCATTCGGAGAGGTTGCTACACGATGCTTTTCTTCCAGAAAGATTTTTCCGTCAAAGGTTGCAGCCGGAGCCATTTCCTGTACGAAGAAATCTACAAATTCCGGATTGTATCCGAAATAATCCATATCTTTAAAGAACTGTCTGGTGTCCAGATCATTCTTTTCACTGGTCATAATGTAAAGTGGTACCCATGCACCGGTTGCATTCACCACATCCATCAGGTTATTGATTAACATTTCAAAAATGTAAACATCCTTCGTTTCTCCGATGTTATACATTCCCTTCGGCTTATCAGAACCAAGTCTGGTTCCCATTCCACCGGCTAATAAAATCGCACCGACTTTCCCCTGTCTGATTGCGTCCGTTCCAATCTGTGTATATCTTTCTCTGTTTTCTTCTATTTCTTTAATGGATACAGCATCATCAAGCGGTGTAATCACACCTTTTTCTGCTTCTTCCTGCTGATTTCCCAAAAGCTTTAACAAATCAAAGTCCAATTCAGAAATCTGATTCAATAATTCTCTTCTCTGTTCCTCTGTTAATTCGTCATAGTACTTTAATAAATGTGTCTGACCATATTTTTCCAATAATTCATATGCCTCTTGATATCCCATATGTCCTTACCTCCGTAGATATAATTTCCTCATGCGCCGGGAATCTCCATTGACTCAACCGATTCCGCTTCAGACATCTCAACCTATAGAATAAGTGATTTTACATATTTATGCAAGAATAACAGACAATTATCCGAAATTAAAACCTTTTTATTTCACAAATCACTTCCACGCAGTCCTGATAACGTTGTTCCGGAAATTTCGCAATGCATTTTTTAATAATTTTCTTTAACTTATGAGGAAAGAAAACGGGAAAAGTTCCATTATGTACTTTTCCTGTTTTCAGATAAAACATCGTTTTTCCTATTCCATAAATATCCGTCCGAATATCCACATTGTAAAACTGTTGCAGCGCACTCTTCTCATATTGTTCCGGTGCAGCAAATCCATTGCTTCCAATGGCTATGGCATCCAGGTCTATGTCATCCCGATATCGCTTTGCAATTCCGAAGTCAATCAGTTTCACCGTTCCGTCTTCTTTCAAAATGATATTGGCAGGTTTCAGGTCCCGATAAATAATCGGCGGTTCCAACGAGTGTAAATAATACAATCCACTACATACCTGAAGCATGATATCCTTGATTTCCTTTCGGGAAAGCGGTTTCTTTTCTGAAATATATTGTTTCAGATTTGTTCCACTCACATATTCCATCACCAGATAAAAGCGGTCATGGTCCTTGATGAGATTAAAAATTTTTGGAAGGACCGGATGCGTGGTGTGTTTGAGCACATCCACTTCTCTCTCCATTCCTTCCAATAATTTCTTTTGGTCGGCAGGGTCAGATGTAATGTATTCTTTCAGGGCATAGATTTCCCCTGTACGAAGATCCTTCGCGCGGTACACATTGGAAAAACCTCCTTTCCCAACTGCTTCCAGCACATAATATCTGCCTCCAACCACATTATTTACTATTGTATCCATCGCAATCCTTTCCGGCTGCGATTCTCTCCAAATAATTAAATTCTTGCAACATCAACCAAAGTAAGGTTTTCCTTTGCATCACTTTCCAAGCTGGTTAATAATGCTTCAACTGTATCCAAGCTGGTGAAGCAGTTTACACCGGTTTCAATGGAAACTCTTCGAATCAGGAATCCGTCACGATTCTTATCTCGACCCTGTGTCGGTGTATCCACTACGATATCAATCTTATGTTCTAATAACAAGTCCATAACCGTAGGTGCTTCCTGATGGATTTTATTTACTTTGATTGCATCCACTCCATTTTCACGAAGAACATCAGCTGTACTTCTTGTAGCATAGATTTCATAGCCAAGTTTTTCGAATCTCTGTGCCAAAGGAATCATTTCCTGCTTATCCTTATCGTTAACAGAGATAATCATCTTTTTATGCTTTGGTAATACAACACCGGATCCAAGGAATGCCTTATAAAGTGCTTCATTGAATTCCTTTGCGATACCAAGACATTCACCGGTAGATTTCATTTCCGGTCCAAGACTGGTTTCGGCACCACGAATCTTTTCAAAGGAGAATACCGGCATCTTGATTGCATAATAATCTGCATTTGGCTGTAAGCCCGGTGTGTAACCTAATTCCTTAATGGTCTTTCCGATAATACACTTGGTAGCAAGCTTAACAATCGGAATACCTGTCACCTTACTGATGTATGGAACTGTACGGGATGAACGAGGGTTTACTTCGATGACATAAACCTGTCCGTCACATACGATAAACTGAATGTTAATCATACCTTTTACATGAAGAGACATTGCAAGCTTTCTTGTGTAGTCTTCAATGGTATCAATAATATTCTGTGACAATGTGTATGCCGGATAAACGGAAATACTGTCTCCGGAATGTACCCCGGCTCTTTCAATATGTTCCATGACACCCGGAATCAGGATATCAGTTCCATCACAGATTGCATCCACTTCCACTTCTGTTCCCTGTAAATACTTATCAACAAGGATTGGGTGATCCTGCGCAATTCGGTTAATGATTTCCATAAATTCCTCGATTTCCTCGTCGCAGGTTGCAATCTGCATTCCCTGTCCACCAAGAACGTAGGAAGGTCTTACCAGTACCGGGTATCCTAATTCATTGGCTACCTTCTTCGCTTCTTCTGCTGTAAATACAGTTCCGCCGGTAGGTCTTGGAATACCACACTGTTCCAGAATCTCATCAAATAATTCTCTATCTTCGGCAGCGTCTACGTCTTCTGCCTTTGTACCAAGAATTGGTACTCCCATCTTCATTAAGCTTTCTGTTAACTTGATGGCAGTCTGTCCACCAAACTGAACAACTGCTCCGTCCGGTTTTTCAACATTGACGATGTTTTCCACATCTTCCGGAGTCAATGGTTCAAAGTATAATTTATCTGCAATATCAAAGTCAGTAGATACAGTTTCCGGGTTATTGTTTACGATGATTGTTTCGTATCCTTCTTCCTTAAATGCCCAGGTACAATGTACAGAACAGAAGTCAAACTCGATACCCTGACCGATTCGGATTGGACCGGAACCAAGTACCAGAACCTTCTTTGGCGGATTCGTTTCAGTTGCTTCATTTTCTCCACCATATACAGAATAATAATATGGTGTAGCTGCTTCAAACTCAGCCGCACAAGTATCAACCATCTTATAAGCAGCCACGATATTGTTGTCATAACGCATCTGCTTGATTTCTTCCTGTGAAATTCCTGTCAGACGTTCAATGACGCTATCCGGGAATTCGATTCTCTTCGCCTGCTTCAGAAGTTCCACGGTAAGAGGTCCTTTCTTAAGTGCCTCCTCCATTTCAACGATGATCGCTAATTTATCAATAAACCACTTATCAATCATAGTGACTTCATGAATATGGTCATAGCTTACACCTCTACGAAGTGCTTCTGCCACAACCCAGATTCGTCTGTCATCCACCTTGTGAAGCATATCTTCTAATTCGTCATCATCCAATCCGGAGAAATCATAATCCAAAAGACATTCCACATGCTGTTCCAAAGAACGGATTGCCTTCATCAGGGCACCTTCGAAGTTATTACAGATACTCATAACTTCACCGGTAGCCTTCATCTGTGTGGTCAGTTTTCTACTAGCTGTAATGAACTTATCGAATGGTAATCTAGGAATCTTAACAACACAGTAGTCTAATGTCGGCTCGAAAGACGCATAAGTCTTCTGTGTGATTGCATTCTTGATTTCGTCCAGGGTATAGCCTAAAGCAATCTTTGCTGCCACTTTGGCAATCGGATAACCTGTCGCCTTGGAAGCCAATGCTGAAGAACGGCTTACTCGAGGATTTACTTCGATAACACAATATTCAAAACTTTCCGGATGGAGTGCGTACTGTACGTTACATCCACCGGTAATATTTAATTCGCTGATAATGTTTAATGCGGAAGTACGAAGCATCTGATGCTCTTTATCTCCAATCGTCTGGGATGGAGCAACTACGATACTGTCACCGGTATGAACACCAACCGGGTCAAGGTTTTCCATATTACAAACGGTAATACAGTTTCCTGCGCTATCACGCATTACTTCGTATTCGATTTCTTTCCAACCTGCGATACAACGTTCTACGAGAACCTGTCCTACACGGGAAAGACGTAATCCATTTTCCAGGATTTCAATTAATTCCATCTGGTTCTTCGCGATACCACCACCGCTACCACCTAAGGTATAAGCAGGACGAAGAACTACCGGATAACCAATCTTATTGGCGAAAGCAACACCGTCTTCCACATTTTCTACGACGAGGGATGGTGCACATGGCTCACCGATTTTTTCCATGGTTTCCTTAAATTCCAAACGGTCTTCTGCTTTCTTAATGGTGGCAGAAGTTGTTCCGATCAAACGGCAATTATGTTCTTCCAGAAATCCGGTTTCCGCAATTTCCATAGCAAGGTTCAGTCCTGCCTGTCCTCCTAATGTAGGAAGAATGCTGTCCGGTTTTTCCTTCTCGATAATTTTCTTTAATACAGGAACCGTTAATGGTTCGATATAAACTTCATCGGCAATATCCTTATCTGTCATGATTGTAGCCGGATTTGAGTTCAGAAGAACAACTTCAATTCCTTCTTCTTTTAAGGAACGACAAGCCTGTGTTCCTGCGTAGTCAAATTCAGCTGCCTGACCGATAACGATTGGGCCGGAACCAATTACTAAAACTTTTTTAATACTTAAATCTCTAGGCATTCTTCTTCACCTCCATCATCTGCATGAATTCATCAAATAAAATATCAGAGTCCTGTGGGCCCGGACATGCTTCCGGATGGAACTGAACTGTGAATATGCTTTTCTCTTTATATCTCAAACCTTCTACAGTCTGATCATTAACATTTACAAACGCTACTTCAGCAATACTTGGATCAATAGTATCACCGTCAACCATATAACCATGGTTCTGTGAAGAAATATAAACACGACCGCTCTTTAAATCCTTAACCGGATGGTTTCCTCCACGGTGTCCATATTTCATCTTCTTTGTATCAGCACCTGTGGCAAGTGCCATCAGCTGATGTCCCAGACAAATTGCAAAAATTGGAATGTCTGTATCATATAATTTCTTAATCTGTTCAATCTGGTATGTACATTCCTTAGGATCTCCAGGTCCATTGGAAAGCATGATTCCGTCAGGATTAAATGCAATGATTTCTTCTGCCGGAGTGTCGCAAGGGAAAATGGTCACATCACAACCTCTCTTATTTAAAGAGTCCCCAATATTATTCTTTGCTCCTACATCCAATAACGCTACCTTAAAGTGGTCTCCCTTTAAGTGTTTCTTTTCCTTGCAGGAAACTCGTTTCACAACACCCTGAACCTGATAAGACTTAATGCGTTCCAGCACTTCTGTCAAATCATCATATTCCGTTGTGGTAATCATTCCGTTCATGGTACCCTTTTCTCTAAGAATCTTTGTTAAAGCACGGGTATCAATTCCAGCGATTCCAGGAATATCATATTCTTCCAGGAAATTCTGAATGCTGTCATTGCTACGGAAGTTGCTTGGCATACGGCTTAATTCATTTACAATGTATCCGTCCGGCCATGGTCGTAAGGATTCCATGTCTTCCCTACAAATTCCATAGTTTCCAATTAATGGGTAAGTCATACAAACAGCTTGTCCTGCATAGGACGGGTCTGTTAATACTTCCAAGTAACCCCACATGGATGTGTTGAATACTATTTCACTAATAATCTCTTTTGTTGATCCAATGGATGTACCCTGAAATACGGTACCATCTTCTAAGATAAGAAATGCGTTCATAAATGTGTTCCTTTCGTATTTAATTATAGAGAAGTCTGGCAATCAACTTAAAATTGCCTAAACTTTCGGTATTATACCAAAATTATTTTTTAAATTCAAGACGACAAAATAATATTTTTTATGCAATCTACCTTTATTTTGAAGTATTTTAGTTAAAAAAATAATCTGAAAACGCAAAAAGAGGCCTTTTAGAACTCCTTCTAAAAAACCCCTTCGTTTTTTACTTGCTTTATTTTACCTTTAAAATCCACTTTATTCAATAGTTTTTTCTTATCCGCGATCCACCCCTTCCCCAATTCGTGTAATCCCCACATAGATTTGTGATACCTTATACCACGTTGCAAAATCTGCCACACCGGAAACCGGCAAATTAAAGATTTTCTGAAACGCAGAAACTGCTGCTTTCGTCTTTTCCCCATAGATTCCATCCGCTTCAATTCGCGGGATTGCCGTGTACACTTTTGCAATGGTATCCAGCTGTTCCTGTAATTGCATAACCTTCTGCCCCCTGCTACCAACATTTAGGTCATAGCCAGGCCAGGAAGCTGGCACCCCAGAAATCTGTTGGGCAGAATTTATGTAAATATCCCTGCCATAATAATTTCGTAAAATCTGAAGTGCAGTTTTCCCTTGTTCTCCTAAACTAAAAGAGCCCCATTGACTAAGCCAGTTCGGACAAGTGATTTTCTTTCCGTCACAATATTGTGTTAACAAAGGCTGTCTCACATCCGGTCTGGACAGATATTGATTAAAAATCTCATCCACCACTCTGCTAATGGACTCAAAATAATTTCTACCGTAAATCCACTTCTGATCATAGGCCGTGGAAGATGTAATGGTAAAATCGTACCCTTGATTTCGATACCACTCCGTATACACACGATTTAAGGTAAAGGACATGATTGCCAGCACATTAGCCTTAATGGTCTCTTCCGGCCAGGTGGCATAGATTTCCGAGGATGCCACGTTCTTAATGTAATCACGATAAAGAACGTAGTAATCTTTTGCATTGCTGGTTGGTGCACCATTATGAACAATCACATACTCCGGAATTACCACGCGACTTAAAACAATGTCTCCCGGTTCCTGAACGTCCTTGATTTCTTCCTCAGGAATTTTTTCCGGATAATCTGCATAAAGGGTGTGTGGCTCAATAGTAATGGTTTCTTCCGTTCTTCTGGTAATGCGAACATTCTGAATCGCTAATTCTCCCGGAAGCACTTCCACATTCAGAACATTTTCAATCTGCACGCCTCCCACATTGATTTCCACATTGTAATTGGCATAGGGCATACGGTCATTGTTTTCATTCAGACTGTACTCCATTGGTGGCGTAATGAGAGACACATTCTCTGTCTGCCCCGATGAATCTGTCGCCACCTGTTCAATGACCTGATTTTCCGCATCACGAATGGTAACCTCAGCATCGTCCACCGGAGCATTGTTCTCATCCACTACGTTTACCTGCAGTTTCCCCATCCCTCCATTATTTTCCAAAACTCTCACTAACATAAAAAAGCATATATCCTACAAATAATCTCTGTACAATATATGCTTTCCTTCGTGATTTATTCAATTATTTTCTTTTGTAAGTTCGATAGTAATATTCAATATCGAAATAGGTGTTTTCTTCACTTTCTTCCACCATTTCCCATTCATCCGGTAACTTATCCAGATTCGGAATAAAGGTATCTGCTGCATATGCATGATCAATGTAAGTAACATAAGCCGTATCACAGTATGGAAGAAACTCCTTATATATAGCTCCCCCACCAATGATGAACACCTTTTCTGTCGGATACTTTTTCAGTTCTTCCAGGGCCTCCTCAATACTGTGAACTACCGTAGCGCCTTCTACCTCATAATCTTCTCTGGTAGAAATCACGATATTCACACGATTCGGTAATGGCTTTTTATTTGGAAAACTCTCTAGTGTCTTTCTCCCCATCACCACTACATTGCCTGTAGTCTTTTCGCGAAACTGCTTCATATCTTCCGGGATTCGAATTAATAACTCATTGTTATATCCGATTGCCCAATTTCGATCTGCTGAAAAAATTAAATTCACTGTTCTTCTCCTTTAAACTGCAATTGGAATATTTTCAATCTGTGGACCATACTCGTAATCAATCAACTTCAAGTCATCCGTTGTAAAATCATAGAAATTCTTAATCTCCGGATTAATCCAAAGCTTCGGTGCCGGCAACGGTTCTCTGCTAATCAGTTCTTCGATCAATGGCACATGTCTGTCATAAATGTGAGCATCCGCAATCACATGAACGAACTCTCCCACTTCCATATCACAAACCTGAGCAAACATATGAATCAGCGCTGCATATTGGCAAACATTCCAGTTATTAGCTGCCAAAACATCCTGAGAACGCTGGTTTAAGATTCCGTTTAATACTAGCTTTCCTGTTTCCTTATTTTTTGTTACATTGAATGTCATACTGTAAGCACATGGATAAAGATTCATTTCACTTAAATCCTGATGTACATAAATATTGGTCATGATTCTTCTGCTATATGGATTATTCTTTAAATCGTAAAGGACTCTGTCCACCTGATCCATATCACCTTCTTTATAGTGATGTTTTACACTCATCTGATATCCGTAAGCCTTTCCGATGGATCCATCTTCGTCCGCCCAGCTATCCCAGATGTGAGATGAAAGATTATTGATATTATTGGACTTCTTCTGCCAAATCCAAAGCACTTCATCCACACAACTCTTGAAGCCGGTACGACGTAATGTCAAAGCCGGAAATTCCTTTTTTAAATCATAACGATTTACTACACCGAATTTTTTAATGGTATAAGCAAGGCTTCCATCTTCCCATTTTGGACGCACCTTTTCCCCTTTGGTATCTGTTCCATTGTCCAAAATATCTCGACACATATCTATAAACACTTTATCTGCGTAACTCATAGTTTCCTCCATATAATTATTGTGTGGCTTGTGAAAGCACATATTGATTAGTATAACATCATTTTTTAAAATAAGAAACACCGAAAGACGTTTTAACGCGAATCCGGTGCTTTATAAAAATTCTATTCATTGTAATCAAAACCATTTAAATACATAAATTTTGGATTACAATCAATGGAACCATGAAACCAGGATACGACTCCTGAATCCACGGAAACATTTTGAAATACGGACTCATCTTTTAAAGGCTCGTATGCTTCCCCCTCTAAACAAGTGGTATCGAATAGTTTACTTTTTCCATTGGAAAAGCGAAGTAATAAAACTTTGTTTTCTAATGGTACTGCTTCTAAAACTTTCGTCCATCCTTTTCCATACGCTTTATATTCCCCGTCTTCGGCAATATAATTACTACTGTCCTTTTTCTTCTGATATGGAGCAATCTTTTCTAAGGTTTTTCCCTCTACCGCTTTAGACCATAACTCATTCAGTTCTTCTTTATGTTGAATCATCCACTGTATCAACATCTTATATTGAACTGCCGGTATATCACCGCTTAATATTTCACCATCCAGTCCAATCTGTGCATGATATTCTCCGTACGTTACATGAATGTGTGGTTTGTGATGTACTGCTCCCTTTTCATAAAACATTCTAATAATTATTCCATAAAACCTACTAATTTCCGGCATAATAATACCTCCTTCATTGATAATTTTCTATTTTCTTTTGTCTATTATCAATAACTAATTGTAGGCATTTCGTTATCGCTTCATCCCGTGTTAATACAATAAGTGTACTTTTGTGTTGTATTGTTGTCAAGTTGTCTTGCATTTTTTGATGCTTTAAATTTCAAACTTGTGAAATACACATTGATTCCTCTATATTCCGATTGATGTTTCTCATATTGGCACTGTCCATTCCAATCAAGTAATCATATTCATTGTAGTCCTTTTTCGTCAATTGAATTGCCCGATGTCCACCGCAAGGGATCCCAACCTCTGCCAGCTTTCTTCTCGTTCCATAATGCACACCATTACCAATTTCCTCTGTGCTGGTGGCTGCGGAATCAATATAAAAGGAATCGGCGATTCCACGTTCCTCTACCATATTTTGTAAAACATATTGTGCCATCGGCGAACGACAGATGTTCCCGTGGCAGATGAATAGTACTTTTATCATTAGCTATTTTCCTTATAATCCTTTGATTTTATTAGGCTTTTCTATGATGTACTCCATATTACTTGATCTCTGAAGTTGTCTTTCAACATTGATTCTCATTTTCTTAAAATCA
>JAILRB010000016.1 GCA_024698585.1 Eubacterium sp.
GGTTCGATTCCCATCTAGTCCACTCGAGAATCTCTTTATTTAAAGGGATTCTTTTTTTGTATAGGGCAAGGCCCTGTTTATTATTGCGAAGTTTTTTGTGTAGAAAAAACGGAGCTTTAATAAACAAATAAACCACCGGCTTAGCCGGTGGTTATGATTTGAAATGAATGTTATGAGGAGTGTTGAAAGTTTTAGTATTTTTTTGTAAAATGGAAGTATGTATTTTAGAACGGTAAAATTTAATATTTCTTAAAGCACCAAATGATGGACCAAGGGGGTATTTTATCATTTGGTACTTACGAAAGGAGGCAGAACTATGAAGAAACTACTTAGTGTGTTTATGTGTATGGTAATGGTAATGACGTTTTCGGTACCGACAACGACGAAAGCTGCAACCCAAATTATTAATTATGTTTCCATAAGCAGTGTTGGTTTTCCAAAGGATGGTTTAGTATGCGGATCAAGTACATTTACAAATCCAAAAATTACTACGAATCCTGTCAGTGGTGCTACGATTGACAATATTGAATGGTATGATGAAACAGATAAGGTTTGGTTGGATCCGACTGACCAATTTAAAGGGGGACATATTTATACAGTTCATTACTATGTAAGTGCAAACTCTAACTTCGAATTTAAAGTTAACGAACAAGGAACAATAAGCTTTAGCCCTACGATCACATTAGCTCAAGGCTTAGGAGGCGGAGGAAAATTTGAAATCAGTCCATATAACGGAACCTCGGAATATACAAAGAAGATGCAACTTTCATACACACTCCCGCCTGTTAGTACCGTAACAAGTATTAATGTAAATTTGGATCTTCCTGTATTAGGAGAAACTCCGGATTATACGGTTGCTTGGGTAGGAATGGTTACACCATGCCATGATTTTGACCGTGATGATAATAGCGGAACTATTAAGGATGGTGTTTTCTGGACAGATACGACTACGGGTAAGCAAATGAAATCAACAGATACATTTGTAAAAGATCATGTTTATGCGGTCCAGGTTATTTTTAATGCATCTAATGAGTTCTTCTTTGCGGTTGACAGTCAAGGAAAACAGTCAGTTGATGAAATTAAATTTAATGCTGTTTCAGATGGAGATGTATTCTCATCAACTCTTGGCTTGGATGCAACAAAACAGATTATTGTTGGCGCAACGATGGAATTACATACCCATATTCCTAGGTTCTGGGTAACAACCAAGGAACCAAAATGTGAAAAAGAAGGAGAAGAACAAATTCAATGTTCTACATGTGGAAGAATCATTGAAAAAAGAACGATTCCAGCACTTGGTCACGATTATGGTGAAGGTATTGTTACCAAGGAAGCAACCTACGATGAAGAGGGTGAGAAGTTCTTTAAATGTTCCAGATGTGGAGCAACTAAGACAGAAGTTATTCCGAGATTGAAATATGATATGAGTGGATATACTGTAAAAGGAATCAAGGATAAGACTTATACAGGTTCTGCAATAACTCAGACGATTACTATAGAAAAAGACGGAAAGAAAGCAACTTTTGATGCAGTTTATTCCAATAATGTGAATGCCGGAACAGCGACTGTTCAATTAACCGGAAACGGATATTTTGAAGGAACAATCACGAAAACATTTAAAATCTCAAAGGCTACTCAAAAGATAAAAGCTAGTGGAAAAACAAAGACAGTGAAACTTGCGAAGGCTAAGAGTGCTAATCAGAAGGTTAAGAAAGCAATCAAAGTTAAGAATGCGAAAGGCAAGATTACTTTCAAGAAAGTGAAGAAAGGATCTGCAGCAGAACTCAAGATTTCAAAGAGTGGAGTTATTACCGTTGCAAAGAAACCTACATATAAGAAAAATCAAATCCTAAAGATAAAAGTTAAGGTTACAGCAAAAGGCAATAAGAATTATAAATCTGCTTCTAAGGTAGTTGCTGTGAAAATCAAACTGAAATAGTTGAAGGATTTTCGAGAAGTATCATATACTTAGAAAAATATGAACGAAAAACTTGAAAATCAATTGAATTTGGCTCTGGAACATCCAGAGCCTTTTTGTATAGGGCAAGGCCCTGTTTATTATTGCGAA
>JAILRB010000020.1 GCA_024698585.1 Eubacterium sp.
AAACTGCATCACAAGATCCATACGAATATCCTGCAACGTTGCCCCGTGACTGATCTTTTCCACTGCCTTAGCATACCAATAAGTCGGAAGAAATCTTCCGATTTTTGTTGCAAGACCTCCTAAAACTGATAATGGTACAAAGATTCCTCCCAAAAATGAAAAGGATAATGTGATTATATTAGTTACCATGGAAATCTGCGTTCCCGGTTTCGGATTAAACTTTGATGCCAGCATAACAACGGCAACAGACACTAATATAAATACAAATGAATTCAGTAAAGCAAGATACCATGCATAGGTAAATATATCATCTTTCACCATCAACATTGAAAAGAGTATATACAAAATATAAAGTCCTGCTGCTATAGTGACAATTCCTGATGCAGTTGACAACTTCCTTTCCCAATGTTTCATCGGTGAAATACTGATTCTTTTGTAAATTGGTTTCTCATGAAACAACGCTAGCACCGGCAAGATTCCTGTCAGAAGAATTGCCAGAAATCCATACGGAAGGAATGTATAGAACCGCTCCAACCGGCTTAGATATTTTTGACCTTCAATGATGCTAACCGCATTTTCATTTAAATGCTCTTTCGTTTTTGCTGATGCCTCTTCCACCGAAAAACCTGCTACCTTGTAACGCCATACAGATTGCATATATGTATTAATCTGCTGATTCACAAAAGTACCCATTGGCATTGCATCATCGATTGTTCCATCCACCATCTTTTCAGCTTTTCCATAATATGTAAAAAGCATTTGAAGGATTGAAGCAATCCCTTTTCCATTCGGTTCCTTCGTACTTTTACCTACTTGAATCAAGAACTGTTCTTCAAATCCTTTTGGAATTACGACATAATCCAAAATGGATTCATAATATAACATATCCTGAATCTGTTCTTTCGAATAATTTCCCTTTTTAACATGATGCTTCTCTTCCAGATACTGGCATAATTCCTTGGACAAAGTGGAATTATCATAATCCACTACCACAATGTCCATGGATGATTGTTCAAATTTATTTTCATCTTCTCCAATATTAATCAGTGCTGTTGTGATCCCAATTGTAATAATAAGATACACAATCATTGAAGGGAAGAAGCGAAGAAATAATTTTAAAAAAGTTTTATAATTCGTCATAACTTCTCCTTCCTGACAATACTGCAGAAATCATCAACAATACCCCCGAAACTACTACAATATATATTAGATTTTTAAAATAACGTTGAGACAATCCAAACATATTAAGACTATAAAACGCATCTGTCAAAACTGCTGCAGGATTGATTCGATTAAGAATAGGTATATTTTCCTCAATCATTATTTTCATACTGTCAATCATTAGACCTGAAAGGAAACAGCAAAACATTACTCCTCCGGTTAATACACTTTCCCTGATGCTTTTTTTCATCCTTCCTATATGTCCCACAAAAAATCCTAAGGATACACCAAGCAATACTCCCAAACATGCCGTCAGATAAATCAGGGCAGTTTTTCCTCCAAAGTGAATCTTTAGTACAAAAATAAAATATGTTAATGAAATGCATACAATTCCAATCTGTAAGAGAATCCATGCACAAACATTTGCCAGTTCAAATACAATTTTATTTGCCGGAGAAATACAAACTCTGGCTCCAATTGCAGATTGATTTGCCTGACTCTTTAATGCAATTTCCATTCCCGCCATAGAAGATAATAAACATACCATAGCAATCAGATTATAAAAGTATGCCACATAAGGATCCTTGTTTTCTCCGCCGATTGTTTTCGTCTTTACATACTGAAGATTTCCCATTAATCCTTTTTTCAGTCCATCTGGATTTTTTGTTTCCACATCTTCGATATATTTCTGTCTCATATTAAAAGAATGAACAATTTCTGCAAGAATGCTTTCGCTGATTTCATTTTTTCCAACTTCCAGCTTCAATGTATCATCCTTTTGATAGATTATTGTTCCTATAATCTGTTCATCTTGAATCAACTTCTTTGCTTTGTTTCTATCACTTGTCCGAATCTTCAGCATTGCTGTTCCATCTTCGTAAGTCAGACTTTTCAGCATATTTTCCATTGATTCACTGTTTGCTGCATCTCCTTCATTTACATATGCAATCGCGATCGTATCTTTTGCTGTAGAATCATAAATGGATCCGAAGGCAATGTAAAACAAAGTCCCCAACACGATTGGAAACAATAAGGTCCAAAACAGGTTTGCCTTAATTCGTAATCCCATCTTTAATTGATACTTAAAAATTCCAGCCCCCATACATTACTCCTCATGATCTCTTAAGTTCTTTCCTGTCAGTTCCAAAAATACATCATTCAAAGTCGGAACATGATCCTCATTATATTTCTCGGGATTCTTAGCAACTACAATTTGCTTCAATTCCTCCGCCGTACCAAAAGCCAATTGTTTTCCATAATCAATAATCATGATGTAATTGCAGATTTCTTCCACTTCCTCCATGTAATGAGATGTGTAAATAATGGTTGCACCCTGCTCATTCAATTTTTTAATTCCTTCCAGAATACTGTTTCGACTCTGCGGGTCTACTGCAACCGTAGGCTCATCAAGAATAATCAATTCCGGTTTGTGGGCAATACCGCAAGCAATATTCAGTCGTCTCAAAAGACCACCGGACAATTTTTTCGGATAAAATTTTTCAAATCCCTGCAGACTGGTGAAAGCAATTGCTTCTTCCACATATTGCTTTCTGGTCTTTTTGTCTTTCACATAAAGTCCACAAAAATAATCAATATTTTCATATACCGTCAATTCATCAAAAACTGCGACTTCCTGAAAAACCACACCGATTTTCTTTTTCAGTTCATTTTGTGTTGGTGACATCTTCTTACCAAATAATTCAATTGTTCCCTGGTCATAATTCAGTAATGACAAAATACAATTAATGGTTGTTGTTTTTCCTGAACCATTCGGTCCCAGCAATCCGTATATTTCTCCCTTTCGCACTTCCATGCTAAAATCATTGACCGCTGTAACTTCTTTGTATTTTTTTGTTAAGCTACTGACCTTTACTACCACGTCTTTCATTTTCTTCTTCCCTCTCCGCTTTCTTGTATAATTTTAAACATTCATTAAAAAATACATATCCTATTATAGTCCCTAACGTATTAAAAATTAAATCATTCACATCAAAGGTTCTGAAATTGTATCCTATTAACAAATTTACCAATAATTGTGAACTCTCTATAATCATACTTAGAACGAATCCTGTAATCAAACATTTCTTCCAATGTTCTTTCAATAAATGACCTAGCAAAAAGAATGCCAATGTTTCTTTGACATTCTTTTTTAATATCATATCAATGAAAATAGATTGGAAAAGTAATCTCTGAAGCACTTCCATCCTCTGACCAAACAGTCTCAAAATTTGTTAATTTCCATTTTTTTCCTTTCTTTCTATAAAATACATATGTTCCTGTGTTTTCATCAACATAATATACTTTTGCTTTTCCATTAAAATTATAAAATACTTTAAAATATTTCACCGACCCTATCATTCCTGTTTGTTTGTATTCATTTGCGAAATCATCTCCATACAACAAAGTATTGGTTTCAACGAATAAATATGGAGCAATTATAACTAATAAAATAATAAAGGCGACAACTTTAATAATTCTTTTCTTCATTTCTTACTCTCCTACTATGATATAAAGTCATAGTCTTTCTTTACCTTTTCTACAGGTTTGACTATTACTTCTGGTTAATGAGGAACCATTTTCCGTATAAGTATAATTCCAATCAACCAGATTATTGGAATCTGCAGAATAATCTTCTAACTTTTTATTTTCTCCCTCAGAATTAAAATATGTCACATAGGTTGGGTCTGTATCATTCCCGTATAATATTTCTATTTTTGACGCAGTAGATGTCGTGTCATTCTCAGCTTTTTTATATGAAGAAGATACATAATATAATAAAATGATTTGAAAAATATATTGTTATATTCAGCGTGGGTTCCATTTGTCAATTTAATATACCGACCATGATTTCTTCACTCTGCACACTCAATATACGTACAATCTAATATCTTCCCTTCATTATCAAAAGCTATTAGGCATGTATCATAATTGTCAAAGCATACTTCACAAAACGGATATTCTAATTTTTCTTTATCCTCTGTAAGTATCTTCGTAGTGTTCCGAAAAACATAAACTTGACCTATGCATTGTTTTAAATCATCAATATTTTTGAATCTTTTTATTAAAAAAAACTTAAAACGATTAACTTTGTTCAAATTATCGTAATACATCCCTTTAACCCTTCCATCGCTATGCGTGGTAATTTTTAGTTGTTTTCCTCCTTTAATATTATAATAATATTCACCTTCTTCTTTTTTGCTAGGCTCATACATTTTTTCTATGTCCTCAATGAACCTCCCACTGTTCATAATCATAAGAGCCTGATTGTCAATATAAATATCTTCTAATATTTGCTCATCATATATAATCTCTTGCTTTTTTTCTTCCTTATTGCTATTTCTTATCACTAACCAACATAATCCCCCTACTCCTAATGCAACAATTAATAGTATAACAATTTTTTTCTTCAATTTACGAAACCTCCTTCAATTGAAAAAATATTTGATATTAATGTCTACTATATACAATGTAATAAATCTTACTATCGTACTTATACGCCTTATTAATTCCCCATCCTTGTCTAGTATAGAATTCACTATACCATGGGTTGTAATCTTCTGGCTTTCCTTTTAATGTTAAAATAGCAGTTCCGCCTGGTTTATGCTTCCATTTTTTTCCGACTTTTTTCATAAAATGGTAATCTCTTTTCCCTGATCTTAAAGCAATCATAGTCTCCCCTATTTTCGGCTTATAATTAACTTTTACGGTCTTAACACAATATCCCAGTTTTATCAAATCATTCATAACTCCGCCTAACAAATTAGTTATGTTCATTTTTTTTACAATATGTCCACTAAATTGCCCTATTACTGACCATTGCGTTTTGTTTAATGCGTATGCATAACAATTATACTTACTTGTTTGTGTTGTAATTTTATCTGCAAAAGAATTATATTTAGGTGTGTATTTATTTTGACATCCAGCAGAAAGAACTGCAACCATTGTAATTGCACCAAGAACTATCAACACCCCTCTTCCGCTTGGATCCATATAGGAGATTGGATTATCTTCACAATAACAATACAAATTATGTCGATTAATGATGTCTTTTGTTTTCCCCAACTCTTCTACATCATCCGCATTAATAAATCTTCCAACTTCCGCATCATAATACCGACTCTGCAAATAATAGAATCCAGTCTCTTTATCTCTATAGTATCCCCCGATATCCTATATGATTCAGTTCATATGGAACCTCATTTCCTTCCACATAAGTGTCGCTTGTAATATTCCCCCATGCATCATAGATATAAGAAGCTATTTCTGCACCTCTGGCATCTAAGAGCCCAATCACATCACCTTGAAGATTCTTTTCATAATAAATTCTTGCAGTAATCAAACTTCCTGCAAAATTCAGATAACTATACTTAAATCCGATGATGTCTCCGTTAGAATCGTATAAATACCATACATCTGTTTTCTGATTTGTGGATTTGTATGTCACCGTTTCACATATTAATGTACTTCCATCCCAATCATAAGTTGTTGAAGTATCCGGTGTATCTTTGTAAGTTCTAAGTCCGTTCTCATTATATTGATAACTAATGGTACTTTCGTCCGCTAATGTAACTGACGAAAGTTGTCTTCCTCTGTTCCATATAAAAGATAAACCTCCCACATAATCATTCGGATTTCCACTATTATCATAGGTTATTGAAAATGCTATTTCAAGCTGATTCTTCGATAGAAAATAACTTCAAAAATTATAAAATAGGTTATAAATTAATATAAAATTATAAGATGCTAAATAGCACTCTTCCCAAAACTTGTGGGAAGATTTGTGGGAAGGTTTACATAAATATGCGTTTTTTCGAACCATTTTCCTACTGGCATTTTACTGATTTTTCATGAAAAATCGCCCGCAACGCCTTTGTTTATCGGGCATTGCGAGCAACATGAAAATTTTTAATAATTAGTAATAAAATGTAAAAAGTTCAAGAATTTATGGGAAAGTTTTAGGTTTAAATCCTTTTTTACTCATCACCAACTATACAAAAACAACTATATTATTTCATATATTGTACATCTTCCGACGAGAATTTAGTCTCTTATTATTCTTTATTTACGCACTTAACATACAAGAATCTAATATCATCTATTTTTCAAAACCACCTCTAAAGTGTATCACCTTTCCTCCACATCCCTTTTTTATCACTATTTTGAAATTAAATTATGAACATCAATCTCTTTATAAAGTTTTCCTGGCAAATCATACTCACTAATAATAATTTTACCATTCTCATACTTTACATCCATTGCGCCGGGTATGTAGTCCTCTGTTCCTAATTCATACTTCTCTTTCTGAGATTCATCAAACATATTTTGAACCACCAAATAAACAGTATCCGCCTTCTTTTCCAATACACCAACAAAATCACCTATTTCTACAATCGGGGTATCAAACTCCTGTGATTTTTCTGCAGTTTTTAAATTGTAATATATAGAATACCACGCATTGCTTCCACCTGTTCTCTTTGCACGCAAAATATTTGAACTTATTTCTTCTAACTCATAAGGGCTATCATACTTCCAAATTCCGGAATCAATTTCCTTCCCTGTTTGATCAAAAATATAGTATTGATATTTGTAAGCTACTTCGTCCTCGTTGTATTCTGAAATATCATATACCTTAAAAAAATCACCTTTCTGTTCAAGTTTTCCCATTTCAGTCTGTACTTCTTTTTGTGTTAATTGTTCGACTTTTTTTGTTGCATTTTCATTCTTACATCCACAGCACATTAAGAGCACCAAAACGCACATAAGCAGTTTTCTTATCATTTTATTACCTCCTTTTTTCCTATCATTTATATTTAAAAAATCTATGTTCTAGTTTATGTACCTTTTCTTTTTTGAATTTACAAATATTATGGTCACTTCTTATTATCACCTCTTTGCCTGAATAGCTTTGAGGAACATCAGAAAAATATACCGCACCATTTGTAGGATCGGCAATATCTTTTATGTAAGCTTTAATAACATACTTAATAATTTCATCAAAATATTTTCTTTCGTAATTGTCCAATCCTCTATTTTCTTCTATATATTTTTTCATCTTCTTTCCTTGCTTATTCTTTATACCATAAAACTCTTCAGGGGTTAAAATATCGTCCAAATCCCAATTTTTCCATCTGTACTTATTTATCCTATTCATTGCAACATATGCACATGCAACTGCTTCAACACTACAATGCGAACCCAAGCACTCTCCAGCAACCATTTGGAGTAATTTTTTCAAATCCTTCTTTAGATACTTTGTATGAGGATAATTTCCTGAAATAATTTTACCAATTGAATTTTTCTTATATATTCTCTTATAACGTGTATATGATTTAATCCCTAAATATGCTAACACAACACCAATAACACTATTCCCTGTTTTGTCCGCATATTTTATTGGATTTCCCTCACAATATAAGTATATATTATTTTTATATATTTTTTCATCACTGCCCAAATATTCTATATCATCCGCATTAATAAACCTACTCACCTTCGCATCATAGTATCGACTCTGCAAATAGTAGAATCCAGTCTCCTGATCTCTATAGTATCCTCGATATCCTATATGGTTAAGTTCATATGGAATCTCGTTTCCTTCTACATAGGTGTTGCTGGTTATATTTCCCCATGCATCATAGGTATAAGAAGCTATTTGTGCACCTCTGGCATCTAAAAGCCCTATTACATCTCCTTGAAAATTCTTTTCATAATAAATTCTTGCAGTAATCAGACTTCCTGCATAATTCAAATAACTATATTCAAAACCAATAGCTTCTCCATTAGGATTATATAAATACCAAACATCTGTTTTCTGATTTGTGGATTTGTATGTCACTGTTTCACGTATTAACGTACTTCCATCCCAATCGTAAACCGTTGTGGTATCCGGAGTATCTTTGTAAGTTCTAAGTCCGTTCTCATTATATTGATAACTCACAGTGCTATCATCAGCTAATGTCACAGACGATAATTGTCTTCCTCTGTTCCACGTAAAAGATAAACCTCCCACATAATCAATCGGATTTCCACTATTATCATAGGTTATCGTCTCACCATTATACGTTGTTAACTGATCCGGCCAATCACTGTTATCGTAGGTATATAATACTGTATTTCCATTATTTGTTCTAGTTCCGCTGGAATTGATTGTATACGTTATTTTGCCATATACATTTCCATTCGTATTATATTCGTATACATATTCTTTTAAATCAATATAGTCTTTTTCATCCGTTAATCTTCCATGAGCATCATAACCATATTCATATTTTACCACATTGTTAATTTTGATTTGTGTAATATTTCCTGCCAAATCATAAGTGTAATCAAAATCCTTGTCATCTGTGGTTCCATAGATATTTACATCAAATGAAGAATGTGTATTATCACTCTTTTCATAAATGCTCTTTATTACATTACAATCATAAGCATTCGAATGAATCTTTTCTTCACTGGCATCATCTTCTGTTTCAATTCTTACCACATCATTATTATGCAGTGTCTGATTTACAACCTGAACTTCAATTTCTTCACCTTCTGCATTTGTCTCTGTTTCTGTCTGAGATGCAACTGTACTGGTATAAGTCTTATTTTGATTTTTCAAGTCCTTAATTCCATATGAGGTTACAGTCGTAGACACTCCGGTACTTTCATCTTCTGAAGTTTGAATACTCTTTGTAAATCCATCACTTCTGGTTAATGAGGAACCATTTTCCGTATAAGTATAATTCCACTCAACCGGATTATTGGAATCTGCAGAATAATCTTCTAACTTTTTAATTTCTCCCTCAGAATTAAAATATGTCACATAGGTTGGGTCTGTATCATTCCCGTATAATATTTCTGTTTTTGATGCAGTAGATGTCGTGTCATTCTCAGCCACCTTATAGGTTGTCGTCACTGATTTTACAACCTGTCCATTTCCATAAGTCTCAGAATCTTCAATTTTATCAATGATTCCACCTATTTCTATTTGGGATACATTTCCATCTGTTCCAGCATTATTAATCAGTTCCGTATTTCCATAAGTCATCAATGTCTGATTGCCAACTTTCAGACTCTGCATCTGATTATCTGTTCCATAGGTCATTGTATAACGAGTTTTTTGGTCACAAATAAATATCACGTTATTGTTTTCATCATAGGTATATGTGATGCAGATTGTCTGCGTGTGGTTTGGATCATAAATTTCATCATAAGCTTCAATGATGGCAGTGTTGTTTCCTCTTTCATCATAGAAATATTTCATAGTTTTATTTAAACTACTATCCCCATAATCTGCCTCGATTTTTTTCAAATCACCACGATATACATTTGTAATGTAAGTATATGTTACTCCATCAATCGTCTCTGAATACTGCTTATCATATAATCCTTTATGTACTACCGCCTCTGCAGCTCGTGTTTGCCGTGTATAATCATTTGTCTTTCTCGGTGTTGCATCACCACTATCATTTATTCCATCAAAATCAGAGTCCTTAATCCATGGGTCTGTTCCTTCCTGATATTCCCTTAAATCAGTCCAGTTATCTCCATCGCTGTTTGCGCCACTCTCGTTCGCAACTGCAGGATCAGTTCCTAAAGTGAATACTTCATAACTGTCAGGAAATCCATCATCATCGGTATCTAAATCATACTCTGGATTTTCCTGTGTTGAATTACTTGTTTCCGTATTCCATAGGGTTTTAAAATCCCATATTTCATAGCCGTCTTCCAAGCCGTCTTCATCTGTATCCTTTGTTGTTGGTATAAACGAATATCCGCGGTCTATGAGCGTTTCTTCTTCCGATGTTGACTCCGGCTCATTCGTCTCTGGTTCTGACGTACTTTCCTCAGAATGCTCATCTTCCCGTTTCTCCATTGTTACAATATTTGAAACTTTCACGGTTCCATTAGAATATAAAATGCAAGCTCTAACGTCGATACATTCATTAACATTAGCAGCATTCACTTCTCCAGTTTCAGTAATATTTTCCCCAGTAAATTCAGAATGAAATCTATTTCCGCTATCTTTTCTGGTAAATATTTTGTAACCTGATACGGATACACCTTCTTCTAACTCATTCTTATCCTCAATTGTTGTCTGAAACTTATCACTTTGGTCATCATAATTAACAGATAAATCAACAGAATCATCATATGGTTCAAACTCTCTATATACCAAATCTATCGACATACGTGTATAATTACTAGATTCTGGACCGTAGAACAGTGCTGCACCGCCCATTTCACAAGTAATCACTAAACCATTATTACTCTGACTACCATCTGCTATGGACTGCATCCAATTAGTAATGTCTAACTCATGTAATGTTCCTTCTGTGCCAACAAACTCTTCACTTAAAATAATATCATTTGAAATTCCTGGTTGATCATTCCATGTAATGGTATCAGGGCTCCACGAACCGGTTGCATTTCTTAGTTGTAACGTTCCTGCACAATAAGGTACACTATAATTTCTTTCAAAAAGTCTCATTGTTGCAGATTCTATGTATTTATCTGAAATACTGTATCCATTACCAACCAAGGCGTTTCCTGTAAGAAGATTCGTCGTATCCAGATAAACACGTTGTTCACTATTATACGGATACGAACTTATCATTTGGTTCCATACTGTTAATAACGAGTTATGCATGGTTGAATTTGCCATAAAATCTACTGACCATACCATCGCAGTACTTAAATAATCAAACATCCAAACCATGGTAGGGTCAATGATAATTGGGTACTTAAGATTTTCATTATCAAAGTACGAATCATTTACTATTACTTTTAAAATAATCTCTCCATTCTCTTTTGTCAACTCATAGTTGATATTATTATAATCCTCTCTTCCTTCTGCATCCCGAAGGAAAGGAGGTTGAATCCTGCCAATTATTTTGTTTGTTTTTTGGTCACACACAGCTAAGTTTTTGACATTTTCTTCTTGTTTCAAATACAGATTCTTTGTTTCTATTTTGTATTCAAAGACATTATTTTCCGGTCTACTGTTTAAAATAATATTTTCTTTAACACCGTTTTCCTGAGCTAAGTATTGATATTCTATATCTTTTGATTCATATCGTATTTCATTTGTATCTTTCTTTTTAGAAAATACATAATTTTTTTCTTCATCACTTATTTCAGAAGATGAGCTCTCAACTTCTCCTGAACTATTTTCTTCTATGTCATCATTAATAATCGGTGACATTTTAATTAAATATTTATCATGACTAAGTAATACTCCATCTTCTATGTCTTCAGAAAAGAAAACCTTGCAATCACTCCTTTTATTTGCATATTTATATGTTTCTACATTATCAACAGCAATTTCTCTTAGTTCCTGTTTGTCCTGATTTGATAATGGTACAACTTCATTATCATAATCAATTAATTCACCATTTTCTTTGTATCTGATATTTGAAAAAAACAATTCTGTCTTTTTAGAACCGTCTGACAATAGGTATGTGTTGGAATTTTCTGTCCGTTCATTTGCTAATTCCTTTACAACTTTAATTTCTGTACTACTTTCTTTTTTTGCTTCAACTTTTCGAGGCTGATAGCCTCCACACAAAGTAATAACCAATACTACAATCAAAAACTGAGAAATAATTTTGTTGCGTAATTTACTGTTTTTTCTTCCTTCCATCTCTAAGTCCTCCCATAGTAAAATAATCCACTTATATATGTTCATATTACAGTGCTTTTTACTAATTATTCACCTCCTAAAAATATAAAAAAGCACCTAAACTCTGGAGGCTCCGTAGTTCAGATACTTAAATCAAGGGAACAATAATAAAGATTTTTGCTTCCAAGCATAGTATCTCCATACTTTATCCCCCGTTTTTTCGTTCACTATCTCGTAAGTCCATAATAAACCTTTATTATATATTTGTCTATATACATTTTTTCAAACGCAAAAAAGCAAAAACGGTACCGCCCCAAAAAGTTAAACCAAAAGATCTAACAATTTGTGGTCGGTACCGTTAAGCAAACTGCCGTTTTATTATATATTTCTTCTGTTTCTCTTTAATGTAACTTCATACATTTTCCTACAAATGCAACAACCCCTAAAAGTGCAACTGCTACGGATGCATAGGCACTCTTCCGATTTCTTTTCCATTCCACAATGGCATCCATAATCATAATTGGACTGAACAATAACGGTAAATACGTATCTACCCATTTCACATAATCAAATAAACTCAAAATAATCAATGCGATAAAAACCACAGAATAAACAATTCTAATATTAATGATTGTCTTTTCAAACGTTGGTCGTTCCTTGTAATTTTCTAAGATACCCATTTACCCCTCCTATTTTTTCGCACCACGAAGTCGTGCCATGGCTCTGGCAAGAGATGCCGTGGACACATGATATTCCATGATACTCTGCTTCTGTTGTAACTGCTCTCTGGCACGTTCCATTGCCGCATGAGCTCTAAAGGTATCGATGTCTTCCGGCTTTTCTGCCGAGTATACAATCAATTCCACCTGATTTCTGTCTACGCGCAAAATCCCATCAGACACGATTGCCTTAATATATTCTCCACTTGGGATTCGGAATCTGATTTCTCCAATTTCCGTTACCGTGGTAAATCCCTCGTGGTTTGCCATGATTGCCATTTCCCCATCTGTACTGGGAAAGGTCAGTATTTCACATTCACCATCATAAAATACTTTATCACAGGCAATGACTTTCAATGAAAATGTATTCATACTTTTTCACCTTCCATGATTCTAAACTAACGCAATGTCTTCGCTTTCGCTCTAACATCATCTATGGTTCCCACATTAAAGAATGCAGCTTCCGGATACTGATCCATATCACCGTTAAGGATTGCTTTAAATCCTCGAATGGTTTCTTCCAATGGAACAAACACACCCTTTACACCGGTAAAGTTTTCCGCAACACTAAAAGGCTGAGAAAGGAAACGCTGAATCTTTCTTGCACGATAAACCGTCTGCTTATCTTCATCCGAAAGTTCTTCCATACCGAGGATCGCAATGATATCCTGCAATTCACGATACTTCTGCAATGTTTCCTGTACATCTCTGGCCACTCTGTAATGTTCTTCTCCTACCACATCTGCTTCCAAAATTCTGGAAGTAGATTCCAATGGATCAACCGCAGGGTAAATACCCTGTTCCACGATTTTTCTAGACAATACCGTTGTTGCATCCAAATGGGAGAATGTTGTAGCCGGAGCCGGGTCCGTTAAATCGTCCGCCGGTACATAAACTGCCTGAACAGAAGTTACAGAACCATTCTTTGTAGAAGCGATACGTTCCTGAAGTTCACCCAGGTCATTGGCAAGGGTTGGCTGATATCCTACCGCTGATGGCATACGACCCAACAACGCAGATACTTCGGAACCCGCCTGTACAAAACGGAAAATGTTATCAATGAATAATAACACATCCTGCTTTTCCACATCACGGAAATATTCTGCCATGGTAAGTCCGGTTTCTGCCACACGCATACGAGATCCAGGTGGCTCGTTCATCTGACCAAACACTAAGGCTGTTTTATTTAAAACTCCGGATTCCATCATTTCCTTCCAAAGATCGTTTCCTTCTCGGGAACGCTCTCCAACACCGGTAAAGATGGAGTATCCACCGCTCTCTGTTGCAATATTATGAATCAATTCCTGAATTAATACGGTTTTACCTACTCCGGCACCACCAAATAAACCAATCTTACCACCCTTTGCATACGGTGCTAACAAGTCGATTACCTTAATTCCGGTTTCCAGAATTTCAACAACGGGACTCTGTTCCTCAAATGTTGGCGGTTCTCTGTGAATGGTCCACTTTTCAGCGTTTTCCAAAGACTCTCCATCATCTAAAGTTTCTCCCAATACGTTAAACAATCTTCCTAAGGTTGCCTCACCAACCGGAACCTTAATTCCATCTCCGGTATTTACAACTTCCATATCTCTATGAAGTCCTTCACTGGCTGCCAGCATGATACAACGAACAACATTGTTTCCAATGTGCTGGGCTACTTCCATCACACATTTCTTTCCATCATTCATTACATACAATGCATCTTTAATGGAAGGAAGATTTCCATCTGAAAATTCTACGTCTATAACAGGTCCGGAAACCTGAACAATCTTTCCTTTATTTTCCATATCGTGATTACCTCACTTTACTCTGTTTCTTCTTTTTATTTGCAAGTGCTTTCGCACCACCAATAACTTCTGTGATTTCCTGGGTGATGGCTGCCTGTCGTACACGGTTAAACTCTACCGATAACTCTGACAACATTGCTTCCGCATTATCTGTGGCAGATTTCATTGCCATCATTCTGGAATTTTCTTCACTGGCAGAACCTTCTACCAGGGCACCATACATATATCCGGTTACATAGTTATATGCCAGTTTCTCCAAAACCTTTTTCGGAGAAGGATAAATCGTATACCAGTCATTATTGATTCGGTCTTCCTTTGCCTCATCAATTAATTCCTGTGCCACGAAGTCCCTGGTCTTTAACGGCATAACCATTTCAACTCGCACATCTGCACGCATGCTGTTAATCATTTCTGTTCCAATTACAAAGACTTCATCAATTTCTTCCCTATTGTATAGGTCAAACACATGCTCCGTAATTACTCTGGCACGGTGCATGGATGGGTTGGTGGCAGAATAAGTGAAATTTCTTTCAATCTCATATCCCTGGCTCTGGAAAAAGTGTCTTCCAATTTCTCCTACCACCAGCAAACGATAGGACTCTGCCTCATCCACCATTCTCTTTGCTTCCTTAAGAACATTATGATTATAGGCTCCCGCCATTCCCTTATCACCGGTAATCACCACAAAAGCTTTCCGTTTGATTTCTTCCATTCGGTCCTTGGATCGATTATCGAAATACAAATGTTCCATATTGGGAAAATGCACCATGATATCTTTAATCTGCTCCTGCAATCCGTGGTAATATGGTTCCGTATTTTCCAGCTTCTGCTTTGCTTTCCGAAGCTTCATGGAAGACATCATGTACATTGCTTTTGTGATTTTCATTGTGTCCTGAATACTTTTTATTCGATTTTGAATCTCCTTCGTATTCGCCATGCTCTATCACTCTCGATTCTTAAATTCTTTCACTGCTTCAACAATGGAAGCCTTAATCTCATCAGAAAGATTCTTTGTAGATTCTAACTGATTCACAATATCCGAATGATTTAAATGGAAATCATTTAATAATTCCATTCGGAACTTTCTAATATCATCTATTGGAACATCACTGAAAAGATGTTCATTGGCAGCAACCAATGTAATAACCTGTTCCGCCATACTGAACGGATTTCCCAGGGACTGCTTTAATAATTCCATCAGGGCTTTTCCGTGAGCCAACTGTGTTTTCGTTGCTTCATCTAAATCAGAAGAGAACTGTGTAAACACTTCCATTTCACGGTACTGTGCCAGGTCGATACGGATACTTCCTGCTGCTTTCTTCATTGCCTTCGTCTGTGCTGCACCACCTACACGGGATACAGAAAGTCCGACATTAACCGCAGGTCTTTGTCCTGAGAAGAACAATTCACTTTCCAGATAAATCTGTCCGTCAGTAATGGAAATAACATTCGTTGGAATGTATGCTGATACATCCCCTGCCTGTGTTTCAATAATCGGCAATGCAGTAATGGAACCACCACCTGCTTCCGGTGTTAATCTGGAAGAACGTTCCAACAATCTGGAATGCAGATAGAAAACGTCACCCGGATAAGCTTCACGTCCCGGAGAACGTTCCAGCAATAATGAAATTGCACGGTACGCAACCGCATGCTTTGATAAATCATCATAAACAATCAATACATCTTTCCCCTGATACATAAAGTATTCTGCTAAAGCAGTTCCGGAGTAAGGTGCAATATACTGAAGTGGTGCCGGATCACTAGCTGTGGCCGAAACGATAATGGTGTAATCCATTGCTCCACCTTTTTTCAAACCATTTACTAATTTTGCAATGGTAGAGGACTTCTGACCAATTGCAACATATACACAGATAACATCTTTACCCTTCTGATTTAAAATCGTATCCATGGCAATGGATGTCTTACCGGTCTGACGATCACCGATAATCAACTCTCTCTGTCCACGTCCGATTGGGAACATGGAATCAATGGAAAGAATTCCGGTTTCCATTGGCTCTGATACGGAAAGTCTATCTACAATACTCGGTGCAGGATTTTCAATTGGACGATAATCGTCTGCTTCAATGGTTCCTTTTCCATCCACCGGAGCCCCTAAGGCATCCACAACACGTCCAAGGAATTTTTCTCCGACAGGAATTCCTGCCATCTTTCCGGTACGAACCACACGGCTTCCTTCATGAATCTCCGTATCCTTACCAAAAAGAATGATTCCTGTTTCATCTCGACGAATATCCTGAACCATTCCCTTTACACCACAGTCAAACATAACAATTTCACCGTAGCAGGCATGGTCAATTCCGGAAACTGTTACGATTCCATCACCAACAAACTTTACTAAACCAATTTCTTTATTCTTTGCTTCTAATTCAAAATCTTCTACACTGGATTTCAAAATGGAAATAATGCTTTCCTGACTAAAACTGTTTCCTGCAGAAACATTCTTTGCAATCTTCTGTTTCAGCTGATCAATTCTTCCCTGCTCACTCCAGTCATATTCCTTGGTTCCCACACGAAGAATGAATCCACTTTTAATAGAAGGATCTTTTTTCAATTCCAACTGAATATCTTCATTATGGAATTCCTTCTGAATGAAATCTTTGATCCCTGAAAGCTGTTCTTCCGTTGGTTCATTCACATAAATCAACTCAGCATAATCATTTTTCTTCTCCGGATCCTTTCCCAGATTAGAAAATTCATCATAAATCTGATCAAATAACTGAAACTCATTATTATCACATAAAATCTTTATAAAATTACGGACTTCCGTAGGGAAAACACGTTCAATTACCAGGTGTTTTTTTGCAATCTCCACCGTTGGATTTTCAAAATCCGCCTGAATCTGTGGAACCGCTTCTAAAATTTCTTTCACCTGCTGAAGCATTTCCTTAGAAATACCCGTATTCTTTAAATCTATCGCATATTTCTTAATTGCCTGTGTCACTATTCTTCACCTGCTTTATTTAAAAATTCATCGAAGAGAACTGCATCACTCTTCACACCACTTTGTTCTCCAACTACCTTTGAAGCTGCATTGACAATAATGTCTGCAATTTCTTTTTCCGCACCCTTCAGGATCTGTTCCTTCTGTGCTTCTGCTTCCACAGTAGCTTTTTTCTTAATATGCTTTGCTTCACTTCTTGCTTCATTCACAATTTTCTGATACTGCTCATCAGCATCTTCTCTGGCAGCATCTAAGATGTTTCTCTTTTCCTTATGAACCTCAGCTAAGGAAGCTTCATACTGATGTTTCATTTCTTCTGCTTCTTCCTGTTTCTCAGCTGCTTCATGAAACTTCTGATCCGCTTCTTCCTGACGTGCCTCAATGATTTTCTGCACCGGCTTAAATAATACCAGCTTCAAAGCAATTAGAAGAACTAAAAGATTGACAACTGTCAAAATTATATTTTCTAAGGTAACATTAAGCATTTTATGAACCTACCTTCCTTATTTCACCATGAACATAATCATTAAAGCGATAACGAAACCATAAATCGCTGTTGCCTCTGCAAGCGCACAACCTAGAATTAACATGTTACGGATTTTTGATTCTGCTTCCGGCTGTCTCGCTACAGCTTCTGCTGCCTTTCCGGTTGCAATACCAATACCGATACCTCCACCTAATGCTCCTAAAACTGCAATACCTGCTCCAATTGCGATACTCATAATTTTTTTCTCCTTTACTCAATTATTTATTCAATGGCTTCACTAATATAGAGAGAAGTCAAAAATACAAAAACATATGCCTGCAACAATCCGTCAAATAAATCAAAATAAACACAGAACACTGCAGGTAAAATTGCCGGAACAGCAATTTTAATCAATTCCATAATAACAAATGCACCTAATACATTACCAAACAATCGCATACATAACGAAAGAGGTCTGGTAAAAATATCAAGGATATTGAATGGGGTTACAATGGCAATCGGTTCCACGAACTTGTGAAGCCATTTCTTGATTCCAAGATAATAAATACCGGCAACCTCCACAATCACAATACTCATTAGTGCCAACGCCAACGTAACATTAATATCTTTCGTCGGAGACTTGAATCCAAAGATTCCAATTACATTTGCAAATCCCAGATAAATTAACACTGTCGTTAAATAAGGAACAAATGCTTTTCCTTTTTCTCCCACCATATTTCCAACAATTCCTGTTAACTTTGTTACAATCAGCTCTACCACTGCTTGTCGCTTACCAATATTCTTGATTTTCAGGTTTCTTGTTAAAATGAAGGAACCTATAATCAATACTGCCATGATAATCCATGTAACAACAACTGCTTCTGAAATATTCACCTGATATCCTCCCGGAAGGTGAAACGAAAAGACGGTTTTACAGGATAACTGATCCATCAATTCTTCTTTCAAAATATCATCTCCTTTACTAAAAAACCTCAAGCCCCTTGAAAGGCAGTTTCATATCATCATTGATACAAAATCTGCCTTCCTTGGACTAAAAATATTCATTTATGAATTCAGTGCTTTTTCAAGCGCTTCTTTTTCTTCTTCCCCAAGAGTAGAATATGCTTCACCCTTAATAATTTCTTTTACGTAAGTGTAACTACTTTCACGACCATGCATGGTATTCAAAATAAAACCTGTATCATTATCATCTAATAAACACAAGGCAAAACTTAAATTTCCACCCATTTCCTTGAAAGCATCATATTTCACAATTCCTAATTTATGGAATGTGGTTACAATACTATGAAGTGATTCTTCCACCTTTAACTGCGTCTTCTGATGCTGAATACTCAGTTCTTCCATCTGCTGAAAGTTTTCTTCTAATGCATCTGCAAGATTTTCCGCATTTTTTCCCCTCATAAATTTTTCATATCGGTTCATTAATCTGGAAATTTTGATGCTCTGTCTGATATATAAAATCAGAAACAAAACAACAACTCCTACAATGGATGCAATGTAATGTGTCTCACTCATTTTTATTCTCCTCTTTTAACAATGTATTATATACCATTATTTTAATTTGTACATAGTTTTTTTTTATTTTTTTATTTCATCAAACAATTCCAATAAGCGTTCCAACTCATCCTTGGAATAATATTCAATCTCAATTTTACCCTTACCACCTTTTTTGTGATTTAAGGATACTTTTGTGCCAAGTACTTCCTTTAATTGTTCCGCAATTTTTTCATAAACAATATCTTCACTATTTGGAATCGGAAGTTTTACCTGCTTAGGATTTAAAATATTCTTTACCATCTTTTCTGTTTCACGAACACTTAAATCCTTATCTACAATCTGCTTTGCCGCATCAATCTGCAAATCTTCATGTTCCAGGGAAAGCAAAGCTCTGGCATGACCCATGGACATCTGTCCCTGAATCAGGTATTCCTGAACTTCTGTTGGTAATTTTAAAAGTCTCATGGAATTGGCGATGGCCGCTCTTGATTTTGAAACACGGTTTGCCAGTTCTTCCTGTTTTAAATTATGCTCGTCAATCAGGCTGCGATAAGCCAATGCTTCTTCAATTGGATTTAAATCTCTACGCTGAATATTTTCAATCAGTGCAACTTCCATTGCTTCCTGATCAGAATATTCTTTAATAATTACCGGAACTTCCTTTAACTTTGCAATCTTTGCAGCTCTCCAACGACGTTCACCGGCAATGATTTCATAATAATCATCTTTCTTATGAACTACCAATGGCTGAATAATTCCATGTGTCTTAATGGAATCTGCTAATTCTTCCAATCCATCTTTATCAAAAAACTTACGAGGCTGGTCTCTGTTTGGTTCAATATCTGATATCTTCACCATTGTTTCACCCGGAACCGGAACCTCTTTAATCACTTCCACTTCCTTAATGACTTCAACCTCTTTCACTTTTACTTCTGCATCTTTTTTCTTCGTTGTTTTTCCGGTACTTTCTGTTTTGCCCTGGGGAATCAAGGAATCAATTCCACGTCCAAGACCTTTTTTCTTAACTGCCATATTTCCTCCATTTAGTTAACATAATATTATTTATGTAATCTATTTATTTTCCTTGATAATTTCTTTAGCTAATTTTTCGTATGCAATTGCACCAGCTGATTTTCTGTCATACATATTAATTGGAATTCCAAAACTTGGTGCTTCCGCTAATCTGACATTTCTAGGAATAACTGTGTCATAAATATTTAAGTGAATATTCTCTTTTACATTATCCACTACTTCTTCAGAAAGATTTGTTCTGGAATCATACATAGTAAAGACAATTCCATCAATTTCCAGATTGTCATTGATTCTTTCCTGAATCAGATTAATCGTATGAATTAACTGTGATAATCCTTCCAAAGCATAGTACTCACACTGAATCGGAACAATTACAGAATCCGCTGCAACCATGGCATTTACGGTAAGTACATTTAAAGAAGGCGGACAATCAATTAAAATATAATCATACATATCCTTGATAGAATCCAAAATATTCTTTAAAATGTATTCTCTATCATCTACTCCAATTAAATCAATCTCTGCACCGGAAAGATTGACATTAGAAGGTAATACACTTAAATTATCTACTGCACTTCCCACTAAACATTCTGAAATCGTTGCTTCTCCCAGGAATAATTCATATACAGTATTTTCTAAAGTCTGCTTTATAATACCAACACCACTGGTTGCATTTCCCTGCGGATCAATATCTACTAAAAGAACTTTCTTTCCTTCTGCTGCTAAAGAAGAAGATAAATTAATAGAAGTTGTGGTTTTGCCTACTCCACCCTTCTGATTTGCAATCGCTATTATTCTACCCATTTTATTTTCCCTTCTATATTTCATGTCGTAAGTATTCAGAAATTCATTCTATCATACTTACTTATTTTTTTCTATCATATTCAATAGATCTTTCATAAACATATCTAACTCTAAATTCAATCGGTTATTATCAATATTAATTAGACTTTTACATAATTCCAGCCTTTTTACAGCTTTTTCCATTTGTTTCACAGATAATGTTTCACGTGAAACATTATCCTGTTTCTCATGATCCATTACAATATCTGTATCAAAAGTCACCTGGGTAACATTGTCAGATGTTTCACGTGAAACATTTTGGAATTCTTCTAAACATTCTTCAATAGTTTTCAGTTCATTTTCAAGAATACTGATTTCTTTCTTATTATGTATATTTTCGGTAACATAAACAGTAATGCGACTTTCCAAATCTCTGATTTCTTGAGATTTATAAACTTCTTTTTCTCTCGTACGAACAGAAAAAATTTTTATAGCAACATCTTCAGAGTTTTCTAATTCAATAATCTTATTTTTTGCTTCTACCATTGCAATCTGATTATGTTCGAATTCTTCCTGACACTTTGACAACTTCTCATTAACAATCTTTTGTCTCTTCTTTAAATACTGTTCTATCATATCTCAATCCTCTTACTGTATTGGTTCCTTTGACGGAAGTCCTGCTTTTCTAGGAAACTTCTTTGGAGTTTCATTTACTTTTTCAATATTTACAAAAACACGTTCCATATCAGAACAAGGTAATTCTATAGTATTTTTAGAAATAATTGTTCCTCCTAATACAGAAATTGCTTTTTTTGCAGTTTTCACTTCTTCATCACTGGTAGAAGATTTATAACTAATAAATATACCAGATTTTTTAACAAACGGAATACAATACTCTGATAGCGTAGAGAGATTTGCCACGGCTCTTGAAACACATAGATCAAACCGTTCCCGGTATTCCTTATTCTTTGCAATATCTTCTGCTCTACTATGAACGGTCGTAATGTCTTCTAATCCTAATTCAGAAATCACTTCATCTAAAAAGTTTAATCGTTTCTTTAATGAATCCAATAAAACAATCTTCATATGAGGAAACATAATCTTCATTGGTATTCCGGGAAACCCAGCACCTGTCCCAACATCAATCATTGTTTCCACTTTTTCTAAATCAAAATCTTTTACGACAAGTAAACTATCAATAAAATGCTTTACAATTACTTCATTGAATTCTGTAATTGCAGTTAAATTCATAACTTTGTTTTTTTCAATTAGTAATTCATAATATAGAAGAAACTGATTAATCTGTTTTTCACTAAATGAAATTCCAAGTTCTTCTAATCCATGAATTAATAGTTCTTTTCCATTAAGCATAATGACTCCTTATAAAAAGGTTTACATAATAATATTTATGTATACTACTTGTTTTGTTCCATATAAATCAGTAACACCGAGATATCTGCAGGAGAAACTCCTGAAATTCTGGATGCCTGACCAATATTAATCGGTTTATAGAAACTTAACTTCTGAACAGCTTCTTTTCTTAAACTTAATACTTTCGAATAATCAAAGTCTTCCGGAATCTTCTTTCCTTCTAACTTTTTAAAATTGCTAACCTGCTTTTTCTGTCGTTCAATATAACCGCTATATTTGATATTGATGTTAACCTGTTCTCTCACGTCGTCAGATAATTCCGGTCTTTCATCATCCAATTCCTCAATCAAGTCATAGGATAATTCTGGACGACGTACCAATTCCGCTAAAGAAGTTGCAGTCTTTAACGGAGTACTGTTTAAAGATTCCAACACTGCCTGAACTTTTTTATTGGCACCAACTCGATATTCTTCCAAACGCTTCACTTCCTGTTCAATCAATACTTCCTTCTGACAAACATAATCATAGCGTTCCTTGGAAACAAGTCCTACTTCATAACCTATTTTTGATAATCTTAAATCGGCATTGTCCTGTCGAAGTAATAAACGATACTCTGCTCTGGAAGTCATCATACGATATGGTTCATGACTTTCCTTTGTCACGAGGTCATCAATCAGCACACCAATATATCCCTGGGAACGATCTAACACCAGAGATTCTTTTTCATCAATAAATCTTGCAGCATTGATTCCGGCAATAATTCCCTGAGCTGCTGCTTCCTCGTAACCGGAACTTCCGTTAAACTGTCCGGCACTGAACAATCCTTTAATTGTTTTAAACTGTAAGTCCGGAAGTAACTGTCCGTATTCAATACAGTCATATTCGATTGCATAAGCATTTCTTACAATCTTTGCATTTTCCAATCCCGGAACGGTATGGTACATTGCATACTGAACATCCTCCGGAAGTGAAGATGACATTCCACCTAAATACATTTCATTCGTATACAAACCTTCTGGTTCAATAAATACCTGATGTCTGTTCTTGTCTGCGAACTTCACCACTTTATCTTCAATAGAAGGACAATATCTTGGTCCGGTTCCTTCAATCATTCCTGAAAACAATGGAGAACGGTCAATATTGTCTTTAATAATTTTATGGGTTTCTTCATTTGTATAGGTTAACCAACAGGATACCTGTTCTTTCTGAATACTTTCCGGATCTGTTGAAAAAGAAAACGGAACAATTCTTTCATCACCCATCTGTTCTTCCATCTTGGAAAAGTCCACCGTTCTTTTATCTACACGGGCCGGAGTTCCTGTTTTGAAACGACGCATCTTAATTCCATTCTGAATTAAGGAATCTGTCAAATGGTTTGCAGCCATTAAACCATTAGGTCCTGTGTACTGGCATACATCACCATGAATACATTTCGCTTTCAAATAAACACCGGTAGCTAATACCACACTCTTTGCATAATATGTTGCACCGGATACAGTCTTTGCTCCCTTGATTACTCCATCTTCTACAATTAATTCTGAAATTTCCCCTTGTCTTACGGTTAAATGATCTGTGTTTTCAATGGTTCTTCTCATTTCACGGGTATAATCCTGCTTATCTGCCTGAGCTCGAAGAGAATGAACAGCCGGACCTTTTGATTTATTGAGCATCTTTGACTGAATAAATGTCTTATCAATATTCTTTCCCATCTCACCACCAAGAGCATCGATTTCTCTTACAAGATGCCCCTTGGATGTTCCACCAATATTCGGATTACATGGCATCATGGCAATACTGTCCACACTAACAGTAAACATAATGGTTTCCTTACCCAATCTGGCTGATGCCAATGCTGCTTCACAACCAGCGTGTCCTGCTCCTACAATTATTACATCATATGTTTCTACTACGTTCATTACAAACTCCCAACTTTATCACATTATTTACCCATACAAAACTTTGAAAAGATTTCATTTACTAAATCATCTTCCACACTCTCACCGATAATCAGACCTAAATCACTATATGCACTCATTAAGTCAATAGAATAAAAGTCTTCCGGCATGCCTGCATTCACAGAATCCTGAACCTGCAATAAACTCTGGTATGCATTTTCCAGTGATTCCTTCTGTCTGATATTGGTAATATAAACCTGATCATTATAGGTTACATCACCACGATAAAATAATTTCTTGATTTCTTCTTCCAGAATTTCCATACCATGACCTTCTTTAGCAGAAAATAAAATAGCATCTTTTCCGGTTACTTCTTCTATGGATTCCTTCGTAATCACATTTTCAATATCTGTTTTATTAATTAAAATAATCGTCTGTTTTTCCTGAATCAGACTTAAGATTTCTTTATCATTTTCATCCAGTTCCTTAGAACCATCTACTACGTAGATAACCAAATCAGCATCTTCCGCCATTTCTTTTGCTTTCTGAACCCCGATTTGTTCCACTTTATCTTCTGTAATACGAATTCCTGCAGTGTCAATCATTCGCAAGCTCAGTTCTCCTAACTGAATGGATTCTTCCAAAGTATCTCTGGTAGTTCCTTCAATATCCGTAACAATAGCTCTGTTTTCTCCTAACATTAAATTCAGAAGAGAAGATTTTCCTGCATTCGGCTTTCCTAAAATAACCGTTTTAATTCCTTCCTTCATTAACTTACCGTTGTCAAAGGTATCCAATAACCGTTTAATCTTTGAAAGATTCTTGGAAAGCATCTCCTGAATTTCTTCATCATATCCGTCCAGACTAATGTGCTCCGGATCATCCAATGCAGATTCAATGAAAGCAATATGATAAATGATATCACTTCTAATTTCCTTAATCTTATCAGATACGCCACCCTTTAACTGTTTCATGGAACTCTTTAAGGCAAAGTCATTCTGAGAATTAATTAAATCCATCACCGCCTCGGCCTGAGCTAAATCCAACTTTCCGTTTAAGAACGCTCTCTTCGTGAATTCCCCTGGCTCTGCTGCTCTTGCTCCATTTCGAATTACCAATTCCAGGATTCTTTTCAAAATCAAAATACCACCATGGCAGTCAATTTCCACAGTATCCTCTCCGGTATAGGAATGAGGATTTTTCAAAACCAAAACAATTACCTGATCAATGGCTTCCTCCCCATCCACAATGGTTCCAAAATGTGCTGTATGTGTTTCTACATCTTTTAATTTTTTTCCTTCTTTTGCTGAACGAAATATTTTATCTACAATTTCAATGGACTCTTCTCCGCTAACACGAATAATTCCAATCCCGGATGAACCGGCAGATGACGAAATTGCAGCAATTGTTTCTGTAATCTTCATGAATCTCTCCATTTCATTTTTCAGAATTTATCATACCATCTGATAAATAGACCTTTGGTATAAAATATAGCATATTACATAGTAAAAGTGTATACAAAAAAGAGGAATCTTACTAATTTAGTAAAATTCCTCTTCTATTATAAATGTTATTTTATTTATGATCTTTCTTTAAGAAAACTACTACATGTCTGAATGGTTCTTCCCCTTCACTCTTTGTAGTACAGAATTTATCATTCTGAAGTGCTGAATGAATAATTCTTCTTTCATAAGGATTCATTGGTTCTAATGCTACTGGTCTCTTAATTCTCTTAACTTTCATTGCAATATTCTTTGCAAGATTTTCGAGAGTTGCTTTTCTTCTTTCTCTATAGTTTTCTGTATCAAGTTTTACACGATTATATTTTTCGCTTTCCTTATTAATTACAAGGCTTACAAGATACTGAAGAGAATCTAAAGTCTGTCCTCTCTTACCAATTAAGATTCCCATATCATCGCCAACGATATCTACATTCACGATGTTTTCTTTTTCTTTTTCTTCGATATCAATGTTAATCTTTGCAGTAATATCCATTGCTGATAAAACCTGAGAAAGAAATTCTTCTGTAATATCCTGAACAGATTCATTTTTCTTTGCTTTGATTACAGCAGGCTTACTACCAATTCCTAAAAATCCGCTAGTACCTTTTTCAACCACTTCATATACTAACTGATCTGTTGTAAGACCTAAGTCAACGCATGCATTCGTAATCGCATCTTCAACGGTCTTTGCCTGATATTCTTTAAATTCCATTTTCTACCTCTGTTCATTTTTCGTTTCTTTTATTATACTCACTTACAAGATTTGCTTTCGCTGCCAGGCTTCCCTGTTTCTTTGATGCAGCTTCTTTCGCTTTTCTGATTTTTTCTTCCTTTTCCTCTGCGCTCATTCCTGAACCGGAAGAGATATTTTTCGTATTTGCTCTAGATGCTTCTAAAATCTTTTCACGATAAATACCTTGTTTTTCTTTTCTCTTAGCAGCTTTTTCTGCAGCTTTTTCTCTGTTTTCTTCAATAATCGTATCTACATCAATTTTTTCCAGATGTTTTGTTACCATAATCTGAATAAACATTGTAACCAAAGAACCGGTTACCCAGTAAATTCCGATACTAACATTAAAGCTCCAACATAAATAAACGGAGAACAATGGCATAATAAAGTTCATTGCCTTTAAAGAACCTGCCATTGGATTATCTTCCATACTTGCCTGATTCATTTTCGTTGAAATATGAACGGATAAGAACTGGAATAAACCGGCTAAAACCGGAATAATCAATGCAATTGCCAATGCCGCTGCAGCACCTTCTGCTTTATGTGTCGCATAATATTTTGCCGGTGATTCATTAATTGTAAAAACAAAAAATCTGTTTAACTCTTTAATGATTGCTGCATTCTTTTCCTTATCTGCATATAATTTTGCAACGGAAGGAACAAAATCCTGAATACGTCTGATTACCTGATACAACGGGAACAAAATTGCCATCGTAATAAAAATCTGTAAACAGCTTCCTGAAGGAGATACGCCATACTTATCATAAACTCTCTTCAGTTCTTCCTGCATATCCATCTGAGCTTCCTGTGTTTTCTTATCTTTATACTTTTCCTGTATTTTCTTAATTTCCGGCTGCATAATGCTATTAAGCCTGCTAAATCTCTGCTGTTTGATTGTACTAGGTAACATTAACAATCGAACAATGACTGTAAATAGGAAAATACACAATGCCATATTGTGAACTCCCACTAAATCCAGGACTCTATAAATCAAGTCAAAAATGTAACCCAGGATTGTAGCCAAAAAATTTATTATACTACCCAATGAAACCTCCTTTATGGAACAGGGTCGAATCCTCCTTTACTAAAAGGATTACATCGAAGTATTCTTTTCACTGCTAAAAATGTACCCTTCAAAGGTCCATATTTTTGCAAAGCTTCAATCGCATACTGAGAACAGGTCGGTATATATCTACATGTACTGTTTCTTTTCAACGGTGATAAGAAAATCTGATAAAACCGAACCATCTTTATTAATATGAACGTAAATAATTTTCTAATTTTCATAATTATCAATTGATCATCTTCTCTCTGTTGCGAAAAGCTTCATGAATTAGTTACCTGATTCTGATTCTTCTACAAAACCATTATTTGCAACCCATCAGAATGTTTTGGATTTTTCCCAAGTGCAATAGTGCACTCTCAATCTCTTGATAAGTTCTGCCTTTAGCACTGTTTCGTGCTATTACGACAATGTCCAAACCACTATTGAACATTTCTTCATTTAATCGGTAGCTTTCTCTAATTAATCTGGTTAGGCGATGTCTTACTACGCTATTTCCTACCTTTTTACTTACCTGAATACCTAATCTGTTTTTTGATAAATTATTCTCTGCTACATACATGATTAAATATTTGTTTGCTTTTGACTTTCCTAAAGCATAAACTTTTTGGAAATTCTGATTCTTTTTCAAAGACTCATACTTACTCATAAATTCTCCAAGCTTTACATGTAAGAAAAGGTCACATTAGAATGCGACCTTAAGCTGATAATTTCTTTCTTCCTTTTGCTCTTCTTGCTGCAAGAACTTTTCTTCCACCAGCTGTTCTCATTCTCTTTCTAAAACCATGAACTTTAGATCTCTGTCTTTTCTTTGGCTGAAATGTCATCTTCATAATCCGGTACCTCCTTTTCTATTCTATAGTAAAACATCTTTACCTTCTTTTTGTAAGAATAAACGTAGTCAATTACCTATTTAATCATAAATTTCATATTTTTTCAATACATTTTTTTTAAAAATTTATTTTCTCTCTGTGACATCTTTTATAAAAGGTTACATAACATTGTTTTATAATTAACATAAAGTTATCAACATTATGTTAATCAAATGTTAATAACTATACTTTTTTTTACACTATTTTTCCCATTTTCACTACATTTTCATTTTTTCAATGTTAATAACTTTATTATTATTTGTCGAAAAAAGAAGAATTTATGTAAATTAAACCATCTATTTATGTTTACCTTACTTTCTAAAAATTAATAAACTCTGAATAAAAAATATAGTTGTTTTACAATTCCATTTTCCTTTAGAAATCATTTTCCTTTTAAAAAAATAATATTTTTGTCTTTTTTTAGATAAAACCCTTGATTTTAAGCCATTTTTTACCTTTCTCCCGTAGAATAATTTCGAGTTTCTTCCTATTAAAATATATCTGTTGAAAATCATTGCCTTTTGAGGTATTATATTACTGTGTGGCTTTGTGGCCTTTTAACTAATTTTTGGAGGGTTTTATGTTAGATACTATTAAAGAAAAATGGCCTGAAATATTGGATTTTTTAAAATTAGAATTCGACATCACAGACGTTTCTTTTAAAACTTGGATTTTACCCCTAAAAGTTGAATCCTATGAAAATAACGTGCTGACATTAATTTTTCCTGGTGAAACAAAAAATACCGGGCTTAATTATATACAAAAGAAATACTATCATTTCATTAAAATCGCAATTGAAGAGAATATTGATAAAGAAATTGATTTAGTAATCACTTTACCAAATATTGAAGATGTAGAAGAATCTTCTACCGATTTAATGGAAGAACATGAAAATATTACCTTGGAAAACAGAATCAAAGAGTCCAATCTGGATAAAAAATATACTTTTGACTCCTTTGTCGTTGGTTCTAATAATGACATTGCTCAGGTTACATCCTTAGCTGCAGCGGAGTCCCCAGGCGAAATGTACAATCCATTATTTATTTATGGTGGTGTTGGTTTAGGAAAAACCCACCTGATTCAGTCTATTGGAAATTTTGTTTTAGCAAATGATCCAGATGCTAAGGTTTTATATACCACCTGTGAAAACTTCACAAACGAAGTTATCGACTTACTTGGTAATAAAAAGAATAAAACTTCTCAGGAAGATATTATTGAGTTCCGTCAAAAATATCGAAATGTAGATGTTCTCCTAATTGATGATATCCAGTTTATTTCTAATAAGGATAGAACACAGGAAGAAATCTTTAATATCTATAATGATTTATTTATGAAACATAAACAGATTGTTTTTACTTCCGATCGAAAACCGAAAGATATGGAAGGAATTGAAGATCGTCTGATTAACCGTTTCGAGCAGGGATTAACCGTAGATATTCATAATCCGGATTACGAAACCCGTATGGCGATTTTGAAAAAGAAAGCAGAATTTCTGGGGTACACCTTAGATGAAGCAGTTCTTCAGTTTATTGCAAATAACTTTACTGCGAATGTCAGAGAACTGGAAGGCTCTTTAACGAGAGTGATTTCTTTCTCTAAAATCAAACGTACTGATATTACGCTGGATTTAGCAAAAGATGCATTAAACGACTTAATTTCACCGAATCATGAAGAAAAAATCACCTGTGAAAACATCATCGATATGGTTGCTGATCAATATCAGATTTCTGTATCCGATATCTGTTCCACAAAGAAGAGTAAAGAATTTACCATTCCAAGACAGATTTGTATGTACCTTTGCAGGGTTTACACAGAAGATACCTTAGATCAGATTGCACTTTTATTAAAAAAAGATAATCATGCTACTGTAAGCTATGGTTACAATAAAATAAAGAAAGCAATGGAAAAAGATCCTTCCTTAAAGAATAGCATTGATATTCTTAAGAAAAAGATAAGTCCGAACTAAAGGCATGTTAATACTTTTGTTGATAACCTTTATTTTTTTGTGAATGAAGTAGTTAATAAGATGATAATGGGATGATTATAATTCTTGAACGATTATCAAACATTGCTTTCCAATGATTTCATTTTATTATCATGAAATTCATTAATTCTTTAACAACTTCACATTTATTAACAAGTTATTTTTTTAAAATACTTAGGTTTTATCAGATAGAAAACGTTTTTTTATCATATTAACATTGCTTATTATTATGATTATTTTAATTATATATTTATTTATGCATTCCGCTTTTCGTGAAACGGAAAAAATTATCTAACATTGAGACAAAGGAGATTATTATGAAGTTAGTTTGTAAAAAATCAGATTTAATTACCGGAATTAATATTGCAATGAAAGCTGTATCATCAAAAACGACGATGTCGATTTTAGAATGTATCTTGATTGATGCTACAGAAGGAAAGATTAAATTTGTATCCAATGATATGGAACTTGGAATCGAAACAGTAGTGGAAGGGGAAATCATTGAAGCAGGAAGCATTGCCATTGATGCTAAAATCTTTTCTGAAATCGTTAGAAAACTTCCGGATAATGAAGTTGTCATCGAAGTAAATGATGAAACAAAGGCTAACATTACTTGTGAAAATGCTAAGTTTAATATTCTGGTAAAATCAGCTGATGATTTTTCTTATCTTCCTTCTATTGAAAAGAAAGACAAGATTACAATTTCACAGTTTTCTTTAAAGGAAGTCATCAGACAAACAATCTTCACTGTTAATGAAGCAGATAAAAATAAGATTCTTACCGGTGAGTTATTTGAAGTAACTGGAAATAAATTAAAGGTTGTAGCGTTAGATAAATTTAGAATTGCAATCAGATATGTAGAATTAAAAGAAGAATATGATAATCATAAAGTTTTGGTACCGGGAAAATCCTTAAATGAAATCAGTAAAATTTTAACCGGAGGAGTAGATGATGAAGTAAATATTTACTTTACAAATAATCATATCCTCTTCGAATTTGAAGATACAAAAGTTGTTTCAAGATTAATTGAATGTACCAATTACTTTGATACTGATAAGATGATCAGCAATGATTATAAAACAAAGATTGATGTAAACAAAAGAGAGTTAATTGATTGTATCGATCGTGCAACACTTTTGATTAAGGAAGGCGATAAGAAACCGGTATTCCTTACTATGAAAGATACAGAGTTAGAGCTTTCCATTAATACATTCATTGGATCCATGGATGAAAACATTCCGATTTCCAAGGAAGGTGTGGATATGATGATTAGTTTTAATCCAAAATTCTTAATTGACATCTTAAGAGTATTGGATGAAGAACAGGTTAGCATTTATTTTACGAATCCGAAAGCTCCTTGCTTCATTCGTGATGAAGAAAATAATTATATTTACATCGTTTTACCGGTTGTACAGTAAAAATAGAATTTGAGGATTATTATGGAAATAACAATTAAAGATGAATTTATAAAATTGGGACAGGCCTTAAAGCTTGCAGGTCTTGTAGGGTCCGGTGTGGATGCAAAGTTTGTAATTCAGGACGGCCAGGTTAAGGTAAACGGAGAAGTGGATACCAGAAGAGGGAAGAAGCTTTATCCGGGAGATACCTTTGAATTTAATGGAGAAGTAGTTACAGTGAAATAATGAAAGTTAAGAAAATTGAGTTAAGCAATTTTAGAAATTATAATTCTTTGGAACTGGATTTAGATCCGAATACGAATATTCTCTATGGGGATAATGCCCAGGGAAAAACAAATATACTTGAGGCAATGTACATCTGCAGTACAACGAAATCCCATCGCAGCAGCAAAGATGTGGAACTGATTCGTTTGGAAGAAAACGAAGGACATATTAAGCTGTACCTGGAAAAGAAGGAACGAGAACATCGGATTGATATTCATCTGAGAAGAAATAAAACTAAGGGAATTGCCATTGATGGAATTCCCATTAAAAAGGCCAGTGAATTATTTGGTTTATTTAATGTGATTTTCTTTTCTCCGGAAGATTTGAATATTATCAAAAACGGTCCTGCGGAGCGAAGAAGATTTATTGACATTGAATTATGTCAGCTGGACAAGATATATGTTTATAATCTTATGAATTATAACAAGATTTTAAGTCAAAGAAATAAATTACTGAAAGATTTATACTTGAAACCGGACTTAAAAGATACCCTGGATGTCTGGGATATGCAATTAGCTGAATATGGAAAGAAAATTATTCAGCGCAGGGAAAAATTTATCGAAGATATTAATAAAATTATTCGACCGATTCATAAGAAATTAACAAATGATAAAGAAAACCTTGAAATCCATTATCAGAAAAATTGTGAAGAAAACGACTTATATGAAAAGATTTTGGAAAATCGGGAAAAGGATATGAAGTATAAAACCACTTCGGTTGGACCTCATAGAGATGATATCCTCTTCTTCAACGGAGATATGAATATCAGAACTTATGGAAGTCAGGGACAAAAACGAACTGTGGCTTTATCTTTGAAATTGGCTGAAATAGAGTTGGTAAAGGAATTGATTCATGATACACCGGTATTATTACTGGATGATGTCTTATCGGAGTTAGATTCCGGAAGACAAAATCATCTGTTACAAAGTCTTGATAACATTCAGACGATTATTACATGTACCGGATTAGATGAATTTATTGAAAACAGATTTAAAATCAATAAAGTCTTCCAGGTATCGGAAGGAATGGTACAAGAGAAGACCGTTTAAGTATGGAAATAGAACCACTTAAAATTTTGAAAGGAGTTACTAAAAATGAGTAACAACACAAATGTAACAAATGAATATGGAGCAGATCAGATTCAGGTTTTGGAAGGTTTAGAAGCCGTTCGTAAGAGACCTGGTATGTATATTGGTTCCACTTCTGCCAGAGGACTTCATCATTTAGTATATGAAATTGTGGATAATTCCGTAGATGAAGCATTGGCAGGATATTGTTCAACTATTGACGTACAGATTAATGAAGATAATTCCATTACAGTTAAGGATGATGGTCGTGGAATTCCTACAGATATTAACAGTAAAACAGGAAAGCCAGCCGTAGAAGTGGTATTTACCGTTCTTCATGCCGGAGGTAAATTCGGTGGTGGAGGATACAAAGTATCCGGTGGACTTCATGGTGTAGGTGCTTCCGTAGTAAATGCTCTATCAAAATGGTTGGAAGTAAAAGTCTATCGAAACGGAAAAGTTCATTTTCAGAGATATGAATATGGTAAGGTGATTGAACCATTAAAAGTGATTGATAGTTGTGAAGAAAATTATACCGGAACAGAAGTAACCTTTATGCCGGATGATTCGATTTTTGAAACCAATATTTATGATTTCAAAATATTGGAAACTCGTCTTCGTGAAACAGCGTTCCTTACAAAGAACTTAAAGATTGTTCTTCGTGATGTGAGAGAAGAAAAGCCGATTCAGAAAACATTCCATTACGAAGGTGGTATCAAGGAATTTGTTACATACTTAAATAAGGGAAAACAGGCTTTATATGAAGATGTTCTTTATTGTGAAGGAACTGTAAACAATGTATATGTGGAAGTTGCCCTTCAGCATAACAATGCATATACAGAAAACATGTTAAGCTTTGTAAATAATATCAATACACCGGAAGGTGGTACACAGATAGAAGGGTTTAAGAGAGCAATCACAAAAACCTTTAATAATTATGCCCGTGCGAATAAAATCTTAAAGGAAAAAGAAGAAAATTTATCCGGTGAAGACTTTAGAGAAGGTCTTACCGCGGTAATCAGTGTAAAGATTGAAGATCCTCAGTTTGAAGGTCAGACAAAACAGAAACTTGGAAACAGTGAAGCAAGAGGTGCTGTGGATAATATCGTGAGCGAACAGGTTATGTATTATCTGGAACAGAATCCTCAGGTTGCAAGAATTATCTGTGAAAAGGCAGTCCTTGCACAGCGTGCAAGAAATGCAGCAAGAAAGGCCAGAGAAGCTACCAGAAAAACAGCTTTATCCATTTCTGCGTTACCTGGAAAACTGGCAGACTGTTCTGATAAGGATCCAAAGAAATGTGAAATCTTTATTGTCGAGGGTGATTCCGCCGGCGGTTCCGCAAAGAAAGCCAGAACCCGTGCCACTCAGGCAATTCTTCCACTTCGTGGAAAAATCTTAAATGTAGAAAAAGCAAGAATTGATAAAATCATGGATAATGCAGAAATCAAGACAATGATTACAGCATTTGGTACAGGAATTCATGATGATTTCGATATTGAAAAACTTCGTTATGACAAGATCATTATTATGACTGATGCCGACGTGGACGGTGCTCACATTGATACGTTAATGTTGACATTCTTCTATCGTTTCATGCCGGAATTGATTAAGCAGGGACATGTTTATTTAGCAATGCCACCACTTTATCAGGTAACGAGAAATAAGAAAAATTATTATGCTTATAATGATGATGAATTAAATCAGATTTTAACAGAAATCGGTAGAGATAATCAGAATAAGATTCAGCGTTACAAAGGACTTGGAGAAATGGATGCTTCTCAGTTATGGGAAACAACAATGGATCCGAAGACCAGAATCCTGAAAAAAGTACAGATTGATGAAGATACCATTTCAGAAATCGACTTAACATTCACAACCCTGATGGGGGATGAAGTAGAACCACGTAGAGAATTCATTGAAAAGAATGCGAAATTTGTTCAGAACTTAGATATATAGGAGGAAAGATAAATGGAAGATAATATTTTTGATCGAATTACCGATGTCGATTTGAAAGAGACCATGGAAACCTCTTATATTGACTATGCCATGAGCGTTATTGCATCCCGTGCATTACCGGATGTAAGAGATGGATTAAAGCCGGTTCAGCGTAGAGTTTTATATTCCATGGTGGAATTGAATAATGGTCCGGATAAGCCACATCGTAAATGTGCCCGTATCGTTGGTGATACCATGGGTAAATTCCATCCACATGGTGACAGCTCCATTTATGGTGCTTTGGTTAACATGGCTCAGGAATGGAATATGCGTGCACCATTGATTGATGGTCATGGTAACTTTGGTTCGGAAGACGGTGACGGTGCCGCAGCTATGCGATATACCGAAGCACGTCTCAGCAAAATTTCTATGGAAATGGTTGCTGATATTAATAAGGATACCGTGGAATTTGTACCAAACTTTGACGAGACAGAAAAGGAACCAACTGTTTTACCGGCAAGATTTCCGAATTTGTTAGTAAATGGTACCAGTGGTATTGCTGTTGGTATGGCTACTAACATTCCGCCACATAACTTACGTGAAACCATTGATGGTGTTGTAAAAATTATTGATAATAAAGTAGATGAAGATAGAGAAACATCCATTGAAGAGTTAATGGAAATTATTAAAGGACCGGATTATCCGACCGGCGGTGTAATTTTGGGACGTCATGGAATCGAAGAAGCTTATCGTACCGGACGTGGAAAAATTGTAACCCGTGCCGTTTCAGAAATTGAGACTATGGATAATGGAAAGAGTCAGATTATCATTACAGAGCTTCCATATATGGTAAATAAGGCGAAGCTGGTTGAGAAAATTGCCATGCTTCATAAAGAAAAGAAAATTGATGGAATCACAGACTTACGTGACGAGTCCGATCAGGAAGGTACACGAGTTGTTATTGAAGTACGTCGTGATGCCAATGCCAATGTCTTATTAAATCAGCTTTATAAGCATACACAGTTACAGGATTCTTTTGGTGTAATCATGCTTGCATTGGTAAATGGAGAACCAAAAGTATTAAATCTCCATCAGATGCTCACAGAATATCTGAATCATCAGAAGGATGTCATTACCAGAAGAACAAAGTTTGAATTAAATAAGGCAGAAGAACGTGCTCATATTATTAAAGGTTTATTAATTGCCTTAGATCATATCGATGAAGTCATTAAATTGATTCGTGCTTCCCGTACAACTCAGGATGCAAAGAACAGTTTAATTGAACGTTTCGGATTATCTGATGCACAGGCTCAGGCAATTGTAGATATGAGACTTCGTCAGTTAACCGGATTGGCACGAGAAGACTTAGAAGCAGAATATGCAGAATTAATGAAGCGTATTGATTACTTAAAGTCTATTCTTGCAGACGAAAAGAAGTTATTAACTGTAATTAAGGAAGAAATCTTAGTGATTCGCGAAAAATTCGGAGACGATCGTCGTACAAAGATTGGTCATAATATCGGAGATTTATCTGACGAAGATTTAATTCCTAGAGAAGATATTGTTATTGCAATGACAAATCTTGGTTATATCAAGAGAATGTCTGTGGATAACTTCAAGTCACAGAATCGTGGTGGTAAGGGAATCAAGGGAATGCAGACCATCAATAATGACTTTATGCGTGATTTATTCATGGTATCCACCCATGACTACATTCTCTTCCTGACGAATACAGGACGAATCTATAAGTTAAAAGCATATGAAATTCCGGAAGCAGGAAGAACGGCCAGAGGAATGGCAATTGTCAATCTGTTGCAGCTTCAGCCAAATGAAAAGATTTCTGCTATGGTAGAAATGAAGGAATTCGAAGAAGATAAATATCTGATTATGGCTACTAAGAAGGGTACCATCAAGAAAACTCCTTTAACGGATTATGTGAATATTCGAAAGAGTGGTATTCAGGCCATTACTCTTCGTGAAGAAGATGCTTTAATTGATGTGGCAATTTCAGATAATCAGGATAATATTCTTCTTGTAACAAAGAACGGACAGGCTATTAAATTCAGTGAGCAGGATGTTCGTGAAACAGGACGTTCAGCAATGGGTGTTCGTGGTATTGAATTAAAGGATGATGATGAAGTCATTTCAATGCAGTTCGAGAAAGATGGAGAATGTATCTTAATTGTATCTGCAAACGGAATGGGCAAGAGAACTCCATTCTCAGAATTTAAACTTCAGAACCGAGGCGGTAAAGGTGTGAAATGTTATAAGATTTCAGACAAGACCGGTGAAGTCGTTGGTGCAAAAGCAGTCAATGATGGTAATGAAGTCATGATGATTACAAATGAAGGAATTGTAATCAGAATGTTCGTAGATGATATTTCTATTCTTGGACGTGTTACATTAGGTGTGAAGCTGATGAATACCGGTGCCGGAAAAAATATCGTCGTTGCCAGCATCACAAAAGTAATGGAAAGTGTTACACAGGCGGATGCAGAAGAAGCTGCCAGAGAAGCAGAACAATTGGCAAAAGAAGAAAATGAAAATTCTGAAGAGGAAGCCAAAGACGAAACAGAGGAATAAATTATATAAGGCGGCTAGTTTAGTCGCCTTTGTTATGTGAAATAATAGAAAAGGATAGAGAAAATGAGAACAATCAATACAAATGAAGTGACAAAGAATATCAAAGAAATGTGTATCGAGGCAAATCATTATTTGTCTGACGATATGTTAAAGGTATTTCAGCAGGCAAAGGCAGAGGAAGAGTCTCCTCTTGGAAAACAGATTTTAGAACAGTTAGACGAAAATCTTAAGATTGCATCTGCAGATATGATTCCAATTTGTCAGGATACTGGTATGGCAGTGGTTTTCATCGAAATTGGACAGGATGTGCATTTTGAAGGAGAGAATTTAGAAGATGCAATTAATGAAGGGGTTCGACAGGGATACGTGGAAGGATTTCTTCGTAAATCAGTTGTAAATGATCCAATTATTAGAGAAAATACAAAGGATAATACTCCGGCAGTAATTCATTATAGTATTGTGCCGGGAGAAAATGTAAAAATTACTATTGCTCCAAAGGGATTTGGAAGTGAAAATATGAGTAAGGTGTTTATGTTGAAACCAGCGGATGGAATTGAAGGGGTAAAGGAAGCAGTATTATCAGCAGTAAGAGATGCAGGACCAAATGCTTGCCCTCCTATGGTTGTAGGGGTAGGAATCGGAGGTACTTTTGAAAAGTGTGCATTCCTGGCAAAGAAAGCATTGGCAAGACCGGCAGACTCTAATTCTGAAATTCCATATGTAAAAGAATTAGAAGAAGAGTTATTAGATCGAATTAATTGTTTAGGGATTGGACCGGGTGGTCTGGGCGGAACAAAAACTGCATTGGCAGTGAATGTGGAAACTTATCCGACCCATATTGCAGGGCTACCGGTAGCAATTAATATTTGCTGTCATGTGAACAGACATGTAAGCCGTACAATCTAAATCTAGATGTAGTTAAAAAAGAAAGTATATTATAATAGGAAGAAACTCATAACAAACGACACAAAATATAGTGGTTTTAGGATGAAAATCATAGAAATATAGTGTTGATTTCATAAATAAGGAGAGAAGAAATGAATCAAAATATTCAGGCACCATTGGATCCATCCGTGGCAAAAGAATTGAAAAGTGGAGACTATGTATATATTACAGGAACAATTTATACTGCAAGAGATGCAGCACATAAAAGAATGGCCGAAGCATTAGCAGAGGGAAAAGAGCTTCCAATTAAAATGGAAAACAATATTATTTACTATATGGGACCTTCTCCGGCAAGAGAAGGACGACCAATTGGTTCCGCCGGCCCGACTACAGCCAGCCGTATGGATAAATATGCCCCAGACTTATTGGATTTAGGATTAAAGGGCATGATTGGTAAGGGAAAGCGTTCTCAGGCTGTTATTGATGGAATTGTTCGAAACGGAGCAGTATATTTTGCAGCGGTTGGTGGTGCAGGAGCTATTCTGTCAAAATGTATTAAGGAAAGTAAGGTAATTGCCTATGAAGATTTAGGAACAGAGGCAATTCGTGAATTAAAAGTAGAAAATTTACCGGCAATCGTAGTAATTGATAGCCAGGGAAATAATCTTTATGAAACAGCAATTAAGAAATATTGTAAAGAATCATAGAATAAGAAAAGAAGTGTTTGACAAATGTCAGGGGCTATATTATAATTAGTTTTGCACTGCAGAAGTGTAACTGAATACCGTTTAAGGAATCAGGCAAGGAGAAGTACTCAAGTGGCTGAAGAGGCGCCCCTGCTAAGGGTGTAGGTCGTTTGCGCGGCGCGAGGGTTCAAATCCCTCCTTCTCCGGTAGAAAGATCATCGAGAAATCGGTGATCTTTTTTTGTTCTTTCCGTGAGGAAACAAAGAAAAGATTTAATATATAGGAAGAAAGTACTGAGAAAGATTCCAGAAAAAAGAGAGGGAAGGATAATTATTTACAAATACTTCTATAGAAATGTAGAAGAAGATATCGTTGAGCTATGGAAATTGGATGAAAGAAACAGAAGTTAACAGACTATATATTGTGTCAGAATAATGATAATAGCCTAGATATTGGAGGGCAAAAAAAAAGATGAAAAAAGTTATAAAAAGTTGTTGACAATACCATAGTGAGATGTTAGTATAGTCTTCGCCCGCTGAAAAAGCGGGCAGAAAAAATAACATAAAGGACCTCAAAAAACTTTAAAAAAGTTGTTGACAGGGTTTTGAAAATATGTTATTATAATCTGGCTGTCGCAAAAAGCGACAAACAACTTCAGAAAAAAAGTTTTAAAAAACTTTAAAAAAGTTGTTGACAAAGCCAAAACGATGTGATACAATCGTATGGCTGTCGCTGATAAGACAACAGCAAAGAACATTGATAATTGAACAGCAACCATCCCTGAAAATTCAAGAAATAAATTTTCAGCGAACATTGTT
>JAILRB010000025.1 GCA_024698585.1 Eubacterium sp.
AGCCGGTGGTTTATTTGTTTATTAAAGCTCCGTTTTTTCTACACAAAAAACTTCGCAATAATAAACAGGGCCTTGCCCTATACAAAAAAAGAATCCCTTTAAATAAAGAGATTCTCGAGTGGACTAGATGGGAATCGAACCCATATCCCAAAGTCCTTCCACCGTTCTTCTACTATCATAGTTCGTTATTTAACATTCCCTCAGGATAACGGAAACGAACATCCTTTATCCTTCAGTAGCTTCATAAATCTCCTAATTGCGCAAAGCTTTGCAACCAGGGTGTCCTACAAAAAGTCGATGCCAAATCTCAGGGTGTAGGAGTCCTAAGACTGACAGCTGCCGTAATTAGGCAGCGTATGCTAATTTGTTATCAGCGTTTAATTTAATTGTGTGAGTTAACGCATCACCTGCGGATAGCTTCACCAGATTCCAAACCCCTGTCGAAACCAGTACTAGCCCTTACTGGATATTTAATCTGTTCCAAGAACATCGCACATTTCCCGGGAAAAATCAACCGCTTTTACGGCGACATTTTTCTTTTTTATTTGAATCGTAAATGCAACATATGCAAAGGAAAAAGGATGAAGAAATACTCCATCCTTTCCTATCTTTCATTCCTATTTCACCGGATAATGATTGTCAAAGCATGCCTTACAAATCGGCAAGTCTCCTACCATAGTCTTAAAGTCCTCGATTTGCAGATACTGCAATGAGTCTGCCCCGATGTTATTGCAGATGAATTCCACGGAATGCTCTGAAGCAATTAACTGATTGCTGCTTGGCACATCCGTTCCGTAATAACATGGATACAGGAATGGTGGAGAGCTGACTTTTACGTGAACTTCCTTGGCTCCCGCCTTTTTCAGCATCTCGATAATCTGCTTCATGGTGGTTCCACGGACAATGGAGTCATCAATGATGATGATGTTCTTTCCACGAACCACATTGTCAATGACGCTTAGCTTCATGTGAACGGCTTCTCTTCGTTCTTCATCCGTCGGTTTGATGAAACTTCTTCCAATGTAACTGTTCTTATGAAATGCCAATGCAAAGGGAATTCCCGATTCCTTTGCATACCCTGCCGCTGCTGCCAGACCGGAATCCGGTACTCCTATGACAACATCTGCCTTCACGTCTGATTTTCGTGCCAAAGCTCTTCCTGCACGCTCTCTGGCTTCATGAACTTCGATTCCGTCCATTACGGAATCCAGTCTTGCAAAATAAATATATTCAAATATACAATGTGCATGCTGTTTGTTGCATAAGTCCTCATTACTCTTTATTCCATCCGGGGTAATTGTTATGATTTCTCCCGGTTTAATGTCACGAATCACTTCGCCTCCCACTGCACTGATTGCAACGCTTTCTGAAGCAAGTATATAAGTATCCTCTCGCTTTCCAAGAATCAATGGTTTGATTCCCTGTGGATCTCTCATTCCGACCAGTTTCCTTGGACTCATCACAATAACTGCATAACCGCCGTGAATGCGGTCTGCCGTATTTTCAATTGCTTCTTCAATTGATTTTGTTTTTACACGCTCACTAATGATTTCATAGGTGAGTACTTCCGAATCAGAGGAAGTATAGTGTGCCTGCCCCCGATACATCTGTTCCTTCTTAATTTCATCTGCATTTACAATGTTTCCATTGTGTACCACTGCAAGACTTCCTTTGATATAATTCATTGCAATGGGTTGTGCATTCTCCGGAGTGCTTCCTCCGGTAGTGGAATATCGGACGTGTCCTACCCCAATATTTCCCACAAGTTCCTGAAAATCCTGATGGGCAAACACTTCACTGACAAGCCCCATTCCCTTCTTTGTTTTGATATTTCCCATAGGTCCGGTGGTATCAGAAACTGACATTCCTGCCGATTCCTGACCTCTATGCTGTAATGAAATCAATCCATAGTAGATATCCTTTGCCACAGCTTCTCCTTCCGGTGAATAAATTCCAAACACGCCACACTCTTCATGGAGTTTGTCATCCGAAATTCCCATAATATTGTTCCTCCCTGCAAAAAAAGGCACTTTGAGCTCAATACTCAAAGCGCCTTTGCTTTTTACTTCATATATTCTTGTTATGTCTCCTCTATTAAAGCACTATAAAAAGTGAATGTCAACCAATATTTCTCATAAAATAAAAGAGTCATGCTTCCATCTTGGAATCCATGACTCTTTCTTAATTTACTTATCTTGTTTTCCTATGCAGTTATTCAACGTCCTGTAACGCTTCTCCGTTTTCTTCACCGGTTCGAATCTTTACAACACGGCTAACTGGGTAAACGAAGATTTTACCATCGCCGATTTTTCCAGTATATAATGTTTTCTTTGCGGTATCGATTACGCTGTCTACCGGAATATCACTGACTACGACTTCCAATTTAATCTTTGGTAATAAGGTAAGATCCATTTCAACTCCACGGTACATCTGGCCGGCACCTTTCTGAATACCACAACCACTTACCTGAGTTACTGTAATACCTGTTACACCGAGATTATTTAATGCTCTCTTAATCTTGTCATATCTTGATAATTTTGTAATGATAACAATCTTGTACATTCCTGTATCTAAGGATGTTCCCTTAACTGTTTCCACTGTATTTTCCACCTTAACAGAAGCTTTCTTCATTGCTTCGCTGGCAACTTCATATTCATCTACACCAAGTTTTGTGTTTTCGTTAGCAAACATTGCAGATTCTGTGATATCCACGATAGAGAAACCTGCATATGCAGAGGTAAGACCATGTTCCTTAACATCCAAACCTTCAATTTCTTCATCTTCTGTAACACGAAGTCCAAAGATTGCTTTAATGATTGCAAATACGATTGTCATTCCTACTGCGGTCCAAGCTGCTACAGTTACAATACCTAACAACTGAATTCCTAATAACTTAAATCCACCGCCGTAGAATAAACCTTTCAGGGTATCATTTCCAGGTGCTGAAGTTGTAGCAAATAAACCGACTGCAATGGTACCCCAGATACCATTCATCATATGAACTGCAACCGCACCAACAGGGTCATCAATGTGAAGTTTGTAATCTAAAAGCCATACACCGAAGCATACCAAAAGTCCTGCAACTGCCCCGATTACAACAGCGCCAAATGCATCTGTTACGTCACAAGGAGCTGTGATTGCCACAAGACCTGCAAGGGATGCATTCAAACACATCGAAACATCCGGCTTGCCATATTTCACCCAGGTAAATACCATACATACAACAGTTGCAATAGATGGTGCAACGGTAGTTGTTAAGAATACGGAAGCAAGCTGATCAGGAGTTGTACAAGCTGCACCGTTAAATCCGTACCATCCAAACCAAAGGATGAATACACCTAAACATCCAACTACAATGTTATGACCCGGAATTGCGTTAACTTTTTTCACTTTTCCGTTTTCATCGGTGTCAAACTTACCAATTCTGGCACCTACCATCTTAGCACCGATAATCGCTGCAATACCACCTACCATGTGGATTGCACAGGATCCTGCGAAATCGTGGAATCCCATCTGTGAAAGCCAGCCGCCACCCCAGATCCAATGTGCTTCAATCGGATAAATCAATCCTGAGATGATTCCTGAGTATACACAGTAGCTTAAGAATCTTGTTCTTTCTGCCATGGCACCGGAAACAATTGTTGCGGTTGTAGCACAGAACACTAAGTTAAATACAAAATTTGACCAATCAAAATTGCTGTAATTTGTAAAAATGTCTATTCCCGGTTTTCCGATAAAACCAAATAAATCTTCACCGAGTAATAATCCAAAACCAATGATGATGAACATTGCACAACCAATACAAAAGTCCATTAAGTTCTTCATCAGGATATTCCCTGCATTCTTTGCTCTGGAAAAACCTGCTTCCACCATTGCAAATCCTGCCTGCATCCAAAATACAAGAGCTGCTCCAATCAAAAACCAAACAGCGAATATCTGTCCGTTTACTGCATTCATAATTTCTTCCATATGTCATTTCTCCTTTCACTGTTGCCATACGCAATTATTACTTATTTCATAGACTTGTAAACATAGAAAAAGCCACCCCACTCTCCGTTTGCCACGTCGTTGTGGGATGACTCTTTTTATTTTCATTTTAATATACGCTAAACAATAACTTGCCGTAGCTTGGGAATGGCCAGTATCTTTCTGAGGTAAGCATTTCTGCTTCATCCACATACTTTCTTACGGTATCCATTGCCGGCAGAATCTCATCTCTCATCACTTCTGATGTCTTGATGATATTGTCGTAGTCTACGAGTTTTTCAAGTTTCTCTTCCAAATCGCTGGTAGCGCTTGAAATGGAATCAGTTAATTCAGAAAGTCTTTCCATGGTTGTAATTTCATAATTACATTTTACATTGGAACTTACTGACTTCATTAAAGATGTTGTCTTTGCAAGGCTATACAGATATCCTTCGATGGCTGCAAGGTAATTCTTTCTTACCATGTCTACCATTGTATGAGCTTCGATATTGATTGTCTTGCAGTAGTTCTCTAACATGATTTCACATCTTGAGTGAAGTTCTGATTCTGAGAATACTTTATGTTCCATAAGCATATCCACGTTCTTCTGATCTAAAAGATGTGGCATTGCGTCAGCTGTTGTTTTAAGATTGGAAAGGCCACGAACCTTAGTCGCTTCTTCAATCCATTCTTCACCATATCCATTACCATTGAAGATAATTCTTTCATGCTTCTTAATGGTATCCTTAATTAATTCATGAAGTTCGCTTTCGAAATCAGCCGCTCCTTCTAACTGATCAGCAAACTGCTTCAAGCTTTCTGCAACTGATGCATTTAACATAATGTTACAGCATGCAATACTGTTTGCTGAACCAAGAGAACGGAACTCGAACTTGTTTCCTGTGAAAGCAAATGGTGATGTTCTGTTTCTGTCTGTTGTATCTCTTGAGAATCTTGGAAGTGAGTGAACTCCAAGTTTCATGATTACCTTTTCTGTTCCTTCGTATGGAGTGTCATTCTTAATAGAATCAAGAATTGCTGTCAGTTCATCTCCAAGGAAGATTGAAATGATTGCAGGTGGTGCTTCGTTCGCTCCAAGTCTGTGGTCATTTCCTGCTGTTGCAACGGAAAGTCTTAATAAATCCTGATATTCGTCAACAGCCTTGATTACTGCACAAAGCATTAATAAGAACTGTGCATTTTCGCTTGGTGTATCTCCAGGGGAAAGAAGGTTCACTCCCTTATCTGTAGCCATGGACCAGTTGTTATGCTTACCGGAACCATTCACTCCTGCGAATGGTTTTTCATGAAGTAAGCAAACCATTCCGTGCTTTCTTGCAACCTTCTGCATGATTTCCATTGTTACCTGGTTGCTGTCTGTTGCTACGTTTGTTGTTGAGAAGATTGGTGCTAATTCGTGCTGTGCAGGTGCTACTTCGTTATGTTCTGTCTTAGCAAGAATTCCAAGCTTCCAAAGTTCTTCATTCAATTCTTCCATGAATGCGCAAACTCTAGGTTTGATAACACCAAAGTAATGGTCATCTAATTCCTGTCCCTTTGGAGGCATTGCTCCAAACAATGTTCTTCCTGTATATACAAGGTCAGGTCTCTTTTCGAACATTTCCTTATCTACTAAGAAATATTCCTGTTCCGGACCTACGCTTGTTCGAACGTATTTTACGTCGTTTCCAAATAATTTTAATACTCTCTTAGCCTGACGGTTCAGTGCCTGCATGGATCTTAACAATGGTGTTTTCTTATCCAATGCATCACCAGAGTATGAACAGAATGCTGTTGGAATACAAAGGGTATGATCTTTAATGAATGCATAAGATGTTGGGTCCCATGCTGTATATCCTCTTGCTTCGAATGTTGCTCGAAGACCTCCGGATGGGAATGATGATGCATCCGGTTCTCCTTTGATTAATTCCTTTCCGGAGAATTCCATGATAACGCCTCCGTCTGGTGATGGAGAAATAAAGCTGTCATGCTTTTCTGCGGTAATTCCTGTCAATGGCTGGAACCAATGAGTGTAATGTGTTGCTCCGTTTTCTAAAGCCCATTTTTTCATTTCTGTTGCAACTGCGTCTGCAACCTTGTCATCTAATCTTGTATTTTCGTCAATTGTCTTCTTGAGCGAACTGTAAATATCCTCCGATAATCTCGCTCTCATCACTCTGTCATCAAATACAAGTGATCCAAACATTTCAGGTACGTTTTGTGTTTTCATAATGATTCTCCTTCCTTATTTCCATCTCGGTTGACGCTTTCCCTTGTCTTTGTATTGAGTACAGACCCTGGTGCGTCCTGGCTACGCTCATTCTTTTCAAGCGTTTTATGGAACTTTTAAATTTCCACAAAAAAAGCGCCTCGGAGTGTTTTCTCCAAGACGCCCTTGCCTTATGTTGTGGATTATATCTGCTTAATTTTTCTCTGTCAAGTTTTTTTCGTTTTTCTTAAAAATATAAACCATTCACTTAAGTTATTTAGTTTTTCCTTTTCTTTTGTTAGACCTCATGTTCCTCAATATATTTGCTTGCCGCCAAAGCTGCCACAGCACCGTCTGCTGCCGCAGTAGTTAGTTGTCTTACTTCTTTCGTCCGGCAGTCTCCCGCTGTAAACAGGCCACCTGTCTCTGTGATACAGGCTTCCGTTGCCACAACATATCCATGATCATCCAGCTCCACAGCTTCCTTGAAATTCTCATTTTCCGGAATCTGCCCCACTGCCACAAAAATTCCCTGAACTTCCAGAACTCGTTCTTCATTCGTCTTGACATTTTTGACTTTCAATCCGGTTACCATCGGTTCCCCTTGGATTTCCACTGGCACGCTATCAAGCACCAGTTCCACGTTTTCCTTCTCTTTTAAAATGGAGGACAGTTTCTGCTCCCCTCGGAAGGAATCTCTTCGATGCACCAAATAAACCTTGGCGCAGTAATTCGACAGGAATATTGCATCCTCCAATGCTGTATTTCCTCCACCGACTACCACCACAGTTCTGTTCCGGAAAAACATTCCATCACAAGTGGCACAATAACTTACCCCGGCACCAATCATTGCTTCTTCCCGTTCCAGTCCCAGCGTTCTACGCTTCAGCCCGGTAGCAAGAATCACCGTCTTTCCTTCATATTCATTCTTTCCGGTCTTCACCTTCCAGACATTATTTTCCTTTTCAATTTTTTCGGCTTTTTCATAAACCACTTCTGCCCCCAGATTTTTCACCTGGTTAAACAGATTTGTGGCAAACTCAAATCCGGACACCTTTGCAATCCCCGGGTAATTTTCAATCTCCGGTGTATTCACAATCTGTCCGCCATAACTCTTTTCTTCAAACATCACTACGCTTCTACCAGCACGAAGTCCGTAAATAGCTGCAGACATCCCCGCCGGTCCGGCACCTATAATCATAATATCATACATCGCATTTCCTCCTATAAATCACCAAAATCGCTACGCTTATTTCGGGATTGTTTCACGATTATCAAATGCACGAAAGCAGGCTTTCTGCATTTTCCTCGTCGTGGAAACAAAAAGGGAAAGTCCCGTTTTCTTCTGCGAACTTTCCCTTCCTCCCTCATTTATTATTGACTGATGAACTGAACCAGCTCATCCTTTGAAACCAAACCAATATTTCTAGCCACTTCCTGACCGTTCTTATATAAAATCATTGTAGGGATAGACATAATCTGGTACTTCATCGCTGTCGCTGGATTTTCATCAACATCCATTTTGCAAATCTTGATATCCTCGGTTTCGCCTGCTACCTGCTCCACAATTGGTCCAAGCATCTGGCATGGTCCACACCATGTTGCCCAGAAATCAACCATTACAGGTTTTTCTGATTTTAAAACTTCTTCCTCAAATGTTGCATCTGTTACATGTGTTAATGCCATAATACATTCCTCCTCTACAAAATAGTATTTTTCATTTTTTGCAAATCATACATCCCTGTATTTCTTTGCTTGAATGAATTATAACACGCTTTTAATTAAATTGCAAGCAATTTAATTTCGCACATTTTAATTTGCATTACATTTTTCTTTTTTCGTTTTATATGGCATCCATTTTTGACCTTCAATCTGAAGCAAGCATTATATTTCAATTATTTAATTCTATACCGCCCCCGCTTCACAAATTCGCGCTGAAACAGACGGTATATTTCAATATTTTCATTCTGTACCGCCCCCGTTTCACAAATTCGCGCTGAAACAGACGGTATATTTCCTAATTTCTATTCTATACTGCCCTACGCATCCTTCAAGAATGCTTTGTAGCACTTGTAGGTTTCATAAACATCCGCCTTGCTGGTAATTTCCCAAGGTGCATGCATATTGAGAACTGCGACACCGCAGTCGATTACTTCCATTCCATACAGGGAAAGAATGTATGCGATTGTTCCACCGCCACCTTTATCGACTTTTCCTAATTCTGCCAACTGGAACTGTACATTATTTTCGTCCATGATTTTACGAAGTGCTGCCAAATATTCTGCATTGGCATCATTGGAGCCGGATTTTCCTCTGGCACCGGTAAACTTATTGAATACCACGCCACGACCTAAGAATGATGCACTTCTCTTTTCAAAAGCATCTGCAAACAATGGATCAAATCCTGCGTTCACGTCGGAAGAAAGCATTCTACTGTTCTTCAGGCATCTGCGAAGGATTAAATCATTGTATGTTCCATTTAAGTTTAATAATTCAGCCACAACGTTTTCAAAGAAATGAGACTGCATTCCTGTAGCCCCCACACTACCGATTTCTTCTTTATCCACTAACAGGCAGCATGCACTCTTTTCAAGTTTTTCTGCTTCCAGCATTGCAATCAATGAGGTATAAGAACAAACTCTGTCATCCTGACCATATGACATTACCATGCTCTTATCAAATCCTAATTCTCTTGCACGGCCTGCAGGAACTACTTCTAATTCAGCAGACAGAAAATCTTCCTCTTCAATATCATAATTCTTCTTCAGAATATCTAATACGCCAAGCTTCACGGCATCCTTTTCTTCTGTGTTCAATGGCATATTTCCTACTAGTACATCCAGGTTTTCTCCCTCAATGACTTTGGCAGCCTTCTTATCCATCTGGTCTGCTGCAAGATGGATTAATAAGTCGGATACGCAGAATACCGGATCATCTTCTTTTTCACCAATGGCAATTTCCACCACGGTTCCATCCTTCTTTGCAACCACGCCATGAATTGCTAATGGAATTGTTACCCACTGATATTTCTTGATTCCACCATAATAGTGAGTATCCAGATAAGCCATATCATCGGATTCATAAAGTGGATTCTGTTTCACATCCATTCTTGGGGAATCAATGTGCGCTCCCAGAATGTTCATTCCCTCTTCCAGCGGTTTCTTTCCAATTTGGAATAATGCAACTGCCTTATTCATGTTTACTGCATAAACCTTATCTCCAGTCTTTAATGCGGCACCTTTTTCCAATGCTTCTTCCAGCGAAATATATCCGGCTTCTTTTGCCTGCTTAACTATTTCCTTTACACATTCTCTTTCTGTTTTGCACTGGGATAAAAAGTCAATATAATTTCCATTTAACTGATTTAACTCAGCGACTGCTTTCTCATCGTATGTTGTCCAAACGCTTTTTCTTTCCATTTGAAATACCTTCCCTTCTGTCTAAAGCTTTTATTAGTTTTACATAAATTCATACTTACTATTCATTATACTAAAAAAGCAGGCATTTTCAATGTTTCCCCATTGAAAACCCTGCATGCATTCTAATATTCCTTGAGGACACTCTCCACCAGTTTTTCCCCTTCATATCGTACCTTTAACGTGAAAAATCTGTCATCCTTCAACAACTTGGTAAGGAAAATCTTATCCCCTTCCCAAAGATTTAATTTCAAAAGTTCTTCCTGTGGAATCCACTGTAAATCTCCTTCATCACATTCCTGAAGTTCCCCGGTAAATCCATCCGCATCAAAAAGATACATGTATTCCGTAATCCATTCGTTGGAAATAAAAGTAATAACACCACGAAGACGATACTCCGTAAGAGTCAGCCCTGTTTCTTCTCGAACTTCTCGAAGCATACACTCTTCCGGTGTTTCATTTTCTTCAAACTTTCCGCCCACTCCAATCCACTTTCCTTCATTAATGTCGTTTTCTTTTTTTGTGCGATGAAGCATTAAATATTGCTTATCTTTTTTGATATAACAAAGCGTTGTATTGATATGTTTCATTAGTCTCTCTTCCTTTTTTTTCCTAATAATAGCATCTGATAATTATTTGTCAACCTATAGACTATTCCGCAAACATAACGCCCCCCACCCTGAAATTGGATTGGGAACCATCGTCGTTCCCGGAAGTCTCCTTGCCCCTCGAATCAGATAAGCCTTCACTTTCTCTCCATACATAAACAGGTCATTTCCCCGAACAATTCCCCATTCCATCATTAGCGCTGCGCTTCCTGTTACAAAGGGCGTTGCCATTGAGGTTCCTGTCATCCGAGTCAATCCGCCACCAACCGCTGCCGAAACAATCTCTACTCCCGGTGCCACCAGATCCGGTTTCACCTGATTGGTCTCTCTTAAAAAACCTCTCCCGGAAAATGCTGCTACCGTATCGTTTCTCACATCATAAGCCCCTACAGAAATTACTTTCAATGAAGTGGAGGGTACTGTCAAAGTCGTGAGAGGCTCCGGCATCAGAAAACCGGTATTTTCATTAACCGCTCTTGTTCCGGGAAGCCACAAATCATAATTACCTACCCGGATTCTTTCGGGAAAAATCTGAATTGTCCAAATACCCGGTGTCACATACATTCCCTCCGGGATAAATTCCATATAGATTTCCTGATATTTGCTGTAAGGCACTGGCATCCCGTACAAAACCGCAACATTTGTTTGATCAATTTGAAATTTCCGAACCCGTTCCCCCTCCTGAAGAAAATCCGTCCGTTCCCCCGATGGTGCAATGACCTGAACCACGAACACATCACTAAAATCTTTCCACAACTGAATATTAAATCCCCTTTGAAAATCTGATACTTGGAATTCCACTGCCGTTGGGATTCCTTCCTCCACGACACCACCTGCATGGCCAATGCTGTCTCCTTCATTTCCCGTACCAATTTGCACGGAAATCCTATTGTCATTGATAACTGAATCCAAGTAAGTATCCAACAAGGAATTTCCATCATGAGAACCATAGGAATTTCCGAAGCTGATATTCAAAGAAAGAGGCATCTGCATCCTTCGTGCCTCCTGAACAACAAAATCTATTCCTTCCATTAGCCTGCTGGTTCTGGGAAACGAATTATCAGAAGCTGTAGCCATCTTCACAATTAACAGGGCACTTCTAGTAGCAATCCCCAGATTATCTTCCGGATTTTCTGCGAAATTTCCTGCAGCAATCCCTGCCACATGTGTTCCATGTCCTGTCACATCCCTGCTTGGAACAATTTGAAAAGGCTCTGAACTTTCCAGAGCCTTGTTTATTTCATCCTTATCATATATTCTGTCTGTCACCTGATCCCAAAGTTTTACAATTCGTGTCGTTCCATCCGGATTGCGAAATGCCGGATGGGTGTAATCGATTCCGCTGTCAATCACTCCAACCAGAACACCTTCTCCAGTCAGCCCCAAAGTTCCTTCTACCTGTACTTCATCAATACAAGATGCCCGTTTTCCTGTAACAACCGAAAACTCCAATGACTTTGGTTTTTCGATGTATATAATTCCCGGAAGACTTGCCAGCGTTTCAATCCATTCTTCCGCAACTCGAATAATGGCATATCCGTTTTGCAATTCCTTAATCTGAATTCCCGGAATCTCTCTTGCTTCATCGAGACTTTCAAAGCGGACAATCAATTCCCATTGTGTTCCATTGATTCCTTCCATTAAACTTTCCGATTTTTCCCGTTCTGCTTCCGGTAATTCCAATGCAAGATTTAATTGATTTTCAATTTTTTCGTTCATGGACATTTTCGTTTTTTCTCAGTATATGCACTCGTCAAATAAAATATCCACATACAGAAATCCCGCCTATTTCCTTTTCACTTTAACCCCTTTCTTAAGCCCCTTTACTATCAGCGACTTATCACAAACAAGCTTCTCTAACTTATTCTGTCCTGTTAAGTCAATAGAAGTCAATTTGTTACTCTGACAATATAATTCTGAAAATTCCTCACTAGGATTTTCAACGGTTAAGCTAGTCAATTGATTATGATCGCATCGCAGAATCCAAATAAAATGCGAGCAAACTCTCAATGTCTTAATCTTATTAAAGGAACAATCCAAAATATTATCAACAGACTCCGCATCCTTTGGCAATTGTTTCAGCTGATTATGGTCGCACCACAAATAACCCAGACAAACATCTTCAAAATCCAGACTTTTTAACTTGTTATGACTACAATCAACTCGAATATATCCAAGATTTTTTAATTCTAGTGTTTTCATTCCATTGTTATTGCAGGAGAAAAATTCCAACATCTCTACTCCTTCAATATGCAATGCAGAAATTTTGTTATAAGAACAATCAAGCTCCGACAGGTTTTTTAATTTGTTCACTGAAATTTTTGTAATTTTGTTATAAGAACAATCAAACTCCGACAGTTTTTTTACTTTGTCCACTGAAATTTTTGTAATTTTGTTATCACAAACATTAATTGCTTCCAATCCTGATAATGAATTGAAACTAATCTTTCCTTTCAGTTTCTTCTTTTTCCAGGTTATTCTCTCCAATCTTCCGGTTTTCTTATTCCATCCGTACTGTTTTTTATTATTTATATCACTACTGATTTTTGCACCTCGTTTTTTCTGCACCGATATAATTTTCTGCAGATTCCGTATATCCTTTGAATTTTTTGTTTTCGCTGACACTCCCTGTGTTGCCACCAAGATGCAACACGCAATGACCATTGAAACAACAAGTCTCTTTAAAATTTTCTTACATCTCATCCCCAAATCCTCCCTTTTGTCATTGATATACTATTGAAACGTCATTTTTCTCAACTTTCTTTCAAAAAAACAGAGGTTTCAAAACATTCTTTAAAACCTCTGTATTAATTCTTATCTTAAAAATCCATTGACAATCTGTTCTTCTGCTTCTTCTTCAGTCAATCCCAAAGTTTGTAACTTGATGAGCTGTTCCCCTGCAATTTTTCCGATAGCAGCTTCGTGAATCAAAGAAGCCTCCAAATCATTGGCAGTAATTTCCGGAATAGCACTGATTTTTGCATTATCCATAATGATGGCGTCACATTCCGAGTGACCATTACATTTAGCATTTCCATTAATGACGGAATAAAATGTCTGCTTAGAATTATCTTTTGCAACGGAACGGGAAATGACATTAGCACTAGAGCCGTCCCCATCCATATCTACATCAAAGCGGGTTGTTGCAACCTGATTTCCATGGGTCATCAATCGCTCTGTAATCACGATTTTCGCATCCTTTGCAAGCTTTCCGGTTGTTACACGGTCTGTGGAATCAATTCCTTTAATCTGAACAGTTTCCATTTCCATATAACCGCCTTCTTCGATGTTCACCACAGTAGTCGGGTTCATGACATTTTCACCGGTGCCTTCCCCCTTACCATAATGCTTTTCCACATATTTTACACGGGCATTTTTCCCAATGTAAAAGGTATGAATTCCATCATGACGGGAACGCTTATCCCCACCGTTGTGAATGCCACAACCAGCTACGATGAGCACATCTGCCCCTTCTCCAATATGGAAGTCATTGTAGACACATTCTTCCAGCCCGGTCTTACTGATAACAACCGGAATGTGAACACTTTCATTCTTTGTTCCCGGTTTGATATAAATATCAATTCCGTCTTTATCGTCCTTTGTTACAATATCTATATTTTCTGTCGTATTACGACTGTCTTTCTGACTGTTTGCTCGAATGTTATAAGCTCCTGCAGGGATTTCATGAAGCCCTGTCAACTGCTCAAACAATTCCATTTGTATCTGATCCATCGATTTCCTCCTAGCTTCTCTATCCTATGACTGCAACTTTTCGCAGACACCATTTTTTCCCGGGCCTAAAACCATGGGCATGATTTTTTCTTTGGTACCCCTAGCTTTTACCAATCCATCGGATAACAGAATAATTTCGTCTGCAATATCCAAAATTCTTTCCTGATGAGAAATAATCAGAATGGAATTTTTATTGTTTTTCTGCATTCTTTCAAATACTTTAATTAAACTGTTAAAACTCCAAAGGTCAATTCCTGCTTCCGGTTCATCAAATACGGAAAGTTCTGTTCCTCTGGCAATGATAGTTGCGATTTCAATACGCTTTAATTCCCCACCGGATAAACTTCCGTCTACCTCACGGTTAATATAATCCTTTGCGCATAATCCTACCGCAGACAAATATTCGCAGGCTTCCGTAATGGTCAACTGTTTTCCTGCTGCCATACGAAGAAGATCCAACACTTTAATTCCTTTAAATCGAACCGGCTGCTGGAACGCAAAACTGATTCCCAATTTTGCACGATCGGAAATCGACATATGAGTGATGTCTGTTCCGTTAAATAAAATCTGACCTTCTGTCGGTTCAAAAATACCAACAATTAATTTCGCCAATGTGGATTTTCCGGAACCGTTTGGTCCGGTAATTGCTACAAACTGATTTACATCTAATTTTAAATTCACTCCGTTAATGATATGTTTTTCCTGTCCATTATCATCACGAACGCTGAATTTCACATTCTTTAATTCAAGCATATTTTACTGCTCCCTTTCCATCTTTACTGGTAATCGTTGCTTTGGCTCCCATAACCATTGGGAACTGTGGACCTTTATGTCCCACATCGGCATCAAAGATTACCGGCACGTCAAGATCACCTAAAATCGACATGATTGCCGTCTGGTAATCCTGGTCTATCCAGCTATTATACATCAAAGGACGTCCAAAAACAAATCCCTTAACATTTTTGAAATATCCCTGTTCTTTCATTTGCCAAAGATGGGTGATCAGAACCACATCTTCCATATTGAAACTTTCCAGCACCCAGATAATTCCATCGTCTCCGTATTTTTCCACGAACTGCTTTCCGCCATCAAATTTCGTGCCCAGTAAAAAGACAATCACATCTAGACAGCCTCCAATCAGACGTCCGGACATTTCAATGGATTCTTCCCCTCTACCGTTCTTCCAACAAACAGCCTCGTCCTGATAGTATCCCTCCAGACCGGTTTCGTATTCATGACGTTCTCCTTCAAAGAAATCATAGGAATGAAGTTCCTTAACCGTTCCATCAAGAACGCCTAAATTATCCTTAACCGACTGTCCCCAGGTTTCCATACCAAAGTCACTGAAGTTACTGCCGTAAATCGCAGCCACATCGCAAGTGGTTACAATGGAATACACCAGACCGGTGTTATCGGAATAGCCCTGAAACCATTTCGGATTTTTCTTGATGGATTCAAAATCTACATCGGAAAGCATTTCCATCAGGTAGTCTCCTCCTGCCGGAGAAAAAATGGCAGACACCTTCGGATCCTTTACCAATGCATTGAATGCCTTGGAACGTTCCTCTCCGGTGGCACAACATCCACGCCAGTCAGCAGTGTAGACATTGTCACTCACCTGAACCGAATATCCTTCTTCCGTCAGCTGTTTCACTCCATTCTCAATTCTTATTTTTTTCAATTCATCCGTAATCCCATTGGATGTTCCGGTCACTGCCAAAACATCTCCTGGCTGAATATTCTTTGGAATAATCATTTCACACCTCATTTATTCTGCAATCGTAATTTCATCGCCTAACGTAACGGAATAAATAATCATTTCCGAAACATCAATGCCGGCTATCTGCTCCAACGCCTGACGGTAACTCTTTAACTGAATCTGATATTTCTCCACCAGTTTCTGCAAGGTATCCACCTGATCCGTCTTATAATCTGCCAGCACGAATTTTCCATCTTCCAGAAAACATACGTCAATAATCCCCTGAATGACTACCATGTCATCCGTTTTCTGAAGATGCTCTTTGCCTGCCAAAGAAGATGCCGGAACGCCCATTAAAAATTTTCGTTCCCGATACAACTCTCCACGCTGGAATGCCGCCTGCATTCTTCGGAATAAATCCGTCTCAGTAAAGGATACAATATCTGACGGATTGATGCAATCCGCCTCTTCCCTGGTAAGCATTCCCTGTTCCACATATTCCTGAATCAGATGTTCAATCACTTCTGGCGTATATTCCTCTAATGCCATGTCCAGCAATTCAAAGACTCTATGATATGCCGTCCCTCGTTTTGCTCCGGTAAGTCGCTGTTCTTCCACTGAATCCTTCATGAATTCCGGAATGATTTCCTCTAATTCTCTCTTCGGCTTTTCTCCAAATATGGCAAAGCCATCCTGCTCTTCTTCATAAGCCATACTTTGCTTTTTAATTTCTGTTACACTGGCTTTCGAGTACATGGAAATATAATCCTTAAAAGGATACTCATATTCCACCATGGTCTCAATTGGTTCCGGATCCATCACTGCCGCCACATCGGACAATGCGATTCGGAAGGCTTCCCGTGAAGCATCCTGTTCCAGATATTCTTCAGCGGTACCGGACAGAATATCCTCTTCCTCCACAGCAACTACCTTAAAACAACTGTCCTCATAATAGCTTTCATTGAACTGCGCATCCCCCTTCTCCGGCGCCAGCTCCTCGAAGGCAATGTTTCTTCCCACTGCATTTCCAATCCACTCCTGAAAGGATTTCTGTGAGGAAAGATGAGACACGGAAATCACCTGGGAAAGATTGCAACGCTGACTGGCATAAGCAGCAATTTTTTTAGACATATTGGAAACCCGTCCCGTAATAAACAGTTTCTCTTCTGCTCGGGTCATTGCCACATAGAGAATTCTCATTTTTTCTGCCAAATCTTCTGCGTTGTTTTTCCTGTCGATACACTTCTTGAACAACGTTTCATTTTTTGTTCGTAATTCCGGATCAATGCAATTTACCCCAATGTTTCCGTCATCATCCACAACAATCTTACCGTTTTTCTGTCCCTGTCCTCCTGCGGTTTCACACAGGAATACCACTGGGAACTGTAAGCCTTTACTTTTATGGATTGTCATGATACGGACAAGATTTTCCTGTTCTCCCACGGTGGAGCTTTCTCCTTCTTCTCCGGACAATTCCTTAATGCGTTCAATGTATCGGGTAAAATGGAATAACCCCTTATAACTGGTAGCATCATAAGATACCGCCTTTTCTTTTAAAGCCTCTAAATTCATCTGTCGTCTTTTTCCGTTTGGCATTGCCTGAAGATATAAGTCATATCCGGTTTCCCGTAAGATTACCTGAATCAGTTCGTACACTGTGGTGTAAGGAACCATGTCACGAAACCGCTTCAACATGGTCAGAAACGTCTCGACCTTTTTCTTTAAAGCCTCATCGCTTCCATCGAGAAAATAGTATTCCACCGATTCATAAAAACAGGAGCGATGACTTTCAATTTTAATCTTTGCCAAATCTTCATCTGTAAATCCAAACATCGGACTTGCCATAATGGATACCAGGGGAATGTCCTGATATGGATTATTGATTACCGATAAGAAATCCGTAATGGTACGCACTTCCAAGGTTTCATAAAAACCGGTCTTATTTTCTGCATAGGACGGAATTCCATATTCCTCTAACTGCTCCTGGTAGGTTTCACTGACGCCCTTGCTGGTGCGTAAAAGAATTGCGATATCCCGATATTCCACCGGTCTCAAGTTCCCGTCTTTTTTCGTGATTTTCATTCCCGTTTCCGGATTGGTTATTTGTGCTATTTTTCTGGCAACATAAGCAGCCTCGTTTTCCCTGCTTTTGGTTTCTAACAGAATAAACTCTGTTCGTTGTTCCTGTCCTTCCGGAACTTCTTCGTACTCTGCTCCCAGAGTCAAGCGGTTCTCTGTTCGATAATCAATTCCACCAAAATCTTTCTGCATAATATAGTCAAAGACAAAGTTAACACTATCAATAATCTCCCGTCTGCTTCGGAAGTTCTTATCTAAAATAATTTTTCGGTTTGGTGCCTGCGAGTCTGTTTCAAAAGTATCAAATTTATTCAGGAATAATTTCGGTTCTGCCTGACGGAATTTATAAATACTTTGCTTCACATCTCCCACCATGAACATATTGTTGATTCCCTGTCCCTTGGAAACCGCAGAAAGAATTGCTTCCTGAATGTAATTGCTGTCCTGATACTCGTCAATCATGATTTCATGAAACTGCTTTGCCATGTTCTGCGCCACGGATGATGGATGAAGATTTCCTTCTTCATCTCTGTCATTTAAAATGCGCAGTGCCAGATGTGCCTGATCTGTAAAGTCAATGACACCCTTCTCCAGTTTTTTCTCCCGGAAGCGCTTCATAAATTCCATCGTCAATTGCTGAATCATCTTTACAGAAGCCCGGCTGTTTTTAATATCCTGTAATACCTCATCAATATCCTGACGGAAGAATCCCTGTAACATTTCTTCCTTACAAACCTTTACCACTCTGGTTTTCAGTTCTGCAATCTGGGATTTCACATCCGGATTGACCTTTTTTGAAATACGAAGGGTAACGGTTTTCTCTATATTGGTCAAGGCATTTCGAATTTCCTCGTAACTTTCCTGATGAGATGCCAGTTGAACAATGCCATAAATCCAATCAATGGTTTGCGCAGACTTATCATCTCCGTAGTAAACCAACTGCTTCCTTGCCTCTGCCAATTGCTCCAGGAATTCTTTCATTATTTCCTGATAGTATTCCATCAGGCTCCGGTACAATTCGGTCTGTTCCAATTCCTCCACTGTGGAAACATCATAAATCTTACTACAGTTTTCCAGCCATTCCTCCGGGTTGTACTGTCCCGTTGCAGCACAATATAACCGGTTAATCAATTCACCGATTCCATCATTCATCTTCGAAGAAGTATACTGTTCAGCCAGATTCATAAAATCCGGATTTGCCTCCTCGTAATATTCTTCCAATAATTCCTCGATGATATCTGCCTTCATCATTTCCAGTTCCACTTCATCCCCAATGCGGTAATTGGGATCCATTTCAATCTGTTCGAAATGCTCCTTGACCACTCTGGTACAGAAACTGTCGATGGTTGTAATCTGTGCATTATGGATATAAGAAAGCTGTTTTTTTAAATTTTCATCTTCCGGATTTTTGGCTGCCCGCTCTTCTAAAGCCTTTCGCACACGCTCCTTCATTTCCGAAGCAGCTGCTCGCGTAAAGGTTACAACCAACAATTCATCAATATTCACCGGTTTCTCCGGATTGGTAATCATTTCTACAATTCGCTCGACTAAAACCGCTGTTTTTCCTGAACCGGCTGCAGCGGATACCAGAATATTTCTGTCTCTTGCATCAATGACGTCCCTTTGTTTATCTGTCCACTTCATCGCCGTTCTCCTCATCCTTCTTCTCTAAATACTCTTTTACCTTTTTCCAATCCCATTTTTCCTTTTCCCGGAAACGACTTCCCAGTTTTCTGTCAAATCCACAAATTCCTCCAAATTTACAATAGGTACATGCTTCCTCGATTGGATTTAAGGAAATGTCTCCCTTAAAAATCTGTTCTTGCATATCCTCTGCTAAACCAGAGACATACTCCATCAATCCTTCCAGATGTTCCGTATCCAATGCATGGGATTTATCACTTAACTCTTCTCCCTTCATTTCCACCGGTAAGATTTTTGATTTTCCTTTTGTCATCCCAGCCAAATCATGATCCATGGAAGAAATCACATCCGGATGACTGTTTACCAGACCTGTCATTCGGAAGGTTTCATATTTCAGTTCCTCTACGGAAGCTTCCAGTACTTCCCTTCTAATACTCTCATCTGTAATTGTCTTCTCAGAAATTGGCTTATCCACATAAGGATGGTCAATATGAAAATACAGTCCACCGGCCGGCACTACAGATTTATCCGGATGCTTCGTCTGTTCATAGCGAACTGCATCCTTTAAATAAATCATTAACTGAAGCTGTAGTCCCAGGAAGGTATTCTGAATATCAAACTTCGTGCTTCCTGATTTATAATCAATGACCTTAACGTATAATTTATCTTCTTTTTCCATGACGTCCACACGGTCAATTCTTCCATGGGCCACACGGAGTTCATATTCTGCCGGTTGGAATTTTCCGGACTTAATATGACGAATCAAGGTATCCACCGTACACTCTGCGGTAGTCTTTACCTGCTTCTTTATGAAATCACTGCGGGAAGAGGTGTCTAACATATCATTCTCATAATCGTTTACCACCTGTTCCACACACTGTCCAATCAGTGTTCGTCCCTGCTCTTTCTCAATGGTTCGCCAATCCAGTTTCTGTCGCTCTACTTCCTTAAAGAACGCATCAATCGCTCCATGGTAAAGATTTCCGATGTCAAAAGCAGCCAATCGGAATACATCACGCTCTCTTAATTTCAATCCGTCATTTAAGAAAAACTGATATCCACATCCAGCAAACCGTTCAATCTGAGTGATTCCGATATTCTCCTTATGCTCGTACATTCGTTTTGCAATTTCCTCGGTAATCTTTGGTTCCTTCATCTGATAGAAGGCACCCTGACAAATCTTATCCATGAACTCCTTGGTTTTCGCTTCACCATTCATATAAACACAAAGCGGAAGAAACTCCTGATCCATCTTTTTATTACCAAAATCTCTGATGTTTTCTGCAATGTACTCCAAGGCAATCCCCGGATTCGAAATACTTTTGGCAGTAATCTGTTTTTGTTCATCCCTGATTACCGGAACCTTTTCAAACAATCTGGACACTTCGGATATTAAATAAGATGGTCGTGCCGATTTGCGATCAAAGGAAATCTTATGATAGCACAAATAAATCTGCTCTGTCGGCTTTGCAAACAGGGAATACAGATATAAGCGTTGCTGGAAAAGACTTTCTCTCGCTGTCGGTGCCAAGGCATAATTTCTTTCTCCCAAAAGTTCTCGCTCCCGATCCGTAATGACACTGCCGGCAGGCGCCGCTTTTGGAATAATTCCGTCATTGGTTCCAAGAACAAATAAAACCTTTTTCGTATCTTTTAAACGGGTTCTTTGAATGTCCCCCACCATAACCGTATCCATTCCCGGTGGAATGATTCCCACCTTAATGGTCTCAAATCCGGTTTCTAAAATCTTTTGATATTCTTTCACAGAAATCGTGGCACTGCCCAGTAACTGTACCAGCTGGTCAAACATACCAATAATTTCCTCATAAGTCTGCTGATATTCCTTTTCCTTACTGAGATTTCCCTGCTGTTGAAAGGTTACCGTATAATCATCCATTTTCCGCTGCATCTGTGTTGCGACAACAAAATCATAGACGGCTCTCGTATAATCCTCCACCGTGGCATTTTTCTTCTTCAAAGCTTTTCTGAAGGGTTCCATCAATTCTTTCAGTGTTTCTCTTGCCTCATTCACCAGAGTCAGATGTACTTCATCCATGTTCCGGTATAGTTTCGTCCAATTCTGGGAATAACTTTTATATCCACGCTTTCCTGAACGAAGCACATAGTTTTCCAATAAGTCCACATTGGTTCGTTCTATGTCACAGACTCCCAGACGTAAAAACCTAAGTACGGAATCAAAGGAAAAGTCCTGCTCCACGATTTCGATTGCTGCAAGAATCCCATCCACGAAAGGATTATTGGCAATACTTCTTTTATGGTCTATAAAGACCGGAATGTCATATTTTTCAAAAATTTCATCTACATACCGATAATAATTTTCCATGGCACCGGTAATGATGGCAAAATCATTGTAGCGATATCCCCGTTTCGATACCAGTTCAGAGATTTTCGATGCCACATAAACCACTTCTCCATAAGGATCCTTCATTTCGCAAAACAAAATGCTGTCCTTCGTCATTTTCATTGGCTCTGCCGGTACTTTCTGGAAAAGATGCTTTTCCACAAAACACAGTTCTTCGTTTTCTCGGATTCGATACGGCACTTCTTCCTTTCCTACTACAATCATTTCTTTCGTATTCACACCGTTTCGTTCTGCCAGTTCTGACAGGCGCACCAATGTTTCTTTACTCAGTGCGAAGACTTCCGTCTTTTCGTAATTCCAGTAGCTTTCTTCCCGTTCCGGCAAAGTCACTGCCACAACCACATCCTTCGCATATTTTAATAGCAGTTCCAAGACCTGATACTGCACCGGTGTAAAGCCTGTGAATCCATCAAAATAAAAGGATGATTTTTTAATCAGTTCCGACGTTGCAATATATTTACAAAGCTGACTCAGCACATCCTCTGTGGTAATCATTTTTTCCTGAATATACGATTCAAAGGCATCGTATATCACCTGAATGTCTTTTAACTTATGAGTCAGTGCCGGACTGTCCACCTCTTCCATCATCTGTTCTAAGGTTTCCCCGGAAATTCCGTACTGCTTTAATTCCGACAACACACTCTTCATCTTTTCCGCAAATCCCGGATTATCCGCCTTTTTTCTGTAGATAACCAAGTCATCCCCACAGGCTAACAGAACCTTCCGCATTACCAGCGTTTTTCCCAAATCATCCATAACCTGGAAACCGCTGTATCCCTGCTCTTCAAAAACAGCATAGGCCAATCGATAAAAACTGGTCACCTCAATCTGGAAGCTGCCGTGCTTTTCATGCTGTTCCAGGATTTCCTTCTGCGTTTCCAAAGAATACTGTTCCGGAACTACAGCAATAAAATTTTTATTTTCATCCTGTTTTGCCGATTCAATCATCATCTGATGCAACCGGTAGGATTTTCCCGCTCCCGCTTTTCCGATAATAAACTGTAATGCCATCTCATTTACCTCGCTTCGTCTTTTCACGTCCATCTTATCATTTTTGAAGTTCCAAAAATGACACATATATGTAGTATAAACAATTTTCATCCATCCCGCAATGAAGCAATCCCCCCGGATTTTTATGGCATACTTTCCGGTAAGACATAATAGATTAGAATATAACAATATTTCTTATGTGAAGGAGTGCATATGTCAGGAAATCCAAAATTCATGGTCATTCATTTTAAAGAACTTTTATATACAATTGTATTCATTATTTTAGGAATTCTATTCTTAGTCTCCCTGATTTTGATGTTCCATCAGAATTCCGGCAATAAAAAAGAGGAGCAATCCACCGACGCCACTTATCAGGCCGGTGTTTACACCTCTTCAATTACGTTAAACGGAAATCCCATGGACATTACAGTCACATTGGATTCCGATCATATCAATTCCATTAAGATGGAGAATGTCAGTGATGCCATCGCCACCATGTATCCTTTGGTACAGCCTTCTTTTGAGGACATTGCCAATCAGATCGTGACCACTCAGTCGCTTGACAACATTCAATTTTCAGAAGACTACCAGTATACGTATACATTGCTGTACGATGAAATCTGTAATCTCATCAATTCTGCAAAACCGGAAAACTCTTAATACAATTCTTCCAACCATTCCTTAACGCAGGCGTCAGAAGGCATTCTTAAATCTCCTCTTGGAGATACGGCGACAGAACCAACCTTTGGTCCGTCCGGAAGACAACTACGCTTAAACTGCTGTGCAAAGAATCTTCGATAGAATGTCTGAAGCCATTTCAGAATGGTTTCTTCATCGTATTGGTTTTCGAAGGCATGCTTTGCCAGGAACAAAATTTTCTTTGGTGCATAGCCAAAACGAAGTACATAGTACAGGAAGAAATCGTGGAGTTCATATGGGCCTACCAAGTCTTCCGTTTTCTGTGAAATAACGCCATCCTTTGGCGGCAGTAATTCCGGACTTACCGGTGTGTCTAAAACATCCAGCAAAATCTTTTCCAGTTTTTCTTCTCCACAGGTATCTGCATAATAGCGAACCAAGTGTCTCACCAATGTTTTAGGCACACCACTATTTACACCATACATGGACATGTGGTCCCCATTGTAAGTCGCCCATCCCAAAGCCAGTTCGGACAAGTCTCCGGTTCCAATAACCATTCCATTGTATTCATTGGCAAAATCCATTAACAGGTATGTTCTCTGTCTCGCCTGTGCATTCTCGTAGGTCACATCCTTTTGTTCCATATCGTGACCAATCTGATTTAAATGAAGGGTGGTCGCTTCAGAAATATTCACTTCCTGAAACGTACATCCCAGAATGTCAATTAAGGTTACTGCATTGGTGTAAGTACGGTCTGTGGTTCCGTATCCCGGCATGGTAACCGCCACGATTCCCTTTCGATCCAATCCCAACAGATCAAAAGCACGTACTGTTACCAATAACGCAAGAGTGGAATCCAATCCACCGGAAATTCCTACCACTGCACACTTGCAATTCGTATGTTCTAATCGTTTCTTTAATCCATAAGACTGAATATTTAAAATCTCTTCGCAACGTTTCTTACGCTCTGATTCATTGGAAGGAACGAACGGTGCCGGGTCGATGAAGCGCTCCACTGCTCCATCCAGCAATTCCATCTCAATGAATTCTTCCACATACTCATCTTCTGTTTCCACTTCAAAGGTGGTCATGCGTCTACGCTCAGCCACCAGACGATCCAAGTCAATATCAGCAATCACCGTTTCATTCTGAAACCGTTCTGCTTCTGCTAAAATGTTTCCGTTTTCTGCAATGATATTGTGTCCGGCAAACACCAGATCCGTCGTAGATTCTCCTTCTCCGGCATCTGCATAAATATACGCTGAAACGGTTCTGGCAGACTGACCGGATACCAGTGTCTTTCGGTAACTATCCTTTCCTGTCACTTCATCACTGGCAGAAAGGTTAGCAATCACTGTTGCTCCGTGAAGAGCATGTTCCGTACTAGGCGGATGTGGAACCCACAGGTCTTCACAGATTTCCAACGCCAGTTCCATTCCCGGAATTTTTTCAAAGACAAACTTTGTTCTCGGAGAAAAACTACAACAGATTTCGTCGCCATCCTCATCCACGCCAACACAGATTTCTCCATCCACGTCTTTTCCGGAAACAAAATGTCTCTGCTCGTAAAACTCGGAATAATTCGGTAGGTAACTCTTTGGCACCACGCCACGAACCTCACCGTCATACAAAACGGCACCGACGTTATATAGTTTATTCTTATATACCATCGGCAGTCCCACAACTACCGTAATTTCCTTTCCTTCGCAGTATTCTGCTATCACCTGAAGCTGCTTTCTGGCATTCTCAAGCATGGTAGTCTGCCAGAACAAATCGCTACAGGTATATCCTGTAATACACAGTTCCGGGAATACCACCAACTGAACCTTTTTCGCATAAACTTCTTCAATTTTTTCGCAAATCTGCTGTGCATTATAGCCGCAGTCGCCAATCTTTATCTTTGGAGTTGCTGCCGCAACCTTAATAAATCCGTAACTCATTCTTTTTCTGCCGACAGTAGCCTGTCCGCTTTCCTTTCCTAAACTTTCTTCATTATAGCATTGTCAATTTTTCTGGTCAAATTGGTTCTTACAGTGAGATACCTATAGATTCGCAGTTTTGCAAATCTATAGGTACATGCCCTGCTACGATACGATAAACGTATTATATCCCATCATCCGAAGCGTCTGTTCCAGTTCCACTGCAGCATCCAGACTGGCGAAATCACCGATTCGCACTTTATAGAGTCCGTCCTCCATAACGATGTTTGCTTGAAATCCTTGATTCCTTAATTCATAAGTCAACTGAATTGCCAGATTTCGGTTTCGAAACGCCCCAATCTGCACCGCATAATTCATCCCTCCATTGCCATAAATGCCCTGGCTTCCCAATGTATCAATGATGGCGTCTGCAATTCCCTCCGCAATTTCATCAATGCTTCCATCGAATCGTTCATTGTCCTGATCCGAATTAATAAAACCGACTTCCACTAAAACCGCCGGCATCTTTGTTCGACGAAGCACCACCAGATTCGGACGCTCCACCACTCCGAGATTTCTAAAGCCCAAAGCTTCCAGATTATCATTGATGTTTCTTGCCAACTGTGCCTTCATTCCGCTGTCATTGTAAACCAGAGTCTGAACCCCATCATAAGTATTTGCAGTAGGCGAGGAGTTTCTGTGAATGGAAACAAACAAGTTTGCTCCTGCCTGATTTGCCTTCGTTGCTTTCTCAAAGGGAGTATCATAAACATCTGTTGTTCTGGTATAGTCCACAGAAAATCCTGCATTGGACAAATAGTTTCCCACCCGCATTGCCAGTGCCAGTGTGTCATCCTTTTCCTGTCGTCCATTATACACTGCGCCCGGATCACTACCTCCATGCCCTGCATCCACTACGATTTTATATGCCATTTCTTCCACCTTAAAATTTACTCACATTATTATATGCATAGAAGCTTCTAAAGTTTCTCCGCAATCATCGAAACCACTACTCTATCGTACAAACAAAAAAAGAACACTGGTTCATCCAATGTTCTTTCCAATGTAGATTAATCTTCTAAATCAGATTCCACTTCATCCACTTTTGTTTCGGCGTCATCAATGATATCACCCACAACACCGTCATCCTTACGATCTTTCTTTGTTTCTTCATCCGCTTCACGTTCTGTCGTCACTTCTTCCATGGTAGTTTCTTCTCTTGTTGTCTCTTCCAGTGTCGTCACTTCTTCAGTCGCCAAGGAATCTTCATCAGCTCCCTTGTCCATACCGCAAGCAACCAGACCAACGGATGCCACAGTCAGCATCATAACCAGTAAAATATTTTTCATTGCTTTCATATAATCATCCTCCAATTTTTCTTGGTTCGATTATAGTTTGTGCAATTTCAAAATTTTTATTCAAAATTAACCGATTACGTCAGACATATTGTAAAGACCTGCAGATTTTCCTGCAAGATATTTTGCAGCATCAATCGAACCTTTTGCAAAAACTGCTTTGGAATAAGCACGATGCTTGATTTCAATCACTTCATCAGTTCCTGCATAAATTACATCATGGTCACCAACAATAGTTCCACCACGCACTGCCGAAATACCGATTTCTTTTTTCTTTCTCTTTTCACGAACGGTACTTCTGTCGTATGTATAATCATATTCATTGTTTAATACCTGATTAATGCAATCAGCTAATGCAAGTGCTGTTCCACTTGGCGCATCTAATTTCAAATTATGATGTTTTTCAACAATTTCAATGTCAAAGCCTCTGTCCGCTAATACTTCTGTTGCCATCTGTAACAGCTTCATCAAAGTGTTAATTCCTAAAGACATATTCGCTGATTTCAGAACTGCAACTTTTTTGCTGGTTTCTTTAACTTTTTCCAACTGTTCTGCAGAAAGCCCTGTAGTACAAAGTACTACAGGAGTCTGGGTATCCACTGCGTAATCTAATAAATCATCTACAGCAGCTGCAACAGAGAAATCAATAATTGCATCTGCTTTTACTGTACATTCTTTAATGCTTTTAAATACCGGATACTCATTTTCCACGCCAGTGTAAGCATCTACACCGGCAACAATCTGAATGTCCGGATCTTCTGCAACAAGACCGGTAATAACTCTTCCCATATGTCCGTTACAGCCGTGCATAATAACGTTTACCATTTCAAACCCTCCAAATCATATCTTTTGTTCTTATAAAATTCCGTAATCTTTCATTGCCTTTTCGAGTCTTGCTTTTCCGGCATCTGTCATTTCAGTCAATGGAGCACGAACAATTCCTGCATCATATCCGAGCATGTTCATTGCAGCCTTAACCGGAATTGGATTTACTTCACAGAATAATGCGCCACATAAATCAATGGCTTCTAACTGTAACTTTAGTGCTGTTTCCACATCCCCTGCTAAATAAGATGCAACCATGTCATGAACCTGCTTTGGTGCCACGTTAGACCATACAGAAATTACACCCTTTCCTCCTAAGGAAAGCAATGGAACGACCTGATCGTCATTTCCTGAATAAATATCAAGACATCCATCAGCGATTGATGCAAGTTTTACTACCTGGCTGATGTTTCCTGAAGCTTCCTTAATTGCAACAACATTCTTTACTTCTTTTGCAATTCTAACAGCAGTTTCCGGTAAGATGTTTGTACCTGTTCTGGATGGAACATTGTACATAATGATTGGAATATTTACCGCATCTGAAATTGCTTTGTAGTACTCATAAAGACCATCCTGAGTCGCTTTATTATAATATGGAGTCACACAGAGGAGTCCGTCTGCTCCCATTTCTTCTGCTTTCTTAGAAAGGTTTACTGCTTCTCTGGTACAGTTTGAACCAGTACCTGCAATCACTGGAACTCTTCCTGCAACCTTATCAATACAATACTTGATAGTATCAAGGTGTTCCTGATCGCTCATAGTAGAAGCTTCCCCCGTTGTTCCACATACAATAATGGAATCTGTTCCTGCAGCAATCTGGTCTTCAATAATCTTACCAAATGCCTCATAGTTAATACTTTCATCATCATTGAATGGTGTGATAATTGCTACACCTGCGCCTGTAAAAATAGACATTTTCATATCCTCCTATAAAATATATTTATTTCATTAAACTTTAGTATTCTACTCTTTTCATCAGCACTTGTTCCTCTTTAGATATAAAAAAGGGAGCTTTCAAAAAGCTCCCTACAAGTCTCACTGCTTATAAGTAGCTCTCCATCTTTCGATGACAGTCATATGACTCTTAATCATATGCCCAGGATCAATGCTCCGCAACACTTTCACCTTCGGCGCTAAATCCTTTCAGAAATGTTCCTCTGCCCACGGAGGCATCCCATCTCGTACTCATAAGTAGCGCGACCTCTACTATCGTTTAACTTTTATTATCATAACATTGTCATTTTTGTCTGTCAACACCTATATCTTATCCTATTCCGATAAGTCTGTATGTGACACACTATTCTTTTACGACATCCTCTTTTTCATTGTCCGTCGGGGTGGAATATTTCGCATCTCCATATCCTTCCGGCATTCCCACCTTCATATACAGCTTTCCTAAGCTGGTAATATCTCCGGTATAATGATTAAACATAGCCGATGCACCATTTCGCCGGTCTGTCGTCTGGAATGAGAACCATGCGTAGCGTTCCACGTACTCTCTCTTATCTAATTCCGCAACAACCTTCTTCATATAGTGGCGCACGACTTTTCTTGCTCTTTCATCCACATCCGGAACACCGCTAATAGCAAATTCTGTAATCCAAATCGGTTTATGATACATCTCATAACTTTTATCAACCAATTCCAAGAAAGCATCAACACCTTCATCATCATACCAGTTCCAATAATGGTGAAGTGGTATAAAATCGAATTCCCATTTTTTTGCGTCCACTTTTTCCATAAATGGCTGGAACCAATCCTTAGACCAAGGTGGCAATAATGCCGTAGCCGGAGCACCTAATAGAACGTCTCCCTTATTGGCAAATACAGTCTCTAATCCCTTCATAACCTCATCCACGGTTAGATTCGCCTGTTCTGCAAGGTCCGGTTCATTATATGCCAATACATAGGTGAAATCATAGGAATTAAATAACTGCATATTCCGATCATCAGACGGTCCGATAGTCCATAGCATCGGCACATAATCTAAATCCTGAAATGACGTCAGCTTAAACGGGAACATCGCCCAATTATAATACCAGGAAACACCCCAATCCGTGGCATTTAAATTCATCGCCATGTCCTTATTCGTACAGAATCCTTTCTTATTCGTAAAGAATGTATTCACATCCGAATAAAGCACCGAACCATTTCCCATATCCGCTTCCACATAAACAGTATGCTTCGTGACCTTTGTCGTGTAATAGGTACAGGTAGTCGTCTCACCATCGGTGGATTCCACTAATTCATTATCCACGTAAACCTTATAACCTGATACCTTCCCCATTTCATCCGCAGGGTTCCATGTGATTTTTATCACACCACATGCCTTTAACGAACCTGCAGCAGGAGAAACTACTGCGGTATTCTCCCACTGCTCCTTGTTCTCACGGATACTCTTCGTTTCTTTTTCCGAAGTTTCTTCCGCTGTTTTTTTTGTTGTTATTGCTCCCTTATTTCCGGAATCACGTTTTGCAAGGAAAACGCCTCCCACAACAGAAGCACAGCATATAACTAATGCTAAGATTAATATTAGTTTTTTCTTCATGTTATTTCGTTTTAACTTTCACTGGCATAATTTTACTCCAGCTATAGTATACCTTTTTACCAAGAATCGTTTTATACGCTCTTACCCTAACATAATATTTAATCTTTTTCAATTTCTTTTTCTTAATTTGTTTCTTTTGCTTCTTAGAAAATTTAACTTTGATACTTGCTGCAGTTTTAGTCACATTCTTTGACTTTGCACCAGTCATTTTTTTGCTTGTTCCAAACTGAATTTGATATCCAATGGCTCTTTTCACCGGCTTAATGTCATATTTGAACGCTTTTTTCTTTGCCGTAACATTGTATAAGGATGTTGGCATTGCACTGACGCATCCTGCAATAGAAGTGTTTACATTTGAAGAAGATGCTACACCATAAGTAGTTGCCTTATATCCCGATGGATTTCCAATCTGTGCATAGATTTTCCCGATATTCGTTAATGCTCCTGTCTTGTAATCATAAAGAGCAGATGAACTGGCATCATTTCCCTTTAAATTAGGAACAAACCAAGCGTATCTTTCCACATAACTTCTTTCATTCAAACCTTTACATACTGTTTTCAGAAATTCTTCTGCTTTCGCTCTTTCCTTCTGGTTTGCATCGCCTTTTAACCAAAGCGCAAATTCGGTAATCCAGATAGGTTTTTTATATGTACTATAGGTCTCATCAATTAACATCAAAAATTCTTTTGCTGTCGTAGCATTATAGTTTTCATAATATTTATGTACAGATACAAATGTAGTTGCAGCCTTATCAGAAACAGATAAAGTATTCCAGTATTCCTTCCACCATTTTGATTCCACCAATGGACTTGCAGTAGAAATTGCAGGGGAACCTAGTCTGATGTCATTTTTGTTCGGCACAAAGTAATTGGTCCATCTGGAAGCAGCAACTCTTGCTGAAATATTAGATTCAAATGATAAATCTGGTTCATTGAATCCGAGAATATACTTATATCCCTGTGCTTTGACTCTGGAGAAAATACTTCCGAATTCTTCGTTTGGCTCTCCATAAATCATTGGAACGAAATCCAATCCATAGAATTTTTTGTTCTTATACTTTAATTCTTCAAAGGATTTTGTTCCCCAGTCATAATACCAACCAAGATTCAATGCGGCAGGATCAACGGCCTCACCCATATCTTTGGTATTAACTCCTAAACCTTTTTTCGTAACATAGAAAGTTCTCGTATCTGTCTGAACGGTGGAACCATCTTTTAATTTAGCAACAATGTATACAGTATGTGTACTTACTGAAACAGTGTACATTTCCGCAGACAATACTTCCGCTGATGAAGCGTTTACAGTCTTTAATGCTTTGTTGTCAACGTATACTGTGTAAGATGATACATTATCTAAGTCATTATTCCACCTAATGTCAATATATCCGGCACCGATTAATTTTCCTTCGCCAGGTGCAATAATTGCTGATGCTTTCCATGCATCTGCTGTTTCCGCTTTCACAATAGAAACGTTTCCAATTGATAACGAAGTAACAAATAAAGCCACTGTCATTAAAAATGATAAAATCTTTTTCATCATAAACCTCCAACCATACTTTTAATAACTGAAAAAGGTAGAACTCATTATATGAGCTCATATAACCCGTTCTACCCTTTTTCAATCATTTCAATAATCTAATTATTTAACTACTGCAATCTTCTTTTTAGACCATTTTCCGTAAACTCTGTTTCCCAAAGAATCTAAGTTATATCCTCTAACCTGAATGTAGATAAATGATCCTGATTTTAATTTCTTAATTGTATATGCAGTCTTTGTTGTTGACTTAGACTTAGCACGCTTCATACTCTTCTTTGAAGAATACTTAATCTGATATCCAACAGCATTCGCTGCCTTCTTTACAGTAACTTTCATTTTCTTCTTAGAAGGACTCTTCGCTGAAGAAATCTTGACTTTTTTTGGTTTCTTAGTCTTTACATAATGAGCAGCTAATGTGATATCTTTATTAACTGCAGCGCCGAAATTATACTTTGCTCCATTTAATGTATAACAATCAATTGTGTATTTCTTCTTTCCGAGCTTAGAAGCAATGGAAGAATTTACAGATGCTCTAGAACCACCATTAACATATGATGCATAAGACTTTCCATTTCCTGTATATGTAACTTTATACTGATTTCCTGCAACAATCTTAAAATCAGATACAGATACATATCCAGACATAGCTACCTCATCTGGGTACGAAACCTGTCTAGCACCTAAAGCAAACATAATTCCCATATAGTCGCTGCCATATTTTGCTGGAATTGTAACATTTGCAGTTATTGTCTTCCATTCATCCTTAGATGAATCTAATTCAATCATTCCTGCTGTAGTAGCACCGGTTACAGAATCAAGGTCAACTGCTGGACCACCCTTTGAAACGGTGTCATAAAGTTTGAATGAAATATGCTTGATATAATTATCTTCTTCAACTTCTTTACCGTTTACCTTTACCACATCGCCATTTTCGTCAACAACTTTCTTCTTTCCCTTTAATGTACTCTTAATCTTGAATGATACTGTATACTTACGTCCTTTTTCAATGGAAACACCGTTTCCTAATAACTGTACAGTCATTCCCCAAGGATTATCAGCTACTAAATTTCCATTATAGTATTCTCCATCCCATCCTGTATTCTTAGCATAGAAATCAAATCCTGAAGCTGTAGGAGCCGCACTAAAATATCCCTGTGTATAACTTTCATAACCATCTGCTTCTCTAACAAGAGCATTATATTCTGTCTGATCAATTTTACCAGCTTCAAAATCAGCTAAAGCTGCAGCTTTAGCTTTCTTAATTTCTTCCTGAAGAGCAATATGCCATTCTGTATCTGCCTTTCCATTTAAATCATCTCTTACTGAAAAGCTGTCCCAAGACACCTTGCTCGCTATGTTTGAACCATTTGCCGCATGTGCTGCTGATACAATGTTTGCTGCACCAATAACCATAGTCAGAGACAAGGCAACTGCAGTAACTTTTTTCATAAAATTCTTTCTCACTTTAACATCCTCCTGATTTATTGACTTGTAAACATTTGCCCAATGCATTACGCATTGGGCAACGTCATCTTTCTTTTATCAAAGAACAATTATTTCTTGATTTTAACCTTTACTGTCTTACTATACTTTCCTGCTTTGTATCCGTTTGCTGCTGCTGCACGAACTTTAATCTTATAAGTCTTACCCTTCTTAAGTCCCTTCTTAACTACATACTTCTTAGCACCAGCTTTAGATGTGTAAGTTTTCTTTCCAACTTTAATCTGGTACTTCTTAGCACCAGTAACTTTCTTCCAAGAAACAGTAACTTTACCCTTCTTGTTGTTCTTAGCCTTAACACCCTTAACCTGTGCAAAAGTCTTGCTTACAGGCTTAACAACTGGCTTAGTAGTCTGAGGTGCAGAAGTTGCCTTTTCTGTAGTAGTTTCAGGATTTGTCCAAGGTGTTGGGTCTGTTGAAACCGGAACCTTGTTTCCAAGATCTACTACTGTGAAATCACTGAAGATAACTGTACCATTCCAGTTATTTTCTGTGTCTGCACCAACAATATCTGAGATATCATTTCCAGCAAAATCTTCAAATGCATCAAACGCACCAAGCATGATATCTGTAGAGATTTCTGATGCTGAAACCCAGTTGGCAAATACAAAAGTAAATGTCTTTTCTGCTGTTCCAAGTGCAATTGTCTGCTGTGCAGGAGTTGTCATATCTTCATCTACATATACAGTATCTTCACCCATTGGAGTTGTTCCTTCTACGTTACATCCAAATGCGATATAAGCTAATTTCTTCTTAGAAGCTTTAGCCTTAAATGTTACCTTATATGCATGTCCAGCTTCTGCCTCAATTTTATTAATAGCCTGAACAGACCATGGATTAATTCTGTTTGCTGAATAACCTGTTACGTCTTTCCACATACAATCCCAACCAGTATTTTCAATACTCATTGTGAAACCATTAGATGCCTGTGTAGCTGTCTGTTCCTGATTAGAAGAACCATCGCCACGCTTCCATCCGGTAAGCTGTTCATTTGTTCCTGCCATTGTTACATCATTAATATAACCTACGTTACCCCATTCTGTTTCCTGAGCGTTAGCATAAACACCAGCCTGTGAAAATGTCCATGTACCTGTTACCGGAACAGAATCACCTTTTACTGACTGTGTAGCACTGAAACCTGTTGCCAAGCTTGCTACTAAAGCTGCTGTAGTAGCACCTGCTAAAAACGTTTTAAAAATTTTTCTCATTTTCAAATCTCCTCCTCTTAAATGAATGTTTTTCATTAAAACACAATCTTTTTTTAGCTAAGACCAATTGTATCATAAACGTTTTTATTTTACAATCGCATTTTGTGTTTTTTTACTAAATCAAGAACGTCATTTTCATTTTTTTGTAATATTTTTCACATATCACTCAATTTTTCTATCCATTTTCATTGTGAAAATTGCTTTTCTTTTCTTATTTCAGCATAAATTATTTTCTAATTTTTACTTTTTTCGTCTTTGACCATACACCAGCACCATTTGCATTAATTGCTCTTGCTCTGAAGAAGTATGTTTTTCCCTTCTTCAGTTTTGAAATTTTTACAGTAAGCTTTGATACAATTTTCTTTTTTGCCGCTTTAAATGAACCCTTTGTGGCATACTGAATTTCAAACTTCTTTATACCACTCATTTTCTTTAATGTAATTTTTACAGATTTTTTCTTAACATTTTTGGCTTTAGAAATCTTCACTCTGCCTGGAGCAACTTTCTTGACAGATGTCTTTTCCGATGTTGCCACCTTCTGTGTCGTTGTACTTTCTGCTGCTGTTGTAACCTCTTTCTTTGTAGTAGCTTCAGGTGTTATTTCTTCGGAAGTAGTTTCCTGTGGTGTTGTTTCTTCCGGTGTAGTTGTTTCAGGAGCCACGTATACATACATCATATCATCCGTGATTGTTTTTGCTTCATACCCTTCCGGATTACCCAGCTGTGAATATAATCTACCTAACTCTGTATAGTTACCTGTTTCATAATCAAACATTGCTGTCGCTCCGGAACCGGTTATTCCATCTAATTCATTAGCACTCTGAACGTTATATGAGAACCAGCAGTATCTTTCAACATATGGAAGTCCTTCTAACGCATTCACCATACCTTTCACAAATTCAGCCATCTGCTCTCTTCTTTCAGGGATTTCATAACTAAAGTCATTTGATTCACCCTTCATTCCTGCAACAGATACCTCTGTTACCCAAACAGGTTTATGGTATGTGTCCCAAAGAGTGTTTACAGCATTGATCAATCCATTTAAATCAATCCATCCCTGATAATAATGAAGTACCACTGCATCCACGTCTTCATTTACACCTGCAATCCATGTTTTCGATGCCTCATCCTCATAATCCTTATATAATCCCCAAGAACCATCATTCAGGAAATTATTCAGGCAGATATAGTCGCCAAACATAAATCTCTTTAACCAACCGGAAGTACCATTTGGAAGAGCCGGTGCCGGTGAAACCTTTCTAATATTGTTTAATGGTCTGATATAATCATTCCAGACTTTAACCCCATCCCAAAATTCCATATTTGCCTGTGACTTAATGTCCGGTTCATTGAATCCAAGAATATAGTCAGAATCTGTTGTAAATGTCTTCATAGCTTCAATATTATCTTCTCCACCGCCCCACATCATTGGAACGTGATCAACCCCTGCATCAACTTCACTATTAATCGGGTCTGTACTCCAGTTATAGTACCATGATACATTTAAATCCTGCATTGTAATCTTATCCGTCATATCACTTCCTAACGCAATACCTTTCTTTGACACATAAAACTCACGAGGACTTGAAACTATCTTTTCTCCACCCTTTACTGCTTCTACAGTAATTTCATGTTTGCTCACTGTAGTCGTATATACTTCTGTCTTTGCAGAATCTTCAGAAGTGAATGTTTTTATTTCTGATGATTCTGTTGTGGTTTCTCCTATTTCGGTACGTACAATATCATCTCCATTCCAGTACATTGGTTTACCATCCAATAATACTGTATATGTATATCCTTCCATAGAATTATCAAATTCTACAGGAATGTAACCTGCACCAACTAATTTCCCATCAGCCGGTGTTATTACTGCATTTTCTTTCCACTGTTCTGTTGTTGTTGCAGCATCAACACTCTTTGTGTAGTTTACTCCGCCCCAAGCCATTGTAAAAGTCATTGTCATGGCAACTACCTTTTTTAATACTTTTTTCATATTCTCTCTTCTCCTTCTCCGGTACTTTGAATACTTTCTTCAAAGCAACCCATAGTATGTGTAAATTTTATCACAAAAAAAACGCCCTCTCAACACAAACAAGCCTGTGCGAGGTGCGTTTTTTTTATAGGTGTCTTTTTTATTCTTCTAAGTATTCCAGCTTACTTACGGACACTTCGTAAGCCACATGTTTCTCGGTTTCTTCCTCATTAATCCGCTTCACATATTCCCGGCTTTGAACTCTTCCCCAAATTTGGATATGGCCTCCAACTTCGAAAGATGATGCATATCTTGCATTTCTTCCCCATGCAATGCAAGGGATGTAGTCGGATTTTCCGTACGGTCTGTTTACAGCCACTAACAAGTCTGCAATTTCTCTTCCCAATGGAGTTTTTCTGTAGATTGGTTCCTTACAAATAAATCCATCCAGAAAAATCTGATTCGTTCGACCACTCTCATAGTCGTTTTCAACCTCTTCCCATTCTCTCACAAAAATGGATAAAATCAATTTATTCTTTGTTCCCTCGTGACGGTTATAAGAACGGAACTGACCGGAAACCTCCACTTGCCTTCCTATGTAATCTTCTGTAACATCTACCAATCTTTCAGATACCATTAAAGGAATCACATCTGTCAAATCACTTAATCGGTCCACAGAAAGATCTACCATATAGAATCCTTCTCCAAACACATCATGACTATACCTAAATTCAGATACAATCTCTCCTGTCATACTTACTCGGTTGTTTTCAATTACTTTGTCAATCATTGTATTTCCCCCTTTTCTATTACTTTGGTTTATTTTTTATCATTACTATTATATTCAACTTCATCCAAAATATGTAAAAAATCCATCGCCTTTTTTCGACCTCATTTCGACCTTTTGTCGAAAAAAGACGAAACGACAAACAAGCAACCATTTTTATTTTTCCCTTGCTGAAGACGCAAAAAATCCCCCACATAAACTATGTGGGGGATAATCTCTTATATTCAGTTAATTATTTAACTTTAACCTTCTTAGCCTTGCTCCATGGTCCATAGAACTTCTTAGACTTATCCATTACTCTAACCTGAACTTTAACTTTCTTACCGCTCTTGAATTTTTTATTCTTTACAGTAATAGTAGTCTTATTTTTCTTAACTGTCTTCTTTCCAACCTTAACTACGTAACCACCAACTGACTTAACAATTCCAGTCTTAGCTTTCTTCACCTTAACAGTTACTCTTTTAGCCTTTTTAGACTTAGCTGAGAACTTAACTGTCGGAAGGATGCTGAAGTTTGTTACATTAATTGCTGTAGCAGATGTATAATCACCATTTGCATCATCAGCAAGTACTACTGCGTGATCTTCCTTGAACTGCTTATCAAATACAGAATATCTGATTGCTGCATCTTCATCTGTAGATACATCTTCTCTGTTTCCTACATCACCGCCAAGTCCGAAATAAACTGTGTTAGCGTTTGCCTTTGCAGTGAAAGTTTCCTTTACAGTCTTTCCTGATGTACCTGCTGGAACCTTAACCCAAAAACTATGAGCTAATACTTCTCCTGTAGCAATCTTTACGTAAACATATTTGTTAACATTAGATGATTTAATCTTAAAGTTTACTGTATACTTTTCACCCTTCTTAACATTTACAAGTTTCGTTTCCGGTGTAAGGAACACCTGTGCTCCCCAAACACCACCCCAACCTACTGTTTCAAGGTTTGCAGTAAATGCAGTAACAGCATTAGCGTTCGCTAATGATCCTGAAGCTCCTTCATACCAATCCTGATCAGCACCAAAGTAGCTTCCCCATGTTTCACCAAAACATGTTGTGCTTACAGCGAATACTAACGAAAGTGAAAGTGCTGCAGCAGCAAATTTCTTTGCAAATTTTCTCATCTTTGCTCTCCTCCTTATAATAAAACAAAATAAATTCGTGAAAAATCGAAACGTTTTTCACACCGTCGAGATTTGATGTCTCAATGTCAAACCCTTTCCACCTATTCTATAACACATTCCACAGTTTCTGCAATAGATTTTTTCAAAAAAAATAGTTTTATTTTGTTTTTTTGCACAAAACTCTACTCAAATCCACCGTTCTTTTCAACATTGTCACTATACAAATTATTTCCATCCTTTCAGAATGTCATCATTTTCCACATTTTTCCTTTCCACAAGTTGTTCATCCTTGCAGAACGATAATTCTATCGGGAAGTTTAAAGTGCCTTCCTCTAAAATAAAAAAAGACCTTGGATTTCTCCAAAGTCTTTCTAACATTCTTTCCTAGTTACCTACTCTCTTAGAGTATTCTCCTGTACGAGTATCGATAACGATTGTTTCACCCTGTTCTACGAACAATGGTACGTATACAGTAGCACCTGTTTCAACGATTGCAGGTTTTGTAGCGTTTGTAGCTGTGTTACCCTTAAATCCAGGTTCTGTTTCTGTAATTACTAATTCTACAGTGATTGGTGGTTCGATAGCGAAGATATCTCCGTTACAAGAACAAATCTTAACTTCTTCGTTTTCTTTCACGAACTTTAATGCATCCCCTACATTATCCTTACTGATAGCGATCTGATCATATGTTTCGCCATCCATGAAGTAATATAAATCACCATCGTTATATAAATACTGCATATTCTTTCTGTCGATATGAGCATTTTCAAATTTTTCTGTTGGTCTGAAAGATGTTTCTACAACACCACCATTTTTAATGTCTTTTAATTTTGTTCTAACGAACGCTGCGCCTTTTCCCGGTTTTACGTGCTGGAATTCAACAATCTGATAAATCTTTCCATCATATTCAATCGTAATACCATTCTTAAAATCGCCTGCTGTTACCATAATTTTTCCTCCTAATGTTCATACGCATAAACGCACATTTGATATGATTATAATTTATTTACCCGTATAATTCAAGTATAATTCAACATTTTTATCCTTGAACCTGTAAAGCGCCACTTCTCTTTAATTCTGTCAGGATTTCATAACAAATCTTCACGCGATCATTACAATCCACTGAAACCTGCAAATCTGTCACTGACACATAGCGCGGCTCTCTCTTCTGCATTAGTTCCTTAATATATTCCACATTCATATTTCCATTCAGAATCGGACGACTGGTGTCATCCTTCACCCGTTCAAAAACAGTTTCCGGTGTGGCTTTCAGTAAAACAATCTCTCCCGACTTTTTCAGAATTTCAACATTTTCATCCCGAAGCACTGCTCCGCCACCACAGGAAATAATCTGTCCTATTCCTTCGGCAATCTTACGCAAGGCTTCCGTCTCAATGTCGCGGAACCCTTCCTCACCTTTTTGTGCAAAGATTTCATTAATGGACATCCCTTGTGTTTCCACAATATACTGATCCGCATCAATTTCCGCAAAACCGGTAATCATTGCCAGCGCACGGGAAATCGTTGTTTTCCCTGTCCCCATGAATCCTATCAAAGCAATGTTTCCCTTTAAGGCACATCCACGATTGATTTCCAATAAGCCTCTTACTGTTTCCACATCTAACTGTCCCGGTGCAGAAGCGTTGACCCCTGCTGCAAAAGTTAATACAGAGCCGGTTCGATTGGTTGCCACACGTGTGATGGAGCCCGGCTCAGCCATGGACATTGTAATGAGCGGTTTCGCAATCTGTCGGTTCGCTTCCTGAGATGCGCGAACGAGACGTTCCACATCACTATAGTTTTCCGGCATTACCGCCAGTTTACATACATCTGCTCCCGTTTCATCAATTGCCTTTAAGATTTCAACCAGTTCTTCTTCTGCCGGGGTTTCAAAGAAATGATGATTCGAGCCGATGACCGCTACTCCTTGCTGCTGAATCGCCTCAATCAATTCCGCGGAATTCTGCAGACGTATTGCCTCCACATCTATAAAATCTACATGATAGTTTTCAGCAATTCCAGCCACAAGCAGGCAGGCCTTCCGATACTCTTCATCGGAGCAATCCCACGCTCCACCTTCTGCCTTTGTACGGATTGTGTAAATTAATGGAATCTCGTCCAAACATTCACTAAGGGCTTCTAAAATATCCTGAACCATTTCCAGTTCCAGAATCGCTCCCTGAAGATAGTCTGCTCTCCATTCCACAATGTCCGGCTGCATTTCCTTTACCTTGCTTGCCTGACTTAAGATTTCATCCTTGGACTTTCCTGTGATTGGAACACAGATTTTTGTCACCTCGCTATTCAGCTCTATGTTTTTTGTCTTTAACTGTTTCATCGTACCTTCTCAACGGTTCATTTGAATAATCAACCGCTCTTTCACTTTCTATATTATTCAGTTTACTTTTTGACTATTTAAAATTATACTTATATGAGAAAAAAAATCAACAGAGAAGAGGTATCCATATGGCTTGTATTGAAAACATTACAGGAACGACAAAATTAACCGGTCTGTTAGGCAGTCCGGTAGCACATAGCAAATCCCCATTGATGCACAACGAAGCATTTCGCTTATTAGGTTTAGATTACGTTTATTTGTGCTTTGATGTTGGAGAAGATGACTTGGAAACAGCCTACGAAGGATTAAAGAAATTGAATGTGGCAGGATTTAACTGTACCATGCCTGACAAAACAAGAATGGCTCAGCTGGCAGACGAATTATCTCCTGCAGCTTCCTTAATCGGCGCAGTCAATACTGTTGTAAATAACAACGGAACTTTCGTGGGACATAATACCGACGGAATCGGTTATATGACATCATTAAGAGAAACAGGAAATGATATTGTAGGAAAGAAAATGACATTGATGGGTGCCGGCGGTGCTGCTTCTTCCATTATGGTTCAGGCCGCTTTAGACGGAGCTCGGGAAATCGATGTGTTCAGTTTAAAAGACCGCTTCTGGGATAAGGCAGAAGCAATGATTTCTAATATTAATGTGAAGACAGATTGTAAGGTAAATCTAATCGAAATGAATTCCGATGACGTTCTCGGCGCATCCATTGCAGAAAGTGATATTCTCTGCAATGCAACTACCGTAGGTATGGCGCCGAATGATGATAAGTGTCTGATTAAGGACCCGAACATGTTAAGAGAAGGTTTAATCGTTTCCGACATCATTTATAATCCATTGGAAACAAAACTATTTAAGATGGCTCAGTCACAGGGGTGCACCGTATTTAACGGATTGTATATGCTTCTGTACCAGGGAGCCGAAGCCTTTAACCTTTGGACTGGTCAGGAAATGCCTGTAGATATCATTAAGAAAAAATATTTTGATTAAGAAAAAAGGACTGTTAAAAAATACCTCCCTCCAATCGTTAGATTTTTGGTCTAACTTTTTGGGGACGGTACAAAACAGTCCTTTTTTCATGTTATTCTTTATTTTTCTTTAATAAGCGCTTGCGCCATCTCCACAAAACAAATTTCTCCGGAATTCTTTTCAAGACAATCTGAATTTCTTCCTTCTTATCAATCTGCTTTACCATAACCGTCTGTATTCCACAGCGGTTCGCTCCCCAGATATCCGTAAAAATCTGATCCCCGAGAAACAATGTCGTTTCCTTTGTGGTTCCCATTAACTCCATCGCTTTTTCGTAGTTTTTCGTGGACGGCTTATGTGCATTAAAAATATATTTCGATTCCACCGCATAAGCAAAAGGCTCCACGCGGGATTCTTTATTATTTGATATTAAACAGGTATCGATTCCCTTCTGATGCAATTCCTTGAAATAAGCAATAATCTCCGGTGTGGCCGGTGCACCATGAGGAACCAGGGTATTATCAATGTCCGAAATAATTCCGCGAATCCCTTGTTTATAGTACATATCCCAATCAATATCCTGAATAGAATCTAGATATTCATTCGGAAAAAATCTCTCCAGCATTTTCCTCTAGTCCTCTCTATTTCAGTAATTTTGCCAATTCATCCATAAAGGTATTCACGTCTTTAAACTCACGGTAAACCGATGCAAAACGAACATAGGCAACCTGATCTAAAGCCTTCAGACGTTCCATGACCAATTCTCCGATCACTTCACTCTGAATTTCTTTTTGTTCCATATTAAAGATTGCATTTTCAACTTCTTCCACAGTTGAGACAATCTGGTCATAGGATACCGGACGTTTATGACAGGAACGTAAAATTCCAGCCTCAATCTTTCCTCGATCGTAAGGTTCTCTGATGTTTCCTTTTTTTATAACAATCAAAGGAATGCTTTCCACCTTTTCATAAGTTGTAAAACGTTTGGAACATTGTTCACACTGACGTCTTCTTCGAATCGCGTTATTATCCTCAGCCGGACGCGAATCAATTACTTTCGTATCATCTGCTCCGCAATATGGACACTTCATTCGTCTTCCTCCTTTAGGTTCACATAAAACGATTATAAAAAATATTGCCCTATCGGTCAAGGTATTTTCACTTTTTGGCGAACCCTGTTTTCCTCTACTTCAACCAGGATAATATCCGGTCCCACCTGGGTAATACAGGAAATCGGAATCACATATTCATAATCACTGCAAAAGAGTCCAAACCACTTTGATGGTGCAGTCACAATTAAAGCTCGGATTTCTCCGGAGCACAAATCAAATTCCAAATCACGGGCACATCCAAGCACCCTACAGGAACAAGTATTAACAATTTCTTTTCTTTTTAAATCCTGAATTCTCATTTTTATTTTATCTTATGCACAAATCCACTTTTTAGCGAATATAATTTTTCATTGTTTTCAATGCATTCTTTTCCAAACGACTGACCTGCGCCTGGGAAATACCAATTTCTTCCGCAATTTCCATCTGCGTTTTCCCATTAAAAAACCGCATATCGATAATTTTTCGTTCTCTTCCCGTCAGCTTGTTCAAAGCCTCTGACAGAACAATGCTTTCCACCCACTTTTCTTCCTTATTTTTCTTATCGCTAATCTGATCCATGACATAAAGGGTATCGCCCCCTTGCTCATACACCGGTTCAAAGAGGGATACCGGACTTTGGATGGCATCTAATGCGTAAGCCACATCCTCAACCTTCACCCCGATTTCCTCAGCGATTTCCTCCATGGTCGGCTCCCGATTCGTCGTCTTCGCAATACGCTCCCGACAGTAAATCGCCTTATAAGCAATATCCTTCACCGAACGACTTACTCGAATCGCCGCATTGTCTCTTAAGAATCTTTTCAGTTCCCCGGCAATCATCGGCACCGCATAGGTAGAAAATTTCACATTCAGCGTATCGTCGAAATTATCAATCGCCTTAATCAATCCCACGCAGCCAATCTGAAACAGGTCATCCATGTTTTCCTTGCTTCCGGAAAAGCGTTGTAAAATGCTTAGCACCAGTCGGAGATTTCCCTGAATATATCGTTCTCTCGCTTCCATATCCCCCTGCTTTATTTTTTCAAACAGTTCCTTCTTTTCCTCTTCTGAAAGTATCGGTAATTTGGAAGTGTTCACTCCACAAATTTCAACTTTATAAAGAGCCATTGTTTTCCTCCAATCTATACTTCTATAGCATTGCCAAAACACCGGCTCTTTATTCAATTATTCATATTTTAAAATTTCCCGTTTCAACCGCTTAATGATTTTCTTTTCCAGTCGCGAAATATAGGATTGGGAAATTCCAAGCCTCTCCGCCACCTGCTTCTGAGTCAGTTCCTTTCCGTTCCGCTCGCTTAATCCATAACGCATTTCCACGATTTCACGTTCCCTGACATTCAACTTTTCGATTGCCTTATAAAGCAATCGACGCTCCACCTCCGACTCCAAGTCCCTGGAAATCAAATCTTCATCTGTTCCAAGAATATCGGAGAGCAGCAATTCATTGCCATCCCAATCCACATTTAGCGGTTCATCAATGGAAACCTCCATTTTTACCTTGCTGTTTTTTCTTAAATACATTAAGATTTCATTCTCAATACATCTGGACGCATAGGTAGCCAGCTTGATATTCTTATCCGACTTAAAGGTGTTAATCCCTTTAATCAATCCAATGGTTCCAATGGAAATCAAGTCCTCCACGCCCACACCCGTATTATCGAATTTCTTTGCAATGTACACTACAAGCCGGAGATTATGTTCAATGAGTTTGCTCCTCGCTCCTGTATCCTGTTCTTCACAAAGCATCCGGATACATTCTGCTTCTTCCTCGGTTTCCAGTGGCGCCGGCAAAACATCATTTCCACCAATATACCTTAATTCTCCTGCGCCTGTTAAAATCCACCCTCTAAACACTCTCCATTTTTCTGTCCAAAACGTCCTTTCTTTTTCTGCAATCATACGCAACTCCCCCTTCTTCAAAATATTTTGGATGCAAAATCATCTCATATCCACTGCTTCGCTCCCAGCCTCCATGATGTACCGCCACCGGAACGTTCTCATAAGCATTTCCGCAGACACTTAACCGTTCAGCCCAAAACCCCTGCAAGATTCCGTTTTCACGATCAATCGTGTTATATGGAATAAAGATAATTTTTTCAATTTCAATATCTTTGACACTGGCAGCACTTATCACACACGCCGGCTTTCCGGTTATCGGCTCCCGCAAGCAGTTGCCCGTATCACAAAGAGCCAATATTCTTTTCTTTGACTTTCCAACCAACAGTTCCACTGTTTCCACATGTTTTCGAATCTGCCAAGTCTGTTTCAGTCGCCCAATCAGACAGTAAAACATGCTCCCCACAATCAATGCCAATCCCACACACAGTTTTCCGTCGATTTCTCCCACCATACCGGTAGCCCGATACACTCCTCTTCGTTTATTCTGCAAATCCGCTACAACCACCAGCATTCCACACAGAAAAAACATTCCCATATATAAAGAAATCACCCGGGATAAATGCCTTTGAATCCCCCTCCATTTCAGACTGATTACCACCAGAACCTGTCCCATAACCCAATAGGTCAATATCCATTGCACCAGCTCTACAACATTCAGCACCTCCATTACAACTGCGTATATCCCGCCAATAACGGAAGCCAAACAGCAATACCGGATTCCTTTTTCATCCTGTTCCCAAATCCGGAGGATCCATAAAACAAGAAAATCCATCAGCATATTAAACGCAAAATACACATCCAAATAAATATAACAAACCATTCCCTTCTCCTTGTGATTTATTATATTTTTTTCCGTAAAAAAAGTCCGTCGAAAAAAGTTCCGACGGACAATATTTTCTATTCAGTTTTTTAGAAGAGGCGTCACCGGCATTTCACCGGTGACCTTTTCCCTTGGGAGTTTTCAGCCCCAAGGCTTCCATACATTCCCCCGTGCTTTCACACATTTTGTCCCACCAATTTATCAATCAAAAACTTGTAAGCTAATTAATTGTAGACAACGTTTGATGACCACTTTTCAGCAGTTTCTATAACAGTGCCTGCACTGTTATAAATCCGAACTTCGACCTTGATTTTGTACGTATACCCCTTCGAAACATTAGTTGATTTGGTCAAAGATTTAACTCCTGTTCCCGAAAAACTTTGTGCCCAGGACTTGATTTTCGTGTACGCACCAGACGAAGAACTCTTGTAAAGATGAATATACAATCTACTGTCGTAATTCTTTTTCATAGTTACCGTACCCGTACAAACCGCCAAACCAGAACTGTTTATGGTCAATCCTGCTGAAATAAGTGAGAGATTGGTATATCTTAATGAAATTTCATCATCACTTGCCACTTCGCCTCCATCTGCCTTGACTAGTTCATACGGACTAATTACTAAAATTGTAATCATCAATAAAATAGTTAGTAGTTTCTTCAAGTTTTGCCTCATAAGCATGCAATGTCATTAAGTTAAGATGACAAAATTAAGATCTCAGTATTAGAAATAATACTGGGGTCTTTTTTTCAAAAAAAGGTTGACAGAAATTCAAAATTGTGCGGCCGCTTTCGCTATTGAATGATAATGAAGTAGCGAA
>JAILRB010000027.1 GCA_024698585.1 Eubacterium sp.
GGATTATGCAGAACTAGAAGATTTTTTTAAAACTGATGTGGTCAGTCTTCTGAATCCAAATAAATTTAAAATCATTAGGATGGCACTAACAAAGGTGATTCTTGAAGATGAAAGCATAGAAGATGATACCGTTGTTAACATGATTAACAAAACGACAAAAGAAAATCTTCCAGAAGATAATAGTTCGCTTGAACGATTTCTGTCAGGGATTTTTTTGTATGTTCTGCAGTATACAGATAATACTGCAACCAGAGCATATGTCGACGAGATTAATAAAGAGTTCTTTGATAATCTGAATACTGTTAGGGAGAAAAAAGAACGTCCTATTCCGTCAAGTAATCTTGTAAAAGGCGATATGCAAAAAGCAAAAGAGTTTTGTATTAAGTATGAAAGCGAGATAGAGCTATTACCTTTGTGTCAAATTGCAGTAAGTATTGATCCTTTACATTTGTTTGTAAGAGATATGTACAATGCGTTTAATATGTGCGATGAAGAAACCCAGAGCTTGATCTTATCACTTAAGAAACAAAGGAAACTTGAATTTGAAGATCCTGATTGGAAGTATCATGCACTTGGCAAATATTGTGAAAAACTCAAGGAATATAAGTTTTCAAAAGGGGAATACTTCTATGATGGTGGTAAATATTTCCATCGTGCCTATGATCGATATTCGGATTATCATATAGATAATAATGATCCGCATATCTTTAAGCGGTTATGTGAGTCGAAAATTGTGAAAGCGATTGCACCGAATCTTAAATCATCAATCGGATTTTATATTAATGATTATGTGTGGATGAAGGAGAATCAGCTGAGAAAAAGTCCTAAACCGCCGTTGGATTACATGTGGGATACTTTGGGTTTAAGAGGTGCGCCTGAACCGGATGTTACATTTTGGATGTGCAGGTTTATCGTTGATTCATGTGGATACTTTGTTCCGACGAAAGATTACTCTGCTGAAGGATATGAATATGATGAAATGGATTTGCAAAGTGTAGGCCTAGGGGATTCGGAGTATCTTTTGAATACTCAGGAGGATATGTATTTGTATGCATTGCTTGAACTCTATAAGTTTTATTATGCAGATAGTAAATGATAATAAATGCGTAGAATTACAATTGTGATTCTGCGTTTTTAATTATGTCACCTATTTACTTAATTTGGTCAAAACAAATCAAAATGACTAAATTAAAACTATTGACTACCAAATTAAATCGTAGTAGAATAACAATATCTTAATTATGTCATTTGTGAACAAAAAGACTAAATTAAACAAACAATGAGGTAATTGAATGAGAGACTATAATTACAATGGAAAATGGGAAAAACTACTGACTCCGGAAATAGTGAAGAAGCTGACTCTTATTAATGAATTCAAAGGTGAGCAGAGATTATTTATCGAAGCACACAAGGATGAATTAAAAGAGTTGGTAGAACTTGCAAAGATTCAGAGTACAGAGGCTTCAAATAAAATCGAAGGTATATTTACCTCTGATGATAGATTTAAAAGCTTGGCGCAGGCAAAAACAACTCCGAGAAATAGAAACGAATCGGAGATTGCAGGATATCGTGATGTGCTGAATACCATTCATGAGAATTATGAATATATTCCGATTAGTGCCAGTTATTTCTTGCAGCTGCATAGAGATATGTATAAATATGTTGGGAATACTGATGGTGGTAAGTTTAAAACCGGTGACAATATTATTCGGGAAACAGATGAAGAAGGAAATGAGCGTGTAAGATTTCGCCCGGTTCCGGCTTGGGAGACACCGCCGGCTATTGATGAATTATGTAAAGCTTATGCGGATGCAAAAGATGAGATTGATCCGTTGATTTTAAATTCGATGTTTATTCTGGACTTCTTATGCATCCATCCATTTAATGATGGTAATGGAAGAATGAGCCGATTGTTAACGTTACTTCTTCTGTATCAGTCAGGATTTATTGTTGGAAAATATATCAGTATTGAAAAGATTATAGAAGAATCAAAAGAAACTTATTATGAGGTACTTGAAGATAGTT
>JAILRB010000041.1 GCA_024698585.1 Eubacterium sp.
AATGCTTTATCATGGGCTAGTGCTGGCGGTCTGGGATTTAGAGGTTCAAAGAAATCTACTCCTTATGCAGCTCAGATGGCAGCAGAAACTGCTACAAAGGCAGCTTTGGTACATGGTTTAAAATCAGTAGATGTTATGGTAAAGGGTCCAGGATCAGGTAGAGAAGCAGCTATTCGTGCGCTTGCTACATGTGGTCTTGAAGTTACAAGTATTAAAGACGTAACTCCAGTTCCTCATAATGGATGTCGCCCACCAAAACGTAGAAGAGTCTAATTTAGGAGGGAATAGAAATGGCAGTAAATAGAGTTCCTGTTCTTAAAAGATGTAGATCACTTGGATTAGATCCAATATATTTAGGAATAGATAAGAAATCAAATAGAAGTTTAAACAGATCTAACAGAAAGATGAGTGAATACGGACTTCAGTTAAGAGAAAAGCAGAAGGCTAAATTCATCTATGGTGTGTTAGAAAAGCCTTTCAGAAATTACTATAAGAAGGCACAGAAGCAGGCAGGTCAGACTGGTGAAAACTTAATGATTATGTTAGAAACAAGACTTGATAACGTTGTTTTCCGTATGGGATTTGCCAGAACAAGAAAAGAAGCTAGACAGATTGTAGATCACAAGCATGTTTTAGTAAATGGTAAGCAGGTAAACATTCCTTCTTACTTAATCAAAGCTGGTGATGTTATCGAAATCAAGGAAGACTGCAAGTCATCCCAGAGATATAAAGATATCATCGAAGTAACCGGTGGAAGAACAGTTCCTGGCTGGGTTGAAGTTGACCAGGATAATCTTAAAGGTGAAATCAAGGAACTTCCTAAGAGAGACGAAATTGATGTACCTGTAGATGAAATGCTTATCGTCGAATTATATTCTAAGTAAGATTTGAATAATAATTCGGGGAAAGCTTAAGCAATTCCCAATAAAGGAGGGGCTAATTAGTGTTCGATTTTGAGAAACCAAATATTTTAGTAGAAAAATCAGATGATGGAAGATATGGAAAGTTTGTTGTAGAACCACTGGAAAGAGGTTATGGAACAACTTTAGGTAATGCTTTGAGAAGAATTATGCTTTCATCATTACCAGGATCCGCTGTAAGCCAAATCAAGATTGATGGCGTTCTTCATGAATTCAGCTCAATTCCTGGAGTGAAAGAAGATGTTACAGAAATCATTCTGAACATTAAACAGTTGGAAATTAAGAATAATAGTACAACAGACGAATCAAAGATTGCGCATATCGATGCAACTGGAGATTGTGTAGTAACAGCTGGCGATATCCAGGTAGACTCTGATATTGAAATCTTAAACCCAGATTTAGTAATTGCTACATTAAATGGTGGAGCTGATAGTAAGCTTAGCATGGAATTGGTAATTACCAAAGGTAGAGGTTATGTGAGTTCAGAAAAGAACAAAAACGATAGCTTACCAATTGGAGTTATTTCAGTCGATTCTATCTACACACCAGTAGAAAGAGTAAACATGGCTGTTGAAAATACTCGTGTAGGTCAGGTTACTGACTTCGATAAGCTTACATTAGATGTTTATACTAACGGAACATTAGATACTGATGAAGCTGTTAGCTTGGCATCAAAAGTTCTATGCGAACACTTAAAATTATTTATCAATTTATCTGAAACTTCAAAGGACATTGAAGTTATTGCAGAACCGGTTGATGACGAAATTGACAAAGTGTTAGAAATGAACATTGATGAATTAGAATTATCAGTTCGTTCATATAATTGTTTGAAGAGAGCCGGTATCAATACAGTTGAGGAATTAGTTAACAAGACTCCAGACGATATGATGAAGGTTAGAAATCTTGGTCGTAAGTCTTTAGAGGAAGTTCTTGCTAAATTAAAAGAACTCAACCTTGAATTGAGACAGGGCGACGAAAACTAATAAACGTAGTTTATTAGAACCGGTGAAAGCACGATAACATTTCTTAGTGCATCACCGATGAATGCTTCTGACCAAAGGTGGAAGCTACACAAACAGGAGGTAAAGAAATGGCAGGTTATAGAAAACTTGGAAGAACTTCAAGTCAGAGAAAAGCTTTAATTAGAGGCCAGGTTACAAGTCTTTTAAATAACGGTAAAATTGTTACTACTGAAGCTCGTGCTAAGGAAATCAGCAAAGTTGCTGAAGGACTTATCGCTTTAGCTGTAAAAGAAAAAGACAATTTTGACGAAGCAGAAGTAACTGCAAAGGTTGCTCGCAAAGACAAAGATGGCAAGAGAGTTAAAGAAGTTGTCGATGGCAAGAAAGTTACAGTATATGATGAAGTAAAGAAAACTATCAAAAAAGATCAGCCTTCACGTCTCCATGCAAGACGTCAGATGAACAAAGTTCTTTACACAGTTACAAACAATGAAACTGGAAAGAAGAAGGATGCTAAGAAGGTTGACTTAACAAACAAGTTATTTGAAGAAATTGCTCCAAAGTATGCAGACCGTAAGGGTGGATACACAAGAATCGTTAAGATTGGTCTCCGTAAAGGTGACGCAGCAATGGAAGTACTTTTAGAACTTGTGTAAACAATGAGTCCTAGTGACTAGATATAAAAAAAGCGTTTGGGTTGTGCTTGCACAAAACCCAAATGCTTTTTTTTATATCTAGCATGACATTCGGCGAATGTCATGCAGGGGGAAGAAAGGGGACAAAGTCCCCGTTCTTCCCCCTGTCACTAGGACATATTGTATCTATAAGTTTAAGGCTGATTGTGTGCCGTTCTAAAACTTTTGCTTGCTTTTTTTATAACAACTTAGTATAGTATAGTTCGGGCAATTTACTAAAGAGAGGAAAGGAAATTATGATTAATCCGTTTGGAATTATTGCCACAAATTTGATTGATGTTCTGGCCTATTGGAATGAACATACCCATTGGCTGAATGCAATTCTTGGAACATTGATGTTTATTTTTGGCATCGTGGATAAACCATATAGAGTGTTAGGATTATTTTTTACTCGAAAATTTAAACCGGCGAAACTCTATCATAAGTATGCGATTGTCATTCCTGCCAGAAATGAACAGGCTGTAATTGGAAACTTGATTGATAGTATTAAAAAACAGGATTATCCACAAGAACTGATTACGATTTTTGTTGTTGCGGATAATTGTACTGATGATACAGCAAAGGTGGCTCGTGAAAAGGGTGCAATCTGTTATGAACATAATAATCCGAACGAGCGAACAAAGGGATTCGGACTTCGTTATCTATTTGATCGCATTAAAGAGGATTATGGAATAGAAGCTTTTGAAGGCTATTTCATCTTTGACTCGGATAATTTGCTAAAGGGAGATTACATTTCAAGAATGAATGACTCCTTTGACGCTGGTGAGAAGATTATTACGTCTTATCGTAATACGAAGAACTTTTCTGAAAATTGGATCGCATCAACTTATGCATTGCATTGGCTTCGTTCTATCAGAACGAGACATCGTGCAAGATCAGTGTTGCATTTGGCGACAAATATTCAGGGAACCGGATTCTTGTTTGCAAATGAAGTCGTTAAGGATGGATGGAAGTATACGTCTTTAACAGAAGATAGAGCATTGACGGCAGATAGTGTTGTTGCCGGATATGAGATTACATATAATAATGATGCGGTGTTTTATGACGAACAGCCGGTCAGCCTTCGTGTGGCATTGCGTCAGCGACTTCGTTGGTCCAAAGGTCACTTACAGGCGTTTGCAGAAAGTGGATGGGGATTGTTTAAGCATATCTTTGTGGATAATCATTCTGTTCATAAACCAACAGATAAGTGGTATAACTATCCATGGAGAACGTTCCGCTATCGTTTTATGTCCTTTGATACGTTCTGTCAGTTGTTGCCTAAGAACATCATTAACATTGCAAAGTGGATTGTGTTCCGTTTGATTTTATTCCCGTTCTGGTGCTGGAAGAGCGGACTTAGTCAGTGTATTATGGACTCCGGAACATTCTTAGATAAGATGTTCCATAAGATTGTAGGAGCGCACTTATGCGTGGTATTGGATCCCGGTGCGAAATCCTTCCTGATGGGAATTTTATTAATGATTTGGTTGAGAATTCTTTATCGAATCGGAAAATATTTTGTTAATATTATCGAAGCAGTTTATCTGTTTATTATTGAATATAAGCGTATGATCAAGATTCCGTTCTGGAAGAAGGTTCTGTACTGTATTACATGGCCGACCTTTGATATCATTGGTCGATATACTCAGTATGTCGCTCTGTTTAAGAAAGTTGAATGGAAACCGATTCCTCATGAAAGTAAAGTTACCATTGAGGATATTAATGCGAATAGTAATTAAAAAAACCGTTCATTGTGTTTTATCACAATGAACGGTTTTTTAGATGTTTACTTAGAAGAAGAAAAATAGTCGAATTTAAGGGTTAAATCATTCTTTCTGATGATTTTATGAATCAAATCTGAAGTTTCCTTAATATCCGAATTTTTCATGCTCTCGCCGTAGGTTACTTTATTGTTTTCTACATAAGACTTTCCGTTATACCAGGAATAGTCGCTGAAGAAAGCGTACCCTTTACGGTTCGGGTCCAAGGCATCCGTGCCTAAATAGTTATTACTATTATATTTGATTCCAAACAAGTTGAGAACCGTTGGAAGAATATCAATCTGCATGGTTGTGGTCTGAATATCTGTCGGCTGATAAGCTTCCTTGTCACCACAGTATATAAAGAGTGGTGTGTTATTAATCAGGTTGTTAGAGGTTACTTTATATTTGTCTAAAATACTCTTATCTTTTAAGGTGTACAGATAATGATCGGCATAAGCCACGATTACTGTATTTTCTAAAAGGTTTCGTTCTTTTAAGCGTTCTATCATCATCGATACCATTTTATCGGTTTCTTCTACACATAGGTTTACGCAATCCTCTTCTGTCAATGCATCAATCTGAGTCTTTAAGGAATATTTTTCTTCTGCCAGCATCTTGCTGGTGGCCTTGTGAGGATTAAAAGGTGTATGTGGTGTGTAGGAGATGATATAATCGACAAATTTTTCTCCCGGCTTGTGATCAAACATTAATTTTTCAAAAGTGTTGTTTGCAATTAATTCCCGGTCTAATTCGTATTTGTCATCTTTATAATCCACAATATCAATGAGACCATAATAGTTATCGTATCCCCAACTTTCATAATTGATTGCACGGGAGTAGAATTCGCCGCTGTTCATATGGAAAGCATTCACGCTGTAGCCGGCTTCCTTGAAAAGCTTTGGCATGGTGTATGGGAATGTGTTCTTATTATAGTTATATACATTTTCAATGTATGAAATCGGAGTAGTGAATCCGGTGTTTACTGCAAATTCGGAATTGAATGTGGAACCGCCTCCGGTGTAGAGGGAATAATGGTCCGTGAAATTAATGCTGTCCTGCATTAAATGATACAGGGTTGGGGTGTGCTTTTCGTTGAGCGCCCAATTGTCCATTCCTTCTAATTGGAGGAAGATAACATTCTTTCCTTCAAAAATTCCGGTGTAGTCATTCGGTGTATGTGGATCATCGGCTGTATATATTTCGTCCAGGAAATCCTTATCTTTTTTACTGATTTTTTCTTCCGGTTTTAAGAATTCAATGTAGAAACTTCTAGCAGTGTATTCGTATAAACCAGCGACCTTCATGCTCTTATTAGGTTCATTGAAGTGGTTATATACAACACGGTCGTTCTTAAAGTTTTTCCATTCCAACTCATTGCCACTTCCGTAGAATAACGGCATTATGGCATGAAGTAAAATGAAAATGACAATGACTTTACCCATTTTCTTAAAATGGAACTGGGTTCGTTTTCTCATCTTGATAAATACCACCAGGGCAATGATGAAAATAATGACTGCAAAAACATAAATGAGTTTATTTGCCCCCAGGATGGTGTCCATGACATAATCTTTTCCTTCGCCGGTTGATTCCAAAAGGTTCGGGCTGAAATAGTATTTTGTCATGGAAAAATAAATATTGTTAACCAGATAAAGGAACATTGCAAAGAAAAAGAAAATCCAGTAAGCCAGCATCTCAAAAATGCCCTTTAAATTTATGATGATTCCAACGAAAAGGAAAATCCATAAAAAGGTAAATAAATTAGGCATTGGGAAAAATACCGGATAGTAATCGATGTGCCCTAAAATTCTGGTTACGAGGTCCATCAGAAAATATGGAATGGCTGCATAAAAGCCATAGCGATATTTAAACGTGAACTTTTTTGCTTTTTCCATGAAAGGCTCTGCCTTCTTCTTTAGATTTTTTAAAAATTTCATAGAAATGTCCTTTCTATATAGATGTAATTTGTACAATCCTATTATATAAAGTTAATAAAATAATACAAGAAGTTTCGAATGAAAAAGTGGGGAATGTTGCAAAAATGGCTTAAATACAATACAATAAACGAGTTGATAAGGAGATGTAAATGAGTATTCTGAAAGTGAATGATTTAGTCTATGATTATATGGACGAAGAAGAAAAAAAACGTGCATTAAACGGTGTAAATCTGGAAGTGGAGCCAGGGCAGTTTGTTGCGATTCTGGGTCACAATGGATCTGGAAAATCCTCACTGGCAAAGCAGATGAATCGATTGCTTTTGCCAACGGAAGGAACGGTCTGGGTTGATGGAATTGATACGAAGGATGGAGAACGTCTCTGGGAGATTCGTCAGAAGGCTGGAATGGTATTTCAGAATCCGGATAATCAGATTGTGGCAACCATGGTAGAGGAGGATGTGGCTTTTGGACCGGAAAACCTTCAGGTACCAACGAAAGATATCTGGAGTCGGGTGGAAAATGCTATGAAATCTGTAGGAATTTCCAAACTTCGACATAAATCCCCGATGGAATTGTCAGGCGGGCAAAAGCAGAGAGTAGCTATTGCCGGAATTATTGCCATGGAACCGAAGTGCATTGTTTTAGATGAACCTACGGCGATGCTTGATCCTACAGGCAGAAAAGAAGTTCTTACAACGCTTCACAGACTGAATAGGGATAAGGGCATTACAATCATACTCATTACGCATCATATGGAAGAAACGGTAGAAGCGGATCGGATTTTTGTTTTGAATCACGGAGAAGTGGTAGAACAGGGAACACCGAGAGAAGTCTTTTCTAAAGTGGAAGAATTGAAAACTTACGGATTGGAAGTGCCACAGGTAACGGAACTTGCTTTTGAACTAAAAAAAGAAGGGGTGCCGTTAACGGATGGTATTCTGACAGCGAAGGAACTGGTTGCGGAATTGGAACGATTGAAGGAACAATAATATGAGTATTCGATTAGAAAATGTAAGTTATAGATATGGAAAAGGAACCAGCACGGAAACGGTTGCTCTAAAACAGGTTCATCTGGAAATTCACAGGGATGAGTTTGTGGCGGTTATTGGGCACACCGGATCAGGAAAATCTACATTGATTCAACAGTTCAATGGATTGGAAAAGCCGGATGAAGGGAGTGTTTCTTTTGATGGAATGGATATCTGGCAGAAAGGTTATGACCGCAGATTTTTGCGTTGCCGTGTGGGCCTGGTATTTCAATATCCGGAGTATCAGCTATTTGAGGAGACGGTATTGAAAGATGTTTGCTTCGGACCGTTAAATAAGCAGTTGGGTCAGGAAGAAGCAGAACAAAAAGCAAAAGAAGCATTGGCTCTGGTAGGCATCGGGGAAGACGTTTATGATGTGTCTCCTTTTGAATTGTCCGGGGGCCAAAAACGAAGGGTTGCCATTGCGGGAATTCTTGCAATGGAACCGGAATACTTGATTATGGATGAACCAACTGCAGGTCTGGATCCGAAAGGAAGAAATCAGATTCTAAAGTTGGTGTCGCGGTTACATAAAGAAAAGGGAATGGGCATTATTTTGGTGTCTCATAGCATGGAGGATGTAGCAAAGTATGCCAGTCGCATCATTGTAATGAATCAGGGGATGGTGGCAATGGATGATACGCCTGCCGGCGTTTTTAAAAAATATAAGGAATTGGAAGCAATGGGACTGGCTGCACCACAGATTTGCTATCTGATGAATGAATTAAAACGGAAAGGCTTTCCGGTAGATGAAGACGTAATTGATTTAGAAAAAGCAAAACAAAGCATTTTGGCGTGCGTAAAACATTAAAGAGCAGGAGAGGACAATGGCAAATATCACAATTGGAAACTATTATCCGGAAAATTCAATAATACATCGTTTGGATCCCAGAGTGAAATTATTTGCAACACTGGTTTGGATTGTTTTGTTGTTCGTCACAAATAGCTTTTTAGGATACGCGGTTTGGACCATTTATCTGCTTACGGTAGTCCTGTTGGCGAAAATTCCTTTTTCAAAACTGCTGAAAGGTCTTCGAGGGATTCTTTTTATCATGTTGTTTAGCGTGATTGTGAATGTGCTGATGACGAAGGGACAGGTTATATTCTCGGTGGGAATCTTGTCTGTTACAAGGGAAGGGCTGAGGAGAGGAGCCTTTTTGGCACTACGACTCATATACCTTGTTTTAGGAACCTCTATTATGACGTTGACAACTACGCCCAATGACTTGGCGGACGGAATGGAAAAAGGATTAGGTTTTTTAAAAGTGCTAAAAATTCCGGTCCATGAAATTGCAATGATTATTGCACTGGCACTACGGTTTATTCCGATTCTTATGGAGGAAGCGGAAAAAATCAAGAAGGCCCAGATGTCCAGAGGGGCAGATTTTGAAACCGGTAATGTCTTTCGAAGAGCAAAGAGTCTGGTTCCGATTTTGGTCCCGTTGTTTATATCGGCAATGCGACGTGCGCTGGATTTGGCAACGGCAATGGAAGCACGTTGTTACCGCGGTGGTGAGAGAACAAAGATGAAACCGTTAAAGTATCAAATGCGGGATGGCGTTGCATATGGAGTTCAGTTGGTTTTGATTCTGATGGTTGTTGGAATCAGATTCCTGAAAATATAGTAAAAATGGAGATAATATGAAACGAATCAGATTATTAATATCCTATGATGGAACAAATTATTGTGGGTGGCAGGTACAAATCAACGGAATAACTGTTGAGGAAGTTATTAATAAGGCGTTGACGGATTTGTTAGGAGAACCGATTGAGGTAATTGGTGCCAGTCGTACCGATTCCGGTGTTCATGCGGTGGGCAATGTGGCAGTGTTTGACTCTGAAACAAGAATTCCGGCTGAGAAGATTTCCTTTGCCTTAAATCAAAGACTGCCTAATGACATCCGAATTCAAAAATCCGATGAAGTTCCCTTGGACTGGCATCCGAGATTTCAGAATAGTGTAAAAACCTATGAATATCAAATTTTGAATCGTCGTTTTCCAGACCCGCTGAAGCGGCTATATACCCATTTTGTGTATATGCCTTTGGATGCGGAAAAAATGAAACAGGCAGCAGCATACCTTGTGGGAGAACATGATTTCGCCAGCTTTTGTTCTGCTGGAAGTCAGGTGCAATCTACAGTAAGAACGGTATATACACTTGACGTAAAACGCGTGGATGATGTAATATCAATTTGTATCAGTGGAAACGGATTTTTGTACAATATGGTCCGGATTATTGTTGGAACACTTTTAAAAGTGGGGTTGGGCGTTTATCCACCGGAGCATATGAAGGAAATATTGGAAGCGAAAGATCGTTACGCGGCAGGGCCGAAGGCGCCGGCATGCGGGTTGGCATTGGTGAAAATTGAGTATGAAGGAGAAGAGTAGATGAACGAAAGACAGGAAAACATGAAGAAACAAAGTGGTACTGCAGAGAATGAAAGAAGACGATTCACAAAAATATCAAAAAAATCAATTGCGTGTCTTCTTAGTGTTGTATTATTAATGGGAAGTGTTTTTAGTGGTTGTACAAATTTGTTGTATACGAAACCATACAAACCGGGTAGTGTAAAGGATAATATGTACGAAAATAAATTTTTCCATGTTCGCTTTCAGTGTCCGGAAGGGTATACTATGACTTTCTCGGAAGTTCCACAGGATGAAGCAAATGATATGATAAAGGGAAATCTGGGAGGAAATGGATCGTTCCAGGAATTGAAAGTGGAATCCACCAGCAACGGAAACTATATGTACGTGACAATCGTTAGAGGAAAAGTGGATGTGACTTCTTCTTCCGGAAGGGAAAGAATTGAAGAGATGGCGCAGCAGATGGTATCAAGTGTTCCGGGCGTAGGTTATGATTTAGGAGAACCATATCAGGATACGTTGGGCGGAGAAAACTTTGACGCCTTAGATTTTGAAATTAATGTGCAGGGCTATACGGCCAGATCGAATTTCTATGTAAAATATCAAAATGGTTATTCTATGTTTATTATGTTCTATGGATTTGAAGATTATTTTGGGGAACTGTTTGAAGGCTTTGTGCCGTATGAAGAAAGTTAGTGAAAACAATCGAACCGACAGGAAATTTACCTGTCGGTTTTTTTATGGGATAAAATATAATCCGATGTATAGAGCAGGGTGTTAATGGTTAGCATGATGATAGAAATATAAAAAATATATTTGCAAAAATACAAGGGACCTAATCGTTCATAATCAAGAAAAAAGTAAGGGTATTTTTCCACTTTCTCAAAAGTGGTTTCCGGATTGAAATTACAGCGGCTTAAAAAACAGAGTAAGTAAAAAATCGGGAAAGACATCCATTGAAAAATGTAGCCTCTGCGTAACTGCCCTTTGGGAACAAAAAGAAACCAATCCGTTACAAAAAGTACAGGGACGATGTAATGACCAAAAAGGTCCATTGCCGGAATGCTGAAAATTCCCTGGGTTTTCAAAGGGTACTTATTTACCGATTCGCAAAAGTGGTAAATATAGGCAGTGGATAAAATGGCAGAAGTTGCCATTCCGTGAAAAAAGAGATAGACAGGTTTGGAAAAATCCTTGTGGGTCCATTCTTTGATTACCAGAACGGACATCATAATAAAACAGAAAATGTTGCTTTGGACGGTAAAGTAACTAAATTCCGTGAAATTAAAATAAGCATCGTCGATTTTGAAATGTAATACAATGCTGATTCCGCATACGAGCAGCAGAAACAGACGAAAAAGTAATCTTTTCATGGCATCCCCCGCAATTAGTATGTGCAAAAATATTGTTTTCAAACGAGAAGAAGGGGGATTATTTTCCCGCGCAAGAGAGGTATCCGTTTTATAAAAACTTAGGTACAAATTGTTGTGGGAACTGTTGAAGAACTGCGCTATATGTTGTATAATGTATTAGTTAAAATAGCCTTAAAAAGAGAAAAGGAAAGACAAAATGCTTTTTTTGAAAGAAAATGATTTAGATGTTGAGACATATTTGCAATTGCGGTCTGCTGTCAATTGGGTTTCCTTAGACCCGGTACAAGCAGAAAGGGCATTGAATCGTAGCCTATATATTGTTACAGTTTATGATGAGGATAAGGCTGTTGGAATGGGACGTCTTGTAGGGGACGGAGCAGTAATTAGTTACATTCAGGATTTGATTGTGGTTCCTGAATATCAAGGGAAGAAAATCGGAAGCAAAATCATTGACCGATTGATTTCCCGTGCCGAGGAATTGAGGATGCCGGGAACGGTGATGATGTTGGATTTGATGTGTGCCAAGGGGCGAGAACAGTTTTACGAAAAGCATGGGTTTATCGCTCGTCCGACAGATACGCTGGGACCGGGAATGATTCAGTATTTGAAAGATAAGTAGAGGATGATATGAATATCTATTTGATTCGCCATGGAAGGCAAAACAGTAAACTTTGTAATGTGGATGTGGAACTGTCGCCGGAAGGAAGAGAACAGGCACATCTGACAGGAAAACGTCTGGAAAATTACGGGATTGAAGCAGTCTATTCCAGTAATCTGCTAAGAGCAGTGGAAACGGCGGATATCATTAATGGCTATGTGAAAAAGCCACGATTTTATGATGACCGTTTACGGGAAGCAGAGTTTGGTGAGATGACCGGCTTGGAAAATTCTGTGTTAAAGGAACGATATAAGGAATTTCTGGAAAAACGTGCCACAATGACAGAAGACATCCCCTATCCGGGGGGCGGAGAAAACAGTGCAATGGTTTTTGCCAGAGCAAAGGAAGTGCTGGATGAAATCGCACAGCAGGATTACGAAAATGTATGTATTGTGACCCACGGCGGTTGGATTCGTGCATTGCTTACAGGACTTGCGGGAGCTCCTTCGGCAAAGTGGCTGTCTTTTGGAAGACAATTAGAAAATTGCAGTATTACAGAAATACTATACGATAAAGATATGGAGACATATCATATTGAGCGCTTAAATGATTATGCGCATTTTGAAAATGAAGACAGATTGCTGAGAAAACATTTTGGAAATGGTTTCTTTTCGCAAAACAGTGAGGTAAACAATGGCAAATAGTTATGATGGTAATAGTATAGCGGTCCTGGAGGGATTGGATCCCGTTCGAAAGAGACCGGGAATGTATATTGGAAGTGTTGGGACTAAGGGACTAAATCATTTGATTTATGAAATTGTGGACAACTCCGTGGATGAACATTTGGCCGGACATTGTTCCGAAATCAAGGTGACATTGGAAAAGGACGGTTCTGCAACGATTGAAGATAATGGTCGAGGAATTCCGGTGGACATTAACGAGCAGGTTGGAAGACCGGCGGTGGAAGTCGTATTCACAACATTGCATGCCGGAGGTAAGTTCGGCGACGGAAACTATAAGATTTCCGGTGGTTTACACGGTGTTGGTTCTTCCGTAGTAAATGCATTGTCTCTTTGGTTAGAGGTGGATGTAAAAAGAGACGGGAAAATTTACAATCAGAGATATGAGCAGGGAAAGATTTGTTACGACTTAAAGGAAGTCGGAAAATGCAGAAAATCCGACACCGGAACAAAGGTCCGATTCTTTCCGGATGGAGAAATCTTTGAAAAGATTTACTTTAAGGCAGATGCCATTAAGAGTCGTCTCCACGAAACGGCATATCTGAATCCGAACCTGACCATTCATTTTGAAAATAAGCGTGTTGGGGAAGAAGAATCAAAAACATACCATGAAGAAAACGGTATCAAGGCTTACATTGAAGACATGAATAAAGGAAAAGAAGCCGTTACCGATATTATTTACTTTAAGAAAGAACAGGAAAATATCGAGGTGGAAGTGGCATTTCAGTATATCAATGAGTTTACTGAAAATATTTCCGGATTCTGTAACAATATTTACACTCAGGAAGGTGGAACCCATATTACAGGATTTAAGACGGTTCTGACAACCACCATTAATCAGTATGCCCGTGAGTTAGGGAACTTAAAGGAAAAAGATGCGAACTTTACGGGAGCAGATGTGCGAAACGGATTGGTTGCCGTAGTTGCAGTAAAGCATCCGGATCCTCGTTTCGAAGGTCAGACAAAAACAAAACTGGACAATCCGGACGCAGACCGAATCACAAAGTCTGTGGCAGGAGAACAGTTGACCTTGTTCTTTGATAAAAATCTGGAAACCTTAAAGAATGTAATTGAATGTGCGGAAAAATCCGCAAAGATTCGTAAGGCAGAAGCCAGAACGAAAACAAATATGCTGACTAAGAGCAAGTTCTCTATTGACAGCAATGGAAAACTGGCAAACTGTGAAAGCAGAAAACCGGAAGAATGTGAAATCTTCATCGTGGAAGGAGATTCTGCCGGGGGTTCGGCAAAGACTGCCAGAAACAGAAAGACTCAGGCAATTATGCCAATTCGAGGAAAAATCTTAAACGTGGAAAAGGCATCCATGGACAAGGTATTAGCCAATGCGGAAATCAAGACCATGATCAATGCCTTTGGATGTGGTTTTTCGGAAGGATATGGAAATGACTTTGACATTGAAAAACTAAAGTTTGATAAGATTATTCTGATGACCGATGCGGACGTGGACGGTGCTCACATTGATACGTTGTTATTGACGTTTTTCTATCGCTTTATGCCGGAACTGATTAGTACCGGACACATTTATATTGCAACCCCACCGCTTTATAAGGTGGTACCGAAAAAAGGAGAAGGGGAATATTTGTATGACGATAAGGCATTGGAAAAATACCGAAAGACCCATACAGGATTCACACTTCAGAGATACAAAGGATTAGGGGAAATGGATCCGGAACAGTTATGGGAAACAACCCTGAATCCGAAAACAAGAATTTTAAAACAGGTTGAAATCGAAGATGCAAGAATGGCATCGGAAGTTACCAGCATGCTGATGGGGAGCGAAGTTGCCCCACGTCGTGAGTTCATTTACAACCACGCGACAGATGCAGAATTAGATGTATAAAAAAGATTTCTCGAAATGAGAATATCGGAGGTTAGAAATAGATGGCGGAACAAATCATTAAAACCGAATATTCGGAAGTGATGCAGAAAAGTTATATTGACTATGCCATGAGTGTTATCTGTGCAAGAGCATTGCCGGATGCAAGAGATGGATTGAAACCGGTTCAGAGACGTGTACTTTATGCCATGGACCAGTTACATTTAAGTCATGATAAGCCACATCGTAAATCAGCCCGTGTGGTTGGAGATACGATGGGTAAATATCATCCACATGGTGATAGCTCAATTTATGAAACTCTGGTAGTTATGGCACAGGAGTTTAAAAAAGGAATGGCCCTAGTGGACGGACACGGAAACTTTGGTTCCATTGAAGGGGATGGCGCCGCAGCAATGCGTTACACGGAAGCCAGACTGAAGAAATTTACCGAAGATGTCTATTTGGCAGATTTGGACAAGGATGTTGTGGATTTTGTGCCCAACTTTGATGAGACGGAAAAAGAACCGGAAGTATTGCCGGTACGTGTACCGAACCTTTTGGTAAACGGTGCAGAAGGAATCGCCGTTGGTATGGCCACCAGTATCCCAACCCATAACTTGGGAGAAGTCATGGATGCGGTCATTGCTTATATGGACAATGAAAATATCACCACTCAGGAATTGATGGAAATTATGCCCGGCCCGGATTTTCCTACCGGAGGCATTGTAGCAAATAAATCGGATTTGCCGGAGATTTACGAAACCGGTTCCGGAAAAATCAAGTTACGTGGGAAATTGGTTTTCGAAAAAGGAAAGAGCCGTGAAAAGGATCGTCTGGTTGTAACGGAAATTCCGTATACCATGATTGGTTCCGGAATCGGAAAGTTCTTATCGGATGTGGTTGACCTGGTTGAGACTAAGAAGACTACCGATATTGTAGATATTTCCAATGCCTCTGATAAGGACGGAATGCGTATTGTTCTGGAATTGAAAAAAGGTGCTGACATTGAAAAATTGAAAAACATGCTGTATAAGAAAACCAAGCTGGAAGATACCTTTGGGGTGAATATGCTTGCTATTGCTGACGGTAGACCGGAAGTCATGGGACTGAAGAGCATCATTAAATATTATGTGGATTATCAGTATGATCTAGCGCAGAGAAAATATACCACATTGCTTAGCAAGGCAATGGACCAGAAGGAAGTTAAGGAAGGTTTAATTAAGGCAACGAATATCATTGATCTGATTATTGAAGTTATCCGTGGCTCCCAGACCCAGAAGCAGGCAAAGAACTGCCTGATGACCGGGGATACTACCGATATCAAGTTTAAAAATCCGGAATCAGAAATTCTTGCTGGAAATCTGAACTTCACAGAACGTCAGGCTCAGGCCATTTTGGAATTACGTCTGGCAAAATTGATTGGTCTTGAAATTCTGGCATTGCAGAAGGAATATGAAGAATTGACTGCAAAGATTGCTGAGTACGAAGAGATTCTTAACAGTAGAAGAGCTATGACCAAGGCAATCAAGAAAGATTTGCAGAAAATCAAGAAAGAATATGCAGTACCAAGAAAGACATTAATCGAAGACGGGAAAGAAGCTGTCTTCGATGAAAATGCCTTTGTGGAACAGGAATATGTTTTTGTTCAGGATAAATATGGATATGCGAAGATGTTGGAAACATCGACTTTCGATCGTAACATCGATTCCGTGACCAGCGAGAACAAATACTATTTCAATTGCATGAATACTGATACTATTTGTATTTTCACTGATAATGGAAACATGCATCAGATTAAGGCACAGAAAATTCCGGTGAAAAAAGTCCGTGAAAAAGGGGTGCCGATTGACAACCTTGGAAATTACAGTTCCGAAGGAGAAGGAATTATTGCATTGTTCAGTGGTTCTATGATGAAGGATAAAAAGTTATTATTCACAACGAAAAAGGGAATGATAAAGCTGGTAGATGGAAGTGAGTTCGAGACAAACCGAAAGACCATGCTGGCAACAAAACTGGGACCGGATGATGAATTGGTATCCGTAAAGATTACGAGGGTATCGAACAAAGAAGCAGAAGTTCCGGAAGAGATGGATTTACCGGTAATGCTCTCCGGCGGTTCCGATGACTTTGAACCATTGGATTTCGAACAGATGGAATTTGGAACCATGGATATGGTAGAAGAAGTTCAGGAACAGGATGCCGGATTGCAGTATACGAGAGAAATCCTGGTGCTTCAGACAGATGGAGGAATTTTCCTTCGATTCCCAATCAAGGAAATACCGGAACAGAAAAAAGGAACATTGGGAGTACGTGGCATAAAATTAAATCCGGATGATTTTGTATCCAATGTGTATCTTCTTGATACAGGGGACAATGAAGTGGTAGAATGTAATGGAAAACAGGTGGAATTACGGAAATTAAAAATAGGGAAACGAGGAACAAAAGGTGTAAAAGTACGAAAGTAGTGGTTTTATGAGAAAAAGAGCGGAAAAATATTTTAAGAAACTATCTTGCTTATCATTGATACTTTTTATGGTTGGATGTTTGGCGTCGGGATATCAGAGCAAAAACGTTCAGGCGGCGGATACTGCTTTTGAGAAGAGTATCGCGTCGTTCCCGGAAAGTTATAAGTCATATCTTAGGACGTTACATATCCAATACCCGAATTGGAAATTTGTTGCCTATAACACAGGAATTGATTTCCAAACAGCGGTAAATGCTGAGTTTACCAATGACCGAAGTCTGATTGAAAACAGTTTTTCAAAATTACTGAAGTCGAATGAGCTGAGTAGTAATTACAATGCTTCCACAGGAGCTTACATTGCAAAGGATGGAGGCCGATGGGTGGCTGCATCAAAAAACTGTATTGCATATTTCATGGATCCGAGAAACTTCCTGGATGTAGAACATATTTACATGTTTGAGAAGTTGTCCTTCGATTCCACAACTCAGACACAGGCAGGGGTTGAAGCGATTCTGGAAGGATCCTTTATGCATAATACCAAGATGGCATATTTAGATAAGGCAGGAAAGTATTATACGACGAATACCCTGTATTCAGCCCAAATCATGGCAACGGCAAAGAAGAATAATGTCAGTGCTTACTATATCGCATCAAAAATCATTCAGGAGATTGGCATAAAAAAACATTCAAAATATGCTGGAATGGGTGGCAATGGAAGTGTTAACGGAAATTACTCTAAGACTTATGCGGGAATTTATAATTTCTATAATATTGGTGCTAGTTCCGGAGCAGATCCGGTTTCCAATGGATTAAAATGGGCTTCCAGTGGAAGCACTTACAGCAGACCGTGGACGACACCAATGAATTCCATTGATGGCGGCGCAAAATACATCGGAGAAACTTATATCAACGCTGGACAGAACACGATTTATTATCAGAGATTTAATGTAAATAAAGCATCGAAAAATTCGATTTACACGCATCAGTATATGACAAATATTTATGGTGCAGCCAATGAAGCCGCACTTACCTGTGGTGCTTATGAAAATTTAGGAATTACAGCATTAGCGAAAACCTTTGTGATTCCGGTTTATTCATCCATGCCAGATGAGAGTAATACCATTACATATGGAAACACGACAACAAGGGCAACTATTTCTTCGGCAGTGAATGTGAGGAAGAAAGCCAATACTTCCGGTGAACTCATTACCACATTGGCGGCAGGGGATGCGATATATATTACAAAGGCTATCCCGACCAGTGCGAAATTCGGTACAAGATGGCTTGGAAACCCTTATTGGTATAAGATAAAAACCACAAAAGGTGGAAAAACATATGAAGGATATATTTCTTCTGCATACGCCACAGTGGATAAAGAATATAATGTTGCAAAGGGGGGGACCATTACCCTTCCGGTAAAATTAAAAACAAAGGAAACGGTTTATTATCGTTCTGATAATCCTGCCATTGCAACGGTGGATTCCGCGGGAAAGATTACCGGAAAAGCACTTGGAACCGTAACAATGTATGCCTTTACAGCAGCAGGACAATTTGCTGTCAGTTCAGTTCAGGTAGGCGTCGCTGTGGAAAAACCTTCTCGGGTTGTGATGAAGGCGAAGCCAATTAGTTATCAATCGGTGAAACTGAGTTGGGCGAAAAAATCAAATCTTACCGGATATTATATTTATCGAAAAATTGGTAATGAAAAATACAAGAGAATTGCTAAGGCTCAGGGAACTGCAAAGTCCTATAAGGACCAGAAATTGGCTGTTGGAACCACTTATGTGTATAAGATGAAGGCTTATCGTGTAGTGGGGCAGACAACCTATAAGTCTAAAAATTCCAAGGCAGTCACGGCGAAGCCAATGCCGAAAAAAACAAAAATGACATCAGCTGTCCTGGCAGGAAATGCAATTAATGTTTCCTGGAAAAAAGTAAACGGTGCAACCGGATATGATGTGTACAGACGAACCGGAACCACTGGAAGCTTTGTGAAGGTTAAAAGTATTGCTGGTGAAAATGTTTGTAGTTTTTCTGATACCAAAACTGCAAAAGGTAAGGTATACTATTACAAGGTAAAAGTGTATAATAATTACTCGGGCAAAACATATCGGGGAAAAAGCTCGAAAGCAATTAGTATAAAGAAATAATGGTGGTAAAATGATTAATTTAGTTGTTTGTTCGTTAAGCGCGTTGAAATGTTCGGAAAAATCCAACAAGATTTCTGAAGAGACCATTGATTTAATCGCACGGTTAAATAGTGAAGGAATCAGATTTGCCGTTGTGACGGGGATGAATTATGATGCGGTAAGTTCATTGTTTGGAAAGATAAAAAAAGATATCATTTTCGCATGTAACGATGGCGGGGTTGTGATTTATCAAGATAAAGTATTAAGTAAGACACCGATTGACCGACTCATTTGTTTGGATGTGGAACGGGAATTACAGGAGGATTCAAACTATAAAGTGACTTATTCCACAGAGAGGGGAATCTATCTTACAAGTCATGAATATGAATTGATTAAAGCGTTAAAGGAAGAGGGAAAAACACCGGAGTTTGTTAAAGATACCAAGGAATTGCATGGAGACATCACGAAGATTACCATCTATTCCAAGAAGGAATTTAATGAACAGAGTTATTCTTATTTCTACAATAAATGGGCAAAGGGTGCAAATGTTTCCATTTCAAACCCGAACCAGTTAAATATTACCGCGCAGTACGTAAACCGTTCCATTGTATTGTCTTTGATTCAGCATATGTTTGCTGTATCCACGGAGGATACTATGGTATTCGGTTCTGAGTACAGGGATATTGAAATGTTCAAGCATTCTTATTTTAGTTATGCACTTCAGGGATGTGATTCTGAAGTACGTCGTGCTGCACAGTATATTACAGATAACATTCCTACGATTCTAGAGGATGTTATGCGAATGATTTAAAGAACAGAATGGAGTTTGTTATGCGTAAAAACAAAATTTTCTTGTGGGGATTGATTATGGGGTTGACAATCAGCTCATTCTCCGGATGTGGAATCAAGACAGATACACCAATCATCGGAAATATTGTGGGATTGAAAGACAATGAAATGTTTAAAGTGAATGAACTAATTTGTTCAAAACCGGAATATATGCTGGTTTTTATGGATGTTCAGAACAGATATAAGAAGAACTTAGGAACCGGAATCGATTGGAACGCAAAGGTGGATGACCAGTCTACCTTAGAGATGGTTGCAAAGAATCAGACAAAGGAAGAAATCTCTGTCCGCTATGCACTGGCATCTATGGCGAAAGAGCAGGAGGTGTCCTTGGAAAAAGACGAGGAAACCGCTGTGAAAAGTGCTGCGGAATCTTATTTTAATTCCTTGAATGATGCAGAAAAACAATATACCGGTGCAGCTTTAACAGATGTGGAAGCCCTTTATCGTAATTATTTCCTTGCAGAAAAAGTACGGGAGAAACTGACGGAAGATTCCGGTACGGACATCAGTGATGAGCAGGCTCGTATAATTAAGATTCAGTACATCCATATGGATGGAACAAAAACAAATCCAAAGAAAATCAAGGAAACATTAAAGGAAGCAAAATCCATTGTAAAAGCAGGCTATCAGCCGTTCTCCAGAGAAGCAAAGCAATACACGGTGGAGGATTCCATTGAAAAGACAATTTGTAAAAATGAGGCTACGGCGAAGTATGAGTTGGAAGCATATCAGCTGGCAAATGGCGAAATGAGCGATATCATTCAGGATGGAAATGATTATTATCTTTTGTATTGTGTAGAAAGCTATATGAAGGAAGAAACCGAAGCCAATAAACAGAAACTGATTGCAGAAGAACAGGCGAAGGTTCTGGCAGAGAAGTATGCAGGATACTTAAAGGATTTACAGAAAGACTTTAATTCAAAGCAGTGGGAAGGTACCAAGGTGACAACTGCTTCTGATGTTGCGTCTTCTGGACTGCTTGACTATTTTGCGGAAAGCATGAAATAAAACAATAAAATGACCAGCCGTAGTTGTGGCTGGTTATTTTTATAGGAGAAAAGGGAGAAACGTGTATGGGAAAGGTATTAGAAATTCGAAAATTGACGAAATACTATGGAAAGGTAAAAGGAGTGGAGGAAGTCTCTCTTTCTTTAGAAGAAGGGGAAATATTTGGATTTATTGGACCTAACGGTGCAGGAAAATCTACGACGATTCGATCCGTGATGAATCTGATTCAAAAAACAGCGGGAACGGTGTACCTTTTTGGAAAGGAATTTACAGGGAAAGAGATGGAATTAAAGAAACTAGTAGGATATCTGCCTAGTGAAATTGCTTTGTATGATGATTTAACAGTAAAAGGAATGTTGGATTATCATGAGACGTTTTATCCGATGGATATACATGATAGAAGAGTGGAATTGGTAGAACGGCTGAAATTGGATGAAAAGAAAAACATTGAGGATTTGTCCCTGGGGAATCTGAAAAAACTTGGAATCATTTTAGCATTGATGCACGAACCGAAACTTGTGATTTTAGATGAACCTACCAGCGGTTTGGATCCAATCATGCAGAATGTTTTTTATCAATTACTTCTGGAGGAAAAGAAAAAAGGAACGACTATTTTTTACTCGACACACATTCTCAGCGAAGTATCCAAAATCTGTGACCGGGTTGGAATAATTCGTTCAGGGAAATTGATTCAGGTGGAAAAGGTGGAAGAATTGTCGAAGAAGAATCTTACTTATGTAACGGTAACTTCAGATCAGTGGGAGGCAATTGCTCAGGAACTGGGACAGCAAGTGATTTCTCAAAAGGATTCCACGGTGAAGTTTGCAAACAAACTTCCTCACAATGAAGTGATTAGAATTCTTGCTAAATATCCGGTAGAAAAGGTGTTGATTGAGGAACCTTCCCTGGAAGACTTATTTTTACATTATTACGAGGAGGACAAATAGATGTTACTAAGAGAATTACGAATTAATCTGAAAAGTTTTGTGATCTGGATGTTGATTCTTCTGGGACTGTTTTTAATGGTATTTCTGATTTATCCTTCGTTAGTGGATGAAAAAAATATTTCCAGCATGAATGATATGATGAAGATGTTTCCGGAAGATGTTTTGGTGGCATTTAATATGGATATTTCCGGAATAGACTCGGCATTTGGATGGTTGAAGACAGAAGGCTTTGTATTTGTTTTGTTGATTACAGGCGTTTATAGCAGCATTCTCGGATCCAACATTTTGTTAAAAGAAGAAAACGATAAAACCATTGAGTATTTAAACAGCCTTCCGATTCTGAGGAGAACCATTGTCATTAAGAAAATCATTTGTGGAATGTTTTATATTACCTTGATGATTTTGATTCTGAGTGCTTTTAACTATGTTGGACTGGTGTTAAGCGGTGAGTTTGACAAGAAGGTTTATCTATTGCTAAGTATTACTCCATTGTTTTCTTCCTGGGTGCTGTTTTCCGTTTGTCTGTTTCTTTCTACGTTCACGCATAAAACCAAGAAGGTTTTTGGACTGAGTTTAGGAATCGTGTTTATCAGTTATTTCTTACAGATGGTATCAAATATGGGAAGCAGTGCGGAAAAACTAAAATATTTGTCTGTGTTTACTCTGGCAGATATTAGAAACGTCATTACAGATGCAAGAATTCAACCAATTATGGTGGCAATTACGTTCGTATTATGCGGATTGTTTCTCGGGACAGCAATATTCCATTATGAAAGAAAAGAGTTGGTTTAAAGTAGAGCATTAGAAAAGAGGACTCGTTGTGAGTCCTCTTTTTTTGTGTTTATGCCTTCTTTGCCGGTGCAGGCTTGGAATTTGATTTCTTCTGAATTAACTCATAGATGGTAGCATATGGAAGTGCTATACCAAGGATGGATAAAATTGTTAAAACAAGTCCCGGAATAAAACCGGCAGGAGTATATTTAAATGTTACTGTGTGGTGTCCGCTTGGGAGAACAACTCCTAAGAGGGAATCTGCACAAAGAGAAGCAGCATCTGTTTTCTCTCCATCTACGTATACGGTCCATCCGGATTCAAAAGGAATGGATGTATAAAGAACGCCACCTTCCTTAACATCAATTTCACCTTCAATTTTAGAATCCTTAAAGCTGGTAACTTTTAGGCTCTGTTCCTTCAAGGCGTTATATGCCTGGCTCCATGCTTCAGAATCGAATGCATAAGCGTAACATACAGAAGCAGTATCGGATAAGGTAATTGTAGAACCAGCAGGAACATCGCCAACATGACAAATATGGTTGGTATTCGTTTCTGTAAAACTCTTTGAATTTGCTCCGACTGTTGTGGTAACTGCATCATCGGCTAAAACTTCCGTTTCTAATTCCACAGTGGAACCGTTAATGGTGGCTGTGAGACTTTCAGAAGTTGTCATGCTGTAGAAGTAAACGTCGTAGGTTTTTGTTTCCGGTGCTCCGGCATTGCTACCATCTGCATCGTCGTATGCTGCTGTGATGACACCGCTTTCTGATTTTAATTTATGGAATACCGGTGAAGCACCGTCAACAGCGTTGGAAACAAAACTGTTCTGAACGGCAAATGGATCAGTTACATAAATGTCTTCCATAACCTGCTGCCCGTTTTTATCCTTGATTGGTTCCCCTTTCTTATTGGTTTTTCCCTGCTCAACGATGACTTCTGTTTTCATTTTTGCCATTGTGTTGTTCTTTATCATGAATCCTAACGGAAGAGATTCATTGAACTTGTATAAATGTGTTGTAGGCATTTTTGTTGAAGTGGCAAGGAATGTTTCGCTATTAGCGAAAGTTGGTTCCCCAGTCGTATATTCGTATTTGATGCCGTATAATGCGGCGGTTACAGGAGTGATTCCATAGTGTGAATAAGAGTTCGTGGAAACCTGTAAGCCGATGGCATCAAAATATTTCTGTGTGGATGCAAGGGAAACGGAACAGAAGGTAGAAATACCATTGTAATGATATCTTGCACCGTCATTTTTTGTGTTAAAGGTTGCTGTCTGTGCTCGGTAAAATTTCTGATCGGAATCCTTGCGGGCAATTTCATTTAATTCCTTATAGGTATCAACGGCCTGGTAGTAAGGCTCTTTCGGCTGAGTACTCATGATTGTGGTATAAGCGAGACTGTAAGTCAGTTCAAGAAATACCACGAGAATCATAATGTAAGAAATAAAGCCTTTTAAGGATTCTTTCTTACGATACCAAATCATTAGAACAACGTAAATGCAGATAAAGGCAATACTTCCGTAAACCATACGAATATAGGTGCCGTCCGCAGTATCATTGTCATGATAGAGTTCCTCTAAGAATTTTGGGGCGGTATAAAGCTGCTTGCATAACAAAATCAAAGCAGAACCGCCGAAGGCAGATGCTACGATATGCTTGTCCTCGAAGTCCTTGATATGAATTGCAGCTTCATAACACATGATTACAATCATGAAAATGTAAAGGAATGAAAATCTTGCAGACAGACTGTTTGGATAATGAAGTCCGTGCCACAGGTAAGTTGGGAGGTTGAAGCACATACTAAGTAATATGAAAATAGTAATGGCAACTTTTCCAACACGATCCTTTACATTGATTTGCTTACAGATGCAGAAGAGTGGAATCAGAACAAATGCTGCAACGGTACAGTAAACGTTTGGTTCCGGATAATTCTTTAACTCTGCAATTGGTGTGGCAATCAGAGAACGTAAGAATACGTAGAATACAGAGAAGTATTCCTGAAGATCACGCCAATCGGTTTCAGCAGAAACGGTATTCATTAATGCCATAAAGGCAGGAATGCTCATGACTGCGGAAATGCCACCGCCAAGAATTGAAAATACTGCATAATTCTTAATGGTAATTAAGATGTCTTTTCCTTTGTTCTCCGTGTCGTAAGTGTGTGTAAAGAATAAATAAATGAAGTAGAGGACACTGAAGATACAAATCATGAATCCGATATAGTAATTTGAGAATAATGCAATTCCAAGAGTGATGGCATACATCTTACATTTCTTTTCGGATACAAGTCTTTCCAAACCAAGAACGATTAATGGAAGAATCCAAAGACAGTCTAACCACATGATGTTCCAGCTATATGCTGCAAAGTATGAGGAAAGTGCATAAGCACAACCAAAAGCAGTGGTAAGAATGGTATCTTTTCCAAAATGTTTTTCTAAATAATAGGAAGTACAAAATCCTGCTAATCCCATTTTAAATACAATGGAAAAACTAACAAAATCAGTGATTTCCCATGGCCAGATTAATGTTAGAATATTAAAAGGGCTGGCTGCGTAGTAGGCAATGAGTCCCCAGAAATTCATTCCGCCACCGAATTCCCAACTATAGTATAAGCTGTCAAAGTTTTTCAACTTATCCTGTAAGACCTGTAAGAATGGAGCGTACTGGTGATAACAGTCGCTTCGCAGGTACATTTCTTTGCCAAAAGGACCAATGTCCTTAAAGTAGTAGATTACCAGCATGGATACTACCGGGATGATAAAGGCCAGAATGTGGAAAATATTGTCGACACATGCCTTTTTAAGTGAGTCAATCTTAGTTTGCATTGTTTTCAGTTCCTTTCTTATTTGAAGTAAAGATAAAAAATTTACTCAAGATATAATTGAGTACCACTGTTAAAACCATTGCAATGATTTTTGCAATGTATGGATTCCAGTGAAGTATCTGGAAAACCCAGATGATTAGTGTGGAAAGCAATAAAGTAAAGATTCTTGCCTCGAAAAACTTGATTAATTCCATAAGGTGATCTTTCTTTGTTTCAGCCTTGCTTTCGAATACCCAGCGCTTATTGGTAACGTAGGCAAATAAAATTGCACAGGTTGATGAAATGACATTAGTGATGACTTCATCCGCTCCCATATAAACCAGGCTATAATAAATTACCATGTCTACCAAAGTGGTAAGCACACCAAAGACGAGGTAGGTAAATACCTCGTATTCGGTAAACTTGGTAATTATTGTACGTATTTTTTCGCTTTTGAAAATTTTAAAAAGAATCTTTCTGGTAAAATCCAAAAATTTTTTTATGATAGGGCTCTGTACCATGATGTCTACTCCTGAAAATTATTTATAGTCTTTGATATTGGAATCCTGAATAATGTAAATCGGTCGGTCCTTGGATTCCATGTAGATGTTGGCGATGTATTCGCCTAAAATTCCAAGAGAAAACTCGATAATTCCACCCAAGAAGAGTACTGCAATGAACAAGGATGCAAAACCTGATACATCAATGCCAAAGAACAGTTTTCTAGCTAAAGTGAATAGGATTAACAAAAAGGAAAATCCGGAAATCATTAATCCCAGTCCTGTTAAAAAGCTCAATGGAGCAACTGAGAAAGAAGTGATTCCGGTAATGGCATAACGGAATAACTTTCGAAAACTCCACTTTGTTTCGCCGGCAGGACGTTCTACATTGTCAAAAGGAATCCAAGAGGTCTGGAAACCAACCCAGGAAAAGATTCCTTTGGAAAAACGCTGTACTTCTCCAAGTCGAACAATATTATCAACCATCTGTTTTGACATGATACGGAAGTCAACGGCATTTTGTTTTAACTGAACGCTGGTGAAACGATTATTTAATTTATAAAAGAGGGCAGAGAATGCACTTTTAATCTTTGATTCTCCCTTCCGGCTGTTTCGCATTCCGGCGCAACAATCGTATCCTTTTTCAATTTCCTGAATCATCTGCGGAATTAATGCAGGCGGATGCTGTAAATCTGCATCCATTATAATGACATAGTCAGCGGATGCATTACATAATCCGGCATACATGGCCGCCTCTTTTCCAAAATTTCTGGAAAAGGAGATATATTTTACATCTTCGTGAGATTGACTGAGTTCTCGCAAAAGAAGATGGGTCTGATCCGAACTGCCATCATTGATGAAAATATATGAAAAATCGTAACCTAAAATAGTCTGAAATATTTTCTTTGATTCATCGTAAAACATCTGAATCATATCTTCTTCATTGTAGCATGGAACCACAACATTAACCGTTACCATAGGTACCTCCAATATACCGGGGAAAAATCCCATAATTACCTATTATTTTACAATAAAAATAGGGCATATTCAATAATGAATACGCCCTTTGTGATTGATTTCAAATCTTATTTATTGTTTTTTTCAACTTCCTGCATTTTCATTGCACGAACTTTTAATGGAAGACCGAACAATGTGATGAATCCTTCTGCATCATGATGGTCGTAAAGATCACCGGTAGTAAAGGATGCAAGTGATTCACTATATAATGAATATGGAGAAGTAGTACCGGCTTTAATGATGTTTCCTTTGTAAAGCTTAAACTTAACTTCACCGGTTACATATTCCTGTGTGGATTCTACGAAAGCCTGAACTGCTTCACGAAGTGGTGTGAACCATTTTCCTTCGTAAACGATCTGAGCCATCTTGTTACCCATATCTTTCTTAACTTCCATAGTAGCACGGTCAAGAACTAATTCTTCTAACTGATCATGTGCTTCCATAAGGATTGTTCCACCCGGAGTTTCATAAACACCACGAGACTTCATACCAACAACACGGTTTTCAACGATATCAACAATACCAATACCATGTTTTCCACCAAGTCTGTTTAATTCACGGATGATATCAGAAACTTTCATTTCTTTTCCGTTAACAGAAGTAGGAACACCTTTTTCAAATGTCATAGTTACATATTCACCTTCGTCAGGAGCCTTTTCCGGAGAAACCCCTAATACTAAAAGATGATCATAATCCGGTTCGTTTGCAGGATCTTCTAATTCAAGACCTTCATGGCTGATGTGCCATAAGTTACGGTCACGGCTGTAACTCTGATCTGCTGAGAATGGAAGGTCAATGCCGTGCGCCTTACAATATTCAATTTCAGATTCACGGGAATCCATATCCCACTTATCATCTCTCCAAGCTGCAATAATCTTAAGGTCCGGAGCTAATGCCTTGATTCCGAGTTCGAAACGAATCTGGTCATTTCCTTTTCCGGTAGCACCGTGGCAGATTGCTGTAGCACCTTCCTTACGTGCGATTTCAACTAATCTCTTAGCGATTCCTGGACGAGCCATAGAAGTACCAAGGAGATATTTGTTTTCGTATACAGCACTAGCCTGTACACAAGGAACAATATATTCATCACAGAATTCATCTGTAATGTCTTCAATATATAATTTTGTTGCACCAGAGTATTTTGCTCTTTCTTCCAGACCATCTAACTCTTCTTCCTGTCCGCAGTCGACACAGCAACAAATTACTTCATAATCATAGTTTTCTTTTAACCAAGGGATGATCGCTGTTGTATCAAGACCACCTGAGTACGCTAAAATAACTTTTTCCTTTGCCATCTTTTAATCCTCCATATAATAAATGTTTTTTAAAGTCACTATCTGTAATATACATCACTAGGATGGAGATTACAAGCATTGACCTGATTCAACCTTTTGATTGCGCAATTAATATAACACTTTTTTATAAGGAAGGTCAACAGAAAAATGATTAAATATTCAAAAAGAATGCAAAAAAAGAGAAAAAATCATACGAAAATGCAAAAAAATGAAAAAATATGCAAAAAATAGTGAATAAATATGCAAAAGCATTGCATAAAAAAGAAAAAAGATGTATATTGTAAGCACGGACTTTTCCAAAAGAAGGAATGGAGGAAGAAATATGAGAAGAATTAAAGGAGGCGTAACCGCCGCAAAAGGGTTTGCCGCAATGGGAGTTCACGCCGGAATCAAGAAAGATAAAAGAAAAAAAGATATGGCAATGATATATAGTAGAGTTCCTTGTATTGCTGCGGGAACTTTTACAACGAATCAGGTAAAGGCTGCTCCGGTTCTTTGGGATCAGAAGATGATTTACGAACAGCCTTATGCCCAGGCTATTGTTTGTAACAGTGGTGTGGCAAACGCATGCACCGGTGCGGAAGGAATGAAGTATTGTGAAGATATGGCACAGGCTGCAGCGGACGCATTGGGAATCCAGAAGGAAATGGTTCTGGTAACATCTACCGGTGTCATTGGTCAGCAGCTTCCGATGGATAAGATTGTGAATGGAATTACGCTCCTGGCTCCAACATTGGATGATACTCACGAGGGGGCACATATGGCAGCTCAGGCGATTATGACCACGGATACCGTCCCAAAGGAAATTGCCTTTTCCTTTAAAATAGGAGAACATACTGTGAATATCGGTGGTATGTGTAAAGGCTCGGGAATGATTCATCCGAATATGTGTACCATGCTTGGTTTTATCACAACAGATATTAATATAAGCAAGCATTTATTGTATGAAGCATTAAGTGCAGACATTCAGGATACTTACAATATGGTTTCGGTGGACGGAGACACTTCCACAAATGATACCGTATTATTATTAGCCAATGGCCTGGCTGAAAATCCAAAGATTACAGAAAAGAATGAAGACTACTATGAATTTGTGAAAGCATTGCATGCAGTGAACGAATTCTTATGTAAGAAGATTGCCGGTGACGGCGAAGGAGCGACAGCTTTGTTTGAAGTGAAAGTTGTTGGAGCAGAATATAAGGAACAGGCAAAGATTCTTGCAAAATCCATTGTGACTTCCAGCCTGACCAAGGCTGCAATTTATGGCCATGATGCAAACTGGGGAAGAATTCTTTGTGCAATGGGGTATTCTTCCGCGAAGTTCAATCCGGATCTTGTCGATATTTATTTCGAAAGTAAAGCCGGAAAACTGAAGATTGTGGAAAATGGAAAAGCAACAGATTATAGTGAAGAAAAGGCAACAGAGATTCTATCAGAATCCGAAGTAACAGCCATTGCAGATTTAAAACTGGGTGATGCACAAGCCACAGCATGGGGATGTGATTTGACTCATGAGTATGTAAGCATCAATGCAGATTATAGAAGTTAGAAAGAGGGCGAGGAAATGTTAATGAAGGGACAACAGGATTTGGAAATGGATAAATGGATTGAGAAGGGAGATGTGCTGATTGAGGCATTACCTTACATCCAGAGATTTAACAGAAAGATTATTGTTGTAAAGTACGGTGGAAGCGCCATGCTTGACGAGGACTTTATGAGAAGTGTAATTCAGGATATCACACTTTTAAAATTAGTAGGATTTAAGCCAATCATTGTTCACGGAGGCGGAAAGGCGATTAGCCGCCACATTGATCGCTTGGGAATGGAAACACAGTTTATCAATGGACTGAGAGTAACAGACGAAGAAACTTTGGATGCTGCGGAAATGGTATTAAACAGTGTGAATAAGAGATTGGTTCAGATTGTGGAAGAACTCGGAGTTCGTGCCATTGGTATCAGCGGAAAAGATGGAAAACTTTTAACGGTTGAAAAGAAATTATCCGACGGTGAAGATATTGGATACGTAGGAGAAGTGACTAAGGTCAATGCTGACATTCTGTTAGACCTGTTGGAAAAGGATTTCCTTCCAATTGTATGTCCAATCGGATTGGATGATGAATTCCATGGATACAACATTAATGCAGATGATGCCGCAAGTGCCATTGCAAAAGCAGTGAAGGCTGAAAAACTGGCATTCTTAACAGATACCGAAGGGGTTTATACCAATCCGGATGATTCTACATCGGTAATCTCAGAAATGACAATTTCCGAGGCACAGGGATTGATTGATGACGGGACCATTGCAGGTGGAATGCTTCCGAAAATCAAGAACTGTATGAATGCTATCGAAAATGGGGTGTCCAGAGTGCATATTCTGGATGGAAGAATCCCTCATAGTATCTTGTTGGAAATCTTTACCAATAAAGGTATTGGAACCGCTATTTTAGATGATGATCAGGAAAAGTTCTATCAGGGAGACATGGCATAGAACTTTGTTAGGAGGAACTATGAACGCAAAAGAATTAATGGATTTGGGAGAACAAAATGTTATTCATACATATAATCGTTTCCCAGTTGTAATAGAAAAAGCAGAAGATGTCTATGTTTATGATGTGGAAGGGAAAAAATATTTAGATTTTGCATCAGGAATCGCAGTGTCTGCTTTAGGATATAGTAATGAAGAATATAAAAATGCATTGAAGGAACAGATTGATAAAATTATGCATACCTCGAATCTGTTTTACAATGTGCCGGCAGTGTATGCAGCAGAAAAGGTGGTTAAGGCGACAGGACTTAAGAAATGTTTCTTTACAAATAGTGGAGCGGAAGCCATTGAAGGCGCATTAAAAACAGCGAAGCGTTATGCATATGATAAGAATGGTGCCGGAGAATATGAAGTAATTGCCATGCAGCATTCCTTCCACGGAAGAACCATGGGTGCTTTGGCGTTGACAGGAAATGCTCATTATCAGGAACCATTCGGACCGATGATTCCGGGAATTAAATATGCAGAATATAATAACCTGAAAAGTGTTAAGGAATTGGTGACAGATAAGACCTGTGCCATCATTTTAGAGGCAGTACAGGGAGAAGGCGGAATTTATCCGGCAACTAAGGAATTTATGGAAGGAATTCGCAAGATTTGTGACGACAATGATATTTTAATGATTTGCGATGAAATCCAGTGTGGTATGGGAAGGACCGGTGAAATGTTTGCTTACCAGCATTACAATGTTCTTCCGGATCTGGTTACCTGTGCAAAGGCATTAGGTTGTGGGGTTCCAGTCGGTGTATTTGTGGCAGGCGAAAAATGCTGTGAGTCCCTTGTTCCGGGAGATCATGGAACCACTTATGGCGGAAATCCGTTGGCAACAGTGGCAGTCAATAAAGTGTTTGAAATTTTTGAAAAGGAAAACATTGTTGCGCATGTCAAAGAGGTTGGTTCCTATTTTGAGGAACAGCTTGAAAAACTGGTGGAAGAATTTGACAACGTTTCTGCTCGTCGTGGAAAAGGATTGATGCAGGGATTGGTTCTTACTACACCGGTGGGAGATACCATTACAAAGGCACGGGAGCAGGGATTGTTAGTGATTTCCGCTGGAAGTGATGTACTTCGTATGGTACCGCCCCTTGTAATTACAAAGGAGCATGTGGATGAAATGATTGCCATTTTGAAGAAGTCTTTGTAAGAAAAAGTGCTTGAGAATTTGAAAATTATATGATATATGTCTATTTGGAGAATGGGACAGTTTTCCAAATAGACATTTTTTTAGGAGAAAAACAAAATGAATACAGATTTGTATGTGCAGATTACAGAGTTGCTTAGCGGTTTAGCGCTATTCCTTTTTGGAATGAAGTATATGAGTGAAAATCTGCAGCAGGCAGCGGGCGAAAAGCTTAGAACGTTCTTGGACCGTTGCACGAAGAATAAGTATGTCGCAGTGGTTTTTGGTGCGTTGTTTACAGCATTTATTCAGTCATCAGGTGCCACAACGGTTATGGAAGTCAGTTTTGTTAATGCAGGACTTCTGACATTGGAAAAATCCATTGGAATTACTTTTGGTGCCAATATTGGTACTACTATTACCTCGCAGTTGGTTGCATTTAAACTTACTGCTGTTGCACCGTTTATTATTTTTATTGGTGCAGCAATTATTATGTTTAGTAAAAAACCGTTACTGAGAAAAATTGCAGCTGTTATTTTTGGTTTTGGCGCATTATTTCAGGGAATCAATCTGATGACTGGATCTCTTCAGAAATTGTCAGAATACCATGGAGTTCAAGAAGCATTCAAATTAATTGAAAATCCTGTGTTGGCAGTTTTGGTTGGATTGATTTTTACAATTATTGTTCAGAGTTCCTCTGTTACAGTCAGCGTTTTAGTATTGCTTGCGGGAATCACTTTGAAAAGCGGTGCTCCGTTAGTTACTCCATTAACTTGCTTATATTACATTCTTGGAGCAAATATCGGGTCTTGTGCACCGGCGGTTCTGGCGTCTTTTGGAACCAGTCGAAATGCAAAGAGAACTGCATTGATTCATGTGCTGTTTAACGTTGTTGGTCTGGTGGTATTCTCTATTGTTTTGGCTACACCGCTGAAAACAGTAGTACTTGATTTTATTCATTCCATCAGTGCGAATGATAAACGATTTGTAGCCAATGCTGACACACTCTTTAAGATTGTTCAATGTCTTATCTTATTGCCATGTACAGGTCTTTTAGTGTCACTTTCTAAGAAACTCATTCATGCAAGAGGACAGGAAGTAGAAGATGAAGACGAAATGACATTGAAGTATATTGGTAGTACCGGAGTACAGAATCCATCAACTGTATTAGTTGAAGTGGTCAATGAAATTACAAGAATGGCAGATTTGGTTAAGACGAATCTGGAAAAATCCATGGATGCTCTGGTAAACAGGGATAAGAGTCAGGCCAATGATATTATGGCCAGAGAAAAATATATTGATTTTCTGAGTCACCGTATCACGGAATACATGGTTCAGGCGAACCAGTATGATATTCCGATTCAGGATAGAAAACGATTGGGTGGTTTGTTCCATGTAATCATTGACCTGGAACGAATTGGAGATCATGCCATTAACATTTTGGAAGCAGCTGAAAAGGAAAAGGAGAGAAAGATTTCTTTCTCCGACGAAGGAAAACAGCAGATACTTGAGATGTATGCCAAGGTTTTGGAAATCTATCAAAAATCCATTGAAATCTTTACCACATTGGATAAAAGTTGTTTCGATGAAATTAATGAATTAGAGGATACAATTGACCAGATGGAAATCGATTGTCAGGAAGGACATGTTCGCAGAATGTCAGAAGAAAAATGTTCCATTGAAGCCGGATTATTATTTACCGATTTGGTAATTGGTTTGGAAAGAATTGCGGATCATGCGACAAACATTGCATACTCGATTTTACCGGAAAAAGAATAAGAAAAATCAGAATGGTGCCTTATGGGGCACCATTTTTTGTGCTTGCAATATATATCGATTAGGCACTCGGGTATAATCTAAGAAGGAATGGGAATACTTTCCCGCATAGGAGGATTGTTATGTGGGGGATTGTGATTGCATTAGTGTCCGGAGCGTTGATGAGTGTTCAAGGTGTGTTTAATACGGAGGTTACAAAAGGGAGCAGCCTTTGGGCGGCGAACTCCTGGGTACAGTTTACGGCACTGCTTGTTTGCATCGGCGCGTGGTTTTTCACGGGAAGAGAATCTATGACAGCACTTTTTCGAATTGACCAGAAATATATGTTGCTGGGAGGCGTGATTGGCGCGTTTATTACATTGACGGTGATTCAAAGCATGGATGCCTTGGGACCGGCACAGGCAGTGCTACTCATTGTCGTGTCTCAGATTGCCGTGGCATATGTAATTCAGTTGTTTGGATGGTTCGGTGTGGAACAGACAACGTTACAATGGAATAAAATTCTGGGATTAGTTCTTTCCATTGGTGGAATTTTCATTTTTCAGAAATGAAAAATATAGATATTTGTAACATTTTATTGTTGCGCGGAAAGATTTTATTTTGTACAATGGAACTGTACGTTTGTAGGGAAACTCCTTGTGAAAATAAGGAGATGAGCGTATGAATAAGAAAAAAATAATTACAATAATATTACTAATTTCTATGTTGGTTGGCTGTGAAAAGGAAACTGTTTCTATGGACCTTTCGGAGAAAACTATGCAAAAAAATGAGGCTGATTCATCCATGAAAAAGGATGAGATGGTTTATGTTTTCATTAGTGGCCAGGTGAAAAACCCCGGTGTTTATCAGTTTCGGGAAAATCCGCGAATGTTCGAAGTGATTCAAAAAGCAGGAGGGTTTACAAAAAATGCTGAACCTGATTATTTGAATCAGGCAGAACCGGTTAGTGACGGTCAGTCCATTTATGTGATGTCGAGAAAAGAGTATCGGGCATCAAAGGAGCAAAGCGGAGCGGAAGGAAATTCCGACGAACGGATGCAGACAGATTCGGGAAAAGTAAATCTGAATCAAGCTACGGAACAGGAACTTACATCACTGCCGGGGATTGGAACTACGAAAGCGAAATCCATCATAGAATATAGAGAAAAAAATGGCAGATTTACGAAGTGTGAAGATTTAAAAAAAGTCTCGGGAATTGGGGATGCGACTTATTTGAATCTTGAGGGTATGATTGCTGTTGATTAGAAAGGAAATCAATGAAAGCTTTAGTTGTAGATGATGAAAAATTAATTGTAAAGGGATTAAAGTTCAGCTTAGAACAGGAAGGATACGAAGTTGACTGCGCTTATGATGGCCAGGAAGCTGTGGATATGGCAAAGGAAAAAAATTATGATATCGTTCTATTGGATTTAATGCTTCCGGTATTTAATGGTTATGAAGTGTGCCAGCAGATTCGTGAATTCTCTGATATGCCGATTATCATGCTTACAGCGAAAGGCGATGATATGGATAAAATTTTGGGATTGGAATATGGAGCAGATGATTACATCACGAAACCATTTAATATCCTGGAAGTTAAGGCACGTATTAAAGCGATTACCAGAAGAAATAAACGGAAAGGTACCGTAGTGACTGCGCCGAAGGTAATTACGGTCAGAGAATTAAAACTAGATGTGGAAGCGAAACGTCTTTACATTAAGGATGAGGAAGTTCGCCTGACAGTGAAGGAATTTGATATTTTGAAACTCTTGGCTGAAAATCCGGGAAAAATCTACAGCAGAGAACAGCTTTTAACAATTATTTGGGGAAGCCGTTATCCGGGAGATGCCCGTACTGTTGATGTAAACGTAAGAAGATTGAGAGAAAAGATTGAAGAGAATCCTGCAAAACCGGAGTATGTACATACAAAATGGGGAATGGGTTATTATTTTCAGGGATAGGATAAAATGAATAAGAATTTGATTGAAAAAATTCGCAGTGTACTAAAGAGCTTGAAATTTAGAGTTTTTGTGATTGTCGCATTGGCAATCATTTTGCCGACTCTGATTTCAAGCATATTTATTTATAACGTTGCGGTAAAAAATTATACAGAGAAAAAGATTGATAGTTTTAGTGGAGCGAATACGGTAATTCGAAATACCGTGGAGAACGGCCACTTTTTTGATGAAGTGGTAGAAGATGCAGAAACCACGAATAACTCTGTCTTGCAGAATAATGCGCAGGTGGAACATCTGGCGAAAGCGCATCAGTGTAGAATTCAGGTGATTAATTCCAAACGTGTTATTTTATATGATAGTGGAAGTGATGCAGGAAAAAACAGTGTTGCAAGGGCAGTTCAAAAAGGAATGGCCGGAGAAAAACAGTTTGTGCAGAAAGAAGATGCTGTGGAATACGTAATTCCTGTTGTGATTTCTTCCGGAGGCAGCGAAACCGAATCGCAAATTGTTCTCGGGGTTATTTATACTAGATATTCCTTGAAGGATGTAGAAAATTATTCGTTGAATATGCGACGTTATGTCAATATGGCAAGCAGTCTTCTTGTAATATTCGGATTAATTTTGGCATGGGTGCTTAGTGTTGTATTTACGAATCCGATTCAGCGAATCGAAAAATCCATCACAGAAATTTCCCAGGCGAAAAACATTGATAAAGAGCCCGTAGAGGAAGAAAACGATTATTCCGAAGTTATGGAAATCAGCCGTGACTTCAGGGCGTTGGTAAGCCGATTGACGACTCAGGTTCGCTCTCAGCAGGAATTTGTTTCCAACGTGTCCCATGAATTAAAGACACCGATTACTTCCATGAAGATTTTGGCAGATTCACTGTTAGGACAGCAGGGACTGCCGGAAGAATTATATCAGGAATTCCTACAGGATATTTCCAAGGAAATTGATCGAGAAAATAATATTATCACAGACCTTTTGGAATTGGTTCGAATGGAGAAGTCGTCTGCAGAGATTAACATCTCTTCGGTAAACATTAACGAAATCGTTGAGACGATTTTGAGAAGATTGAAACCGATTGCAGAAAGTAAAAATATTGAAGTGATTTTCGAATCCTTCCGACCGGTTATTGCCGATGTGGATGAAATAAAATTTGCCAGTGTGGTAAATAATCTTGTGGAAAATGCTATCAAGTATAACAACACGGACGGAACGGTTACCACTTCGTTAAATTCCGATCATCAGTATTTCTATCTGAAGGTAACAGATACGGGAATTGGTATTTCGGAAGAAGCACAGGAACGAGTATTTGAAAGATTCTTCCGTGTGGATAAGGCGAGAACGAGAGAGACCGGAGGTTCCGGACTGGGACTGGCAATTACAAAGGAAATTGTGGATAAACATCATGGGTCCATAAAGGTTCATAGTAAGGAAGGCGAGGGGACAACATTTACTGTTCGAATTCCACTCAAATATATTAGATAGGATGAATTATGAAAAGAAGTACTAAGTATTTTGGCGTAATTGTGCTGGCGGTGATAATGCTGGTCTCTCTCTGTGCTTGTGTGGAAAGAAAGGATGAGACAATCGAGTACAGCTATTATGTATACTGCCTTGATCAGGAGCAGGAAGGACTGACTTCCGTTGGGTACCAGGGGGAAGAAACCGATGGCATGGAAATGGCACGTCACTTCTTGAGTGAATTGCAAAAGGAACGAAAAGAAGAATCCCTGGTAAATCCCATTCCAAACAATGTTTCCATTAATGGTTTTAATATTATTGAAAAGGTACTGACCGTGGATTTTTCGGAGAGTTATTACTATCAGACTCCGGAAAGAGAATTGCTTAGCAGGGCTGCGATTGTATTGACGTTAAGTCAGATTGATGGAGTACGGTATGTGAGTTTTACCGTGAATGGAAATCCATTGACAATTGATGGAGAAATTGTGGAAGCCATGGATGCATCCAGTTTTTCATCCGATTTAAGTGGAGATGATTCTGTTAAGAGCAGCGATAGCTTTATCCTTTATTTTGCCAATGAAGATGGTAGTGCCTTGAAAAAATATAAAATTCAGCACGGGGATTATTCCGGCATGTCAAAGGAAGAATATGTTGTAAGAAAACTGATTTCCGGACCGACAAAGGATGGATATACACCGACGCTGCCGGAAAAGGTGCAGCTGAATAATGTTACCACAGTAGATAATATCTGCTATGTTGATTTCGGTGAGGATTTCCTTACAAAGCAGAGTGTGGTTTCGAATAAATTAGTGATTTATTCGATTGTGAATTCACTATTGGAGCTAACAGATGTTCAGAAAGTTCAGATGACGGTAAACGGAAAATCAGATATTTTCTATCATGAGGATATCAGTTTGAAGAAACCAATGGAACGGAATCTGGATTTAATTGAAGATTAGGAGGAAAAAAACTATTAAACGACCAATCTTTATAGGAGTGTTGGTCATTATACTTGGAGAGATTATAGCGTTTATAACCAGTGGCTGGTTGTGGACCATAGGAGTGGCGCTTTTACTAACGCTTACAAAAATCATCACGAAAAAGCAGGGACGTTTTTTTGTGATGATTTTTTTGTGTTGTTGCATTGGCTTTATCAACATGGATCGAAGCATTTTGCAGAAGAAAAACGTAGAACAATATTGTGAGGATTATGCGGGGCAAAACAGTTCGGTTCAGGGAACAGTGAAAAAAATTACGGAAACAGCGTATGGATACAATGTGATTTTATCGGAAGTGAAGGTCGGGAGTGTTTTCGCAGACCGGTTTCTGGTTTTTCAGAAGGAAGAACCAAAGGTTTCCATGGGGCAACGGGTTCTGGCAACAGGAACCGTGGAATTGATTTCGCCAGCTAGAAATTTTGGAAACTTTGATGGAAAGGAATATTATTGTTCTCTAGAAATCTATGGAAAATTGAATGCATCTTCCTTGATGGGAAGGGGAAGTGGGGATGTGATAAGGGAAACAATCCGGAAACGGAAAGATGAATTTCGCAAGGTGTTAAGAAAAATCTGTCCGGATTGTGAATGGTTGTATAAGGGTAAGGCGAAAATCTATGACGCTATGCTTTTAGGTGAAAAATCGGAACTGAGTGAAACAGTGAAAACACTGTATTCCTCTTCGGGAATTGCCCATATCCTGGCAATCAGTTCCCTTCATATCAGCCTTGTAGGAATGTTGCTCTATCGGTTGCTTCGCCGAAGGTTTCGGTTTGGTATTTCTTCTTCAGTTTCGATAGTTATTGTGGTAGCCTTTGGACTGCTTTCAGGAATGAGTATTTCTGCAATCCGAGCAATCATTATGTTTGGTCTGAAGTTGCTAGGGGATGTGCTGGGACGGAAATATGATGTGTTAACGGCTATCAGCCTTAGTGCCTGGTTGTTGCTTTTAGAGAATCCATTTCTTATTTTTCATTCTGGATTTCAGATGTCCTTTATTGCAATTATTGGAATTGTACCGGTATGGAATCTGTTGCAGTCCTGCTGGGAGATAAAACAGAAGTGGCTTAAGACGCTTGTCGGAGCAATAAATATTCATATTATGATGGTACCGTTGATTGCATATTACTATTGTGAAATTCCAACTTACTCGGTTCTTTTAAATCTGATTATTGTGCCGCTGATGGGAGTGGTGATTGCATCGGGGATATCCGGGATTCTTTTGGGGAGCGTAATTTCATACCTCGGAAAGCTTGCAATTACTCCCGGATGTATTTGTTTGAGTCTGTTCTCAAAATTATGTGAGGGGGTAGTTTATCTGCCGAAGTCAATCATCATTGTGGGACGACCGGAACAATGGAAGATTTGGCTATATTATTTGTGTTATGTAGGTGGAATATTTCTAATCAAAATACATATGGAACGTCGGCGCAAACAATGGGATGAACAAAAGAAGATTGTCACAAAGGAAGGAAAGGATTTGCTTCGTGAGCTGGAAGAGGAGCAAAAGGAGAAGTACTGGTACAGACGATGGAAGGTTGTGGTGGTTGTCGTTATGATGGTTACTCAGTACCTTATTTATTGGAAAGGTTCTGCGGGTTTTTATATGACTTTTTTAGATGTGGGTCAGGGAGACGGAATTTTCATCCATACAGATTCGGATGTCAATATTCTGATGGATGGCGGAAGTACTTCTGTGGAAGAAGTCGGAAAGCGAAGAATTACCCCGTTTTTGAAGGCAAAGGGAATTCGAGAAATTGATTATGCGGTGATAAGTCATAGCGATTTAGATCATATTAACGGATTGATGGAATTATTGGAAGCATCGGATAAAAACGGAGTTCGGGTAAATTGCTTGGTCTTGCCGTGTTTGAAAAATCCTGATGAAGCATATGAAAAGTTAGAACTGCTTGCAAGAATGCGCCAAGTAGGGGTAAAGTACATTAGACAGGGCGAAAAATGGACAGTGGGAGATTTTACCCTTCAGTGTGTTTATCCGAAGGGGACGGAAATGCTTGATGATAAAAATGATTTATCCACAGTCTTAAGTATTACCTATCAGAAATTTTCTGCGTTACTGACGGGAGACATTTCTTCAGAAGTGGAGCGACAATTAGAGCTTCCGCTGCAGAAATATACCATATTAAAAGTGGCACATCACGGTTCTGTATATTCCTCCTGTCAGGAATTTCTGGAAAACGTCAAGCCGTTGATTTCAGTGATTTCCGTGGGAGAGCAAAACTTATATGGACATCCTTCGCCCAAATCACTAGAACGATTGAGAAAAAGCGGAACAAAAATATACAGGACAGATGAGAGTGGAGCCGTTACGGTGGAGTGCGATGGACAGGAATTAGAAATCGAAACCCATTTGAAAAAATAACAAATTATGCTAAGATACATTAAGATGTTGGAATAAAAGGAGAAGACTTTGAAAACTTTATCAGAAGATATTAAAAGTGGAAATTTTAAGAACGCATACTTGATTTGTGGAGAGGAAGAGTATCTGAAACTGAATTATAAAAGACAGATGATTCAGGCGATTGCCGGTACAGACACTATGAATCTTGCGATGTATGAAGGCAAAGGTATTGATATCAATGAGGTGATTGACAGTGCAGATACAGCCCCTTTCTTTGCAGAACATAAATTGATCGTGATTGAAAATTCCGGATTGTTTAAAAGCGGTGGTGAAGAATTGGCAGAATATATGAAGCAGATTCCGGAAACTACGATTTTTCTCTTTGTGGAACAGGATGTGGATAAGAGAAGTAAAATGTATAAGGCTGTGAAAAATGCAGGGTATATCTGTGAAATAGGAAGACAGACAGAAGCCACACTGGCTCAGTGGGCGGCAGGACTGTTTGCAGCAGACCAGAAACGAATCACAAAATCCACCATGTCCTATCTGATTGCCAATGTAGGAACGGACATGGAAGTTCTTTCCAGGGAAATTGATAAACTGATTAGTTATGCATGGGATCGAAACACCATCACTGTGGAAGATATCGATGCTGTCTGTATTAAGCAGATTACTGTTCGAATCTTTGATATGATTGATGCAATATCGGTGAAGAATCAGAAGAAAACCTTGGACAGTTATTATGAATTAATTGCAGAAAAAGAGCCGCCTATGCGAATCCTTTTTATGATTGGAAGACAATTTAACCTGATGCTTCAGGCAAAGGACTTATCAGCCAGAGGAATGAGCAGGGGAGAAATTGCAAAGGCAATGGGGGTTCAGGATTTCATTGCAGGAAAGTGTATGAATCAGAGCCGGAACTTTTCGGGACGGGAATTGAAGATGGCACTGGCGGAAAGTGTAAAAACAGATGAAATGATTAAAAGTGGTGGCATCGATGAGAAAATCGGTGTGGAAATGCTATTGGTAAAATATAGTCAAAAAGGATAAAATATATTAAACAGAAAAAATATTGAAAGAAACATATAGAGTATTTTATTCAACAGTTCTATTTTGATATTCAAAGTGGAGAAACACCAAAAGTTTTGGATTTCTTAAATAAGATGGTAGAAAGAGTTCCGTTTTATTTATTAGAGTGCGATATTTCTGAGGAAGCTGCAAGATGTAGCTTTGAAGCAATGACTGGAAAAGAATGGAGGAAACGGAATGAATATTAAAGAAGGATTTTTAATTCGTGAAGTAGCAGGACAGGCTGTAATTATTCCAGATGGAGAAAAAAACGTAGAGTTTACCGGAATGATTAAACTGAATGAAACAGGAAAATTAATCTGGGAAGCTCTCGCAAATGGAGATTCCCAGGAGGCGATTGCTACAAAGATTGCAGACGAATATGGAATAACCAAGGATAAAGCTTTAGGAGATGTTCAGTCCTTTGTTATGAAAATGAAGGAAGAAGGTTTTATAGAAGAATGAATCAACCGGTAGACATAGAAGAATTTATAAAACAGAATGGTTTTTTTATGAATACGATTGTGGGAAGCAGTATGTATCCCATGCTTCGGTCGAAACGAGACGCCGTTTTAATTCGTCCGTATGAGGGTCGATTGAAGAAATATGATGTTCCTCTTTATAAAGTGGGAGAGGAATATGTTTTGCATCGAATTATAAAGGTACTACCGGACTCCTATATTATTCGAGGGGATAATCGGATGGATAAAGAGTATGGAATTACAGATCAGGATATCTTAGGGGTGTTGACGTCCTTTTATCGACAAGAAAAACAGATCGGTGTTAAAGATTGGCGATATCAGATTTATGTACGAGTATGGCATCATGGTTTTCCGTTGAGGCTTTTGTATAAAAAGTGTAGAAGTGTTGCAGTAAAAAGAAGATTGAAATAACCGGACAAGAGGAATTGTTATGGGGCAGGGGAATTGTGAAGTGAATGCAGAGTCAAAATTGAATATGGACAGAGAAACGATGGAAGCTTGCAAGTATATGCTTCACTTGATGAAATGTGCATTGAATGAAATGCCGGGAGAACTGAAACCGGAGCAATGCAGTTGGAAAAAAGTTTACGGCTTGATTTCAAAAAATAACGTTCAAGGACTGACCTATTATGCAGTACAATCGCTTACTGATGACATGCCGGAACAGTTGGCAAAGATGTGGAAAACTTATCGGGATACTGTCATTTATAAGAAACTGATGATGGAAGAAGAACGAAATGCGATCCTTTCGGATTTGTGCTGGGAGAAAATTTCATTTCTGCTATTAAAAGGATGCAATATTGAAAAATATTATCCGAAGCCGGGAATGAGGGATATGGCAGACAATGATATTTTGTATGGCCGTGTGGAACAGGATGAAGATGGAATATATCACATTATTGGTAAAACGGAGGAAGAACGGGAACAGACGATTCGGGCAACCCAGAAAGTCTTACTTGATTACATGAAGAAAAGAGGGTATGAGACCTCGGGATTTTATGAGAAAGATGATGTTTGTAATAAAGGAGAATTCTACAGTTTTGAGATGCATCGAGATTTGATGGATCCCGGAACGGAGTTATTAAAGTATTACAAAAATCCGTGGAAGAATGCCATTAAGAATGATGACTCAAACTATGAATATCATTTTTCGCCGGAGGATGAATATCTTTTTTATATTGCGCATGAGTATAAGCATTATTCTTCCAGGGGATGTGGTGTCAGAAATCTGGCGGATTTTTATGTATTCCTACGGGAAGAAGAAAAGTCGTTGGATTGGGAATACATTAAAAAAGAACTGGAGATGATGAACTTAAGTGAATTTGAAGCGCAAATGAGAAGATTGGCGTTTGATGCCTTAAGTCCGAAGGGAGTTTTGGACGAGCAGGAGGAACAGACTCTTTACAATATGTGCCTAGATGGAACTTTCGGTCATTTTCGGACATCCTTGCAACGTCGAGTGAAAAATTATGAAAAAGAGGGAGAAGGGGTCAAGAAAGCGAAACGAAGATATTACTTTTATCGATTTTTCCCACCGGATGATTTTTATGAGAAACGATATCCGTTCTTTTATCGTCATAGACCATTGCGTCCATTGTTAACAGTTTATCGGACCGTAAAAGGATTGTTATTTCATAGAAAACATTTGAAAAAAGAAATGAAAGATGTTTTAGATACAAAATAAACCACGCAGATGCGTGGTTTATTTTTGTGCTTAAAATTAAGCAATAGTATTAACTAATTTTGTTAATCTAGAAACTTTTCTAGCAACGTTGTTCTTGTGGTAAATACCCTTTGAACCAGCCATTTCGATAGCCTTTGTTGCAGCTGTTAAAGCTTCCTGTGCAGCTGCCTGATCTTTAGCAGCAACAGCAGCTTCTACTTTCTTGATAGCTGTCTTAACTGAAGATTTAACGCTCTTGTTTCTTTCGTACTTAGTTCTGTTAACTAAGATTCTTTTCTTTGCTGACTTAATGTTAGCCATTTTTTCTACCTCCGTGAAAAATCATATTGCAATTTCCATTGAGAGAGATTGGAAATTGAGTTTCACCATCTGCACCTTGAGGATTTGCGGACGTCTGGTGCAGACATCAACTGTTATTTTATTAGAAGTCGGAGGAAAAGTCAAATACTTTTTTGGATGTGAATAGATGTATGTCAAGATGGAAAGAATGATAATGAGTGAAAGAACAGGAGGAAACTATGGAACATCAGGAATTATATACGGACCTGGCACTGGAGGAACGGGAAAAATATGAGAAAGAAGTTGAAATTTCTGGGGTGAAGATTGACGAAGAACAGAGCGAAGAATTAAAGATGACCATCACTACGGTAGAAATCGTGAATCAGCATGGGGAAAGGGCCATGGGAAAGCCCAAGGGAAAATATATTACGGTGGAAAGTAGATTGCTGAAGGAAAATATGGAAAAACTGCAAAGAGAATTTTCGGAGCAATTAAAGGAAGTTTTGTTGAAAGTGGTTGGGAAAAAATCCAGAGGACGAGTGTTGGTTGTAGGATTGGGAAATGCCAATGCCACACCGGATGCTTTGGGACCGAAAGTGACGGAAAAAATTAATGTGGGCGAAGGGGTATTGTGCATTGCTCCCGGGGTATGGGCGCAAACCGGAATGGAAACCTTTGACATTGTAAAGGGGGTGGTGGAAGAGGTGAAACCGGATCTGATTCTGGTAATTGATTCTCTGGCCTCCAGAAATATCAGACGTGTAACCACGACGGTTCAGATTACGGATACGGGGATTACCCCGGGATCAGGAGTGGGAAATCATCGGAAAGGGATTAGTGAAGCATCCCTAAAAAGAAAGGTGATTGCAATTGGTGTACCTATGGTGGTGAGTGGAGCGACCATTGTGAATGATACTATGGAAAAATTGTTGGGAATACTGAAAATGGTGAAAAAGAGCAGTGGTTGGATGGAAGTGCTGGATGGCTATACGCAGGAAGAAAAGTATCAATTGTTCGAGGAGTTGTTATCGGAGGAAACAGAGCAGACTTTTGTGACGCCGAAGGATGTGGATGAAATTGTGGAAAACTTAAGCGTAGTCATTGCGGAAGCTGTAAATCGGTTTTGTCATGAATGGGTCATATGTTAAGAAGGTAGAACATATATTATAGATGTAGAAAAAGTATGTGGGACAGGGAACTTAAAACAAGAATAGAGAGAAATCCATAGGGGGAACGGTGTGAAAATTGGGAAACACAGATTAAAAGAATCCTGGGTCCGGACAATTGGAGGGATTGTGATTGTAGGGCTTAGTTTATATATTGCGGCGTGTTGCCTAGAGATTATTTTGGGGGAAAAGGAAAATCCCATGTATGAGGAATCTGCCAGGTATGTGGGAAATATCATTGCCCGGGAAATTGTGGAAAATTCCGATGTGATGGAACGTTATATGATGTGTTTAGAGGAAAACAAAGATTTGTCAGATGTTGCAAAAGTGGAGTTATTAAAAACAGTTGTTACAGAGTGCATTGATGCCAGTGAATATACATATGATACTACAGATCCAGGATTTAATCAGGTGATTCATATGATTTACGATAATATGAATGCGTCGAATTCCGTGGAAGAAACAACGAAGGAGGAGTCTGTCACAGAAGCGGTTACAGAAAAGAAAAAGGAAGCTGTTGCGCGGGCGAATATTGTACCGGAGCCAAAATCGAAGGGGAAAACCTATACAGCAAGGAATATCGGTTCCTTTAAGGAAATTCTGGAAAAGTATTATACGGTGACTTCAGCCACGACATTGTACGAAAAGGATATGCCACTGGAAAAAGCAATGGAAGAGAAGTTTGAAATTAAGGGGAAGGGAAAGAAGCCGCAAATTCTGATTTATCATACTCATTCGCAGGAGGAGTTTAAGAATAGTACGGGAAATCCGGAAACAACCATTATCGGTGTGGGAAGCAGACTGGCAGAGGTTTTGGAAAAGCAGTATGGTTACAATGTCATTCATGATACATCTACCTATGATATTGTGCGGGGAAAACTGGACCGTAATGAGGCCTATGACCAATCCCGAGCCGGAGTAAAGAAACTTTTGAAGAAGTATCCTTCCATAAGCTTGTGTTTGGATATTCACCGGGATGGCGTGGGAGATAACACGAGATTGATTACGGAAGTCAATGGAAAAAAGACTGCTCAGATTATGCTGTTTAATGGAATGTCCCGATTTAAATTATCCGGAGACATTGATTATCTTTATAATCCTTATCGGTTTGAAAGTCTGGCGTTGACATTGCAGATGAAATTGAAGGCGGAGGAATTTTATCCGGGATTTACCAGAAGGAATTATGTGAATGCATATCAATATAATCTGGATATTTGCAGGCAATGTATGCTAATCGAAGTGGGAGCACAGACCAATACTTATCAGGAAGCAAAAAATGCAGCAGAACCAATAGCGGTGCTGATTCATAAAGTGCTGGGAAAGAAGCAATAAAAAGGGGCTGTAAAAAAAGTCCCCTAACAGAAAAACGGCTATGAGCTCGCGCTCATAGCCGTTTTTTGATATAATTAATTATGCTACTAAATAAAAATATCAATGATAATTATACAGCACGTCAGCTAAAATTACCATTGATTC
>JAILRB010000049.1 GCA_024698585.1 Eubacterium sp.
TAGAACTAACCTTGATTGCTTGTGCTTTTAACCTTTATAAATACCATAATAAACGAAATCGATTGAAGATGATTGCATGATATCAGGTAACTGAATAGAATAAAAAGGCTCTTATTAACATAGGGCTTATTAAAGTGCCTCTAAAATCATCAATTATAATAATTATACATAGAGAAACAGAACTGCATTGGCAATGGCCAATGCAGTTCTGCTATTTAGAGACTTTTTTTACAGCCCCTTCTATTTTCCTGTAGAACCAAAACCGCCGGTTCCGCGAACGGTATCTGATAATTCTTCAGTTTCCTGGAAGGCAACCTTTAAGAACGGTGCCACGACAATCTGTGCAATTCGTTCATTGGCTTCAATGGTCTGAGGTTTCTGACCGTGGTTGTGTAGTGCCACCGTGATTTCGCCACGATAATCTGCATCAACTACGCCAACTTTGTTTGCCGGAGCTAAATCTCTTTTACAGGATAATCCGCTGCGGGCATAAATCAGTCCTGCGTATCCTTCCGGAATTTCCATTGCAACACCGGTGCCTACAAAAACGGTTTCTCCAGGCTGAATGGTCAATGCATCATCCAGGCAGGCATATAAGTCTGCACCGGCTGCGTATTCACTTCCGTAAGTTGGAATGGTAGCATTTTCTTTTAATTTCTTTATGTTTACATTTACTGACATAAGGTCCTCCTATAATTTCTTTTCCCACAAAACAACCTGACCGGTCTCCATCGTTTCTGGAATTTTGATTAATCGCTGATTTTCCGAACCGCGGAAAACCAATGCGGGATTTTTTAATTTTTCGATAAACGGTCCATCCACCAGTACATCAATATAGGAAAGCAGTTCCTTGGTTTCCGGCCATTCGTGATACATCTTTCCCATGATGTCTCGTTCGAATTCGAAGCCGGTGAAGCACCAGATGGTCTTGTCCGGATAGACTTCCTTTAACTTTCGAGCAAGAGGCAGAAGCCCCTTCTGATTGACATGTTCGAAAGGTTCGCCGCCTAAAAAAGTTACACCGGCATATGCACCGAAAGACAAGGTATCAATGATTTCATCAATTGTCTGTTCCGTGAAAGGTTTCCCGTAATTAAAATCCCAGGCTTGCTCATTGAAACAGCCAGGACAACGATGATTGCATCCGCTGACAAAAAGGGAAACGCGAATTCCCGGGCCATTGGCCACATCATAAGTTTTAATCTCTGCGTAATTCATACGAACTCCTTTCTTCCATAATCTATGGAAAATGCATACCATAAATTATAAGGGAAACAGTGGAAAAAGTCTAGAATGGGTTCCGGCATTGGATGTTGCACCGGGAAGATGAATGTGATACATTGGTTTTTAGTAAATAAGATTAGGAGGCGACTATGAGCGTTTTAAATCAATATGAACCAAAGAAGGTATTTCAGTTTTTTGAAGAAATCTGTTCTATTCCCCACGGTTCTAATAATGTAAAGAAAATCAGTGACTATCTGGTGAATTTTGCAAAGGAACGAAACCTGAAGGTACGTCAGGATGAAGCATACAATGTGATTATTTGGAAGGATGGCAGTACCGGGTATGAAACTTCGGCACCGGTAATTCTTCAGGGTCATATGGACATGGTGGCAGTTAAGGATGCTGACTGTGTGAAAGATATGGAAAAAGATGGATTAGATTTAGAAATCAATGGAGAGTTTCTCTCTGCGAAAGGAACGTCCTTAGGTGGGGATGACGGTATTGCTGTGGCATATGCATTGGCAGTGCTTGACGATGATACTCTGGCGCATCCGCCGATTGAGGCAGTGTTTACCACCAATGAAGAAATCGGAATGTTAGGGGCGACAGCACTGGATACTTCTGATTTAAAAGGAAAATTGATGATGAATATTGATTCAGAAGAAGAAGGAGTCTTTACGGTAAGCTGTGCCGGTGGTGCAACAGTAAAATGTAAGCTTCCTTATAAGAAGGAATTGATTTCCGCATCGATTATTGAGCTTCGCATGGATGGGTTTACCGGTGGACATTCCGGTATTGAAATCGACAAGGACCGCTCAAATGCGAATCAGGTCATGGGACGGGTGTTACTCAATGTGTTCCAGCAGGTTGGAATGCGGCTGATTGTTATCGGTGGTGGAACCAAGGACAACGTGATTGCAAATTTTACAGAAGCAGCTATTGCAGTGAATACGGAAGCTATTGATGCCACAAAGAAAATCATTGAAGATACTTTTGCGGAAGTAAAAGCAGAACATCAGATTTCGGATCCGGACATGAAACTTCAATTGAATGTGATGGATGAGAATATGTTTGAAAGTTTTTCCGGTGCAGCAACATTGGCTACCGTAGTTTCTTTGGCAAATATGCCGGGAGGCGTGCAGCGAATGAATCCGGAAATTACCGGTATGGTTCAGACATCATTGAATTTAGGAATCTTGAAAACAGAAGCGGAATTTGTGGAACTGACATTCTCTGTCAGAAGTTCTGTGGAAAGTGAAAAGAAGTTTCTGATTGAGAAACTGAGATCGCTAACGGAAATCTTCGGCGGAACCGTGGATGTGGAAGGAGACTATCCGGGATGGCAGTATCAGGCAGATTCGAAATTAAGGGATGTCATGATTCAGGCCTATCAAGATATTTACGGAGAAGAGCCGATTGTGGAAGGGGTTCATGCCGGACTGGAATGTGGTATTTTTGCGGCTAAGATTCCGGGACTGGATGCGGTGTCTTTCGGACCAATGATGAATAATATTCATACCACCCAGGAAGAGTTGAATATTCCGTCGGTGGAAAGAACATGGAAGTTAATTCTGAAAACATTGGAAATGTTGAAATAGTCAGAGAATAAGGGAAAGGTTCAAGTTTACCTTTCCCTATAATTATGCTAGAATGACATACGTAAAAATGTATAGAAAGGTAAAAAAACATTGGCACATATCGATCAGAGTAAAATTAGAAACTTTTGTATTATCGCTCATATTGATCACGGAAAATCAACATTGGCGGACCGAATTATTGAAATGACAGGACTTTTGACGGAACGAGAAATGCAGTCTCAGGTCCTTGATAATATGGAATTGGAACGTGAGCGTGGAATCACCATTAAGTCTCAGGCAGTTCGTACCGTATATAAAGCAAAGAATGGAGAAGAATATATCTTCAATTTAATTGATACTCCGGGACACGTGGATTTTAATTACGAAGTATCCCGAAGTTTGGCAGCCTGCGATGGGGCGATTCTCGTCGTGGATGCAGCGCAGGGGGTAGAAGCCCAGACCTTGGCGAACGTGTATCTGGCATTGGATCATGATCTGGAAGTAGTTCCGGTCATCAATAAGGTGGACTTACCGTCTGCTGATCCGGAACGTGTCATTCAGGAAATTGAAGACGTAATCGGATTGGAAGCCCAGGGGGCTCCACTGGTATCCGCGAAAACCGGACTGAATTGTGAAGATGTTTTAGAAGCAATTGTCAATCAGCTTCCGGCACCGGAAGGAAATCCGGATGCACCATTACAGGCATTGATTTTCGACAGCTTGTATGATTCCTATAAAGGGGTTATTATTTTCTGCCGAATCAAGGAGGGTACGGTAAAACCGGGAATGAATATTAAGATGATGGCTACCGGTGCTACCGCCAATGTGGTGGAAGTAGGTTATTTTGGTGCAGGACAGTTTATGCCATGTGAGGAATTGTCCGCAGGAATGGTAGGCTATATTACTGCCAGCATTAAGAACGTTCGCGACACCATGGTGGGTGACACGGTAACCGGCGCAGACAATCCGGCAGCAGAACCCCTTCCGGGATACAAGGAAGTAAACTCTATGGTGTACTGTGGATTGTATCCGGCGGACGGAGCCAAGTATCCGGATCTTCGTGACGCGTTGGAAAAGCTGCAGCTCAATGATGCGGCATTGAAGTTTGAACCGGAAACATCTATTGCCTTAGGCTTTGGATTCCGTTGTGGATTCTTAGGACTATTGCATTTGGAGATTATTCAGGAACGTCTGGAGCGTGAATACAATCTTGATTTAGTAACTACGGCACCGAGTGTTATTTATAAAGTATACAAAGAAAATGGAGAAGTCATCGAACTGACTAATCCGACCAACTTGCCGGATCCAAGTGAGATTGCTTATATGGAAGAACCAATCGTTAGCGCGGAAATCATGGTAACCAGTGAATTTATTGGTTCTATTATGGAATTATGCCAGCAACGACGTGGACGTTATATCAGTATGGAATATGTGGAAGAAACCCGTGCCGTGCTGAAGTATGACATCCCACTGAATGAAATTATTTATGATTTCTTTGATGCCCTGAAGTCCCGTTCCAGGGGATATGCTTCCTTTGATTATGAATTAAAGGGCTACGAACAGGCGAAACTTGTGAAGTTAGACATCTTGATTAATAAAGAAGAAGTGGATGCATTGTCCTTTATTGTTCCTGAAGTTTCGGCTTATGAACGTGGACGTAAGATGTGTGAAAAGTTGAAGCAGGAAATTCCACGTCAGATGTTTGAAGTGCCAATTCAGGCGGCAGTGGGAAGCAAGGTAATTGCCAGAGAAACGGTGAAGGCGATGCGTAAGGACGTATTGGCGAAATGTTACGGTGGTGATATTTCCAGAAAGAAGAAACTTTTGGAAAAACAGAAAGAAGGAAAGAAGCGTATGCGCCAGGTTGGAAATGTGGAAATTCCACAGGCTGCGTTTATGTCCGTGCTAAAGTTAGATGAAGAATAAATTAGAACTATACATTCATATTCCCTTTTGTATCAGAAAATGCAATTACTGTGATTTCTTATCTGCTCCGGCAGACGAAGAAACAAAAAGAAACTATGTTTCTGCATTAATTCGGGAAATTCAGCAGTCATCTTGTGATGATGCCTTAGTGGATACCATTTTTATCGGTGGTGGAACCCCTTCTATATTGGAAGCAGAACAGATGGAAGAAATATTGGCTTCCGTAAGAGAGAATTTTCATATTTGTGAGAATGCTGAAATTACCATCGAATGTAATCCCGGAACTGTGACGGAAGAAAAGCTTCTTACTTATAAGAAATGTGGCGTGAATCGAATCAGTTTTGGGCTACAAAGTGCCAATGATGAAGAGTTGCGCAGTTTGGGAAGAATTCACTCTTACGAAGAGTTTTTGGAGTCCTATGAATTGGCAAGAAAATGTGGTTTTGATAATATTAATATTGATTTGATGAGCGCTCTGCCGGGACAGACGGTGGAATCCTATGAGGAGACGGTGCAAAAGGTTCTGGCATTGAATCCGGAACACATCTCGGCCTATAGCCTGATTGTGGAAGAAGGAACTGCTTTGAAGCAGCGGCTGGACCGGGAGGGATATGATTGCCTACCGTCAGAAGATGATGAACGGTCAATGTATTATCGGACCGAACAATTGCTAAAGGAAGCAGGTTATCATCGATATGAAATTTCAAATTATGCAAAGGATGGTTTTTCATGTAGGCATAACATTGGTTATTGGAAGCGAAAGGAATATATGGGCTTCGGCCTTGGTGCCGCGTCGTTAATTGGAAATTGGCGTTATAATAACACCAGTGATTTCAAGTGTTATATGAATGCTCAGGATTTTGAATCCGTCCGAGTTAATCAGGAAATGCTTTCCTTGAAAGACCAGATGGCAGAATTTATGTTTCTGGGACTTCGTATGATGGAGGGGATTTCTATCGAAGAATTCCGGACAACCTTTCAAACAGATCTTTACGCCGTCTATGGCGACGTGATGGATAAATTTATAAAACAGGAACTATTGGTAGATAATAAAGAAAGAATCTATTTAACGCCAAAAGGAATTGACGTTAGCAATTATGTTATGGCGGAGTTTCTTTTGGAAAATTAGGAGGTAGAAGAAATGGAAGATAAGAGAATTGATGAAATTATCGCAATGTTAGATGGCAGTGTAAAAAAAGGTGATGGCCATATTAATGTAACCGTGGATGACACTAAGGAAACAGAACAGACAATCTCCAGAGGATGCTGTGATAACTCTGATAATCCAACAGCCTGCAGTGTACCAACATTAGAGTTACCGGATGATGATGAATTTCAGAGATAATTGTGGAGAACTTTTTAAAAAAGGATATTGACAGTAAAATACAGTTATTATATAATCTTTTATTGTGACGTGTTATGTGCGCTACCACTATGCCTAGCCAAAGCCCCGGTACGGAATAGACGGTGCGGACAGTAAACATAGATATCAAA
>JAILRB010000064.1 GCA_024698585.1 Eubacterium sp.
CGAAGCAAAGAAGCAACGACCGAGCCGGCAGGCGAGAAATCGAACTAGTTCGAGCCCCGCGGGCTCGTTTGCGCAATAAAAATGGGTACCCGTTAAGGTACCCGTTTTATTGCACAAAAAGAGCGCGAGACGGGGATCGAACCCGCGGCCCCCTCCTTGGCAAGGAGGTGCTCCACCACTGAGCCACTCGCGCATTGTTTGGTGTGTGTTTCACACGCAAGAAGTATAATACTATACTCAGGAATAAAAGTCAATCATTTTTTGAAAAAATATTAAAAATGTTTCCTTTTGTTGGTGGAGCAGTTTTTTCGCTTTAAAAGTACTGCTTATTTCTCAACATGATCCTTGGGATAGCCATTCCCCTGTAGGTCAGTGGTGGGAGAAGAAGTGGTTTTCTTTTTTTGAGGCGGTGTGCCTTCCCAGATTCCTTTCGGAATAGTTTTCACGGACTTATTTTTTCTTATTTTCTTCATAAAAACCTCCATTTTTAATAGTTTTTCCCAAAACCGAGACAATATGCAGGAACAGGAGCATTTGCTAGTAGACAGATTGTTTTTCGTACCTTAAAATAAAAGGAAACAAGTGAAAAAAGAGGAGAAATACAATGAAAATACAGCGAACACGAATGCTGACACAGTATTTCATAAAACTGACAGCACGGCTGTCGATTTTTATTGCTGTTTTAGTGACATATCTGATAAATAAGCCATTTTTATATAGGGTCATGACAAAGAAGTTCACACAGCTTGGATTGACTCCCTTGCACTTGTTATGGGCAGTATTCATGGGATTAATGCTAATCCATTTATTTCCGGGAAAACGAATTCTTACAATGGCGCTGAGAAAACGAAAAGAAGAAAATTTCAAGGAAGCACCGAATTACTCTGAATTGGAATTGCTACATTTTGTACAACGACAAAATATCAGTGCATGGAGGGTTCTTTTGGTGTGGCTTTCCTTTAATTGTTTTTGGGGGCTTTTGTACCTGTTTCATATTGTGGACAATGCAGATTTGCTGATGCTTACAGTCTTTTATTTTTTGTGTGATTATATCTGCATTTTATTTTTCTGCCCGTTTCAAACGCTTATTATGAAGAATAAATGTTGTGTGAATTGCAGAATTTATGACTGGGGACATTTTATGATGTTTACGCCGATGCTGTTTATACGAAACTTTTACAGCTGGAGTTTGTTTTTCACTTCAGTGGTCGTGTTGATTCATTGGGAAATCATCTATGCGAAGTATCCGGAGCGATTTTGGTTTGGATCCAATCAAAACCTGCAGTGTGCACATTGTAAGGATAAGACCTGTCAGGTGAAACAGACAATTAAGGAAAAAATATCATAGATACTGGGAGAAGACGATGAAAAAGAAAAAACGCAAGAGAATTCTTGTGATCATAATATTATTGGTAATGGGTGCGGCACTTTTGATTGTGGATCAAAAATGGGGCGTGGCAAGATTATGGAACAGTTACTTTACCGGTGGGAAAAAAGTAGTTGTTCTGGATGCGGGGCATGGAGGAACAGATCCGGGGTGTGGTCTGGGAAGTCCGTATGAAAAAGAAATTACGTTTAATATTGTAAAGGAAGCGCAAAAGGAATTAGAAAAGCAGGGATATGTGGTCGTGTTGACAAGAGAGGATGATTCCCTGATTTCCTTGGGAGACAGAGTACTTTGCTCACGGGTTTACAATGGAGACCTATTTGTCAGTGTTCATTTAAACTGGGCAGAAAATACCGAGGCCTATGGAATCGAAACATATTGTAATCAGGAATTAAATGGGAACAGTGCAGTGCTTGCAAAAGCCCTGCAAAAAAATGTTCTTGACGTGACTGAGTCCAATGACCGGAAGATTCACGTAGATAGTGATTTTTATGTGGTCAGAAATTCCAAGGTGCCATCTTGTCTGGTGGAAGTGGGCTTCTTATCTTCGAAAAAGGAAGGAAAGAAACTTAAGAACGAGGAATATCAGAAAAGGATTTCTGAGGGAATTGTGGAAGGGATCAATCAATACCTTACAGAAAGCAGTGAAAAATAGAATGGAGAAGAAATGCAGGAACAAGCTATTTTAAAACGAAAAATTTATTTATATCTGACGGAATTTTTTGCGGGAATGTCTGTCATGGCAGTGGAACTCGGTGCAAGCAGACTTCTGGCACCATATTTTAGTTCTTCCCAGATTGTCTGGACGATTATCATTGGAACCATCATGATTGCCATGGCATTGGGAAATATTTACGGAGGCAAGTCTGCGGATCGGGATCCGAATCCGGATCGATTGTATGGACGAATTATCGTTGCAGCCATCTGGATTGCTTTGATTCCGGTGCTGGGGCGTTATTTGATTATTGGGATTTCTGCGTTGCTTGTTTTTACGGTCAATAATAATTTCCTGATTATTGCTGCCTTTGCGGCATGTATGGTAATTTTTGTTTTCCCGTTGTTTTTACTGGGAACTGTTACGCCATCCTTGGTGAAGTATTCGGTGGATTCTTTGGATGATAATGGGAAGACGGTTGGGTATCTCAACGCGTCCAATACCATCGGAAGCATCATCGGAACTTTTGTTCCAACCTTTGTGACGATTCCGGCAGTAGGTACATCCATCACATTTTTGGCGTTCTCAGGGATTTTACTGATTTTATCGGCTATTTACTTCATCAGCGCAAAAACGCCGCTGAAGCGGGTGAAAAAACTTCCTGTAGGGATGGCAATCTTTTTAGTTTGTTGCATTGTGGGAAGGGATAATAGTTTTGCATTTTGGCAGGATCAATTGGTTTATGAAGGGGAGTCGGTTTATAATTACCTTCAGGTGGCTGAGGATGAGGAAAAGGTAGTATTGTCTACCAATGTTTTGTTTGGGGTTCAGTCCGTGTATATGAAGGATGACAAGCTGACAGGACTATATTATGATTACGCCATGGCGGCACCTTTTATGGCAGGGGTTCACGAAAAGAAAAAGATGAATGTTTTGATTCTTGGAATGGGAACGGGAACTTTTGCAACCCAATGCTCCCGCTATTTTAAGGATATGCATTTAGAAGGGGTAGAGATTGATGAGAAAATTACAAAACTTTCAGAACAATATTTTAATCTTCCGGAAAATGTGGAAGTAACGACTTATGATGGCAGGGCGTATCTGGCAGCGGTGGACAAAAAGTACGATGTGATTATGGTGGATGCATATCAGGATATTACCATTCCGTTTCAGATGTCCTCAATTGAATTTTTCACGTTAGTGAAGGAACATTTGACGGAGGATGGTGTTATGGTGGTCAATATGAATATGCGTGGATCAAAAAGCGGAAGTATTAATGATTATATTTCAGATACCATTAGTCATGTATTTCGAGAGGTGTACACTGTGGATGTAAATGGGTCCACAAACCGGGAGTTGTTTGCATCAAACAAGGAAGAGATGCTGAAAACCTACGAGGAAAATTTGCAGCAGGAAAAGAATAAGGAACTGCAGGGAATGATGACCATGGTGCAGGAAAACCTGAAATCCTATCAGCCGGGAAAACGATTGCTTACGGATGATCAGGCACCGGTGGAATTATTGGGAATGCAGATGATTGATGAGATTATTCAGGAAGAGCTAAAGTACTATAAAGACATTTATGAAAGAGATGGAATACATGGATTAATGGAGCAGGTATTATGAAACATACAGCAAAACAGATGTCAGAATCAATATTGCTAGGAATGGTATTGGCATTGTCCGGTGGGTTTATGGATGCATATTCTTACCTTTGCAGAGACCAGGTATTTGCCAATGCCCAGACAGGAAATATTTTATTGTTTGGGATTCATTTGATTAATCGGGAATTTATGGTGGCGCTTCACTACTTTAGCCCGGTGCTGGCCTTTACCATTGGAATCATTTTGGCAGATATTGTGCGACATAAAACCACAGAGATACAACAGATTCATTGGCGGCAGATTGCCGTGTTAATGGAAGCGGTCATTCTGTTTGGAGTGGCAGCCATTCCGGCAGGTTTCAGTATGATTGCCAACACTTTGACGTCTTTCGCCTGTGGGATTCAGGTGGAAAGTTTTCGAAGCATTCATGGCAATGGAATTGCAACAACCATGTGCATTGGAAATTTGCGAAGCGGAACCCAGAATCTGAATGAATATATCCTGACAAGGGAAAAGCCTTATTTAAGAAAAGCAGGATTATATTTTGGAATTATATTGTTTTTTGTCATCGGAGCAATTATTGGAAGTTTGATGATTAAAGCATTTCGGGAACAGGCTATTTTGTTTTGCTCGGCATTGTTGATGATTTGCTTTTTTATGATGTTTATACGTTTAGAAGAAAGATAAGTAAGAAGGAATTCTTACAGTGAGGGAGGACAAGAGATGTCTGTCGTAATTTTAGGAGTGTTAGCAGTGGTTTTAATGGGGCTGTTGCTATTCTTTTTATTGAAGTATTGCATTGGAAAACTGTATAAGTTTCAATTTGTGAAAAAACTAGTTGGGGACTCAAAGAAAAAAAAGGTGTCCATTACAATAATTCTTGTATTGCTCATTGTAGGATTGGGATACTGGGATTTTGTGAACACCCTGATTGTCATTCTTCATTTGGATATATTCTTGGGACTGGGAGAACTCCTTGAGAAGGTTGTGAGAAAAATCAGTGGGAAGAAGGTTTCGTGTTATTGGCAAGGTGGACTTGCGATTCTAACGCTGATTCTTTATTTGTCTGCGGGATATTACAATGCGTACCATGTTTCTGAAACGCGGTATCAACTAAAGACGTCAAAGGATTTGAAGGGGGAGAGTATAAGAGTTGTTCAGATTTCAGATTCTCATGTCGGGGCGACATTTGATGGAGCGGGGTTCGGAAAACATTTGAAAAATATTCAAAAAACAAATCCGGATTTAGTAGTCGTTACAGGGGATTTTGTAGATGATGATACCACAAAAGAAGATATGATTCTCAGTTGTCAGGAATTGGGAAAGTTGAAGTCTACCTATGGAACTTATGTGATTTGGGGAAATCACGATAAAGGGTATTATAATTCCAGAGGGTACTCCCTGGAAGAAATCAAGACGGAATTAGAGAAAAACCAGATAACAGTATTGGAAGATGAAACTGTGCTGATTGACGACAGATTTTACCTGATCGGTCGACTGGATCGTTCTTTCCAAGAGCGTAAAACGGCAGAAGAAATGGTGAAGGATCTGGATCCTTCAAAGTATATGATTATGCTGGATCACCAGCCGAATGATTATGATGCAGAAGAAAAAACAGAAGTCGATTTGGTATTATCAGGACACTCTCATGGAGGGCAGATGATTCCGATTGGAATTACCGGAGAATTATCCGGAGCCAACGATAAGACTTACGGGATGGAAGTCAGAAATAAAACCACATTTATCGTGAATTCTGGAATTTCTGATTGGGCAATTAAGTTTAAGACAGGAACTATTTCCGAGTATGGGGTAATTGATATAAAAGAGTAGAAAAGAGTTCTTCCGCAATCGAATTTATGATATAATAGAAGCAGATTAATTTCGGAAAAAACAAAATAGTGCGGAGGTGATTTTATGTATCCGGTAATTGTAATTAGCAGAGAGTACGGAAGTGGCGGACGAGATGTTGGACAGAAGGTGGCAGAAATGCTGGATATCCCTTTTTACGACGGAACAATTATTCAGGCAGTAGCAGATGAAAGCGGATATACGCCGGAATATATTAAAGATAAGGCAGAGTATACCACAGGAGTCAATCAGTGGTTTACGGGCAGTTTTTTTTCTTCTAGCTATATTTCTAATCCACAGGATCAGATTTTTGAATTGCAATCCAGAGTGGTTTTAGAATGTGCCAGAAAGGGACCGTGTGTAATCGTGGGACGATGCGCCGATTATATTCTGGAAAAAGCTGAGATAGAAACCTTAAATGTATTTATTCACGCAGATATTCAAAGCAGAAAGGAACGGGTACTTTCCAGAAATGATGACGTTCCGGAACACGTAGAAAAATATTTGGAACGACGAGATAAAGGTCGAAAAGCATACTATCGATATTACACAGACCGAAAATGGGGAGATTACCATAATTATCATCTGAATCTGGACAGTGGTTATCTTGGAATTGACTACTGCGCTCAAATTATTGTTGATACAGTAAAAATGAAATAAAGCATATAAAACTGCTATGTTGATACGAAAAGTGTTGATATGGCGGTTTTTTTGTTTGCAAAAATATAATACCTACAGTATACTAGGAATTGAAAAAGAAATGAAGTGGAGAGATGTATTATGATGATTTCAACAAAAGGTCGTTATGCATTAAGAATCATGATTGACCTGGCACAGAATGGAGAAGGAAAATATATTTCCCTAAAGGATATTGCAAACCGCCAGCAGATTTCCATGAAGTATTTGGAAATGATTGTTTCGATTTTACATAAAGGTGGAATGGTAAGTAGTCTTCGTGGAAAATCCGGTGGGTATAAGCTTTCCAAAGAACCGGGAGAATACACATTGGGTTCCATTTTAAAATTAACTGAAGGAAGTCTGGCACCGGTATACTGTTTGGAAAGTGGGGCAGAGACCTGTGACAGAGCAGAAGAATGTGTTACCTTGCCGTTGTGGAAAAATCTGGATCAGATGATTGATGAGTATTTGGAACAACATACATTAAAAGACCTGGTAGAAGGAAAGTTATAAAAGCGTTAAGCTTAAAAAAAGAATGGTGAGATTTTTCTCACCATCCTTTTTATTTAAACATATGTCCACCGATTTTAAGTCGACATCCTGCTACGTATCTTGAGAAGAATAAGAAGTTCGCCATACTTGTTTCTGAACTTCCAAGTACTACGGAGTTTTCACCGTTTAATGTTTCTTTTGCTGCATTAATACAAGCCTGAGGAATATTTCCGTTATCGTACTTGTTTAATGCTCTGCTTAAAAATCCTGTAGCGGCAGGAGTGAACTGACCACGCTGATAAATAACACCGGCTAAAGTGTTTGGGAAGGAACCGGACTTAATTCGGTTCATAATTACAATCCCTACAGCTTTCTTTCCTGCATAAGATTCTGCACCAGCTTCACAGAAGATGATCGAAGACATCAGTCTGAGCTGAGTAGCATTATATCTGTTCTTAACCTTAACAGTAATCTTTGCGTACACATCACCGGTTTTCTTAGAAGTGACAGTAATTACTGTTTTACCTTTTTTTGTAGCTCTTACAATTCCTTTTTCATTTACTGTAGCAACAGCAGTCTTACTAGAAACAAAATCGTACTTTTTCATTTTCTTCTTAGATAATGATAAAACTTTTTTTAGTTTTAATGTCTTATTAACTTTTACTTTTTTTGTTACTTTTATAGTTTCTTTTTTAGCAACCTTTACAGTTTCCTGAACTGTAGTAGTTTCTTCTTCGATTGTAGCAGTAGTTACTTCCTGTGTTTCTTCTTCAGCAGCATTGACGGCTACCATACTTGAAGCACTAAGAACAAAAACTAATAAAAATAATGTTAAAATATGACGTTTCAAAACAACCTCCAATTTATTACATAATTGTTACAATGTTTGCACGCTAGATACATAATGCCAAAAATCATGTAATTTGTCAACCTTTTTTGTAACAAACAAAAGGTTTTTATGAAAAAAATAGTAGTTTCTTCTTATTATAGTGCGATGAATGATAAAAAAGGGTCGAAAATAAGAAATATCTTTGTAACTTTTCATTCAGAGACAAAAAAATACGTTACATTTAAGAAAAAATTAAAATGGGTATTTACAAATATGAAAATACAGATTATAATTCCTAGTAGTCAGATAGGAATAAGGAGGAGAACGAAATGAAAATATATGCAGACTATGCTGCAACGACGCCAATGAGCGAGACAGCAATCAAGGCAATGATAAATATCATGCAGGAAGTTTATGGAAATCCATCCAGTCTTCACAGCATTGGTCAGAAGGCAGCAGAATATCTTTTACAGGCACGAATTGATGTGGCAGAAGCCATTGGTGCAGACTTTAAGGAAATCTATTTTACATCCGGGGGGAGTGAAGCAGATAATCAGGCTTTAATCTCTGCAGCATACTTCGGAAGATTAAAAGGAAAGAATCATATTATTTCCACACCAATTGAACATCATGCGATTCTTCATACATTAGATAAATTAAAAAAGGAAGGGTTTGATGTGACCTTAGTGGATGTGGAAAGTAATGGGATTGTAGATGCCAAGAAAGTGGAAGCGGCAATCACAGATAAAACCGCATTGGTAACAGTGATGTTTGCAAACAATGAAATCGGAACCATTCAGCCAATCAAAGAAATTGCAGCAATTTGTAATGAAAGAGGAATTCCTTTCCATACAGATGCGGTTCAGGCGGTTGGTCATGTTCCGGTGAATGTAAAGGAATTAGGTGTGGACATGCTTTCCCTGTCCTCCCACAAATTTAAAGGACCGAAAGGGGTTGGAGTCTTATATGCGAATAAAAAGGTTCCGCTGACCAACGTCATTGAAGGTGGTGCACAGGAGCGCGGCAAACGTGCTGGAACAGAGAATCTGGCAGCAATTGTTGGTATGGCAGCGGCATTGAAAGAAGCTGTGGCTAATGTTGAAGAAACTGCAAAAAAGACAGCACAGCGCAGAAGACAATTGATTGAAGGATTGTCACAGATTGAGCATTCTGCATTAAACGGAGATGCGGAACAAAGACTTCCTGGCAATGTGAATTTCTGTTTTGAAGGAATTGAAGGGGAATCTCTTCTATTATTATTAGATAGCAAAGGAATTGCAGCATCTTCCGGTTCTGCATGTACTTCCGGTTCCCTGGATCCAAGTCACGTGTTATTAGCAATCGGACGACCACACGAAGTGGCTCATGGTTCACTGAGATTGACATTTAATGAAGAAATCACGGAAGAAGAAGTAGAATACCTGATTCAGTCTACGAAGGATGTTGTGGAATACCTGCGAAGCATTTCGCCGGTATGGGATGAATTACAGAGAGGAGAATTAGAATATGTTATATAGTGAAAAGGTAATGGATCATTTCATGAATCCAAGAAATGTCGGTGAAATTGAAGACGCGGATGGTATCGGAGAAGTAGGAAATGCCAAGTGTGGTGATATTATGAAGATTTATCTGAAGATTGATCAGAATATCATTACAGACGTGAAGTTTAAAACCTTCGGTTGTGGTTCTGCCATTGCCAGCAGTTCCATGGCAACAGAATTGATTAAAGGAAAATCTGTGGATGAAGCGTTGGCCTTAACAAATAAGGCAGTAACAGAAGCACTGGACGGTCTGCCGACTCATAAGATTCATTGTTCTGTTTTAGCAGAAGAAGCAATCAAATCCGCATTGGATGACTTCTATCAGAGATATCCGGACGGAAAATAATATATGAAAGTAAAAGACACTCGGTGAAGCGATCATGCTACGCCGGGTGTCTTTTTTTGAGAGGATTCCGTCGATGAGCCGGCATGATTTGTGCAACATACTGTATGAAGCAACCATATATATTTCAAAAACACTCTTGTTAAGGTACACCTGGAAAGAGGAAAAAAAGTCAATGTACCTTACATATAGAAGAAAGAGAGTGGCTAGGGTACATCTAGTGGGGGGCAAAAAAGTGATGGTACCTTATAAATGGAAGAATGATTAGGGTTAGGGTACACTTCAAAAAAGTTGAAAGGGTTAGCTGTACCTTGCAACGGAGAAAAATGAAGGAAGTAAGGTACAGCCCCAAAAAAAAGACCATACGACCGTACCTTACAAGTTAAATAAATGAAAAAGATAGGGTATGGCAATCAAAAATTGTTCTAACAAGTGTACCTTATGATAAAGAAATATGAAAAAGTTAAGGTAACTGAGGAACGATAAAACGAATTTTATTTTTTGGAAACCTTTACGAAACGCGAGGAAAGACCGAAAAACGATTCAAAGTGAACACTTCTCACAAAAAGAGTTAAACGTTTTACTATAATGTGCCAAAAATCGCAAAAACGGATAAAAACACTTTTATCATATGGAAAAATAAAAGTCGAAAATTTATAATGTTAGAGGAGAGAAAACATATGAAGGAGTAGACGGAACATGAAAAGACAACACAGGTTTATGAAGAAAGTGGTCGCATGCATGCTGGCCATTTGTTTATGTATGCCGGCACAGTTTACCACAAAAACTTCTGCGGCAGACATTAACAACATTGGCGTGCCGAATTACAGGGTTCAAAAAAATGCATCAAAGACAGATGCGTTTGTTTATGCCTATAATGTATTGGATTACGGCGCGGACAACACAGGAAACAATGACAATACGCAAATCTTCCAGAAGCTGATTGATCACACTGCGAATCTGGGAGGTGGAATCATTTATGTACCATCAGGAAGATACAAGATTGCCGGTTCTTTGAGAATCAAGAAAGGTGTCACCTTGCGCGGAGACTGGACGAAGCCAAAAGCAGGACAGAGTCTTACCGGTGGAACCATTCTGATGGCTTATGTGGGACGAGGAAAAGGTGAAAGCAGCACACCGTTTATGGAGACGGAAGTAGAAGTCGGCGTGATGGATATGACAATCTGGTATCCGGAACAGGATCCGAACAATATCGTGGAATACTCTCCGACGATTCGTTTAGGATGTAATGGATACTTTGGAAATGAATATGCCAATATTAAAAACGTGACCTTGGTGAATTCCTATATTGGAATCTGGTGGAATCAGAGCAATGGCGGAGCATCACCGGTTATCAATGGGGTGTATGGTACCCCGCTGAAAAAAGGAATTGAGATTGACTGTATCGCGGATGTAGGACGAATCGATAACGTGACATTCTCACCGGATTTCTGGTCAGGCTCCGGACTTCCCAATGCACCGGAAAAAGGAAGTTCCTTTGAACGCTGGATCTATGACAATGGAATCGGAATTGTCATGCGTCGAAATGACTGGTCCTATGCCTGCTATATTAATATAGAAGGTTATCACGTGGGATATAACACCAAAGTCTCTTCAGAGGGCAATGGTGCAACACCAAACGGACATCATTATAAGTTCAAACTGAAAAACTGTAACATCGGAATTTTATTTGAGACGTCCAATTACGTGGGTATTTTGTTTCATGATGTTACCGCTTACAATTGTGAAACGGGATTTCAGGTCAATGGTGGTACCACAGATACCATCCAGTTTGCAAAGAGTACATTCACTTGTAGTAAGTATGCAATCAATGTGGACAAGGCTTCCACCACAAAGGTACTCTTGTACGATTCCACAGTGGAAAAGGGTGTGGTAAATATTGATGGTGGAACACTGATGTCAACAGCGACTGCCTATAACAATAAGGCTCCACAGATTGTCATTGGAAGTCTGGGACGTGTTTCTCTGGCAGGAAATACCTTTAAGAACGAAAGAGAAATCCGAAACAATTCCATTTATCAGTCAGATTTGGAAAATGGTTCCGTGAATGTGAAGCCGGTTCCGGATTTTGATGATACAAAGTCTCAGTATCAGAGCCATATGCCGAAAAAACTGGATTTATATGTGGTTACAAACAGCCCATACAATGCAGATAATAACCGAAATCATGGGGGAGGAAATGATTGTACCAATGCCATCCAGAGCGCATTAAATGACGCTTCCGCAGGTGGCGGGGGAATCGTATTCCTTCCGGCAGGACATTATAGAATTAATGGTTCTTTATTGATTCCAGGCAATGTTGAGTTACGTGGTGCCACGGACTTAAGTACCGTACCTCACGGATCCGGAGCAATTCTGGAAGCGTATGGCTTTAAGGGCAATGCGAATGGAACTCCACTGATTCGCATTTCAGAAAGTGCCGGAGTGCGAGGAATCATTGTAAACTATCCGGAGCAGACCTACCAGCTGGATGGGAACGGAGAATTCCATCCGGTGGATTACCCGGCAACCATGCAGGGAATGGGAAGTGACATTTACGTGATCAATACAGGAATCCGTGCGGCAACTTACGGCCTGGATTTAGATACTTATCGTTGTGACAACCATTATGTGGAATTTTTGGCAGGACATGTAAATAAGGTTTGTGTCAAAGTGGGAAATGGTTCTTCCAACGGTACTATTAACAATTTAATGTTTAATACAATCATTTATGGTTGTGGCCAGGAATATCCGAAGTTCGGAGGATTCCCGAACAGCCCGAACACTCCGGCAGGGGTAAGTAACGGACCGGTTTACGACCAGCAGTTACGGGAATTGGAATTCCTGATTGTGGGAGATACAACAAATCAGCATTTATATAACTGTTTCCCATACGGAGCTTATATTGGAACAAAACTGATTAGTGAAGGAAACGGTGGACCACAGAATCTTTCTTCCATGGGATTGGGAATTGACGGTTCCAGAAAATCATTGTATTTTGGTTCAGGTCTGACAGGTGAAATGAATTTCGTGGACAATCAGATTGTGTCCTTAAACAATGATCAGCCGATTACCAGATATTTTGAGACGGAAGGAAATTCTAATTTTACCGCAAACTTTTACAATACCGATTTATGGGGATATCCGGAAAAAGCAGTTGTGATGAATGCCGGAAGCGGTACATTAAATCTTTATACCGCTAATTTCCAGCAGCGTGGTTATAATGGAGCCTTGACAGTTGGCGAGGGCAGTAAGGTGAATTTAATCACATCAAGCTTTAATACCAATAATGCAACCTTCTCATCCGGAAGCAGTCGGGTATCGGTAATTAATACGGTGGCAGATTACACCCAGAATGAAGCAAATGCTTTTGCTGAAAATAAGGCAAATTTCTCTACCGCAGTGGTTGTGGACGGAAACAGCCAGGCAATGGCGAAGATTAACCAAACCGGATGGGTGGCATCTTCTAATGTAAATAACTATATGGCTGCCCAGTCCTTGGATGGGGATTTAAACTCCCAGTGGAATTCCAGCTGGCAGGCTCCGGGACAGTGGTATCAGGTGGATATGGGAAATGTGCAGCAGTTTGACACCATTGTGACCACATTAGGAAATACTGCCGATTCTCCGGGAGACTATAAAGTATTGCTTTCTAATGACGGAAGTAATTGGAGACAGGTGGCAGCAGGACAAAATCGGAATATTTATGAAGTGGGGCCACAGCAGGCCAGATATGTTCGAATCGAACAAAACAGCAGTGCAGGAAAATTCTGGGCAATCTATGAATTTTATGTTCTAAACAGTGAAAGTTATGATGTGGGGGACGGGGAAATCATTGAGCCGGAACCAACTACAGAAGAACAGACTACCGAAGAAGTAATTACAGAAAAAGAAACGAATACAGAAGCAGAGACGACTACAGCTTCACAGCCGGGACAGGAAACAATTTATGGAGTGGAAAATGCTACGGTTACTGTGGCAGAGCTGTTTAACACTGCAGCAGCGTACCATGGAAAGAATGTTGGAAACCTTCATTTAGAAGGAGCATCCTTTACTATTTCTTCCGTGAACGGTGGAACAAAGGGAGGCATTGCGACCCTTCTGGTACATTATGCATCCAATGAGGATAATTCTCATCTGGGTCTGTCGGTAAACAATGGTGCGCAGACTACATTAAGCTTTTCATCCACTGGTGGATGGGAAGCGTATACAGGAACGATTTCCACAGAAATCAATCTGGCTCCGGGAAATGGAAATACCTTACAGTTTACAGGTGGTTCCGGTGGCGTTAATGTGGATTACATTGCCATTTGTCTGCAAAATTCCGAAGAAGAGGAAACGACGAATCAGAATGGAACCATTAGCAATCAGTTAAAGATTGAAGGATATCAGATTAGCTACACATTGAAAGGACTTCGTGTTATTTCATCTGTGGATGAGGAAATCGATGGAAAGAGAGTGGTAAAGGCAGGAAATATTTACGGCTTGTTTTCTCAGGGAGCTACCGCAGAGGATTTGGTTCTTGGAACATCACATCCATTTGTGGCTGACTTTGAGTACACCAGTGCTGGAATTCTTTCACCAATGCCGGGAATGGAAGAGGACACTACTTATCATTCCATGACAATGATTAAAAACGGAACCAGTGTTAAGGCATACACCGCAGAATACGGTGTCAGAGCATATGCTATTTTAGAGGATGGTTCTGTTCGATATAGCAAAGTGAAGACTTATTCCATTTATAAAGTAGCTGAATATCTTTATGAAAAGAATCTTATGAGTAACAGTGCAGGTCATGAGTATTTGTATCGGGATATTTTATTGAAAGTGAACCCGAATTACAAGGAAATTGACTACGATTGGGGCAATGAGATTGTAAAATTTTGACAACTGAGTAGAAACTGTATAAATAATGAAAAAATAGTTTGTAATCTAAGGTTTACAAACTATTTTTGTGGTGGAAAAAAAGTTTACATATGTACGATAAGTATGTTATCATAAAGGTATGATAAGTTATTAATCGTATATACTAAAGAAAGGAGAGGATATTATGGCAAATTCAAATATTACAAAAAGAGCATTGGCTCAGAGTTTGAAAACCCTTGGAGCAAAGAAGTTATTTGATAAAATTACTGTTGCTGATATTACCGATGATTGTGGTGTGAATCGTCAGACGTTTTATTATCATTTTAATGATAAGTATGAATTGCTTGCTTGGATTTATACCCAGGAAATGTTTATTCCGTTGACGGAAGATCTTAACTTTGAAAACTGGCCGGATAAGACATTGGAATTACTGGAATATATGAAGTCTCAGAGAAAATTTATCACAAATACCATTAAATCATCCAATAACTTTTTTGCAGATTATTTGGAAAAAGTGCTGGTAGAGTTGTTTGAAAAGGCAATTGATGAACTTGACATTTATGATAGTGTCAATGAACATACCAGAGGGGTCTATGCCAGATTCTTTTCTTATGGCATTACAGGCGTTATTGTTGATTGGGCAAAGGAAGGGATGAAAGAAGACGAGAAAGAACTTTCCGAACGTATAGAGGCTATTGTTAATACATCGGAACGTATGGGACATGAGTTATATCTTCTTCATCACAAGAAAGACGGAAAATAGAAAAGAATTAGTGTAGAAAGAGCTGCTTCGGTGAAATCACCGGAGCAGTTTTTTGTTTACACGAGGAAAAAACACAAAAACGAACAAATGTCGTAAAAAAAGAATAGTGTGTAAAAATGTACAGGTATTTTTAAAAAGACTGGCGTATACTGTGGGTAGAATTCAGTAAGATGAATAGGAGGAATGCATTATGAAAATTTATGTGACAAGAACAGTAAGTTTACTTTTGGTTGTAACTGTTACTGCCTGGGGACTTATGGGATGTACAGAAGAAATTGAGCAGATTCAAAAAGTGAAAGCTGAAAAAATAGAGAATCAGGAAAAAGATGCAAAAGCCCTGGAACAATTACTGACAGGGGAAATTGCTCCGGCTTCCAAGGGGAAGAAGCAGGAAACAGTATACGTGGAGATGGGAGCAGATGGAACAGTGAATAAAACCATTGTCAGCGACCTGATTAAAACAGAAGGAGAAGGAAATATTGAGGATTATTCCGAACTGGAAGACATTGAAAATCTGAGTGGTAAGGAACAGTTTGTGAAGAAGGATGATGGAAAAATAGTTTGGGAAAACAAGGGGAAGGATATTTCTTATCAGGGAACCACAACCAAGTCCCTTCCGATATCCATAAAAGTTCAATACTATTTAGATGGGAAAGAAATGACGCCGGAGGAAATGGCAGGAAAAAGCGGAAAGGTGAGACTGGTATATACCTATGAAAATAATTCAGAGGATTTCGTCCCGTTTTTGACATTGACGGCAATGATTTTAGATAGTAATTTCTCAAATGTTTCCGTGGACCACGGAAAGGTGATCGCCCAGGAAGGAAAACAGATTGTCGTGGGATATGGTGTTCCCGGATTGAAAAAATATCTGGTGGATCATGTTGAGAATGGAAAGAAGTATCTGGAAAATATTGAGTTACCGGAACAGATTAACATTACTGCGGATGTGAAGGATTTCTCTATGGGAATGACATTGTCAGTGGCCACATCGGAACTTGCGGATTTAAATCTTGGAAAAACCTTGAATTTTTCTGATGTGACGGAGCAGATGGAAACCCTGCAGAATGGTGCAGATCAATTAGTTGATGGTGCAACGAAAGTCAATGATGGAACCGAAAAACTGAAAGACGGAAGTGAAAAATTGGCTTCCGGTTCCGTGTCCTTAAATAAAGGTTTGAAGAAGCTGGTGGTAGGTGCCGTGACCTTGAAGAAGGGAACAGAAGCATTAAAGAATGGCGCAGGAGTCCTGAAAAAGGGCGTCGGTTCCTTAAAGTCCGGAGCAAAGACCTTAAAGGATGGAACCGGAAAAGTAAGTAACGGTGCAAAACAATTGAAGAGCGGTTCTTCTGATTTATCTGAAGGTGCAGCGGCATTGAAAAAAGGTTCTGCTGATTTGGCCGATGGTGCAGATAAAGTAAAGACAGGTTCGATAACTCTTCATGATGGAACGTCAGAATTGCTAAAGAACTATAATTTATTCCATCAGTCTGTAACCAGTGGCGCATCCCAGGTGAACCAGGGGTCCGAAAAACTGTATCAGGGATCCAAGGATTTGGAAAGTGGTGCGAAAAATGCCAGTGAAGGTGCCGAAAAATTAGCTGCCGGGTTAAAAAATGCGAAGGACGCATTTGAACAAACAGATGAGAGTGTAGGTTTGGAGAATGGTGCAAAGTCAGTTGCAACCGGACTGACCAAGGCAAACGCCGGCGTGAAGAAACTGGTGAAAAAAATGAATGACATGCCAACGGGGATTGGAGGACAAATCGATGCCATTATTATTCAGGTCTCTAATTCCACAGGTGGTGCAATTTCCAGCAAGGCAAGATTAAATGCCACAGTGGAAGGAATCAATCAGTCGGTAGCTGCAGGGACTCCGTTAGAAAATGTCTTAGAAGCCAATGGACTGAGCGTGGAATCTTATTATGGGCTGGTACAGGCGTATTACAGTGTGCAGACATTGGAGAGTGTTCAGAAAAGCATGAATCAGGAATTGAGTGAGAGCAAAGATGAGATTGAGGCGCTGGTAGATGGATTGGATAACCTGGAAAGTGGTTCCAAAGACTTAAGCACCGGTGTAAGTTCTTTGAAAGAAGGCATTTCACAGTTATACAGTGGTGCAGTGGCTTTATCCGATGAGGAAAAAGGCCTTCCGGCATTGTATCAGGGAACGACAACCATGAAGAATGGACTAAAACAATTAAACGAAGGTGCAGCATCCCTGGATAACGGATTAAGTGAAAACAGTACCAAGATTCAGGGCGGTATTCAGAGTCTGGATGAGGGCACTGGAAAACTGGATTCCGGTGTCAAGGATTTGGCAGACGGAGCCGGTAAGGTGAAAAAAGGAAGTTCGGATCTGGCAACCGGTGCAGGAAAACTGAACAAAGGAGCCGGTGACTTATATGATGGAACAGTGCAGTTAAAGGATGGGGCTGGAAAACTATTTCAGGGAACCAAGAAACTGTCCGATGGTACTAATGCACTGAATCAGGGAAGTATCAAACTTTTCCAGGGAACGGAAAGTTTATATGATGGAACGGTACAGTTAAAAGATGGTAGTGAAAAATTAGCCGATGGGGCACAGACATTAGATCGCGGTGTCGTGACTTTAATGGATGGAACGAAGAAATTAAAGAATGGAACTGTAAAACTGAATAATAAAGGAATCAAAAAGATTACAAAAATCTTTGAGGAAACAGCACCGGAAGCTGTGGAATTAATTGATGATATTTTAAATAAAGGAAAGAATTACCGTTCCTTCAGTGGAATTACGGAGCATATGAGTGGAAGTGTGAAATTTATATTTAAGACCGAAGAAATCGAGTAGGAAAGGAAGGCATCCATATGAAACAATTTGGAAAATTGGTGGTAAAAGCCAGATATCTGATATTGCTCCTTGGAATTCTTCTGTTAATCCCTGCAGCAATCGGGTATTTCAATACAAGAGTAAATTATGATTTGTTATATTATCTGCCGGATGGAATCGACACCATGGACGGACAGGAAATTTTGATGGATGATTTTGGCTCAGGAGCCTTTGGAATCATTTTGGTGGAAGACATGGATGATTATCATGTGTCAGAACTGAAGAAGAAAGTGGAAAATGTCAATCATGTAAAAGAAGTCCTGTGGTATGACAGCTTCGCAGATTTAAGCATTCCAAAGAGTATGCTTCCGAAGCGAATTTATGAGACTTTCAATAAAGGGGATTCTACCATTATGATGGTAATCTTTGATGATACCAGTTCCGGTGACGGAACTATGGGAGCTATTAAGGAAATTAGGAAGGTAACCAAGCGTGAATGTCAGATTAGTGGGATTTCTGCCATTGTGGAAGATACCAAGGAATTGTCAGAGCATGAAACGCCAATTTATGTGGGAATCGCAGTGGTGATTTCAGTTATTATCTTGTCCTTACTTATGGATTCATGGATGATACCTGTTTTCTTCTTATCAAGTATCGGTATGGCGATTGTTTATAATTTAGGATCCAATGTGTTTATGGGACAGATTTCCTATGTTACGAAAGCGCTGGCAGCAGTGCTTCAGTTAGCGGTTACCATGGATTATTCCATTTTCCTTTGGCATAGTTATGAGGAAAATCTGGAGCAATGCGGTGGAAAGCATCAGGAGGCCATGGCCAATGCTATTGCTGAAACAATCACATCGGTTATCGGAAGTTCGGTTACGACCATTGCAGGCTTTATTGCACTATGCTTTATGAGTTTTACCCTGGGACTGGACTTAGGAATTGTTATGGCAAAAGGAGTCGTGTTTGGCGTAATCAGCTGTGTAACCATTTTACCTGCAATGATTCTGGTATTTCATAAGGTGATTGAAAAGACCAGACATAAAACGTTGCTTCCGGATTTCAAGATTATCCCGGCATTCATCACGAAGCACTACATGGTTTTCGTGGCGTTGTTCCTGATTCTTTTAGCACCGGCGGTTTATGGAAATAATCATACCAATGTTTATTATGATTTGTCCCTGAGTCTTCCGGAAGATTTGGAAAGTGTGAAGGCACAAAACATTATTTCAGAAGACTATGATTTAGGGTCTGCGAATATCATACTGATGAGTTCAGAGATTCCGGCAAAGGAAATTTCTGCAATGATGAAGGAAGTGGAGCAGGTTCAAGGAGTACAAAATGCCCTGGGACTTGAGACTTTAGTGGATAGCTCGATTCCGGAAGATTTTATTCCGTCAGAGGTTTCCTCGAAACTGAAAAGCGACCGGTATGAAATGATGATTTTCATGTCCGAGTTTAAAACCGGATCTGATGAAGCCAATGAACAATGTAATGAAGTAGAAAAAATCATTAAAAAGTATGATCCGAAAGGAATGCTGGTAGGCGAGGCTGCCTGTACCAGAGATTTGATTAACATTACAGATTCGGATTTCAAAACGGTAAGTTTTGTTTCGATTTTCATGATCTTGATTATTATTGCATTAGTGTTCCGGTCCGTTTCTGTTCCGGTCATTCTGGTATCGTTGATTGAGTTTGGTATTTTCGTGAATATGGGAATTCCGTATTATACCGGAACGACCTTGCCGTTTATCGCGTCCATTGTAATCGGAACCATACAGCTTGGAGCAACCGTGGATTATGCAATTCTTATGACCAATCGCTATAAGTATGAGCGTTGTCAGGGAAAGGAGAAAAAAGAAGCGGCAAGAGATGCCCTTGCGGTGGCAATGAAATCCGTGATTGTCAGTGCGCTGACGTTTTTCGGTGCGACCTTTGGCGTCGGTTTTTATTCCAGCATTGATATGATTAGTGCCCTGTGTCTGCTAATGGCACGAGGAGCCATTGTCAGCATGGTTTGCGTTATCTGTGTATTGCCGGCATTCTATATCGTTTTTGATAAATTGATTGTAAAAGGAAGTTGGAAGTTTATTAAATAGAAGAAAAAGACACCGCCCGGAGAAAGTGGATTCCGGTGCGGTGTGTTTTTTTGTGGTTTCAAACCATAAAATGTGGTAGAATATTCTTATTGCGTTACGGATAAGATAGAAGGAGAAGATATGAGAACGAGAGTGAAACATATTTTGAACTTCCTGATTTGGATGGCATTGTTGATTACTGCACCAGTGTTTACCGTTTCTGCTGAAGAGAAATCCATTGATATTGCTCAGGTGGCAGAAGTAAAGCTGGTGGAGGAAAACTGTGTCTATAATGGATTGGAACAAATTCCGGAAGTCGAGGTTTATATTCCGGATGAAGAGGAAAGCCAAAGGGTTTTACTAAAGCAGGATGAAGATTATGTAATTTCTGCAGAAGATAATAAAGACGCAGGTACAGCTACGTATACCATTGAAGGAATTGAAAAATATCAAGGAACCATTGAAGGAACTTTCGAAATCGTTCCGGTGGATGTTTCCGAGGTGACGATTAAAGATAATCTGAGAACAAGAGTTTTAGAGTACAATGGAAAAGAGAGGGTTCGTCCGGTATCTCTTTATGTCGGGGCGACGAAGTTAAACCCGGGAGATGATTACATTGTATGCTATGAGAATAACACCAATGTAGGAACAGCAACCATGATGATTTCTTCGGAAAACTTCAATGGTGTAATTGAGAAAAAATATCAGATTGCAAAAAAGAACCTAAAAGATATTACCCTGGATATTACGGTGAAAAAAGATAACACCGTCATTGTCACCGGAGTGAATCCGGAAGCAGGACAAGGGGTCCGGGAAGGGACAGACTTTACCACTACCGTGAAAAAAGATAAGAGTGGCTACTTGATTATTACGATTCGTGCAAAAGAAATTAATTATACGGGAACCGTGGTAAAAAAGGTGAAAGCGAATCCTGAACCTGTAACTGTGAATCCGCTGGAAAAGAAGATTAAGGCCAGTCGGGTAAAACGGGTCAAAGCAGTGAAATCAAAGAAAAAAATCACACTAAAATGGAAGAAGATGAAAAGTGTTCAGGGCTATGTGATTCGTTACGGACTGAAGAGTAATATGAAACATGTTACGGTAAAGAAAGTTAAGAAAAATGTGAATCGATATACATTAAAAAAACTACAGCCGGCAGCATGCTATTATGTTCAGGTCAGAGGTTATAAAAAGATTGGAAAAAAATATTGCTACAGTAAGTGGAGTAGTAAGAAAAAAATAAAATTATCTTAGGAGGATGAAATGAGCGAATTGATTTTTAAGGGACTGAAAGTGGAAGAAATTGATCTTTCCAACAAGTTGCAGGGAGAACAGAAACTAAACATTGAGCAGCGTTCTTCATTCAATGTAAAGTATACTCAGGATAATAAACATTGTATTGCAACATTAACCATCGACATGATGCATAAGGAAAAACCGATGGACTTTAATTTCAAGATTGAAGTGAGTGGCTTTATGGATGTGGAAGGCACTATGGATAAGAAGGAAATCCATAAAAATGCTTACAATGAGTTGTATCCACATGTTAGAGCATTGGCAATGACAATCCTTGTGAACGCCGGATTGCCACCAATTACCATTCCAAAGGTGAAAATGGACGATAGCAACATCCGTGTTAGCAACGATAATGCCCAAAATCAGGGTGGATTGTACAGCTAAAATCTTAGAAAAAACAGGACTTATTCGTGCATAAAAATATTTTTATGCAGAAAAAGTCCTTTTTTTTATGTGATCCAATAGAAAAAAGAGGGATTTTTGTGCAAAATGTACACAAATGTTAAAAAAATAAAAAGAAAAACAAAGATATGTATGCAAAATTCACAAAAAATAAGTTTTGATTTTAGCCCCGTTGCAAAAAATGTTTTTTATTTTTAAACTATCAGTGTATTAGATTTTTAGGTAACATAATAATCTAAACCCTTTCAATTTTTTTGGCATCTCACTCCCATGAGGTGCCATTCCTGTTTAGTAAACCAGTTCAGTCATAAATATACAGAAAAAGACGGAAGAGGCTACTTGTAGCATATTCCGTCTTTTTCTGTATATTTATGCGCGGAGCGCCCCTCTATGACTAAAACGCATCTGCAGTGCAGATGCAGAAGTGGCGAAGCCACGGTTTTAGGAATAGAGGAAGGACTGAACGAAGAAGAGCGGAGCGCCCCTCTATGACTAAAACGCATCTGCAGTGCAGATGCAGAAGTGGCGAAGCCACGGTTTTAGGAATAGAGGAAGGACTGAGATTTTTTGCATTTCCCTAGTTGACGTATAAAGGCAAAAAGTGTTATTATAGAGTGAATTGAGTACAGACGGGGATTAGGTATGAAAACGATACAATAGTCCGCGATGAGAAAATATATAAGGGACATAAATTAGAGAAAAGTGAACTGTGAGGAACAGTTTTTCAGGAGGTTTAAAATGAAGAAATTAATTTTAGTTACATCTCCACCAGCATGTGGAAAAACATTTGTAACAAGAAAGTTAGCAAAGGCGATGCCAAATTGTGTATATTTGGATAAAGATACTTTAATCGTATTGTCAAAGCAGATTTTCAAGGTTGCAAATCAGGAATATAACAGAAGTTCAGATTTCTTTGAAGCTGAAATTCGTAATCCTGAATATGACTGTGTTATGGAACTTGCAATGGAAGCTTTAGAATATAATGATACTGTATTTATCAATGCACCATATACCAGAGAAGTTAGAACTCCGGGACATATGGAAAAGATGAGACAGGATCTTTTGAAATCAAAGGGTGCAGAATTGGTTGTTGTTTGGGTTCAGTGTGACGTGGAAGTTTGCCGTCAGAGAATGATTGCCAGAAATTCAGATCGTGACACTTGGAAACTGGAACATTGGGATGAATACATTAAGAGTCAGAACTTTACAGTTCCTGATGGAATTAAGAATTTATTCATCTTTGATAATTCCACAGATGATTCCTTTAAGAAATCCATTAAGGATGCTGTAGAATATTTCAAAAACTTAAAATAAGAAATTTGGAACTGCCGCAGGGCAGTTCTTTTTGTGTAGGCAATGAAGTAAGCCTGGAAGATTTGCATTTTTTGCCTGCAAAAAGTATAATATATAAGATTGTAACAATAGAAAAAGGAGATAAGAAATGAAGATTAGAACAAGATTTGCGCCAAGTCCAACAGGACGTATGCATGTAGGAAATTTAAGAACTGCGTTATACGAATTTTTAATTGCAAAACATGCAGGTGGAGATTTTATATTAAGAATAGAAGATACTGACCGCGAACGTTACGTGGAAGGAGCTGTAGATATCATTTATAAGACGATGCAGGAAACAGGGTTGGTACATGATGAAGGTCCGGATAAGGATAAAGGATTTGGTCCTTATGTTCAGAGTGAACGTCAGGCATCCGGAATGTATCTGGAATATGCGAAACAGTTAATCGAAAAAGGAAATGCATATTATTGTTTCTGCGATAAGGAACGTCTGGAAACTTTAAAGACTGCAGTAGGAGAAGATGGAAAGGAAATTTCTATTTACGACAAGCATTGCTTAAGCCTTTCTCAGGAAGAAATTCAGGCAAACCTGGATGCAGGAAAACCTTACGTGATTCGTGTGAATATGCCGACAGAAGGAACCACAACATTTGTGGATGAATTATATGGAGAAATTACAGTAGAAAACAAGGAATTGGATGATATGATTCTGATTAAGTCAGATGGATATCCAACCTATAATTTCGCCAATGTCATTGACGACCATTTGCAGCAGATTACTCACGTTGTTCGTGGAAATGAATATATTTCTTCTTCCCCGAAATACCAGAGACTGTATGAAGCATTTGGGTGGGAAACACCAAAGTATGTTCATTTGGGATTAATCACAGATGAAAATCACAAGAAGTTATCTAAACGCTCCGGTCATGCTTCTTATGAAGATTTGATTGAACAGGGATTCCTGCCGGAAGCAGTTATCAATTACATCGCGTTATTAGGATGGAGTCCGGAAGATAATCAGGAAATTTTCTCTTTGGATGAATTAATTGAAAAATTTGATTATCATAAGATTAATAAGAGTCCGTCTGTATTTGACATTCAGAAACTTCGTTGGATGAATGGAGAATATATTAAGGCAATGGATAATGAAGCCTTCTATGAAAAGGCAATGCCATACATCAAGGAAGTGATTACAAAGGATTTAGATCTGAAGAAGATTCTTGACATGGTTAAGACCAGAATTGAAGTATTCCCTGAAATTGGTGAAATGGTTGATTTCTTCCAGGAATTACCGGAATACAGTGAAGAAATGTATACTCATAAGAAGATGAAAACGAATTCTGAAAACTCCTTAGAGGTCTTAAAGGAATTACTTCCTTCTCTGGAAGAAACTGAGGATTATTCTGTGGATGGATTACACACATTGGTATTTGATTACATTGCAAAGAAGGAATGCAAGAACGGACAGGCACTTTGGCCACTTCGTACTGCAGTATCCGGAAAGCAGATGACACCGGCCGGTGCGTTTGAAATCATGGAAGTTCTTGGAAAAGAAGAATCCTTAAAGAGAATAAAAAAAGGAATTGAAAAACTGGAACAGGTACAGTAAATGAAAAAAAACACTCGTAAAAGAATTTTTGAAGTCATTCAGATTGGTCAGGGAAACGATATCCTAAGCAGGACATTTGATTATTTCATTGTTCTGATGATTTTAGCAAATATCGCAGTATTGTTCCTGGAAACCTTTGATGAGATGAAACCGTATAAAGACATTCTTCAGGTTGTGGGATGGGTTACTGTGGGAATCTTTATTGTGGAGTTTGCTTTGCGCATTTATACCGCGGATTTCCTGTACCCGGATTCGCCAAATCATGTGGCAGTGGTGAAATTTATTTTCTCCTTTGATGGAATGATTATGTTATTGACGATTCTTCCATTTTTCTATTTGTCAGGATTTGGAGTGCTTAGAATGTTACGTGTGGTACGAATTTTTCATTTATTCCGCATTAATAATAGTTACGATTCGTTTCATGTCATTACTTCTGTATTGATTGAAAAGAAAAATCAGATTTTTTCATCGGTATTTATTATTATTGTCCTGATGCTTTCTTCCTCCTTGTGTATGTACAGTGTGGAACATCAGGCGCAACCGGAAAACTTCAGCAATGCATTGTCCGGAATCTGGTGGAGTATGTCTACCATATTCACTGTTGGCTATGGTGATATTTATCCGGTTACCATGTTGGGGCGTGTGATTGCAATCATCATTACTTTCCTTGGAGTCGGTGCTGTGGCAATTCCGACGGGTATTATTTCTGCTGGATTTGTGGAACACTACACGAAGATGGCGAATGCTGAAACACAGGAATTAGGGAAAATGGTCAGACAAAGTGTCAGTGTGGATGAAGACAGCCCATTTTTAAATTCCACGGTGAAAGAAGTAGAAAAGAAATATGGAATCAATGTGGTGGTTATTGTCAGAGCGGCCAATGTGCTTTTGCCGGTGGATGAGCAGCTCATTAAAAAGGAAGACATTGTTGTGTTCGTTTCCGGAGGAAAGTAAAATCTGTTCTTGAAAGAATGAAGAAAAAAAGATAAACTGTTTATGGAGAGAATCACAATCGGAAAGGTTGTGTATGTATCATAAAGAACAACGCAGGGCTATTGAACATGTCAATGGCCCTGCTCTTATTTTAGCCGGACCGGGTTCCGGAAAAACCACGGTGATTGTGGAACGAATTCATCACCTGATTGAGCAGGAAAAGGTGCCGCCGGAAAAAATCCTGGTGGTAACCTTTACGAAAGCAGCAGCACTGCATATGAAACAGAGGTTTCTAAAAAGAGAGGGACGAGTGCTTCCCGTAACTTTTGGAACATTTCACAGTGTTTTCTATGGGATTTTAAAAAAGACCTATGGTTCACAAAAAATGATGATTATCAGTGAACAGGAAAAACTAAAATACATCAGGCAATGTGTAATCCGGTTGAAAATTGATTGTCATGAAGAGACGGATTATGTGATGAATGTTGCCAATGAAATCGGAAGAATCAAAGGAAATCCGGTTGGGATTGACTCCTACGAATCCCTCTATTGTGATACCGAAGATTTCAGAAAGATTTATAGGGCATATGAATCAATGCTTCGGGCAGAGGGGCGAATGGACTTCGATGACATTCTTCTGCAGACGAAGGAATTGTTTCTCCGGCATCCGGAAGTTCTGGAAGAATGGAGAAGTCTGTATTCCCAGATATTAATTGATGAATTTCAGGATATTAACGGAATCCAATATGAAATTATGAAAATGCTGTCAGAACCGGAAAACAATCTATTTGTGGTAGGGGATGATGACCAGTCCATCTATGGATTCCGCGGGGCAAAGCCGGAAATGATGTTTCAATTTGAAAAGGATTATCCGGAACGAAAGAAAGTACTTCTGGAAATCAATTACCGATGTCATGGATCCCTGGTGGACTATTCGAAAAAACTGATCGAAAAAAATGCGGTGCGATTTCCGAAAAAATTGTGTGCTGCAAGAACCGAAGGCAAAGCAGTTACGTTTCGAAAGTTTCCGAGCCAGCTGGATGAAATGCAGTGGATTGTCAAGGAAATCAAACGTCTGCAAGCGGAAGGAATCCCAGAGGAGGAGATTGCCATTCTGGTTCGAAATAATAATCAGATTCCAATGGTTCAAAAGGTATTGCAGAATGCAGGAATTATGGGAAAAGGAAATGAGCAAACAGGGCTTCTTTATCGCGGAATGGTCGCTTTGGAATTGCAAAACTACATAAAAGCTGCATTGCTTGAAAAGGAACGGGAACTGAATGAAAATGAGGCAGTCGTTGCCATCCTTAATAAGCCGGAGCGATTGATTTCCAGAGAGGTTCTTCTGAAAAAGGGGATGACCTGGGAGCAGTTACGAAAAGAATATGAACATCATCCGGAAGCAATCCGCCATATTGAGTCCCTGGAATTTCATCTGAAGATGATTCGGAAACTTCCTCCCTTTGCAGCAATCAATTACATTCGAAAAGGTGTCGGTTATGAAGCGTATCTGAAACAGTATGCCGGAGAAAATCACTTTCCGGTAACGGAACTGATGGAACAACTGGAAGCAATCCAGAATCAGTCCTATGGAATGAAGACGCATGGGGAGTGGCTGCAGTTTCTTGAGGAACAACAAAAGACAGACCGGAAAGCCGGAACGGGAATCCGTTTATTGACTATGCATGGGGCAAAAGGGTTGGAGTTTTATGCAGTGTTTCTTCCGGATATGAATCAGGGAATCATTCCGTCGAAAAAAGTAATCCGGGAAAAGGAGTTTGAAGAAGAACGACGAGTTCTTTATGTGGCAATGACCAGGGCAAGGGAAGAATTACATCTTTCCGGTGTGATGGAGCAGCTGGGAACGCCTATGGAATTGTCCATGTTTATGGATGAAATTTTGAACTGAAGGGAACAACTGTTTGCCACAAATGTTTGAAATCGTTGCATTTTATATGTATTTTTGGTAAAGTAAAGGTAATTAAAGGAAAAGGTGGTATTTAGGAAATGGAAAAAGAATATTTTGAAGAAGATGAAGATTTATTTGTAACAATTACATTAGAAGATGATTCAGAAATTGAATGTCAGGTATTGACTATTTTCGAAGTAGAAGAACAGGACTATATCGTACTGTTAAGTGTAGAAGATGAAGATGATGAATCCGGTGAAGGAGAAGTATTTATCTATCGTTATTCTGAGGATGAAGAAGGAAATCCTGGATTGGATAACATCGAAACAGAAGAAGAGTTTAACATGGTATCTGAAGTGTTCGAACAGATCATGGAAGATGAAGAAATGGAAGCAGAAGAATAATACGACGAAATAGTGAGACCGTGCAGAGGATAAGGGGTGATAATATGGCAGGCACATACGATGAAGAAACAAAAAGACGTTTGGAAAACCGGAGACGGGAAGCAGAACGTAGAAGAACGGAACAGATTAAAAGAAGAAATAATTATCTGTTAGCGGTATGTGGAATAATTGTTGTTCTTATCTTTGTCGTTGGTATTATAAAATCCTGCTCTTCCGGAGACAGTGATAAGAAGACCATAAGCACAACAACGAAGCCGCCGTATACAGCGGAAACTACTGTAGCACCGGAAGTGACTACAGCAGCAAAGGTAATGAAGAAAACTACAGATAGTGTAAACTTCAGAAAGAAAAAGAAAATCGCTGATAAGTACATTATCGAGACATTGCCGAAGGGAACAGAAGTTGAAGTTGTTGATGATAGCGATGAAGAATGGTGCCAGATTATATATGATGGAAAAACAGGATATGTAAGTAAAGAATATCTGAAATAAGAATTAGAAAAAAGTCAAGTGTGCAAATGCATACTTGGCTTTTCTATGAAGGAGAAACAGTGAAAGAAGCATTGGAATATTTAAAGAAAATCAGTACCCTCGGAAGTGTTCTGGGACTGGAGTCCATTAAGGAATTGCTGAATCGTTTGGGAAATCCGCAGCAGCAGTTGAAAGTCGTTCATATCGCAGGAACGAATGGAAAAGGCTCTACATTAACATTTCTGCAAAATATCTTACAGGAAGCAGGATATCAGGTGGGACGTTATAGTTCACCGGCTGTTTTCGAATTTCGGGAAATGTTCCAGATTGGAAATGAATATATTTCAGAGGAAACATTTTGTGAGTTATTGTTTCGGGTAAAAGATGCCTGTGATGAAATGGTAGCAGAGGGATTGAACCATCCTACGGAATTCGAAATTGAAACGGCGGTGGCTTTTTTGTTTTTTGCGGAACATCCATGTGATGTGGTTTTAATTGAATGTGGAATGGGCGGAGAGACAGATGCCACAAATGTTTTTTCTAAAGTTTTGTGCAGTATTCTGGCAACCATTAGTCTAGATCACATGAAGTTTTTAGGAGACACTGTGGAAGAAATCGCTTCTGTGAAAGCGGGAATTATTAAGGAAAACTGTCCGGTGGTTTCCTCCCGGCAGGAAGAGAAGGTTTCCCGGGTAATTAAACAAAAGGCAAAGGAAAAGAATGCTCTGTATCGATGCGCCGGAAAGGCCTGTCAAAAAGGAGAGAAGGCAGCATATGTTTCCACAACGGGAAAACAGTACTCCTTTAAAATGTCAATGCTTGGAAGCTATCAGCTTTTTAATGTGGCGACGGCAATCGAAGTGGCAGAAGTTTTGGGAAAACAGGGATTTTCTCTTGAAAACGCCATTGAAAAGGGAATCGAGAATGCCAAGTGGCCGGGAAGAATGGAACAGATCTGTGAACAACCGGTTATCTATATGGACGGAGCACATAATCCCGGGGCGGTAAAGGAACTGAAAGATAGTATTGAATTGTATTTTACAAATCAGAGGATAACCTTTATAATGGGAGTGTTGGCCGATAAGGACTTTGAAAAAGAGGTTGAAATGATTGCCGACAAAGCTGTTTCGATTTATACAATCACGCCAGAAAATCCCAGAGCACTTTCTGCGGAAAAACTGGCACAAACCGTTGGGAAATATCATGAAAATGTAGTGAGTACCAATTCCCTGGAAGAGGCGATTGCGTATGCGAAACAGGATGTACTGAATAAAAAATCAGATATGATTCTTGCATTTGGTTCCCTGTCGTATTTAGGGAAACTTAAAAAACTTGTAAGGGAAGAATCAAACAGTTAAAGCCGAAAGGAGAGATTGACATGTTTGAACAGACACAAAAGAATGGAAGTCCAGCCATTCAAATTGGAAACTTAGTAGTGGAGAAGGAACCGGTAATCATGGGAATTTTAAATGTTACGCCGGATTCTTTTTCTGATGGTGGAAACTTTAATGAGATGGATCGCGCATTAAAGCACACGGAACAGATGATTCAAGATGGTGCAGCAATCATTGACATTGGTGGGGAATCCACCAGACCGGGCTATACGCTGGTAAGTAGCCAGGAAGAGATTGAGCGTACAGCACCTATCATTGAGGCGATTAAGAAACGCTTTGATGTTCCTGTATCCTTGGATACCTATAAAGCGGTAGTTGCCGAAGCAGGAATTTGTGCAGGAGCGGATCTGATTAATGATATCTGGGGCTTGAAACTTTCCCCGAAACTGATGAAGGAACATCCAGAGTTTGCGAAAGAAAATGCACCGGAAGAAGGCTTTCCGGAATATGCCAATGCGAAAATGGCAAAACTGGTTTGCGAAAAAGAAGTTCCGATTTGTGTAATGCATAATCGTGATTGCACGGAATATCAGGATTATTTACCGGATGTGATTGCAGACTTAAAGCAATGTATTGAAATCGCGCATTTAGCAGGAATTAAGGATTCGAAAATCATCACGGATCCGGGAGTGGGATTTGGAAAGGATCTCCAGCAGAATCTGAAAATCATTCAGTGTGTGGATGAATTAAAGAAACTGGGGTATCCGATTCTTCTTGGAACTTCCCGAAAGTCTGTGATTGGACTGGCTCTTGATGTGGCGAAGGATGAAAGAATGGCAGGCACGGTTGCCACCACCGTCATGGGAGTGGAGCGTGGATGTAAAATATTCCGGGTACATGATGTGAAAGAAAATTATCAGGCCATGAGAATGGCTATGGAAATATTAAAAGCATAGATGAAAGAGGAAAAAATGGATTATATTCAGATAGAACAATTAGAAGTTTTTGCCTACCATGGATGTAATGAAGAAGAAAAAATCAATGGGCAGAAATTCTATGTGGATGCAAAATTATATGCAGATGTGAAAACGCCGGGGATGAGTGATGATCTGGAACAGACCATTAATTATGCAAAGGCTTGTAAATTCATCAATCGATTCATGACAGAGAATCGCTTTGACTTGATTGAAGCCGTTGCAGAACAGACCAGTCGTGCGTTGTTACTGGAGTTCCCGAAGCTGAGAGCTGTGGAACTTACGATCAATAAACCGAATGCACCGATTAAGTTACCCTTCGGTAATGTGGCGGTTTCCGTATACAGAAAGTGGAACAAGGCTTATTTAAGCATTGGCTCCAATATGGGAGAAAAAGAAGCATATCTGAATGCAGGAATTGAAGCACTGTACGATGATATGCAATGTCGTGTCACAGAGGTTTCTAATTTTATTGAAACAGAACCTTATGGTCCGGTGGAACAGGAGAATTTCCTGAACGGATGTATTGGAATTGAAACATTGTATTCCCCGCAGGAACTGTTGGAAAAACTGCATGAAATTGAGGCAGAAGCAGGGCGAACCAGAGAGATTCATTGGGGCCCAAGAACCCTGGATATGGACATCATCTTCTTTAATGATGAGGTCGTTGAGCAGGCTGATTTAATCATTCCTCACGTTGAAATGCATAAAAGACTTTTTGTTTTGGAACCGTTGAATCAGATTGCACCGTATGCGGTTCATCCGCTTTATAAAAAGCCGGTGTGCCAGCTGTTGGAAGAATTACAGGATAAAGAGGGAATCAAGGGCGTTTGTGAAGGGTGTCAGGGATGCCCGGCAAAATAAACCAGGCCATGAAAAATATGTTATAGGAAAGAGAAAAAACATGAGAGATTTAGTTGAAAGTAGAAAAGAAATCGATGAAATTGATGAGCAGATTGTGAAACTGTTTCAGCGAAGAATGGATGTGTGCAAGGATGTTGCCACCTATAAGCTTCAAAACGGAAAGCCGGTTTTAGACCGTCAAAGAGAATTGGATAAAATCGCTACATTGAAGACAAAGGCTGCAGATAATTTCTACGCCCATGGAGTGGAAGAATTATATGAGCAAATTATGGCAATGAGCAGAAAGATGCAGTATAAGCTTCTGAATGAAGAAGGAGTCAATAATGACATTGGATTCAATATCGTAGAAGCATTGCCAAAGAAGGATGTGACTGTGGTATATCAGGGAATTCCGGGAGCGTACAGTCAGCAGGCAGCTCACGAATATTTCGGTGAGGATGCAAATTTTTGTAATGTAACCACTTTCCGTGAAGCCATGAAGTATGTCCGTGACGGAAAGGCTGATTATGCAGTGCTTCCATTTGAAAATTCTTCAGCGGGAATCGTAACAGACGTGTATGATTTATCGGTGGAATTCCATAACTATATCGTGGATACATTTGACGTAAAAATCGAACATTGCCTTTGTGGTCTTCCGGGAAGTAAGATTGAAGATATTCGCGATGTTTATTCCCATCCACAGGCGTTCATGCAGAGTAATGAATATATTGAAAAGCATGGATGGGGAAAGGTGAATCTGGCCAATACCGCTATCAGTGCCCGTTACATTTCAGAACAGACCGATAAGAGCAGAGGATGTATTGCTAGCGAAAACGCTGCGAAGATTTACGGATTGGAAATCCTTCACAAGGGAATCAATTTTAATTCGACGAATACAACAAAGTTTATCATTATCAGTAAGGAACGAATGGCACGTAGAGATGCAAACCTGATTTGTATTAGTTTCGAGATGCCTCATAAGAGTGGTTCCTTATATCAGATGCTTTCCCATATTATCTACAATGATTTAAATATGACAAGCATCCAGTCCAGACCGATTCCGGAACGAAAATGGGAATACCGTTTCTACGTGGAATTCGAAGGAAAGTCTAATCAGCCGGGTGTGGTAAATGCCTTGTCCGGAATTAATGCAGAAGCAATTAACATGAAGATTTTAGGAAACTATTAATAAAAAATGTGGTCCGTATCAAAGGACCACATTTTTTATATCGGAAATTCAATGCCGGCTTTGATTTCCAAAAATTTAATAATGTCTTTATAGACAATTTCGTTTTCTAATTCATTAAACAGTTCATGACGCATATCCGGGTAAAGCTTTGAGTACGTATTGGAAAATCCACAGTGTTTAAAGAACATAACCGATTTCTTGAATGTTTTCTCGTTTCCTTTACAAGGATCGTTAGAACCGGACATGAACATTACCGGTAACGCTGCGTTTTTACTGCCCCATCCTTTTTTCGTATAAACTTGCTGCAGTAAGGTCATCAGGATGTAGTAGCCGTTCAGGGAAAAGGTGAATCCACACAATGGATCGGCGTTATAAGCATCAACCACATTTCGATCCCTGCTAAGCCAGCTGTTCCGGATACCTTCTTTATCAAAGGCTTTCTCAAAAGGACCGGTTACCAGTTTTGCCATTGTCTCGCTGTGATAGCGCCAACCTTTGAAAATAACCATGGCGTCAATCATCAGTTTTGCAATCCCTGCCAAAGGATTGTTGGAAGGGGAACCGCTGACGATTAAGGCGTCGATTTCCTTGGCATATTTTTTCGTGTAAGCCCGGACAATCAGAGAGCCCATACTGTGTCCTAATAAAATCAGGGGAAGATTCGGATATTCTCTCTTTAAAAACATCGTATAATCATGAACATCTTCGATTAAATCCTTGTAGGTGGATTTATCTCCGAAATACCCTAAATCATCTTTTGTCATGACATTTTCTCCATGTCCACGAAGATCTGTAATGGCACAGATGAATCCATATTGATTAAATTTTTTCATGGTATCAAAATAACGGTTTCGATATTCTGCCATGCCATGAACAAACTGAATGATTCCAAGAGGTTTTACACCATCCGGTGGAAATGTAATCGTATTCGGTCTCATAAGCACTCCTTCAAAAAAATACTATCCATATTCTAGCATAAAAAAGCGATGAAAAGAATAGCTTCTCATCGCCTTTATCATAAACTTTAGTTATCGTCATCCATTCCTTCAGTGGTGTAAACGGTTCTCTTACGTGCCATTTCATCATTTTCCAGATATTCGTCATAAGTAGTAACTTTATCGATTAACTTACCGTTAACGATTTCCATGATTCTGTTGGCAGTAGTCTGAACAACCTGATGATCTCGAGAAGAGAAAATCAGAACGCCAGGGAACTTAATCAATCCGTTATTCAAAGCTGTGATACTTTCCATATCCAGGTGGTCTGTAGGTTCATCTACAACCAAAACATTGGCACCGGAAATCATTAACTTGGAAAGCATAACACGAACTTTTTCCCCACCGGAAAGAACGCGAACTTTCTTCATACCGTCATCACCGGCGAATAACATTCTTCCAAGGAATCCACGAACGTAAGTGGCATCCTTGATTTCTGAGTACTGGGTTAACCAATCAACGATTACATCATCGCTATCAAAGTCTTTGGTGTTATCCTTAGGGAAATAACTCTGGGAAGTAGTGATACCCCATTTATAAGAACCTTCATCCGGTTCCATTTCTCCCATGAGGATTTTAAACAATGTAGTCTTAGCTAATCCGTTGGAACCAACGAAAGCAATCTTATCTTCGCGCCCAACAATAAAGGAAATGTCGTCTAATACCTTAACTCCATCAATGGTCTTTGATAAATGCTCTACCGTCAGAACTTCATTACCGATTTCACGTTCCGGTCTGAAGTCTATGTATGGATATTTTCTGCTGGATGGTTTGATTTCATCCAATTCAATTTTCTCCAAGGCACGTTTTCTGGAAGTCGCCTGCTTTGACTTAGAAGCGTTGGCACTGAATCGCTGAATGAAGTCCTGCAATTCCTTGATTTTTTCTTCCTTCTTACGATTTGCTTCTTTCATCTGCTTTACAATTAACTGACTGGATTCATACCAGAAATCGTAGTTTCCTGCGTAAAGCTGAATCTTTGCGTAGTCAATATCTGCAATCTGAGTACAAACCTTATTTAAGAAATATCTGTCGTGGGATACCACGATAACAGTGTTTTCGAAATTGATTAAGAATTCTTCTAACCATGCAATGGCATCCAAGTCTAAGTGGTTGGTCGGTTCGTCCAATAACAGAATGTCAGGATTTCCGAACAATGCCTGTGCAAGAAGAACTTTGACCTTTAAGCTTCCGCTTAAATCCTTCATTAAGCTGTAGTGGAATTCTGTATCCACACCAAGACCATTTAAAAGAGTAGCAGCATCAGATTCTGCTTCCCAACCATTCATTTCAGCAAATTCACCTTCTAACTCAGAAGCACGAATTCCGTCTTCGTCGCTAAAATCTTCCTTCATGTAAATGGCATCTTTTTCCTTCATGATTTCATACAGTCTCTGGTTACCCATAATGACGGTATCAAGAACTGTGAATTCGTCATATTGGAAGTGATCCTGCTTTAAGAAAGAAAGACGTTCTCCCGGTGTGATAATGACCTCACCACTGGTTGGTTCGATTTCTCCGGTGAGAATCTTTAAAAATGTAGATTTACCGGCACCATTGGCACCAATCAGACCATAACAGTGACCCGGTACAAATTTTATGTTTACTTCTTCAAATAATGCTTTTTTTCCAAAACGTAGAGATACATTGCTTGTACTTATCATTTTATTACCTCGCTTATATTTATTCTATCCTGGCAGAATGCTGATTCCCGCCGGATAGCCGCATTTTTTAGTATAACAGTTTTAGTGGATTTAAGCAAATAGTATTACATGAAAAGACAACTGAACGATAGTATTACATCAAGAATAAATTGACGCATAATATTGTATATTGTATAATAAGTTCATACTAAGGAAAAGGAGGGGAAACTGGATGATTAAACAGAGAAGCGTAGCCGTTTGTATCATTCTCTCAATTGTTACTTGCGGAATTTATGGCTTATATTGGCTTGTATGCTTAAATGATGACACAAATACTGTTGCAGGAACACCAGAAGATACATCTGGCGTGGTTGTATTAGTATTATCTATTGTAACATGTAGCATTTATCTGTTATATTGGCTTTACAAACAGGGTAATAAGATTGACCAGGTTAAGACATCAAAGGGAATTGCATCTAGTAACTCAGGAATTATTTATTTAGTTCTTGCAATCGTTGGTTTATCAATTGTTTCATATGCATTAATGCAGAATGAATTAAATCAGCTTGCAGCATAATAATTCATAGTAGTCGAAAGACAAAGTTAAAGGAATACTCGAAAGGGTATTCCTTTAATTATGCCTATGTGCTATAATCTCTGTATCTATGCGATGATGAGAAAGTGCGGATAATTCACAGGAAAAGATGATTTATTGGCTGGAAGGAGAAGACAACATGGGAATAGATAAGATCAAAGTGGAAAGAGGAAATCCTTTGGTGCTTGGGGCATCTGTAATTGGACAGAGTGTAAATTTTGCCATTACAGCGAAAGTCGGAAGCAACTGTGAGGTCGTTCTTTATGAAAAAGGAAAGAAGGAAGAAGCTTTCCGCATCCCATTTGAAACAGCACAGGTAATCGGAAATGTATTCGCCATGAGTGTTACAGGATTAGATTATCAGCAGTATGACTATAATTTTTCCATTAATGGAAAGATTGTAACAGACAGTTATGCGAAGGCTGTAACAGGAAAAGAAAACTGGGGCGAAACACCGGAAGATATCAGAGGTGTCATCATTGATCACGATTTTGACTGGCAAGGGGACGGACCGTTAGGTTATCCTTTTGACGAAACTATTATGTATCGTCTTCATGTAAGAGGTTATACGAAACATTCCAGCTCGAAATCAAAACATAAAGGAACTTATTTAGGAATTGTGGATAAAATTCCTTATTTAAAATCTCTGGGAATTACTATGGTGGAATTGATGCCGGCATACGAATTCAATGAGGTGAAACCTTACCAGGAGCCAGCCACATCTATGAAAGGACAGTTCAGCATTGAACGTCCGGTACTTAATTACTGGGGATATACCGATGGATATGCTTTTTCTCCGAAAGCATCTTTTGCCTTTGCCACAGAGCAGGGCGGACAGGTAAACGAATTTAAATATATGGTTCGGGAACTCCATAAAAACGGCATTGAAGTTTCCATGGAATTCTTTTTCCCGGCAGGGACGAACCCAACTTATATATTAGATGCACTTCATTACTGGGTAATGGAATATCACATTGACGGAATCCATGTCAATTGTGAAGAAGCAGTCATGAAGATGATTCAGACGGATAATCTTCTTTGTACCACAAAGATTTTTACATATAGTTTTGCGAATGGAACAGATTTCTACAGTGGTTATGAGGGAAATCGTAATCTTGCAAACTTTAATGATGATTTCATGGTAGCGACCAGAAAGTTCATTAAAGGGGATGAGGATATGTTAAGCAGCATTTCCTATAAGATTAAAGCGAACCCTCCGGGAGCTACCGTAGTCAATTATGTTGCAAATCATAACACCTTTACCTTATATGATATGGTTTCTTATGACCGGAAATATAATGAGGCAAATGGTGAAAATAATAACGATGGTGCAGTTTATAACTACAGTTGGAACTGCGGTGTGGAAGGTGACACCAGAAAGCGGACCATTATGGAACTGCGAAAGAAGCAGATTAAGAATGCCTTAAGCATGGTTCTCTTAAGCCAGGGTGTTCCGATGATTTATGCCGGGGATGAAATGTGTAATTCCCAGAAGGGAAATAATAATCCGTATTGTCTGGACAATGAAGTATCCTGGACGAACTGGAATACATCAGCTATTGCCAAGGAAACTTTGGAATTCACGAAGAAACTGATTCAGTTTCGAAAAAATCATAAGGTATTACACCTGAGTCGGGAACCGAAGCAGATGGATTATAAATCGTATGGACTTCCGGATTTATCCTTCCATGGAACCAAGGCATGGTATGCGGACTTTAGTAATTTTAACCGTCATTTTTCTGCTATGTATTGTGGAAAATACGCGGAAGTGGAAGGTCAGGAGCAGGATATCATTGTTGCGTACAATATGTTCTGGAAACCGGTTAAAATCGGAATTCCGGCAGCGAGAGATAAGAAGACCTGGAAGATTGCGTTTGCAACAGAAAATCCGAAGAACATTATTGAAAAAGAAGTGGATAAATTATTTACGGTTGGAGCCAGATGTATTATGGTTCTGATTGCAGAATAACGATAAAAAACAACTATCTTTTGCGGTAGTTGTTTTTTGCGTGAAAAAACGAAAACAGGTAAAGGAGAATAAAGATGGAATATGTGATTAAAAACAAGGAACTGACAGCCACCATTGATTCCTTTGGCGCACAACTGAAATCATTAAAGGACAATGAACGTGGAAAGGAATATTTGTGGAGTGCTGATCCAAAGTTTTGGGGAAAGACCTCGCCGGTATTATTTCCATTTATCGGGGTGCTTAAGAATAACTCTTTTCGATATAAGGGAAAGGAATATGAAATGACCCGGCATGGTTTTGCCAGAGACATGGAGTTTGAACTGAGAAGGCAGGGAGAAGATTTTGTGATTCTTGACTTGAAGGCGACAGAAAAGACCTTGGAGTCTTATCCGTTTCTCTTTGATTTCGAATTAGAGCATCGTCTGGAAAACAAGAGTCTGAAGGTTCTTTGGCACATTAAGAATGAAGGAACAAAGACTATGTACTTTTCCGTGGGAGGACATCCGGCTTTTGCCTGTCCGCCGGGAGAAGAAGGAAAGAGAACGGATTGTTTTGTGAAGTTCGAAGAAAAAGAAGATATTGTTGTGACGGAGATTGACATTGAAAAAGGATTGGTTACCGGGCAGAAGCACAAGATGTCTTTAGAACAGGGAATCCTGCCAATTTCAGAAGATTTATTTGTTCATGACGCATTGGTGTTGGAAAATCATCAGTGTCACAGGGTGGAACTTTGTGATCAGAAGAAACAGCCTTACATCAAGGTGGAGTTTGATGCACCGTTAGTAGGTGTTTGGTCCGTGGCAAATAGTGAGGCAGCTTATGTCTGTATTGAACCTTGGTATGGACGATGTGATTCCGTGAATTTTGACGGTGAAATTAAGAATCGGGACTGGACCAATGAACTGGTATCGGGAGAAGTATTTGAAGAAGGGTATGTGATTTCCGTGCTGAAGTAGAATCATTACAGGAATTGTGGGAGGTTGCCGCTAGGCAGCCTTCTTTTTACATTTGAATGGTTTTCTGATACAATAGTGAGCGTGGCTGAAAAATAAAAAAGAACGTTACAGAAGATGGGAGCAAAGATGTTGGGAAGCATATTAGAAACAAGAAAAATGATTCTGACCTTTTTGATTTGTTTTGTGATAACCGCCTTAATGATTGGTGCAAACCAGTTGTTGATATCAAAAGGAAAAAAGGCAAAGAACTTAAAGAATTACAATGAACTGATTGTGAATGGAACGGAGAAAGAGGGAGAACTGGTTTCGGTGACTCTTTCGGAACCGCCGTATCTGGTTGCGACATATGAAGATCAGAGCATTAAAGATAAATATTATATACTGATAGATCAGAAGGATATGATGTATGTTGCATTACTGAGTGATCAGACCTACAAAGAGGTGGAAAAGCAAAGGAAAGAAAAGTCCACATATACATTAACGGGACAGATTTACAACACTCCGGAGGAATTAAAAGATATTATTATTGATATGTATCAAGAAGACGGGGAAGATCAGGTTAATACGGTTACCTTTGATAATTATTTTGGAACCACATATCTGGATACCAATAAACAAAAATACAGTACGATTACCTCCATTCTTTCTGTGGCCATTTTCATTTTGGGACTAATGACTGTGATTGCCGGAGGAATGCTTGTATTTTCTGTTGTTCGGACACGAATAACCTTAGGAAAGATTTCTTCGGACTCTTTAAATGCAGAGTTGGAAATGACGGATTTGTCAAAGTTCAAAAAGGCAAAAATATATATTACGCCGCACTATCTGTTGTCGGTGTATTTGGGACTTCGGGCTGTAAAACTGGAAGATATCTTATGGGTATATATTAGTCATAGCAATAATCAGATTAAAATGGCACGATTAACAATTCATTTAAAAGGTGGAAAACGAGTCGAGACCATGAAATGTAAAATATGGATGGAGGATATTTTGAGGGATGCAATCCAGGAACTTTTGAAGAAAAAGCCGGAACTCCTTGTGGGATATTCCTATGAAAATCTTACAGCATATAACGATATGAAATAAACGAAAGGGAAAGTGATTATGGGTAGCAAAAAGGTATTAAAGAAATTAAAGAAAAAAGGAATTGCATTATTGTTTTGTGGAATTTTATTGATTCTCTGTGGGGTATTTTTATGTACTGTTTATACGGAAAAAAAAGATTCGACAATTATAATTTTCGCTGTTGGGATGTTTGCCTGTGGAGGAATTCTGTCATATTTCGGAATTGATTATCTAAAAGGAAAAGGTTCCCGATATGCTAAGAAAAACCCAAAAATATTTGAATTGGCAGATGACCTTGTAATTAATCCGGTATATCAGGATGATTTTGTTGTCATTTCCGGTAAGGCCATTGCACCGAAGAAGGACTTTTCAGCAGTGGCAGATTTAAATGATGTGCTGGCAATTTATGAGAGCATTCAGAGAACTAATGGTATCGTGACAAGCCATACCGTAAAGCTGGAACTGATTAACGGAAGAGCGATGAACATTAGTGTTTATGCCAGAAAAAAAGCAACAAAGGATAATATTCTGCTGACAATCGCACATTATTGCCCGAATGCAGCAGTGGGATATTCCGGTGAAGTAATGGACTATGTTCGAGCAAAAAGACGTGCATATAAAGCAGCGTTAGGAAAATAGAAAAATGGACGGGAAAAGAAAAATATGGGTACAATGAAAAGAATTGCTGTGTTAACCAGCGGAGGAGATGCACCGGGAATGAATTCAGCCATCAGAGCGGTGGTTTATGGTGCAAATAAAGCAGAGATAGAGGTGATAGGAATTCTTCGTGGTTACGAGGGACTGATTGACTGGGAAACCAGAGCAGTGACTATTGATGATGTGAGAAATATCAATAATCGGGGAGGAACAATTCTATATTCCAGTCGAAGTGAACGATTTCTGAAGAAAGAGTGGAGAGAAAAAGCGGCAGAGAATCTGAGAAAAAATCAGATTGACGCATTGGTGGCAATCGGTGGTGACGGAACTATGCGTGGAGCCATTGACTTTCAGCAGGAAGGAATCAATACCATATGCATTCCGGGAACCATTGACCGGGATGTGTCCTGTAGTGAGTATACCTTGGGATTTGATACGGCGGCAAATACAGCTACGGATGCCATTGACAGGATTCGTGATTCCTCGGTGTCTCATGAGCGCTGCAGTGTGGTGGAAGTCATGGGAAGAAAAAGAGGTTATATCGCATTGTGGGCAGGAATGGCGGCGTCTGCAGATGCCATTGTCCTTCCGGAAAAGTGGGATGGAAACTTTGATCATATCATCGAAACCTTGAAACAGCGTCATGCTGCTGGGCACGATAGCTATCTGGTGGTAGTTGCGGAAGGCGTGACAGATGCACCGGAACTGGCAGAGTTGATTCGAAAGAAAACCGGAATTGAATCCAGGGTGTCTGTGCTTGGATATATCCAGCGCGGTGGAAGCCCTACAGCGAAGGATCGCATGTATGGGTCTCTGATGGGAGCTTATGCAGTAGAATTGTTGAATCAGGGAAAGAAGAATCAGGTTGTTGCAATTAAGAATGACTTATTGGTTAGCTATGATTTGAATGAGGCACTTCAGATTGCAAACAATGAGCTGGATTCCTTCCAGTATGAGTTGAGTTTGAGTTTGGCGGAGTAGTATTATGATGGCAACTGTTTTTTATTTCAACTGGGAACCGGAATTGATCCGATGGATGCAGCAGTTTATGGGGACAATCGGTGTGTGGATTGCCTCAGCGGTAACGACCTTTGGAGAGAAGACGATTCTGGTTGCAATTTTGGGATATCTGTATTGGTGTCGTGACAAAAGACTTGCGAAAATGTTAGGAGTCAATTTGGTCGTGGCAATGATTGCCAATCCTATGCTAAAGAACCTGGTCTTTCGGACCAGACCATATTTTAATCATGAGGGAATCCAGTGTCTAAAGCCGGTGGATTCTTCCGCGTCGGTTTATGATATTTCGGCACAGGGATATTCCTTCCCCAGTGGACATGCTACCAATGCAGCGACGGCCTTTGGAACCTTGTCCATAAGAAAGGAAAAATGGATTTTCTTCCTAATCGGTGTTGGAATTCCTTTGGCAGTTGGAGTTTCCCGAGTGGCATTAGGAGTTCATTATCCGACGGATGTTATTGTTGGATGGATTTTAGGATATGTCATTGCCTTCCTTGGAACATGGATTCAGAGCCGGGTGAAACGGGAAAAACTTTTTCGGTCCTGTCTTTTCCTGATTGTCTTAACAGGATGCTTTTATTGCAGGACCAACGAGTATTTCACTGCTTTAGGGGTGATGCTGGGATTCTTCCTGGCGATTCCTTTTGAGGAACGATTCGTAAATTTTGAAGGAACCAAAAGCATTCCTTGGGGTGCTCTTCGAATTGCCGGCGGAATCGGGGTGTATCTGGTAGTGAATCAGGTTTTAAAACTTCCGTTTTCTAAGGAGTTTATGGAATCCATAACCTGGCAGGCACAGTTGATTCGCGTGATGCGTTATGGTGTGATAATATTTTGTATGATTGCGGTGTATCCGCTTTGTTTTAAAATGAGAAAGAGTAAAGGAGAATAAGATGGTTAAACATGTAATTTTATGGCAGTTAAAGGATGAATTGTCAGGAGAAGAAAAAGAAACTGTAAAGGATGGAATTAAGGAAGGATTGGAAAGCCTTCAGGGAAAGATTCCGGGATTGATTGATATTAAGGTTAATAAAAAAGGATTGGAATCATCCAATGCAGATGTGATGTTGGATTCCACCTTTGAAGATGAAGCAGCATTAAAAGGCTATGCGGTTCATCCGGAACATGTGGCAGTGGCAGACGGAAAGGTTCGTCCATACACAAAAAACAGAGTATGTTTAGACTTTGAAGTGTAACAGGACAAAATTAATAAAAGTGTTTTTATAAAACTGAGAAGGAAGAGGAGTTTTACCAAACGGGTAGGACTCCTCTTTTTTGTGGAATGCGAAAAAATGTGTCGATTTTTTCGCGGTAGTAGGGGGTCATTTTTTATTTATTCTTTCAAAATTTAGAATGTATGCGCTAACAAAAACTGTTTTCAAAAAATTATGAACCATTATAAAAAATTTAACACTTTTTGATGTGGAGGATTCTTCTTATACTTGCTTTGCACGTTAAAACGAGCGGAGAAAAATATCTAGAGGAGAGAAGAAGGAGAAAAAAATGAGAAAGATTACGAAGAAAATTGTATCAGTCGTAACCAGTTGCGCTATGGTTGTTGCTTTAGGAGCAGCATTTCCACAGTTTAGCGTAAAAAATGTAAGTGCAGCAAATGCATCTTCCACATTGATTTGGAGTGATGAATTCAATGGGAGTTCATTAGACACATCAAAGTGGAACTATGAAACAGGCACCGGTTCCGGTGGATGGGGAAACAATGAAAGACAGTACTACACAAACAGAACGGACAATGTGTACGTATCTGGCGGTTCTTTACATATTAAGGCAAAAAGAGAAAATTACGGTGGAATGAACTACACATCCGGAAGAATTAAAACAGCCGGAAAGTTCTCATTTAAATATGGATATGTGGAAGCAAGATTAGCACTTCCAGCAAGCTCAGGAATCTGGCCTGCATTCTGGATGCTCGGTGAAAACATTGGCAGCGTTGGCTGGCCTGCATGTGGTGAAATCGATATCATGGAAGCAATCAATGCAGAATATAAGACATACGCTACATGTCATTGGAATGCAAACGGACATGCAGAATATGGACGTTCTACAGGAAACTTCGATATTACTCAGTTCCATACATACGCATTATCATGGGATAAGGATTATATCAGAATGTATGTAGACGGTGGAGAAGTTTATGTGATGCAGATTACAAACGGCACCGGAGATACAGATGAATTCCATAAGCCATTCTTCCTGTTATTAAACGTAGCAGTTGGTGGTAACTGGCCGGGATTCAACATTGACGACGGAGCACTTCCAAAGGAAATGAAGGTTGACTACATCCGTGTATATCAGGATGGTGGTACATCTCAGAACAACAATAACAATAATAACAACAATAATAACAACAACAATAACAACTCAGGATCAAATACATCCACACCATCTTCAGGAATGGGAATGAACTATGCAAGTGGTTCTTCTGCAACAGCATTTGTAAATGATTCTAAGTGGGCTGACATTCACTATACAGTTAATGGTGGAGCACAGCAGAATGTACGTATGACTCAGAGCGGAAGTAAGGCTACTTATACAATTAATGGATTAAGCAGTGGAGCAACCGTAAAATACTGGTTCACATACAGTGATAATTCTGGATTTGTTCGTGATACACAGAGCTATACATACACACACAACGCAGGAAGCTCAAGTAACTCCGGATCAAACAATTCAGGTTCAAATAACTCAGGATCAACAAACACAGCATCTGGTGATGTATATATTTATCAGGATTCAAACTACGGTGGACGTTCCGCTTCTTTAGGCGTAGGAAATTACAACCTTGCATCTCTTCAGGCAAAGGGATTCAAGAACGATGATCTTTCATCTATCAAGGTTCCTTGGGGATATAAAGTAATCATGTACGCTGATGATAACTACAGCGGATCTACAAAGACATTGTATGCAGATTCTTCTTATGTAGGAAATGACTGGAATGACAAAGTATCTTCTATCAAGGTTCAGAGAGCACAGTACAAGATTAAAAACCGTCACAGCGGACTTGTTCTTGATGTTAGCGGTGGAAGCAAAGACAATGGAGCAAATATTCAGCAGTGGTCTGACAACGGATCTAATGCTCAGAAATTTGAAGTACGTTTTAATGCATCTGATTCCACGTACGTTTTAGTAAATGTTGGAAGTGGAAAAGCAGTTGATATGGGCGGATGGTCTAAAGACAACGGCGGAAACGCTCTTCAGTGGGATAACAACAATACAGATAACCAGAGATGGTTCATTACTCCGGTTGATAACGGATATTCATTCTTAATTAACAAATACAGCAATAAGGGACTTGAAGTTGGTGGATGGTCTACATCAGCTGGTGGAAATGTTCAGCAGTGGGATTACAAGGCACAGGCAAATCAGCAGTGGCAGTTTATCAGAGTAAACTAAAAAATTAAGGAAGTTTGGAAAGCATGGGGGAACCATTCCTCTGTGCTTTCTTGATGATAAGGGGAGCAAAGCGTAACTACAGGCAAAAAATTTAGACAGAATGGAGAGTAGTAAAATGATCAGAAAAAAACTGATGGCCGTGTTACTATCGGTAGCAATGATTGCTACGATGGCACCGGCAACAAGCAAGACACAGGAAGTGAAAGCAGCTTCCGCAGGCACACGAGTAGTAGGATATTTTCCATCTTACAGAACTTACGCAATCAACTCGGTTGATTTTTCAGCAATGACTCATTGTATGTTAGCATTCATGACATACTCCAATGGTACATTGACTTCCGGATTTTCCGGCGGAGATGTACAGACCATTGTAAACAAGTGTCATGCCAGCGGAACCAAGGCAATGATTGCCATTGGCGGATGGAACGGATTTGATTCCAGCGATAATCCTTTTGGAACAGCACAGAAGAGAACCAACTTTGTAAATCAGGTAATGAACTATGTAAACACCTATAACTTAGATGGCGTTGACATTGATATTGAATTGACCGATGCAAACATCTGGAACAACTACAATGCATTGGTTTCAGAACTTTCCGGTAGATTAAAATCTCAGGGAAAACTTCTTACCATGGCAGTTTCAACATGGTTTACAGGTTCTATCAGCAATTCAACTTACCAGTATTTTGACTTCTTAAACCTGATGTCTTATGACTACAATCAGAGTGGTACCGGAGAAGTAGCACCTTGGTCACAGATTTATGACATGGTTTCCTATTACGGAAGCAGAGGTGTAAGCAACGACAAGCTTGTCATCGGTGTTCCTTTCTATGGATACGGTGCAGGCGGCGCAGCAAAAACTTTTGCTGAAATGGTTGCAATGAATCCGGCTTATGCAGACATGGATTACGCAGCAGGTGTTTATTACAACGGAATGAGCACCATCCGAAAGAAAGCAGAGTACAGCAAGTCTTATGGCGGAACTATGATTTGGGAAGTGGCTCAGGACTCTTTCGGAACCTATTCTTTATTGAATGTGATTAAGCAGGTAATGCAGACCGGAAATAATAACTCCGGAAACAACAATTCAGGAAATAACAATTCCGGCAACAACAACTCCGGAAACAATAACTCCGGAAATACATCCACACCATCCTCAGGAATGGGAATCAATTATGTGAATGCTTCTTCCGCAACAGCATATGTGAATGACTCAAAGTGGACAGATATTCACTACACAGTTAATGGTGGAGCACAGCAGAATGTACGTATGAATCAGGACGGAAACAAAGCAGTTTATACCATCAATGGATTAAGCAGTGGCGCAACCGTAAAATACTGGTTTACATATTGTAATACTTCCGGATATGTTCAGGACACGCAGAGTTACACCTATACACATACCGGTTCAGGAAACAGTAATAGCGGAAACAACAATGGAAGCAACACCGGTTCTAACACAAACACAGGCTCCGGTGATGTGTATATTTATCAGGATGCAAACTACGGCGGACGTTCCGCATCTTTAGGAGTAGGAAACTACAATCTTGCGTCTCTTCAGGCAAAAGGCTTCAAGAATGACGACCTTTCATCCATCAAGGTTCCTTGGGGATATAAGGTAATCATGTATGCAGATGATAACTTCAGTGGATCCACAAAGGTGGTAAATGGAGATACCGCTTATGTAGGAAATGATTGGAACGACAAGGTTTCATCCATCAAGGTTCAGAGAGCACAGTATAAGATTGTCAACAGAAATAGTGGACTTTGTCTTGATGTTAGCGGTGGAAGTAAAGACAACGGCGCAAATATCCAGCAGTGGACAGACAACGGAACTGTAGCTCAGAAATGGGAAGTACGTTTCAATGCAGGAGATTCAACGTACGTTTTAGTAAACGTAGGTAGCGGTAAGGCAATGGATATGGATGCATGGTCTAAAGATAATGGAGGCAATGCAATCCAGTGGGACAACAATAATACTGATAACCAGAGATGGTTTATTACTTCTGTTGATAACGGCTATACATTCTTGATTAACAAGAACAGTAATAAAGCGTTAGATGTAGAAGCTTGGTCAACTGCAGCAGGTGGCAATGTACATCAGTGGGATTACGGCGCACAGGCTAATCAGCAGTGGAAATTTGTTCAGGTAAATTAGTAGAAGAAAAACATAAGTTTCATAATAAAAAGAGAAGCAGGAGGTCAGATTACTGATCGTCCTGCTTCTTTTATTTCTACAGCAGATTTCTATTCCGGTATGGATTGAATTTCTTATTCCGGATATACCAATCGTTCTTCCGTGATATCTTGAAGAACTTCTTCGTAAAATTTCTTACTGATGTATTTTGCCATGTTAAGATTCATATCAAGATAATTACCACAGTCCTTAGCACAGGCTCCCGGAACCTCGCCTTCAAAATCTTTCATGAAAGCATACATTTCCTGAACCAGTGGAAGAACATCCTTAGAAGAATAATCGCCGGCAAGCACCATATAAAAACCGGTGCGGCAGCCCATCGGACCAAAGTAAATTGTCTTATCAGCGTAATCCTTATGATTTCTCAGAAAAGTTGCTGCAAGATGCTCGATGGTATGAATTTCCGCAGTGTTCATTACCGGTTCAAAGTTCGGACGTGTCATACGAATGTCAAATGTCGTAATCACATTTTCTCCTACCTGATCTTTTCTGGATACATAAAGCCCCGGCAAAAGCTTTAAGTGGTCTATTGTAAAACTTGTGATCTTTTCCATTTTAATCTCCATTCTGCCGTAATGAAACGGCGTGTTTTTTTCAAAAGAGATGATAGCACAAATGGGGCGGATGCCGCAAGGGGGCGATATGTGAAAAAACGGAATGCGGGGATGAGGGGAAGTGAAACAAGTCATTGTATTGCACTTATGGTTTTGGTAAACTACTTTCGTGAAGAAAGTGCACTATAGAAGCGCTTTTTTTATGGACGGTGCCTAAGGCAGGGGTGTGAAGAACATGCATAGATTAGGCGAAAAGCGCTAAATTCTATGCAATAAAGCAGAGCCCTGGAGGAAAAAACTGCATAGATTAGACGAAAAACACGCAAATTTATGCATTTATAAGGAAAAGGAAGAGAAAATGGAAGAAAAAAAGCATAAACGACGCGTACGTTATAGTGGAACCCATCCAAGAACTTACGCAGAAAAATATAAGGAACATAATCCGGAAAAGTATCAGGATACCATTGAGAAAGTGATTGCAAAAGGAAGCACTCCGGCGGGAATGCATCTTTCTATTATGGTGGATGAGATTCTGGAATTCTTAGATATCAAGCCGGGACAGGTAGGACTGGATGTTACCCTGGGATATGGTGGACATACTACGGAAATGCTGAAAAAATTAGAGGGGAATGGTCATGTTTACGGACTGGATGTGGATCCGATTGAAATAAAGAAGACGGAAAAACGATTGGCGGACAGAGGATTCGGACCGGAGGTGTTTACCCCAATCAATACCAATTTTCAGAACATTGACAAGGTGGCAGAACAGTATGGGCCATTTGATTTTATTTTGGCGGATCTGGGAGTGTCGTCCATGCAGATTGATAATCCGGAAAGAGGATTTACTTATAAGTATGACGGACCACTGGATTTACGTTTGAATCCGGAGGCGGGGATTTCGGCTGCGCAGCGATTAAAGGAAGTAAGTGTGGATGAACTGGAAGGAATGCTGATTGAAAATTCTGATGAACCATATGCTTACGATATTGCAAAGGAACTGGTTTCACGAAATCGAGGTGGTAGAAAAATTGAGACCACGTTGGAACTGAAAAATGCCATTGAAGCCGCGCTGAGAAAGAATAAGGAATATTCCAAAATGTCAAAGAAAGACCAGGAGGAAATGGCGAAGAAGAGCTGTGCCAGAGTGTTCCAGGCGCTACGAATTGACGTGAATAATGAGTTTGAAGTGCTTTATGATTTGTTGGAAAAATTGCCGGGAGCCTTGAAGCCAGGGGGAAGAGTTGCCGTGTTGACATTCCATTCAGGAGAAGACCGTTTGGTAAAGAAATCCTTTAAGGCATTGAAACGAGAAGATGTTTACAGTGAGGTGGCAAGAGATGTTGTCAGACCATCGGCGAAGGAGTGCCATAGAAATCCGAGAGCAAAGTCCACGAAAATGCGATGGGCAGTGAAAAAATAGCCTTTTCTTTAAGGGGATTTTCTGCTACAATCATAGAAGTGCTTCCCTGTATTTAAGGACAGGGATAAAGACAAAAAGACGGAGGAACAATATGTTAGGCGACAAAAAAGTTTTGTACAGCGCGATGCAGAGTACAGGAACATTAACATTAGGAAATTATTTGGGGGCTCTTGATAACTGGATTAAGTTGGCAGATGAATATGAATGTTTTTATGCCATTGCGGATTTACATTCATTGACTGTAAGACAGGATCCAAAGGATATCCGTAAGAGAGCAAAGGATTTGTATACATTGTATGTGGCAGCAGGACTGGATCCGGAAAAGAACTGTATTTATTACCAGTCTCATGTTTCTGCCCATGCAGAACTTTCATGGATTTTAAACTGTTTCACATACATGGGCGAGTTAAATCGTATGACTCAGTTTAAGGATAAGGCTGCAAAACATTCAGACAACATCAATGCAGGATTGTTTACATACCCTGTTCTGATGGCAGCGGACATTTTGTTGTATCAGGCTGATGTGGTACCGGTTGGAGCTGACCAGAAGCAGCATCTGGAAATCACCAGAGATATTGCAAACCGTTTTAACGGAATTTATGGAGATGTATTTACTGTTCCGGAACCATATATCGGAAAGGCTACAGCAAAAATCATGAGCCTTCAGGATCCGACAAAGAAGATGTCAAAGTCTGATGAAAATGTCAATGCCAGCATTTTACTGATGGATGATCCGGATACAATTATCAGAAAGTTCAAGAGAGCTGTGACAGATTCCAATATGGAAATCAGATATTCTGATGATAAGCCGGGAATTCAGAACTTAATCAATATTTATTCTTGTATTACCGGAAAAACTGTGGAAGAAACAGAAAGAGAATTCGACGGTAAGGGATACGGTGAATTTAAACTGGCAGTGGGAGAAGCTGTTGTAAGCAGACTGAAACCATTACAGGATAAGTTCTATGAACTTCAGAAGGAAAAAGATTATATTAATCGTGTGATTAAGGAAAATGATGAAAAGGCTGCTTACTTTGCTAATAAGACCTTACGTAAGGTACAGAAAAAAGTAGGATTAATTGAACGAATCAGATAACGACGAAAAGCACCTTAGGGTGCTTTTCGTACATTTAGAGGAATTATGAAATTAGTGAATCGATTAAAGGGAAAAATAAAAAGACATAGAAATGCATATAGAAAACAGAAGCATCTCAAAAAAATGGGGAAGGCATATGGCGTTGATTTCGGTGGCTATCTGTCAAAAGAAAAATTGGAATTAGAACCTTTTGAAGGCTGCGCTTATGAGGCGTCTTTTGATTTGCCTGTTATTGTTAAACGATTACAAATTACGCCTGATGATTGTTTCATCGACATTGGTTGTGGAAAAGGGTATGCAATGCATTATTTTGCAAGTCTTCCGTTTGGAAAGATTGCGGGAATTGAAATCAAAGAAGAGTTAGCAAAAATTGCAAGGGATAATCTTAAAACACTATATCCGGAGGATTCACGGTTTGAAGTGATTGTAGGAGATGTTTGCAAGTACACTGATTACGATGAATATAATTATTTTTATTTATATAATCCGCTGACAAGAGTTGGAATTTCAAAATTTGTAGCACATTTGAGGGAAAGTTTGGAACGGTCGCCAAGGAATGTTTGGGTGATTTATCAGAACCCGAGATTTTGGGATGAGTTTACGAAAGAGGAATTGTTTAATGCAGTTATTTCAGCGGATCGAAGCCTTATTTTGAAACATCAGAAGTAAATGGTAAAAAAGGCTTATTTTTATTCCCACTTTTAAGGCTTTTATGTTATACTCTATGGAAAAGAACAATGCCGAAGAAAGGAAGCAGTTCAGATGATTAAAGATATTCAGGAAGAAATTATTCAGTTAAAAAAAGAAAAAGATATATGTATTTTGGCTCATTGCTATGAAAATCCAGAAATTCTGGAAGTGGCAGATTTTACCGGAGATAGTTATGCATTGGCAGTAAAAGCTTCGCAGGTGGAAAACAAAATTGTCATTATGTGTGGAGTTCGTTTTATGGCGGAGACTGTAAAGATTCTTTCCCCGGATAAGAAGGTTATCCTATCTCATCCAGATGCAGGTTGTCCGATGGCTGAACAGTTGGATAAGGAAATGGTGGTTCAGGCGAAGGAAATGATGCCGGACTATACGGTAGTGGCATATGTGAATACCACAAGCGAATTGAAGACGGTTTGTGATGTTTGTGTGACATCATCTTCCGCTGTGACGATTTGTAAAAAAATTGAAAATGACAAGATTTTATTTATTCCGGATCCACAGTTAGGAAAATGGGTTTCCGAGCAGATTCCGGACAAAGAATTTAAAATTTTAGGTGCAGGATGTCCGACTCACTGTGCCATGACCATAAAGGATGTGGAAAAAGCAAAAAAAGACCATCCGAATGCATTGCTTTTGGTTCATCCGGAATGCAGACCGGAAGTAACAGCAGAAGCAGACTATGCTGGCTCTACCACAGGAATTATGAATTATGCAAAACAGAGTGATGCAAAGGAATTTATTATTGGAACAGAAAACAGTATTAAGACGCATTTACAGATGGAATGTCCGGATAAGCAGTTTTATGCTTTGTCAAAAGAATGTATTTGCCCGAATATGAAATTAACCACATTAGTTGACGTGTTGAATTGTTGTAAGGGTAATGGGGGAGAAGAGATTGAATTAGAGGAAGAAACCAGACTGGCAGCGAAGAAGTGTATTGATGAAATGATTCGCTTAGGTGATTAAGTTAGAGTTTGAGAAACGAGAGAAACATAAGGTATGTGTTTCTCTCGTTCCTATTATGGGGGGGGAGAAAGAATATTAGGAGGAAGTTATGAGTAAAGCGTTAATTGCAATGAGCGGTGGAGTAGACAGCAGTGTGGCTGCCGTGTTAATGAAAGAGCAAGGCTACGACCCAATCGGAGTTACCATGAAATTATATGACAATGAAGATATTCAGATGGAACACGAGAAAACCTGTTGTTCCTTAAGTGACGTGGAAGATGCCAGAAGTGTGGCACTAAAAGTCGGTTTTCCATATTATGTGTTTAACTTTAAAGCGGAGTTCAATGAAAAGGTTATTGCAAAATTCGTCGAAAGCTATATGAATGGTAGAACACCGAATCCTTGCATTGATTGTAATCGTTACTTAAAATTTGCTGAATTATATCGCCGGGCAAAAGAGCTGGGCTGTGAATTCATTGTAACAGGGCACTATGCCAGAATTCGTTTTAATGAAGAAACGCAGAAATACGAACTGATGAAAGGTGTCGATGATTCAAAGGATCAGAGTTATGTCTTGTATCATCTGACCCAGGAACAGTTAGCGCATACAAAATTCCCATTAGGGGAATATACGAAAGATGAAATCCGTGAGAAGGCAGAAAGTGTCGGATTGTTAAATGCGTACAAGCATGACAGTCAGGACATCTGTTTCATTCCGGACGGAAACCATAAGAAATTTATCGAAGGATACACCGGCGAGAAGGTTGGTTCCGGAGATTTTCTGGATATTAATGGAAAGGTTGTCGGAACACATCAGGGATATTACCGATATACCGTGGGACAGCGGAAAGGGGTTCAGGTAAAAAGGGAAGGAAAGAATTATGTATTGGAAATTAAGCCGGAATCCAATGAAGTGGTAATCGGAAGAAACAAGGATTTATTCCATCAGAATCTGATTGCCGGGGATTTCAACTGGATTTCCGGAAATGCACCAATGGAACCAATTCGTGTTCAGGGTAGAACCCGTTATCATCAGGCACTGGCTGATGCCACGGCAACGGTGATGGAAAATGGAGAGGTAAAAGTGGTGTTTGATGAGCCACAACGTGCCATTACCAAGGGGCAGTCAGTGGTGTTATATGATGGGGATGTCGTTTTGGGTGGCGGAACCATTTTGGAAATTAGAGAATAGAGAAAGAACATGAGCGGCACTGTTTCGGACAGTGCCGTTTGCATTGAACTTTTTAGTTCAGCTTTCTTATACGAAACTAAAAAGTTCAGCCTACATAAACTGAACTAAAAGTTCAGCAACATCTGTACTGAACTAAAAGTTCAGCCCACATAAATTCGTAAAACAGCGACTGCGTCGCTTTTCATCTGCGAAACGCCTTTTCCGCTGTTTCACAGCGTTCAAAGCTGCTTCGCAGATGCGTTTTACTCATTTATGTGGCGCTCCGCAAATAAAAAAAGCATTCCACAAAAAAAGTCAGCTTGCAGCCTTTTTCGGGAATGCTTTTTTTATTGCTGAACTTTTTTGACAAAACCTATTGACATTGTAGGAATTAAATGGTAATATCCACATATCCTACAAAACAGATAGGAAATAAAACAAAGGAGATTGATGTGATGAGGACTAAAACGTACTACAATATGCATATGATGAAATTGTACTGTTGCAATTGTACAGAAAGTGATAAGATGGGTAGGGACGTACGAATGTGTTGTCCAAATCATATGTTTATATAAAAGGAGATTTAGAAATGGCAAATATAAAAAATAATGCATCAGAATTAGTTGGAGGTACACCATTAGTAAAGGTTGCTAATTATTCCGCAAAAGAAGGCGTGACAGACGCTGAAATATTAGTGAAGTTAGAATACTTTAACCCGGCAGGTTCTGTAAAAGATCGTATCGCTTTAGCAATGATTGAAGAAGCAGAAGCAAAGGGAGAATTAAAGGAAGGTGGAACAATCATTGAGCCGACTTCCGGAAATACAGGAATTGGTATTGCATCTGTTGCAGCAGCAAAGGGATATCGTGTAATCATTACACTCCCGGAAACCATGTCTGTGGAAAGAAGAAATATCATGAAGGCCTATGGTGCTGAATTAGTGCTTACAGACGGAACCAAAGGAATGAAGGGTGCCATCGCAAAGGCAGAAGAAATTAAGGAACAGACACCTGGTGCCATTATTTTAGGCCAGTTTGTAAACCCGGCAAATCCAAAGGCACATAAAGCAACAACCGGACCGGAAATCTGGAAGGATACAGACGGAAAAGTAGACATTTTTGTAGCTGGTGTTGGTACCGGTGGAACCATTACAGGGGTTGGTGAGTATCTGAAGGAACAGAATCCGAACGTACAGGTTGTGGCAGTTGAGCCGGAAACAAGCCCGGTACTTTCTGAAGGAAAGGCTGGAGCTCATAAAATTCAGGGGATTGGTGCAGGATTTATACCGGATGTATTAAATACAAAGGTATATGATGAAGTAATCCCTGTAGCCAATGAAGATGCATTTGAAACAGGAAAGAAGATAGCAGCAGAAGAAGGCGTGTTAGTAGGAATCTCATCCGGTGCAGCATTATATGCAGCAACACAGCTTGCAAAGAGACCGGAAAATAAGGGAAAGACCATTGTGGCTTTACTCCCTGATTCAGGAGACAGATACTACTCCACAGCGCTGTTTAACTAAACAAATATAAGGAGTAATTAAAAATGAGTGAAAGAAATTATAAATTTGAAACATTACAGATTCATGTAGGACAGGAACAGCCGGATCCGGCAACAGATGCCAGAGCCGTTCCGATTTATCAGACCACATCTTATGTATTTAGAGATTCTGCCCATGCGGCAGCAAGATTTGGTCTTGCAGATGCGGGCAATATTTACGGAAGATTGACGAACTCCACACAGGGCGTTTTTGAAGACAGAATTGCAAAGTTAGAAGGCGGTGTGGCAGGTCTTGCAGTAGCTTCCGGAGCAGCGGCAATCACATATACGATTGAGGCATTGGCATCAGCAGGAGAACATATTGTGGCACAGAAGACCATTTATGGTGGTTCGGCAAATCTTTTGGCACATACACTTCCGACATACGGAATTGAGACAACATTCGTTGATGCACACAATTTAGAAGAAGTAGAAGGTGCTATTCAGGAAAATACAAAGGCAATCTATCTCGAAACATTAGGAAATCCAAACAGTGACATTCCAAACATTGATGCCATTGCAGAAATTGCACATAAGCATGGACTTCCTGTAGTCGTAGATAATACCTTTGGTACACCATATTTCTTCCGTCCATTAGAACATGGTGCAGATATTGTAGTTCACTCTGCAACCAAGTTTATTGGTGGACACGGAACATCTTTAGGTGGTGTCATTGTTGATGGTGGTAAATTTGATTGGGCAGCCAGCGGAAAGTACCCTGGTATTTCGGAACCAAACCCAAGTTATCATGGCGTTCGTTTCACAGATGCAGCAGGTCCTGCAGCATTCGTGACTTACATTAGAGCAATTCTCTTACGTGATACCGGTGCAGCGATTTCACCATTCAATGCATTCCTGTTGTTACAGGGAACAGAAACACTTTCCCTAAGATTGGAAAGACATAACGAAAATGCAAAGAAGGTTGTGGAATATCTTTCTAAGCACCCATTAGTTGATAAGGTAAATCATCCATCCCTTCCGGAACATCCGGATCATGAATTATATGAAAAGTTCTTCCCGAATGGTGGTGCAAGCATTTTCACTTTTGAAATTAAGGGGGGCCAGGAAGAAGCACATAAGTTCATTGATAACCTACAGTTATTCTCATTGCTTGCAAACGTGGCAGATGTAAAATCGTTGGTAATTCATCCTGCTACAACAACACATAGCCAGGCAACAGAAGAAGAATTGCTTGCGCAGAATATTAAGCCAAACACAATTCGTCTTTCTATTGGAACAGAAAATATTGACGACATTATCTTAGACTTAGACGAAGCATTTAAAGCATTATAAATAGTAAAATATAAATAAAAGCCATTATGTATCTGAAAACTCTCTTTTGCGTGATACAATTTGTTAAAAAATTGTTCACAAAAAAGGGGGTTTTTTGGTTGTAATTGCTAAAAAAATGGATACAAAATCGGTACATTGTACATAGGGATATTATGGCATTTATGTTATAATCAAATTTGTGGGTTTTACCGCAGGGAAATTGAAGGGAAAATTGAAAAGGAGATTATTATGAGACGAGTGAAAAAAGGGTTAGCTGTTATGCTGACGCTTGTTTTAGTGACGGCTATGATGCCGTTTTCACAGGCGAATGTCAGTGCGGCGAAAAAAATGAAACTCTCAAAGAAGAAAATCACTTTAACCGTTGGGAGCAAGAAGAAAGTTAAAGTGAAAAATGCACCAAAGGGTGTTAAGGTCAAATGGAAATCTAAGAACAAGAAAATTGCCAAGGTTTCAAAGAAAGGTGTGATTACTGCAGTAAAAGCAGGTAAGACTACCGTAACGGCAAAAGTTGGAACAAAGAAACTGAAATGCAAAATAGTTGTAAAAGCAAAAACAGTGGTTGTTCCACAGACTACAAAGAAACAGGCAACTCCTGTAGCAACACCAACCACAAAAGCTACAGAAGTAACACAAACACAGAATACAACAAGTGCACAGGCTACTACAGTAGCACAGTCAACAACTAAGGCTCAGAGTACCACAGCACAGCAGACTACAACCGCACAGTCAACGACAAAAGCACAGAGTACCACAGCAGCACAGTCTACAACCCAGGCACAGGCCGGTGCGGAAGACATTTATGCCAATGCTGCATTTTTAGGAGATGGTGCTCAGGGCGGTGCATTAACTGACGTTTATAAGGCAGTCGTTATTTCCGGAGAAGATGTTACACCGAATAACATTCAGAATTTCCAGGGGATTACAGCCATTCATGTAATTATGAGTGATGCCTTAATAGGAGATGTTCTTGTCAATGGAACTGCTAGTACCGGAAAAGTAGAGGGTGCAGGTTTATTTATAAATATTGATGATTTAACAAAAACGGATAATGAAGTAATCGTGAAAAATCCTGACGGGACTCAGAAAGCCGTTATCCGAATTTATAATAAAAATGGGGATGGAAGTGGAACTGGTGAGAACCCGGTTACACAGAATCAGACCACAACAAACACACAGCCGACAACAAAGTCTACAGAAACTACGACTGCAGCTTCTACCAAATTAGGAAATGTGGAAGGATTATCCTATGCAGGAAACGAGAATCTGCCACATTATTTTGCTTGGGCAAAAGCAGCAGATGTTGATGGATATCATGTATTTGTTGATGGAGAAAAGGTTACAGATGTAACAGAAGGATGCGTGAACTTAGATGCAGGATTATTTGCAAAGGGCGGAACTTTTGTAATCGGAATTCAGGCATACAAGGGAAATCTTGTTTCTGATATTGCAACCATTGAACATACTGTTGCAGCACAGGTGACAACCAAAGAAGTCACTACTGCGCAGACAACAACAAAGGAACAGACAACAAAAGAAACAACTACAGCGCAGGCTACAACCAAAGAAGTCACTACCGCGCAGCAGACAACCAAGGAAGTGACCACAGCGCAGCAGACAACTAAGGAAGTAACTACAGCACAGCAGACAACCAAGGAAGTGACAACTCAGGCCGGTGGTGAAGACATTTATGCGAACGCACAGTTCCTCGGAGACGGAGCACAGGACGGTGCATTGTCGAATACTTTTAAAGTCGTTGTAATCAAGGGAGAAGTTACACCAAATAATGTTCAGAATTTCCAGGGAATTGTTGCAATTCATAATATCTTCGGAGATGCAGACATTAAGAATGTGACAGTAAACGGACAGCCTTCTACCGGAAAAGTTGAAGGCGCAGGCTTGTTCATTAACATTAATGACTTAACAGAAAAAGATAATACCGTTATTGTATATAACAATGCAGGGGCAGAAAAAGCAGTTCTTCGTGTTTACAATGCAAATGGAACAGGAAGTGTTGCAGAACCAACTACTGCAAGTCAGCAGCAGACGACACAGTCACAGGTAACAACAAAGGAACAGACTACAAAGGAAACAACATCAGTACAGACTACAACAAAGGAACAGACGACTTCCGGAAATGAAACATTACCGGCAGTAGCAGGTTTAACCTATTCAGGAAATACAAGTCTTCCATACTACTTTGCTTGGGCAGCAAGCACAGGTGTAGATGGATATCATGTATATGTCAATAGCACAAAAGCAATGGATGTATCAGGTTCGGCAGCGAATTTAGACGCTTCATTCTTCCCTACAAACGGAACTTACAAGATTGGCGTTCAGGCATTTAAGGGAATAGCAGTTTCTCCGATTACTACCATTGATTATGTTGTGACAAATGCTTCTGAAAATCCAACTCAGGGACAGCAGACTACAGCACAGACACAGGCACCAACTCAGGCACAGCCTACAACCCAGGCACAGCCTACAACTCAGGCACAGCCTACAACTCAGGCCGGAGGAACAGATATTTATGCTAATGCACCATTCCTTGGAGATGGAGCTCAGGGTGGAGCGTTATCAAACACTTATAAAGTAGTTGTTACACAGGGTGATGTTACCCCGAACAACATTCAGAACTTCCAGGGAATTGTTGCAATTCACAATATCTTTGGAGACGCAGACATTAAGAACGTGACAGTAAACGGTCAGGCATCAACAGGAAAAGTAGAAGGTGCCGGATTGTTCATTAATATCAACGATTTAACAGAAAAAGATAATACCGTTATCGTATATAACAATGCAGGTTCAGTGAAGGCAATCCTTCGTGTATATAATGCGAATGGAAATGGCGGCGTAGAACCAACGCAGGCACCTACGCAGGCACCTACACAGGCACCAACACAGCAGCCGACTCAGCAGCCAACACAGCAGCCGACTCAGACAACTGTGAATTTCACAACAGATTCATCCATCAGAGAACCATTTGGAATTGATGTAACAAATCCGGAACCGGGAATCATTCGTGTGGTTTGGGGTGCAGATGAACCAAACTGCTTCAATGTTTATGTTGATGGCGTACGTAAAAAGACAAAAGTTGCAGCATCAGTACAGAATATTCCGGTACAGACAGAAGGAAATCATGTGGTTTCTATTGCACATGTAAATCCAACAAACAGTACGGAATCAAATCGTAAGGATGTAACCATTTATGTTACTGGGACAGCACCGGAAGAAACAACAGAAATTGCAGAAGAAGATAAGCCGGTAATTGATGAAAGCATTCAGAAAGAGAATGGTAAAGTTGTTCTTCAGTTAAACAATAAAACAGGTGGACAGTACAGAGATGATCAGATTTATTGGATTGTTGTAGGAAGAAATCCTCAGACTCATAAGATTGCATATGTTGATGCAAACGGAAATCTGATTGAAGCACATCTTTCTGACAATGACGGAAACATCGGAAACAGAAAGTACTCTCAGAAGATTGTACATACATTGGCTGATAACAAGGCGGTTCAGCTTCCAGCGATTGAATCAGGAAGAATGTACTTAAGCTATGGAGAACCGGTTTATATTACCTTCAACGGAGAAGAAGGTGCAATTGGATACGCAGGACCGGATACAAATAATACCGGGGATGCAAACTACCATACATTATTTGAATATATTGAATTTACAACAGAAGCGATTAATGGAGGAATCACTTTCCACGGAAATACAACCCGTGTAGACTTCTTCAGCTTCCCAATGATTACAAGATTAACAGACGAATATGGCGGATATGACAGATGTGTTGGTGATGTGGGAACCAGAGCAGAAATCTTTGAAGCATTTAGAAACGAAGTATCAGCTCCATTCCAGACATTGATTACCAACGAACGAATCATGTGTCCGGCAAAATTAACCTTCGGTGAAGGAAAGCAGTACGGAAACTACTATGATGATTACATCAACCGTTTCTGGAATTATTATGCAAGTCACGATTTAGTAATTGATTCCGAAGCAGGTCACTTTACCGGAAGAGTCTCCGAAAACAGAATCATCTTCAATGGAAAATATTACATTGATAAGCCGACTACACAGGATGTTCTGGAAGGAAGAGGCGCATTTAACAATTTAAGTCCTGAAACAAGAAGTTTTGCAATCGGTAGTGATGAAAGAATCGATCGTGAACGATGCGAATTAGCCATTGAGGCACAGCTTTGTGCAGCTTTCACAAGAGGTATTGTAATGGATCCAAGTAAATGGTATAAGCCATCAACCTTCTATCCAAGCAATGAAATCTTTAACGAATATGCAGCATTCTTCCACAGACATGCAGTAGCTAGCAGAGCTTATGGATTCTGCTATGACGACGTTGCAGATCAGAGTACTTTAGTAGAATGTGGAAACGCAGCTAGATGGACCATTGATTTGAAGTGGTAATTGGATTTTTAGACGGCTCTTTGGAGCCGTCTTTTTCAGTTCATAGGAATAGTACCTTCCTGTTATTTTTTTGTATATTTTTCAAAAATCCGGTAATACTGTTTCTGTAGATAATTATAGGAGGTTGTTATGACAGATTTAACAGAATTAGAATTGCAGAATATCAGACATTTGATTACCGGCTATGAAACCAGTCATGATAAGATGACAGAATATGCGGAAAAAGCATCAGATAAGAATTTGCAGCAGTTTTTCAATAAGTCTGCACAGTCAGCGTTGGATAACAAACAGGAACTGATGAGATTTTTAGGGTAGTAGAAGGAGAGTATTATGCAGGAAAAATATATGGTAACTGATTCGTTGGAATCAATTAATGCAGAGTTAGGAAAATTCGGAGAGATGATTCCGCAGACAGATAATAAGCAGTTGAAACAGACGTTGAAGACATTTCGAAATAATTGTGAGATGTCACAGGAAGAACTCTATGAGATTGCAAGAATGAAAAATTATTATATTCCGGCAGAAAAAGCGACGGATCAGGAAGTGTCCAGAGTGAGAGCAATCTTTACTTCCGGGCTGTAAGAATCAGGTAAGAAAGAGGACGTATCGAAAAAGGATTTTTATTCCAGAGTCATAGAAATTTTGGAAGAGAAAATTTCTTTTTCGAAAGGGTTCTCTTTTTTTATTTTGGGGGAAATGTCCCAAAAAATGGAACCAAAACACCAATATATTGTGTTAAAGTGTTGAAGTTTAAAAAATACAGAAAACAAATAAAAACACTTTTATGTCAATAAAAACGTTCCAAAGAAAATATGAATTCCCAAAACACAAAAAAATAAACTAAATTTGAGACGATGACCCCCTTGAAATGAAGTTTGATTGTACAAAATGCACAAAATAAACATAAAAAACGTTTCAAAATTGTTCATATCTTGCAAAAAACATTTTTTGTCTCTAATCTTATTATGTTCTTGCATTTTGTCCGAGATGCAAAACGGTTCGGATAGTTCATTATAAAAAAGTCAAAATGCATGCAAAACGTGTTTTACGTTTTTTGACCAGATGATAATGAAGAAAGTAGAAAGCAGTTATAAAAATGGAGGAGAAAGAAAATGAGAAAAGGTAAGTTATTTACCAATGCAAAGAAAACGCTGAGCGCGTTTTTAGCAACTGCTATGGTTGTCGGTTTAATGCCGGCACAGTCATTCCTTGTAAAAGCGGATGACACACCTTATGTGGTTTCGACTGGTAGAACGGTTTATGCCAGTTCCAGTGTTGGAAACAGTGATCCGGCATATGTAGCGGATGGAACACTGGGAACTCGTTGGGAAAGCGAGTGGGGGAATCAAGAGGAATGGATTTATGTGGACTTAGGAAAAGTAACACAGATTACAGGGGTTAAACTTTACTGGGAAGGTGCATATGCGAAGAAGTATCGAATCCAGACATCCAATGATGAGGAAAACTGGACAACAGTAGATACGAATAATAATTGTACCGGAGGAAATGAAGAACGGAACGTAACAACCAGTGCAAGATATGTCAGATTATATATGACAGAAAAGCAGTTACCAGCATATGGATATTCCCTTTATGAATTTGAAATATACGGATTAAATGGAATTACAAAGCCACCGGTTAATTATGGAACAAACATTGCTGAAGGAAAAAATGTTTCTGCATCTTCCTTAAGAGATATTTGGTGGATGTATGACAGCAATGGCGTGATTGACCAGTCAAGCGTTTTAGCGCAGAACGCAGTGGATGGAAATAAAAATACATACTGGACTTCCGGAGAAGCAGACAATCAGTGGTTGACTGTGGATTTGGGAAGAAACTATACCATTGGACGAGTTATCATTGATTGGGCGTCTGATGCAGGAAAGATGTATGATATTCAGGTTTCTACAAACGGAAATGATTGGACAACATTGTATCGTGAAACAAAAGGATCAGGATTCCATGTTGCAAATGTTGAACTATATGCCAATGCCCGTTATGTAAGAATGTATGGATTTACAAGAGTTGAAAGTGGTAGCGGATTTAGCATATATGAAATGAAGGTTTACGAATATAAGAACGGTGACCCACACGTTACCCATAATATTCCGGAACTTCCACAGTCTAGAGTCGTATCAGATGGTAAGGGAACCTATCTTGCAAACTCTATGTACAATGAAAAAGCAAAATTACCAATTTATAAGACTGATGACATCAATACACCTGTTGCAAGTAATGACTGGTGGCAGTCTATGTTAATCAATAAATTTGGAAATACACTTTGCATGTTACCATTTAAGGCAAGATATTCCACAAAGGGTCTTGGAATTTTAACAGCAACAGAAGGATGGCTTCCTGATATGGGACCAACGGATGTGAATGTATCTGTTAATTCTGAAACAGAAAATGACTTTTACATTCAGCCGGAAAACTTTGATACAACAACCGCTTGTGATAAAGTATCCGGATATAGTGATTTTGCAGTATCAGCTCAGCTTTGTGATGATAATCACGTGGCAATGACAAGTACTTTTGTAAAAGGTTCGCCATACATCTTCACAGAATATGGTGATACACAGACAATCACTTTAGTTTCAGCAAATATTTCTTCTATCTTTGATGGCAATGGAAATGAAATCTTAACAACAAACTTATCTTCATTGACAGCAGATCACATCGGAATCGAAGTAACTGACAATGATAATAAGGACAGAACAAAGACAGCTAAGAGCTATTACTGTTTAACAGTTCCTGCAAACACAGTATTCAAGAAAATCGGAAAGAACATCAGAATTACTTTCCCTGGAAACAATGGATATATGTCTATTGGTACTATGAACAGCAAATCTCAGATTGATACATTCTTCCATCATGGATATGCATTTGTTACAAACACAGCAGTAACTTATGATTACAATGATGGTAATGCAAAAATCACATCAAATTACACTGCTACAACAACATTAAAGAGAGCAGGATTTGATAACAACACATTCATGTGCATGTTACCTCATCAGTGGAAGAACTCTAATGATGATAACAATGCATTCACTACATACACATCTGTACGTGGTGACTTAAAGACAGTAAATTCTAACTCCTTTGCAACAGTATCTGATTTTGCAGGACTTCTTCCAACCTTTGCACTTCCTAGAAATGCAGAATTCGATGGAGAAGCAGTTCTCGGATACTTATCACAGTTAGAAGATGCTACTAAGAACTTAAACCCAGCAGGCGATGCTTATTGGGAAGGAAAGAACCTTCATCCATTAGGAATGGGCGTACTGATGGCTGATCAGTTAGGAGAAACAGAATTAAGAGATGTATTCTTAAAGAGAATTAAGAAGATTCTTGTAAACTGGTTCACATATGATGGACAGAATGACATCAGCTATTTCATTTACAACCAGAACTGGGGAACATTGTTCTATGAACAGAGTGAATTCGGTGCGAATGCAGCAATCTGTGACCACCACTTCACATATGGTTACTTCATGTTTGCAGCAACTGTTCTGGCAACTTATGATGAACAGTTCTACAACGATTACAAGGGAATGATTGAACTGATGATTCGTGACTATGCGAACCCATCAGACAATGATAGTGAATATTGCAGATTCAGGGCTTATGATATGTACGAAGGACATTCATGGGCAGGTGGATATGCAGACAATGATTCCGGAAATAACCAGGAATCAGCCAGTGAATCCTTATTCAGCTGGGTAAGTATGTACCTTTGGGGCGTTCTTACAGAAAACGATACTTATCGTGATGCCGGAGTTTTTGGATTTACAAACGAAATGGAAGCAGTAGAACAGTACTGGTTCGACTATGATAAAGATAACTGGATTGATGCATGGCCATACGATGTTGTAGGTCAGGTATACGGTGGAATTAACTTCTATGGAACATTCTTCGGTGGACAGCCACTTTACGTATATGGAATCCAGTGGTTACCAATCTCAGAATACTTAACATACTACGGTATGAATCAGACCAGAGCTGCTGAAATTTATGCAGGCTTGGAAAATGATACGGATGTTGCCCTTGCAAAAGCAATTCAGGTGGCACAGAACGAAGGAAAGACACAGGCAGAAATTGATAAGATGGTCAATGAATATCCACATCAGGATACCGGTTGGCAGCATATCACATGGCCGTTCCTTTCACAGACAAATCCAACACTTGCAATGCAGAAGTTCCTTGCAAATGACACAAAGGTTCAGAGAACTGATACAGCCAACACTTATTGGTTCATCAGTGCCATGAAGGAATTAGGTGTGAAGACCACAGAAATTGTGGCGACAGGTGACTGCTCCGCAGCAGTTTACTACAACAAGGATACTCGTAAGTATACTGCAACTGTTTGGAACCCAACCAATGAAACAAAGGTTGTTGGATTCAAAGTAAACGGTACACAGAAGGGTACTGCAACAATTGGTGCAAAGGCACTGGTAAGCTTCGAAGTTTACAAAGATAGAAACTTTAACATTCAGCAGGCAGAAACACCGGAAATCTCAGTTCCAACAGGAACTTATGATGATACACAGTACGTAACATTATCATCATCTACACCGGGAGCAACCATCCATTACACAACAGATGGTTCTATGCCAAACACATCATCACCTGTTTATGATGGAAGCACATTTGCAGTTTCTTCCACAGCAACTGTTAAGGCAATCGCTGTGAAGGATCAGTATATTACTTCAGCAATGGCATCCAGCACAATCACAGTAGATGGTTCTGATGTATCTAAGGATACAAACATTGCATTAGGAAAGAACGTAACAGTTACATCAGCAGAAAATGCCTCTGTAGGTGGCGATAAATTAGTAGATAACAATAAGACAACTCGTTGGTCATCACAGTTTAATGATAACGAGTCAGCAGTAATTGACTTAGGTCAGAATTACACAATCAACAAAGTAACACTTGCGTGGGAAGCTTCTTATGCAAAAGAATATAAGATTCAGGTTTCTACAAATGGAACAAACTACACAACCGTTTATGAAAACAACAACGGTAAGGGTGGCGACGAAGAAATCGTATTTAATGCCACAGACGCAAGATATGTAAAGATTCAGGGTGTGAAGCGTGCATTAGCATACGGATATTCTCTTTGGGAAGTAGGCGTTTATGAAGCAGCAAAGGTTGCACAGCCAACATTCAGCAAGGCTTCAGGAACTTATTCCGGAACACAGAATATTTCTATCAGCAGTGCAACAAAGGGTGTTGAAATCCGTTATACAACAGATGGTTCTACACCAAACCAAAATTCAAAACTTTACGTACCAACTGTAAAAATCAGTAATACAACAACATTAAAGGCAGTTGCATACCGCAAGGGCATGATTGCTTCAGATGTTGCAACAGCAACTTATACTATTGACGGAAGCGGCCAGCCGGAACCTCCGGTACAGCCACCTGTAGAAGGCAACCTTGCAGAAGGCAAGACAACAACATCTTCCGGTGACGAAAACGGAGCAATGGCTTCTGCCAATGCAGTAGATGGAAATGCCGGAACACGTTGGTCATCCAACTTCTCAGATGATGCTTGGGTAACTGTAGACCTTGGAGCAACATATTCTATCAGCAGAGTTGTTCTTACATGGGAAGCAGCTTACGGAAAAGCATACAAGATTCAGGTATCAACCAATGGAAATGACTGGACAACAGTTAAGACATTGAACAACCAGAATGGTGGAACCGATGAAATCGACTTTACAGCAACCGATGCAAGATATGTAAGAATGCAGGGTGTTGAAAGAGCATTACCATACGGATATTCTCTTTGGGAAATGGAAGTTTATGGAGAAGGAAATGGTTCCGGCGGTTCAGGTTCCGGCGGATCAACAAATGGGGCAAATGTAGCTTTAAATAAAACAGTTACAGCAACCGGCGCCGAAAATGATGCAATGGCAGCTGCTAATGCGGTAGATGGAAATTCCGGAACACGTTGGTCATCTAACTTTGCAGATGATGCATCAATGACAGTAGATCTTGGACAGGTATATTCCATCAATCGAGTTGTAATTCTTTGGGAAGCAGCTTATGGAAAGGCATATAAGATTCAGGTTTCTACCAATGGAAGTGATTGGACTACCGTAGCAAATATGTCAAATCAGGATGGTGGAACAGATCCTGTGACATTTAACACAGTAAACGCAAGATATGTAAAAATGCAGGGTGTTGAACGTGCATTACCATATGGATATTCTATTTGGGAATTCGGCGTTTATGGTGAATAATTAAATAGTCGTTATACAGCGAAAATCCTTTTGATTTTTGACCGCTGATGACAATCATACTTTGGGGAAGAGTCACCTAGGTGGCTCTTCCTTTTTTATATGGAGATTTCTTTCTTATGCGAGGTGGATTTTCGAGGAATCTATGGGGAATTTCACCTAATTAGCAGGAAACGCTCAGATAGGTGAAAAAGGGAGGAGGTTGATGAAAGATTCAATAGAAAAGAGCCTTTGAAAGTGATAAAATGAATATAGCGATGAAACAGGAAGAAAGCCAGCGCATAGAGGGAGAAATTATTTGAATCGGAAAGCTATTTTTTTACTGATTATTATATATTTAGCATTTATCAGTCTGGGACTGCCGGATCCGATGCTTGGAAGTGCGTGGCCGACGATGTATATGGAAATGGGAGTTCCGGTTTCTTATGCGGGGATTCTTTCTATGATTATTTCCGTGGGAACGGTGGTATCCAGTCTGTTGAGCGACCGGATTACAAGGAGAATGGGAACCGGAATGGTGACTGCGATGAGTGTGCTGATGACTGCAGTAGCATTGTTCGGGTTTTCCATCAGCCATAATTTCTTGTTGTTAATCTTATGGGCAATTCCGTATGGGTTGGGAGCCGGAGGTGTGGATGCGGCACTGAATAATTATGTGGCAACCCATTATGCCAGCAGGCACATGAGTTGGCTACATTGTATGTGGGGGGTCGGAACGATTATCGGTCCTTACGTTATGGGGTATGTATTGGCTTCCGGAAAAACATGGAATAACGGTTATCAAGTGGTAGCGATTGCTCAGTGTGGTCTGGCGTTTCTTATGATGGCAACATTGTTTTTATGGAAGGGAAATCAAACGCAGGAGCGTGTGGGAAGAACAGCACCGATTTCACTGAAACATATTTTGAAATTGCCGGGAGTTAAAGAAGTCATGGTGACGTTCTTTTGTTACTGTGCGTTGGAACAGACAGCAATGCTTTGGGCCAGCAGTTATATGGTGCTTCATAAAGGCGTTGCGGTGGAAGTGGCTGCAAGATATGCGGGAATGTTCTTTATAGGAATTACCGTAGGAAGAGCGGTGAGCGGATTCATGACACTGAAGCTAAAGGATACCGCGATGATTCGATTGGGACAAGGAGTGATTCTTTTGGGAATTGCGATGTTGCTTCTTCCATTGGGAAAGACTGTTACGTTGATTGGACTGATTATGGTTGGTTTGGGATGTGCGCCGATTTATCCATCGGTAATTCATTCCACACCGTTTCGCTTTGGGGCGGAACGGTCACAGGCGATTATTGGCGTACAGATGGCAAGTGCCTATGTGGGAACCAGCTTGATGCCACCGCTGTTTGGAATGATTACAGAACGGATTGGAGTGGCATGGTTACCGGTATATTTATTATTGATTCTGGTAATGATGGTACTCATGCATGAACGGTTATTAAAGAAGACAGGGAGGTAGCGAGATGTATTTGGTATCAGCGTATTTTGATAAAGAAACCAATAAGAAATTGCATGGTTATATAAAGGCGATTGCAAAGGAAACGGGAAATACATTCATGACGGAAAATAAGGTTCCGCCACATATGACGATTTCCGCCATTGAAGCAAAAAACATCGAGGTGCTGGCTCCGAAATTTGAAACGCTGAAGGGAAAAATCTGGACAGGAAAGATTAAGATTGTTTCGATGGGACAATTACTTCCATACGTATTTTATGCCACACCGGTGCTGAATCAATATCTGGAAGAATTGTCGGGAGAAGTGTACAATGCTTTTTCCGGTATTGACGAAACACGAATCAGCAAATATTATCAGCCTCATTCCTGGCTGCCCCATATTACCTTGGGGAAAACACTGACCCCGGAACAGATGGTGGCAGCGTTTGATGTGATGCAGAAGCAGTTTGCACCGATGGAAGCAACGATTGTGGAACTTGGATTGGCAAAAGTAAATCCCCATGAGGATTATGCAAGAATTGTATTGTAAAAGGAAAAGAGATGAACAATAAAAAAGAATTGATGCGAAGAAAAAAACAAAAATCACATAAACATCAGAAAAGGGTTGCTTCGAAGAAAAAAGCAGAACTGGTACTACGGAACACAAAAGAAGTGGCTCCGTCTGTGACACCGGAATTTGACGAACGGGAATATACTACAGCCTTTGGGTTGATGGCAGAGCTGGTTCAGTATATTGAAATGGCAGATGTCTTAAATCGGATTGACCCGGATAAGAAGTACGTGGTGGAGATTCCGGCAATGCTAAAAGATAAATTCAGTGCAGGAGATTTGTTCTTCAATGAGAGCTCCAAGACGGGAAATATTTTTCCGACGTTGATGGAAATGGCAGAGGATGGACGAAAGAAGTTTGTAGGAAACATGCCGATGAAAGATGAACTGCAGATGTCCGGAAAACCAATGCAGGAAGTGGCAATGGCATATCATAACATTTACACGCAAAGAGAACTGACTTACATTGCAAATACGGTGGAAAAGACATATCGTCAGGTAGAACAGATTGAGCATGGACAGATGGATGACCGAATTGCAAAACTGCAAAGTGGTAGGGAGCAGATTCTATTGGCAATGAGCCTGAAGGATCCGGAAGAAAAGAAACAGTCCATTCGTTTGGGGCGAAGGGACATGATTGAAGCAAAGAATCAGATTGGAAAAACTTTGGAACGAAGAGTCCGGGAATTTGAGCCGGTGCCGAAAGAACCGATGAAACGTTTAATGAAGCAGGTCAGGGATTCGGGGTATCTTAGCAGTAAGGACGATGAAGTGGAAGAAATCCAGGATTATTACAATCTATATTTAGAAGCAACAAAATTGATTACCGCTTCCTATATCTATAGTGGGGAGGAAGAGGCTGCCAGGCAGGTGGCTGGGGAAAGCAAACGGTTTATGAAGGGAATTGATTTTGACAATGTGAAGTCCATCGGACTGATTCATCAGGAAAACGAGACAGAGGACATGTTCTTTAACGCTCCGGTAGAATATCTGGAAATCGAGGAAAAAGAAGTGTTGGAAAATAACAATGAAGAAACCCTCTTCATTGAAGTGGACGGAAGTCAGTTATTGGAGGTGCTGAAAGATGACACAGAAGAAATATAAAAGAAAAAGTTTGAACAGGGCTGCTCATAAAAAAGAGGAACGAATTGCAAAAGCAGTTCAGATTGGTAGTGCTGTGGCAACGACTACGGCAGTGTTTGCAGCCAGTGTTTTGTGGAAGAAAAGAAAAGGTTAAAGGAGAAGAATGGTGAGAAAAATAGTAATTGTAGGAATGATTGGGATGACAATGTTGTTTACGGCATGTGGTAACCAGGAAACGGGAATGAAGGAAACGAAAAGTCCTGAAACGAAAACAACTGTTGAAGTGACAACGGTAGAACAGGAGACAGAAGCGGCAGCGACAGAGGGAACACTATCGGATTATCTGGCGGATTACCGAAATAGTGCCACATATCATTTACTCAATGACATTGCTCTGAATGAAGAAGCAGTGACCGAAGAAGATGGGGTAACTTATGCTTTTGAAACCGGTAAAGACGGAAAACGTGTATTAGGAATTGCCTCTGCACACTATTCAAAAGTTTTGGGGGATACCACCTATCCGATGTCATTTTGCAGAAGCTTCATCCAGATGGAATATCCGGAATTATCCGATGCATATACGAATGTGGAAATTCACGAGGGACAGGGAGAATATTCTCAGGTGATGACATTTAAGGACTATAAAATCACTCTCCTTCCAAGTGAGGAGTTAACAGAAATGACCATAAAGATTGAACCGGTTGAAGAAAAGTGAGAAAGGTTGGAACGGGATGAAATTATACAGAATTAAAAGGATTACAGAAGCCGATTTTGGATGTGAGGGAACACCGGAAAACAGGAACACGCAAGTGGCGGTGTTGTTGGAAGGAAGTCTTGGCAGTGAGAAATGGATTCATCAGGACGATGCATATTTATATGAAAAGGGAATTGATGAAAATGATATTGTTTCGATTTCAGAAGAAGGAATCCTGGAAAGATATTTTAGTTTACGAAAGGTTTCTGATGACGATGAGAATGCGGTGATAGAAATCGAACAGATTTGTTTTCCACCCAACGAAGCCTGTTCGCCAAAAAGTATGAAGGAACGTGTGGAAAATGCGGCACAGTATTTTCAGGTTCTGGTGGATGTAAAAGAAAATCGGATCGCGGGATTCATCAATGGCGTAGCCACTGAAGAAGATAAGTTTCAGGATAAATTCTTTACGGACATCTCGGAACATAATTCGAAAGGAAAGCATGTGATGATTTGCGGTGTGGATGTATTGCCGCAATACGAAGGACAGGGACTGGCAGGCTTAATGATGAATGGATATAAAGAAAGCATGAAGCGTTTGGGAAAACGAAAACTGATTCTGACCAACTTGCATCGACTGACTCATTTTTATGAGAAAATGGGATTTGTGGATTTAGGAATCGCAGATTCCAGTTGGGGTGGGGAAGAATGGCATGAAATGGAATATGAAATCAAATAAAAAACGGTAGTTTTGAGTGCTCCTCTCGTTCTTGGGTTCGCCCGGTGGGAGAGGAATCGCAAAGCTACCGTTTTTGTGTTTTTATTGAATGATGGTATTCATCCAGATTCCCTTTCGAATGAGTGCGCCACCAATAAATGCCTTGCAGGCTTCTGAACAGTTTACAATTAAGAAAATCGTAACAATCGGAAGCGATGTATAATGGCATAAAATCATTGATAGTGGAACATTGACAACCCAGATGAAACAACTGTCAAATAAGAAGGTGACAATTGTCTTTCCGCCACTTCGTAATGTAAAGTATGCTGCATTGGTGTATGCGTTAAATGGAGTAACCAATGCGAATACCAAAATGAATTGGGATGCCAGATGGCGAATTTCCCCGGTGGTGTTGTAGATATGTGGGAAGAACGGTGCCAGAATCGCCAACACAATGGATGTGCTTATGGCAATCAGTACGGAAAGCACGCTGAGTTTCCGGTTGGCGTCACGGGCTTCTTCCAGCTTTTCAGCTCCTAACAACTGACCGATGATAATAGCAATCGTGGTTCCCATGGTTACGAAAACAATGTTAAATACATTGCTGATGGTATTATTGATGTTAATAGCACCGATTGCAGCTAGTCCCCGGGTGGAAAGGGCCTGGGCCTGAAAGGTAAGACCTAAAGACCATAAAAATTCATTGGCCAGAATCGGAGAACCTTTCAGAACAATATTGCGAACCAGTGAAACAGGTACTTTGAAACTGCGATATGCCCTGTGGATAAACGGGAATTTTTTCTTATGCATATGGGTATAAATTACTACGATGAAAAATTCCACATAACGGGACATTCCTGTGGCAATGGCTGCACCGGAAACACCAAGTTCCGGAAAACCGAATTTACCAAAAATCAATAAGTAATTAAATACTAAGTCAATAATGACAGAAGAAACACTGGCAACCATCGGAATGAAGGTTTCCCCACCCTCCTTTAAGGTGGTGCTGTATGCATTGGAAATCACAATCGGTGGAATGCCAATCAGGATAATGAATAAATAACTTTTGGCATAGTCGAAGGTGGCATTAATATTCCCGGACTGACTGCCTTCGTGTAAAAAAGAATGAATCAAAGTGTGATTCATTGTCAGGAAAATGAAGGTTACCAGAAGAATGGTAAACAATCCAAAGAGAATTTTGATGCGAAAGGTATTGCGAACACCCTCGTGATTTTCCTGACCAAAGTATTGGACACTAAAAATTCCGGCGGCAGACATTCCACCGAAGACCAGCAGATAAAATACAAAGAATAGCTGATTCACCACAGAAACGCCAGTCATTTGATCGGTTCCCAGTCTTCCTACCATGACATTGTCCAAAAGTCCCACTAAGTTTGTCATTAATGTCTGAATGATAATAGGAAAGGCTATGAAGAAAACTTTCCTATAAAATGCTTTATTTCCAAAATATTTTTTCCCTATTGTTGTATTCATAAAAACCTCATCTCAGCTATTTCTTTCTTTCAGTAATATCTAGAATAACATATCTCATTGCATTTTCAATATGAAGAGAAAAATGTCGCCCGAAAAGTGAAATGATAAAATTCATCAAAAAATCCAGACGAAAAATCACATAAATAAAGAAATAACTGTTGACAATTCTTCCCAAGGGGGCTATATTAAGGACAGAAACAATTAGCACTCGAAAAAAGTGAGTGCTAATAAAACGATAAGGAGGTAGTTATGGAACTGAATGAAAGAAAAGAAAAAATTCTAAATGCAGTCATTAAGAACTACTTAGAAACCGGGGAACCGGTAGGCTCCAGAACTATTTCTAAATTTACCGATTTGAATTTAAGTTCTGCGACTATTCGAAATGAAATGTCTGATTTGGAAGAAATGGGCTACATTGTTCAGCCGCATACTTCAGCAGGACGAATTCCTACGGATAAAGGTTATCGCTTTTATGTGGATAACATGCTGAAAGAAAAACTTTCTGAACTGGATGACAGGGAACGGAAAGTTACAGAAAAGGAAGATCTTTTGTTAGAGAAAGTGGATAAGGTGGAAACCTTATTGCAGAACATGGCAAAGGTACTGGCTACGAATACGAATTACGCTACCATGGTTTCGGCACCGAAGTCTCAGGGAAATAAAATAAAATTTATCCAGTTATCCATGCTGGAAGAAAAACAGCTTCTCTGTACCGTGGTATCTGATAAGAACCATGTAGTGAATAAGATTCTTACCGTTGAGCAGGATGTGAATCAGGAAATGATTGTTCGCCTGAATGTGGCGCTGAATACCGCATTGGCCGGATTGGCACTGGAAGAGATTAACCTGGGTGTGATTTCCGCATTGACGTCTCAGGCGGGAGAACTGGAAGGACTGGTAAATGATGTGCTGAAGGCAATTACAGAAGCCATTGCCACAGAATCCCAGTTAAAGATTTACACATCCGGAGCTACGAATATTTTTAAATATCCGGAACTGAGTGATAAGGAAAGAGCCAGTCAGTTATTGACCACTCTGGAAGAAAAATCTCAGTTAACAGAACTCATTAACGAAGGGGATGAGGAAACAGGAATTCAGGTTTATATCGGAAGTGAGAGTCCGGTGCAGTCCATGAAAGATTGTAGTGTTGTTACGGCAACCTATGAATTGGAGGATGGTTTTAAAGGAACCATCGGAATTATTGGTCCGAAGCGAATGGATTATGACAAGGTTGTAGAAACATTGAGAACTGTGAAAGAGCAGCTCAGTGATAACTATAAAAAGAAAGATTAGCATTGCCTTGGCAATGTGTGAAAGGTTTTAGGAATGAAGGATAAGAAGATGGAAAAAGATGTTTTGAAGGACGTGGAAGAAACAGTGGAAACAGAAGCGACTGAAGAAACAGCTGAAACAACAGAGGAATCTGCGGCAGAAGAAACGGCTGATGTATGTTCTGAAGAAGAACAGGGAGAGGAAAAAGAAGCCGATTCGGAAGAGGATGCAGAGGAAAAGAAAGACCCTAAGGATGCAAAGTTTGAGGAACTGAATGATAAATATCAGAGACTCTTTGCAGAATTCCAGAATTTCAGAAACAGAAGTGAAAAAGAAAAAGCTTCAATGTTTGATATGGGGGCAAGAAACATTATCGAAAAGATTCTCCCGGTAGTGGACAATTTCGAACGAGGAATTGCCACCTTAAAGGAAGAAGATTTAGAATCCCCTGTGGGTCAGGGAATGGATATGATTTATAAGCAGTTATCAAAAACACTGGAAGAACTTGGCGTGGAAGCCATTGAGGCAGAAGGAAAGGAATTCGATCCGGAACTTCACAACGCAGTGATGCAGGTGGAAAATGAGGAATTGGATGAAAACACCGTTGCTCAGGAATTGCAGAAAGGTTATATCTATAAAGGCACAGTTATTCGTCACAGCATGGTTTCTGTGGTAACAAAATAAAAAGGAATCGCATCGGCGAGAGCCGGCGGTTTGAAATAAATAAAAAATAATTATCATTTGATTATAGGAGGAATAAATCATGGGAAAGATTATTGGTATTGATTTAGGTACAACAAACTCTTGTGTAGCAGTTATGGAAGGTGGAGAACCTACTGTTATCACAAACGCAGACGGTGGAAGAACTACTCCATCCGTTGTAGGTTTTAAGAAAGACGGTGAAAGACTTGTAGGAGATTTAGCAAAACGTCAGGCAGTTACAAATGCTGACAGAACAATCTCATCTATCAAGAGACATATGGGAACAGACTATAAGGTAACAATTGATGATAAGAGCTATACACCACAGGCTATCTCAGCAATGATTCTTCAGAAATTAAAAGCTGATGCAGAAGCTTACCTTGGTGAAAAGGTAACAGAAGCTGTTATTACAGTTCCTGCTTACTTCAATGATGCTCAGAGACAGGCTACCAAAGATGCAGGTAAGATTGCCGGATTGGAAGTTAAGAGAATTATTAACGAACCAACAGCAGCCGCTTTAGCATATGGTCTTGACAATGAAGGCGAACAGAAAATTATGGTATACGATTTAGGTGGTGGTACATTCGACGTATCTGTTATCGAAATCGGTGATGGCGTTATCGAAGTATTAGCAACATCCGGTGATAATAAGCTTGGTGGTGATGACTTTGATAAGAAAATCATGGACTACATGGTTGCAGATTTTAAGACTCAGACAGGTGTTGACCTTTCTAACGATAAGATGGCAATGGAACGAGTAAAAGCAGAAGCAGAAGATGCAAAGAAGAAACTTTCTTCCGCAACACAGGTAGAAATCAGCATTCCATTCATCACTGCCACAGCAGAAGGCCCACAGCATTTGAACATGACATTAACAAAGGCTAAATTTGATGAATTAACAAGAGACTTAGTAGAAAGAACAGCAATCCCTGTTCAGAACGCATTAAAGGATGCAGGAATTACAGCATCAGAACTTTCTAAGGTATTATTAGTAGGTGGTTCTACAAGAATCCCAGCTGTACAGGATAAGGTAAAACAGTTAACAGGACATGAACCTTCTAAGAAGATGAATCCTGATGAATGTGTAGCTGTTGGTGCTTCCATCCAGGGTGGTAAGCTTGCAGGTGATGAAGGTGCAGGAGAAATCCTTCTTCTTGACGTAACACCACTTTCATTATCTATTGAAACTATGGGTGGAATTGCAACAAGATTAATTGAAAGAAATACTACAATTCCTACAAAGAAGAGCCAGATCTTCTCGACAGCAGCAGATAACCAGACTGCAGTAGATATTAACGTAGTACAGGGTGAAAGACAGTTCGCAAGAGACAACAAGAGTCTTGGACAGTTCAGACTTGATGGTATTCCACCAGCAAAGAGAGGTGTTCCACAGATTGAAGTTACTTTCGATATTGATGCAAACGGTATCGTAAATGTATCTGCAAAGGATTTAGGAACAGGTAAGGAACAGCACATTACAATTACAGCAGGATCTAACATGTCTGATGAAGACATCGATAAGGCTGTTAAGGAAGCTGCAGAATATGAAGCAGCTGATAAGAAGCGTAAGGAAGCAATTGATGCTAAGAACGAAGCTGATTCTATCGTAAACCAGACAGAACAGGCTATGAACGAAGCAGGAGATAAGCTTTCTGATGCTGACAAGCAGGCAGTTCAGGCTGACATTGATGCATTGAAGGCTACCATTGCAGGATGTGCAGAAGGTGCTGAAATTACAGATGCACAGGTTGAAGAATTAAAGGCCGGTAAAGAAAAATTAATGAACTCTGCTCAGCAGTTATTTGCTCAGATGTATCAGCAGGCTCAGGGCGCAACAGGTGCTCAGGGTGCAGGCCCTGATATGAGCGGATTCACAGGTGGCAATACAAATCCTGATGATGACGTGGTAGATGGAGAATTTACTGAAGTTTAAATAACAGGCAATAACCATTTTCAGTCCCCTGAAATAGCAGGGGAGATAAATAATAAACAAGGGAACCCGTCGGACATTTGTCTGACGGGCGTTCCTGCAATAATGGAAACCCTGTGAATCAGGGTGAAATGAAAAAAGGATAGAGAAAAATGGCAGAGAAAAGAGATTATTATGAAGTGCTAGGCGTTGACAGAAACGCCGATGAAGCAACAATCAAAAAAGCATACAGACAGCTGGCAAAGAAATATCATCCGGATGCAAACCCAGGAGAAGAAGCTGCAGCAAAATTTAAAGAAGCCTCCGAAGCTTATGCAGTATTAAGTGATGCGGAAAAGAGACGTCAGTATGATCAGTTCGGTCATGCAGCTTTCGAAGGTGGAGCCGGTGGGGCCGGTGGATTTGACTTCAGCAACTTTGACTTCGGTGATATTTTCGGCGGTGGCTTCGGCGATATCTTCGGTGATATCTTCGGTGGTGGCAGAAGCAGACGAAACAATAATGGTCCGATGCGCGGAGCAGATGTTCGTGTAGGAGTTACCATTACTTTTGAAGAATCCGTGAAAGGTTGTCAGAAAAATGTCTCCATTAATTTTAAGGAGATTTGTAAGACATGTAACGGAACCGGTGCAAAGCCGGGAACAACACCGGAAACTTGTACCCAGTGTAATGGTACTGGACAGTATGTGACAAAACGTCAGACCTTATTTGGAATGATGCAGTCCGTAGATACTTGTCCAAACTGTCACGGGGAAGGGAAAATTGTTAAAGAGAAATGTACTGACTGTTATGGTGCAGGATATAAACAGATTCGTAAGACTATTCCGGTGGATATTCCGGCAGGAATTGATGATATGAACAGAATTCGTGTTAATGGCGAAGGAGAACCTGGAAAGAACGGTGGACCACGTGGAGATTTATTAGTGGATGTTCGTGTCATCCCAAGCAGAGAATTTAGACGTGAAGGAATGGATATCTACAATACGACATATATTTCTTATGCTCAGGCAGCGTTAGGTGGTGATGTCCGTGTGAACACTGTTTACGGTGATGTGAAGACTACCATTAAGCCTGGTACCCAGACAGGAACCCGTGTGAGACTAAAAGGAAAAGGAATGCCTCATGTTCACAATATGCAGGCCTTGGGAAATCAGTACACCACATTGGTTGTTCAGGTTCCAACTCATTTAAACAGCGAGCAGAAGGAATTGCTTAGAAAGTTTGATGAGATTTCAGGAAATACCTTAAAAGAATTTTCTGATGAACCGGAACAGGAAAAGCCAAAGAAAAAGTTTTTCAAAAAATAATATGACTTTAGCAAGGACATACTAAAGGGGGCATCATGCAGGATACGCAGAAGAAAATGGACGTAAATGTTTTTATTGATGAATCCGGGAGTATCACAAAAACCAAGATTTCCCAAAATCAATATTTTGTGATGGCAATTTTATTTACCCGGGATTCCACAAAAATAAAGAGACAGTTTCGTAAGGGAATTGCCTCTTTGTTAAAGAAGCCTAAATTTCAACACTTGATGGATAAGGAAAATGAAATCAAGGGTTCTGAAGTATCTGAAAATCGAAAGAAGGCGATTTATGACCGAATTCTTCGTACTTGTGGAGATGATTTTGAATTGGGAATCATTGTCATTAATAATGAACACACCACAGATGATTTTATCCGCAATCATGCCCGAACCTTTAATTATGTCCTTCAATTATTTTTGGACACATCGTTTCGAAAGAAAAGTACATATGCATCTAATGTGAATGCCATGAATCTGAGGATTGATGAGCAAAATATTGCAACAGATACCCGATATACGTTAGATGATTATCTGGAACAGCAGTTTACGGTGTATCATCCATTATGTGATCATTTTAATGTAGAATATGTGGATTCTAAACAACATTCTATGATTCAGTTGGTAGACTTTATCGCCAACACCTTTTACAGAAATCTGGAAAAGCATGATGAAATTAGCAAAGAGACCGTTGCAATGTTAAAAGACAAGTTAATTGGAGGAAACATTTTTCTGTTTCCCAACACATATGATACGAAATTATTCTTGTAAATAGAAAAACATTTATCCGAACGGGTAAGTGTTTTTTTATTGACGGTTAGCTATCCTTCGCGTTACAATAGACATATGTATGAGATTTAATAGAAAACAAAGTGATTTATAGATTTTTTGGAGGTGAAAAAATGAAAAAGACGATTTCGGTTATGCTGTCTTGCATATTAACCTTCGCATTGGTATTATCAATATTTCCGGTAAATACTTATGCCACGACAGAGGGGATTTCTACCTGGGAACAGTTGAAGGAAGCTTTGGAAAGCGGAGAGACGGAAATATACCTTGACGAAGAGGAAACGATTGTGGCAACGTCGGATATCGAAGTGACGTTGAAAAAAGGGCAGAATGTAAGAGTGTATTCAGCAGATGGAAAAGATATCATTAGTATGGATTACACAAACTATGGGATTCACGTATATGGAGAAGGTCAAATTACATTTGAAAACATTCCGTTTGTAAATTACGCGAATCCATGTATTGTAAATGAAGAAAGCGATTCCGTGGATATCTTTTTAAAAAATTGTGTATTCTTTGATGGCGACGGCGAACAGGTTAAAGGAAATTACACAGTTCAAACTGTTGAACCCCCTAAAAAAGAAATTCAAAGCGTATCAAAGAATCGCGTTTTAGCTCCCGTCCCAATGGGAATTTCTAATGTTTCTGAATATCATTATCCTGATGATTTTCTTTACTGCAATGTAACAGACCATAGAATACCAACATTTCTTTCTGTGGAACACGATTCTAGCCTTCTCTTCGGTGATGATGTTGTGTTGAATATTACAATGGATGATTGTAATATGTCCGGCAGTGTCGATATGGAAATCTATTCTATAAAAGATAGTGTATTATTTGAAGAAACAATAGAAATGTTAGCGGAAGAAGCACTTGCAAACGTAATGTACAATGAAATACCAACAATTTCATTGGATGAGGGGAACCTCAGTTATGAAGAGATGGGAATCGATAGTTTGATAGAACGGTACAATGTGCCACTGACAGATGGAAAAGGAAATGTCACGGTTCCGGGAGTATTAGGAGGAAACTATTGTGCGATAGCTACTTACGCAGGGGATGAGAGCCATGCTCCGTCACAGAGTTTTTCGTTTTTGGAAATTGAGAAATATCAAACAAATATCGCGCTGGAGATGGAGGATTTTTATTATGGTGAGCCGGGAGTGATTGATGTTACTGTGAACTCAGAAAATGTGACCGGGAACGTCACTATAGAAGTTTATGACGTTGACGATTTTTACTATGATGAAGAGCAGCATAAGGTTTATAATGGTACTATGGAAGAATCCTATGAAGGAGAGTTGGTCGATGGAGTTAGTCATGTTGAAATCGAAGGACTTTCTCTTGGAGACCATTTTATTCGTGCTGTTTATCTCGGAGATGATTTACATTGGGGTAGTGATTTTGTAACAAATCTTACTGTTAATAAAGGCAATACTACAATCATTATTGATCAGCCGGATGGATATTTAGGTACAGAAGAAGATGGTTTCAATGTGATAGCAACCACTGCTGATAATGCTACCGGAAACTTCACACTTAAAATGGGGGGCGATATTATAGATACGACTGAAATTAAGGATGGAAAGGCTAAGATTTCTGTTATTGGTTTCCCAGAGGGAATTTATAATGCATCAATTATATATAATGGGGATGACAATTATAATTCGGCAAGCATAGAATTTCCGGTGCAGATTATTCGGAAAATATTTAAAGGGTTAGCTGTTGATGCAAAAGAATGTCTGGAGTATGGAGAAAATCAAACAATAGGGATCAACTTAACGAATCTAAACGTTAGTTATGGTGGTTATATGTATGATGTCGATGGGAATGCCAATGTTGCAGTGAACATTAAAAACGCGACTACAAATGATACAGTATTTCAGCAGAGTGTACGTCCAATTGATGGAAGGGCATATGTTGAAATATCGGAGTTACCTGTGGGTAATTATTTCTTAGATGTTGATTATTCAGGAAATAAATATAATCACAATGCAAGTGTTTCAAATGCTTTAACAATTGTTAAAGCAAAACCGGTACTGAATATTACAGCAGATTCTATTCCGGAAGAAAGTATGGTTTTAATTAACATTGACGCCGCTGATAAGCGTGGTAAGTTGATAGATGGGAATGTTTCTGTGGAAGTATTAAATAGTAATGGAAATACTTGTGTGAATGACACCTTTGATGTGATTCAGGGATTGGCACAGGTTCCATTGGAGAATTTGTCGGCAGACAATTATACGGTTCAGGCTCAGTTTATTGAAGATGCTCGGTATACAGAAAGTAATGTGGTTCAGGCCAATTTCACAGTTACAGGTGGAGAGGAATCTTCTACTGAACCAACTACGGAAGAAAATACAACAACGCCTGTTACAGAAGAACCTACCACACAGAAGAACGTTGAAACATCAACGGCTCAAGTGATTGACAATGAGAAAGATGTCAAGGGTTCAAAATATCATGTTCTTCAGTTAAAACAGAAAAAAGTCGGGAAGAAATCCATTAAAATCCGATGGAAGAAGCTGAAAGGTGCTAAGAAGTACGTAGTTTATTATAGTAAGTGTGGACGTACTAGAAAATGCAAGAAGTTGGCAGAAACGAAGAAGACTGCGTATACACTTAAAAAACTGAAAAAGGGAACTTATTATAAGTTTGTTGTTATAGCACTGAACAAGAAAGGAAAGGTTCTTTCCATTTCAAAGATGGCGCATATTGCTACATTAGGCGGAAAGAATGGAAATGCTAACAAGGTTACTGTGAACAAGAATAAAGTAACCCTGACAAAAGGCAAAAAAATCAAATTGAAAGGCAAAGCAATATCTGCATCTAAAAAGATACGTATTAAAGAACATAGGACAGTTCGATACGAAAGCGATAATAAAAAGATTGCAACTGTAACGAAGAAAGGTGTTATTCGAGGAAAAGCGAAGGGAACATGTCATATCTATGTTTACGTACAGAATGGCTTTAGCAAAAAAGTTAAGGTTACTGTAAAATAGGTTTAAGATTTATGAGGGTTTTACATTTCAAAGGTGATGTAAAACCCTTATTGATAGAGAGAGTTAGGAACGAAACAGCAAGATGTCAAAAATCAGAGTAGTTTTTAAAAACATAAGTTGGTTGGCAGTTGCGCAGATGATTAACAGCATTTGTGCGTTTTTTTGGACCATTGTTATTGCTAATTATCTCGGAGTGACAAAGTATGGGATAATCTCTTTCTCCACTTCATTCATTGGAATTGCAATTCTATTGATTGATTTGGGAATTACAACTTATGTAACAAGAGAAGTGGCGCGAAACAGAAAGCGCTTGGATGAATATATTAATCTGACACTTCCCTTAAAGCTGATTTTATCGTTTGCTGTTTTTTTTCTCGGATTGTTTTTTCTCATTGTATCAGGCTGTGGAAAAACGACCATTGTTGTGACACTCATCTATATGGTCGAGATGATATTGATGACTTTCACGCAGTTAATCAATGGAATTTTTCAAGCATACGAGGAATTGAAATATCAGTCAATCGGAGCGTTGATTAATTGTGGACTTCTCATTGGTGGGATTCTGATTACAATTCTTAGCGATTGGGGAATCTATGGAATCGCATTATCTTATGTCGTTGGGTATAGTGGATTTTTCGGATTTATGGCGTGGAGGTATGTTAAACAGTTTGGGTGGCCAAGCCCTAAAATAAACTGTTCGAAAAGCCTCTTAATTATCAAGAAGTCGTTGCCTTTTGGAATCACTACGTTATTTAATACAATTTATTTTGGAATTAATACGGTCATGTTGTCCGGAATGAAGGGAGACTACGAGGCAGGAATCTATAAAGCAGTCTTTAATATTCTTCTAGTATTTACAACATTATTTTCCGTATATCAGCTTGTGCTATTTCCTGTAGTAAGCAATTTTTTTGTGAATCAAAAAGGACTAATTCAGAAAAGCTACGAGAAATCTGTAAAGTATTTAATGGCAGTAATCTTACCGATTTGTGCGGGAATATTTTTTTATGCAAAACAAATTCTTATGTTGATTTATAATCAGTCTTATGGAGAAGCCATTTTGCCATTAAAGATTTCTATATGGACGGTTATAGTTTTGTTTCTCAATGGAGCAACTATTCTTGTACTTAACGCAATTAATATGGAACGACGGGTGACAATGATTTACCTGCTTGGAGCGGTAGTAAATGTTTTAATAAATCTATTATTGGTTCCGGGGTATTCTTATAACGGATCGGCAGTGGCGACTTTGACCAGCTGTTCATTTATTTTTTTGATTTTACTAACGCAAATATCTAAAACAGAGTTCCAACCGGGAATACATTTGTTGATGGATGTTGTGAAAATTGCTATCGCAACAATGGGAATGTTTCTTGTTCTATGTGTGTTACATCCATCGCTGTGGGTGGGCATCTTTGTAGGAGTACTTGTATACGGAGCATTATTTATAGGACTACGACTTGTGGACGAAACGGATTGTACGTTGTTGAAACTTTTGATACATAAGGAAAAAGAGGAACAATGAATTATACTGATTATCAGAAGGAAACGTTGAAAAAATTACAAAAAACGGAACGGGAAATTTTTCGTTATTTTGTTCAGCTTTGTGAAAAACATCAGATTACTTATTATATGTTTGGTGGATCATTGCTTGGGACTGTCCGTCATCAGGGATTTATTCCGTGGGACGACGATATTGATGTGGCAATGTTTCGCAAAGATTTTGAGATATTTGAAAAAATATTGGAAGAGGAAAAATCAGAACAGTACTATCTGGTTTCTACCCAAAATGAAAAAGACTATTTTTTATACTTTCCAAAGCTAATGCTGAGAGGCACAAAGTTTAAGGAATGGTGGGCTGAACAGGTTCACTTTGAAACGGGAATCTTCATTGATATTTTTATTATAGATGGCTTGCCTGAGAATTGTATTCGACAAAAACTGCATATTTTGAAAACGAGATTTTTGTCTCGTATGCTTGCCATTGCAACATTGAAGTTTCAGGGATACCCCAAAAGAATACAGCTTCCGGTGAATATATTGCACACCCTGTTTGGTTGGACGCATCTTTCAAAGGAGTTTTTGAAAAGAAAAACAATCAATGCTTTGGGGAAGTATGATGCAAAGGAAAGCGGAGAATGTTTTTGCGTGGCAACAGTGCCGTACCCACCGGTTTGGAAAATTGAAGATTTTATTCCGGGAAGGGAAGGTGTTTTTGAAGGAATGACGGTGCAGATTCCGAATCATTCGAATCAATTGCTTAAAAATTTCTATGGGGATTATATGAAACTGCCACCGGAAAATGAGCGATATAATCATCGAACCAATGAAATTGATTTTGGAAATTGTGGTGAAAAGAAATGAGAGATTTATTAGTAATAATACCGGCATACAACGAGGAAAAATCAATTGCCGAAACGGTAGAAGGGCTAAAAGAACAAACGGATTTTGATTATCTGGTTATTGATGACGGCTCAACTGATCAAACCTGGCAGGTGTGTTTAAAAAACGAGTACCGAGTAATACATTTCGATGAAAACAGAGGATTGGGATGTGTTTTTAGAGAAGTGATTCCATATGCTTTAGAACATGGGTATCATGCAATTGCTCAGTTTGATGCAGATGGACAGCATCGGTGTGTGGATTTGTTGAAATTGGCAAAACTCTATGAGGAAGAGCAGCCGGATGTTTATATCGGTGTGAGAAACTTAAAAGGATTAAAAAAATTTTCACCAAGAGCAATAGGCAGTAAACTGATTCGAATCAGTATATACCTAAAGACCGGGGTGAAGTTAAAGGATCCTACTTCAGGATTGAGAATCTTTGGAGAGAAGGCTATGCGCAGGTATCTTCAGGGAGAATTCAAGAGACCGGAACCGGATATGCTGACTAAATTGTTGTTAGAAGGGTATTCGTTTCAGGAGACCCCTATTATTGTTGAAAAAAGAAAATACGGCGAGTCTTTTTTAAAGGGATTCAAAGGAGTTCGATTTGTACTTGATATCTGTACAACAATTTTAAAAATGCCAAAAGGAAAGCAGACAGAAAGTGAATTTAAGAATGGAAAAAATAAAAGTAAGTTTGATTCTTCCGGTCTATAATGTTGAAAAATATCTTGCCAGATGTTTGGAATCGTTGGTAAGACAGACCCTCAAAGGGGTGGAAATCATATGTGTTAATGACGGTTCCAAAGATGGAAGTCTTGCACTGTTAAGAAAGTATGAGGAAGCTTACCCTTGCATTCGAGTAATTGATAAGGAAAATGAAGGGGTTTTCAAAGCAAGGGGAGAAGGACTCAAGTATGCCACTGGGGAGTACATTGGTTTTGTTGATCCGGATGATTATGTGGCTGAAAATTACGTAGAGAAATTGTATCAAAAAGCCAAAGGAAGTAATGCTGATATTGTTTGCTGTGGATATGAACGAATTGACGAGACTACAGGAAAAGTCTATTCCAAGGAAATGAATCGTTATGGAACAAAAACAATTACCTTCGATTCCAATCCGGAAGGAATTTTATCTGTAAATACAGCTTTATGGAATAAAATATTTAAGGCGGAATTGTTGCAGGACATTGATGGCTTTGACTGCATTCAACCAAGGATTATGGAAGACTTCAGCTTATTGTTGTTAGTCTATAGAAACGTGAAAAGAATCTCTTTTATTGATGATATTTTATATTTTTATATTGTTCGTCAAAGTGGAATCATCATGTCGATTGATAAGAAAAAAATAGCCGGTGCAGAAAAAACTACGCTTCAGATTAGAAAGTTGTATGAAAATCAAGGTGAGAATGACCGTATGGAAATTATTGACTTGATGGCTTTTTTACATTTGGGGATTAACCTAATGTATTTTGTATCGGCGACTGACTCTGATTTTAAAGAAACACTGAAAAAGAATCGAGAATTTTTGGAACAAAATTTTCCGTTGTGGAAAAACAGTAACTATTTAAAGTTATCCTATACATTAAAACATGGTTTCAATAGGAAAATAGCTGTGGTAAGACTCCTTGACAAACTCCATTTGTTCCGGCTTTTTTTAGCAATGTATCGCTTTATGATTCGGAGACTGCACATTGATATTAAGTGGTAAAGGATAGAGGTTCATATGAAAGAAAAGAAAATGTTGAACATCAAAAAATATAAAATGGATATCCTGTGGATTGTATTAATCCTGTTATTAACCTTTGGAATTCGATTTAGTCCTCTTGTATTGAAAGACTATTCCCAAAGTTATAATAAGGTATTTGCGGATGCAAATTATGTTCCCTATACCAATGACCCGGGAGACTCTTATTATTATGCAAGAAGAATACAGGATTTTGCAGACGGAAAAAATCCGCTACAGCCCTTAAGTAGAGCGGGTGTGGATTCCAAAATGATAACATTAAGTCAGCAACGAGATGAGGCGTGGACAAGAAATCTTTTTCCAATGATTGGTGCATTTTTTGCAAAAGTGTTTGGAATTTTTGGAATAACTGATTTACTTTTGATTGGTACGATATATGTGTCATTCCTTATAGGGGTTTCATCAGTGATTCTATACCTTTTTGTCAAGAATCGGACGAATCGATTTGGAGGTGTGGTGGCTGCTGTGTTGCTTTCCTGTGGAACTCCGGTACTTGCAAATACAAACTGGGGACATTGTGATACAGACGGAATTCTCATATTATTACCACTTGCAATGATATTTTCTTTCTATAAAAGTTTGGAAGAAGAAAATCGAAAAGGGCGAGTACTTTGGAGTGCTGTCTCCTGTTTGTCCTATGCGATGATTTGCTTTTCTTGGTCTTCTTATAATGTTTACTATATTTTATTTCTTGGTGTTGCATGTGCAACACTTTTCGGCACACTGATTTTTAAAGGCGTATTCCCGAAAGGAATTCGACCGGTCATTTTAATACAGTTATTGGTAAACACATTATTCAGTCTGATTATAGACGGGAAAAGATTTGTCCAGGGATTGCTTAATCTATTCATATCCACTTCCGATGGAATAGGAAATGGTGCGGAGGGGTATCCCTCTGCTTCAAAATACATTGGAGAACTGTTAAAACTGTCTTGGGTGTCCACTGAGATAGAACAGATTTTTGATACAACGGTTGGAACAAACATTAATATGTTAGGAGGAGCGGCGGTAATTCTTCTTGGACTATTTACCGCTATAGTTCTGATTATAATTTGTTTTAAAAATCGCAAGACAGAAGAAGAAAAGTTTCGCACTATGGGACTACAGGCAATGATTTTTATTCCATGGCTTATTGCAACGGTTGTCATGTTGTTTCAGGGAAGAAGATTTTTGGAATATATCTTGATGCCGCTATCGGTATTACTTGGATTTGGACTAGGATATATTGTTAATTACATTCGCGAGAACGAGTTGAACTTTGCCTTTTCCACCATGATTTATGTCATTTGCTTGATTGTTGTAGTAGGAACTTTTATGTCTTCGGAGTTAATCTTGGGAGTGAGTTCTTTTGTGGTAATCATTTTATGTGCCGGAATTGGAAGAAATAGGAATAAAAGGATAATGATGTTTCTTCTGGCGGGGGCGCTGGTTATTACACCGATAAACGGAGCATATAAATTAAGCAAGTCCTATCAGCCGGGAATTACATCTATTTACTATGATACAGCTGATTGGATTCAAAAGAATACAACGGAAGATTCCATGATTGCCAGTTGGTGGGACTATGGCTATTTTTATCAGTGCTACGGAGAACGGGCAACCATTGGTCATGGAGGTGTTTTCGACGGTCAGTATTTCTATTGGTTGGGTCGAGGTTTGTTAACATCGGATTATAAATTATCTGCCGGGATTTTCCGAATGCTTGGAAATGGGGGATTAACAGCCCAGAACATTTTGACGGAAATCATGAATGATCCGGAAAAAGAATGTGAGGCATTAGGAAAAATCCTACCGGCTTCAAAGGAGGAGGCAGAAAGTATTCTAATCAGTCAGTACAATATTCCAAAAGAACGAGCTGAGGAAGTCATAAGTAAGACACATCCTTCTGATGGAAAACCAATTTATTTGGCTATAACTCAGGATATGTTTGCAAAAATGAAAGTTATAGCATACTACGGAACATGGGATTTCAAAGGGCATGATCCAGAGTATTATTATGTAACCTCTACGATTTCCCGTCATGTGGAAAAAGGCGAGACTGCACCGGTAAATGTGATGGGGAATGGAACAAACATCAGTAAGGTTGCCTATACAATTGACATGGAGGGTGCTGTAACACCGCACGTTTATAGTAGGGAGAATAAGGAAATCAGTATGGACCGATATGTACTGATTGAGAATGGAGAAATCGTAAAAGATGTGAAAAAGCAGGATGCAAAAAATGCGATTGTTGTTTTTAAAGAAAATGATTATTATTCCTCTATTTGTTGTAACTCGGATTTTTGCGACAGTGTGATGTTCAGGTTGTTCTACACAGATGCGGCAGAACAGAAAACCTACGAAAAAGTATTTACCACAGAAATATCAAACGATATCTTTGGTGACCACAGTATGATACAACATAGAATATGCTGTCCGGGACTAAGAACTTATCTTGGTTCTGCAGGAGTATACCAAATCAAGTAAAAGAATGCCGTCAACAAAAGTTGGCGGCATTTTAAAAAAGATAACAAAAGAATCAAAGCAGAAGTTTGACACTGCCAAAATTAAGTGATATATTAAAAGTACCAAGTAATTCGTTTTGAAAGTGCATGAGGATGTAAGGCAGCTATAGCGTTGTCCGCTACGACGTGTTGGTAGAAAGGCATTCCAGATATGGGGTGACTTTCGATTTATGAATCAGTTAAAAGAAAGAGGATTTTTCCCGTCTACGAGGAAAAATCCTCTTTCTTTTATGTGACGACTGCTGGCAAAAATCTGGGAGGTTGCCAAATAAACCGTGAATATGCTATGATTGTAAATTGATATGCAATTTTGAAAAGGATAGAATTATGAAGTGGAATAAATACAGATTAAAGACGACAACCCAGGCGACAGATTTTGTCTGCGGTCTTTTGATAGAATTAGGAATTAACGGAATGGAAGTGGAAGATAATGTTCAGCTTTCCGAAGAAGAAAAGAAAGTACAGTTCATTGATTATCTGGCAGACCTGCCGGAGGATGACGGAACGGCATATATCAACTTTTATACAGAAGAAAATGATGATGCAGAAGCATTGCTGGAGCAGTTGAGAGAAAAATTGAAAGAAGCCAATTCTTTCCTGGATGTGGGAGAAGGAAGTATTGAAAAGAGTATCACGGAAGATGTGGATTGGGTAAATAACTGGAAGCAGTATTTCAAATCCTTCACAGTAGATAACTTCTTTATTAAGCCGACCTGGGAAGAACCGGATGAAGCACATAAGGATATGCAGATGATTGAAATTGATCCGGGAACTGCCTTTGGAACCGGAAAGCATGATACGACACAGCTTTGTATCAAGCAATTGATTCGATATCTGAAAGCCGGAGATACTGTTTTGGATTTAGGATGTGGCAGTGGAATTCTTTCTATTGTGGCTAAGAAACTTGGAGCCGGTGCAGTGTCCATGACGGATATTGATGAAGCAGCAATCGTGGCTTCCAAAGAAAATTTTGAAGTGAATCATATTGCCACGGATGATGTGGAAATGTTTGACGGAAATGTTTTGGAAGATGAGGCAATGCAGCAGCACTTTGAAGAAAAGCAGTTTGATGTGGTTGTGGCAAACATTTTGGCAGACGTCATTATTCCGATTGCAGGAATTGTGGATCGTTTCTTAAAGCCGGGAGGAATCTTTATTTCTTCGGGAATTATATATATGAAAGAAGACGATGTGGTAAAGGCCATTGAAGAGAATGATGCGTTAATTCTTGAGGCAATTGAAAAACAGGGAGATTGGCGTGCCATTATGGCAATTAAGAAATAGAAGGAAAACAAATGTATAGATTTTTTGTGGAAAACAGTCAGATTGGTGAAGAGAGCATTTCCATCACGGGAAACGATGTGAATCATATTAAAAATGTGCTTCGAATGCGAATTGGTGAAACGGTACTGATTAGTGATGGAAAGGATAGAGAATATACATGCAGTATTTCTGAATTATCTGATGAAGAAGTTGTTGCAAAAATTGAAGATGTAAACGGACCGGAGCGGGAGCTGCCGGTGAAGGTGACGTTATTCCAGGCATTGCCGAAAGGTGATAAGATGGAAACCATCATCCAGAAGATGGTGGAACTGGGAGCAGAGAGAATCGTGCCGGTGAGTACGAAACGCTGTGTGGTAAAACTGGATGCAAAGAAGGCGGAAAAGAAGACCGAGCGTTGGCAGAACATTTCTCTCAGTGCGGCAAAACAGTCCAAGCGTGGAATTGTCCCGCAGGTGGAAAGTCCGATGACCTTTGGATTGGCGTTACAGGAAGCACAGAAAATGGATCTGATTTTGATTCCTTATGAAAATGCCGAGAATATGAAATATACCCGGGAAGTCATTGGGACAATTAAACCGGGAATGAACGTTGGAATCTTTATTGGACCGGAAGGCGGCTTCGCAGAAGAAGAGGTGGAAGCAGCCAGAAAGGCAGGTGCCAGAGAGATTACATTAGGAAAAAGAATTCTTCGGACAGAAACCGCAGGAATGGCGGTGATGTCAGTTATCATGTTTTTGAACGAAGAATAAAAGAGGAAGAACAATGGAAGTTTATTTTGATAATTCAGCCACAACGAAAGTAAGCCCTTCGGTGCAGGAACTGGTAGTGAAGGTAATGACCGAGGATTTTGGAAATCCTTCCTCCATGCATCTGGTGGGTGTGGAAGCAGAAAAATATATTAAAACGGCACAGGAAAATATTGCGAAGACTTTAAAGGTGGATCCTAAGGAAATTTATTTTACTTCCGGAGGAACTGAGTCTAATAATATGGCAATCATCGGCAGTGCCAGAGCAAACCAAAGAAGTGGAAAACGAATTCTTACCACAGCGGTGGAACATTCCTCCGTAGGAGCTACCATGAAATATCTGGAGGAAGAAGGGTTTGAAGTAATCTACCTTCCGGTGGATTCCTTTGGTGTGGTGAAGATGGAGGCATTGCAGGAGGCAATGACGGAAGAGACGATTCTCGTTTCTATCATCCATGTAAACAATGAAGTGGGAGCCATTCAGCCGATTGAAGAAATCGGAACGTATATCAAGAAGGTGAACCCGAAGGTTGTTTTCCATGTGGATGCCATTCAGTCCTATGGGAAAATGGAAATCCGACCGAAAAACTGTAAGATTGACTTGTTATCCGTAAGTGGTCATAAGATTCATGGACCAAAGGGAAGCGGATTTATCTATATAAAGAAGAACACGAAGATCAATCCGATTATTTTCGGTGGTGGACAGCAGATGGGACTGCGTTCCGGTACGGAAAATGTTCCGGGAATTGCAGGGATTGGTCAGGCGGCAAAGGATTGCTATGACCATCTGGAAGAAAATGTACAGCACATTACGGAAGTAAAGGATTATATGATAGATGCCCTGAACACGCTGGAAGGTGTTACCGTCAATAGTCGTAAAGGGGAAGCAGGAGCACCACACATTGTCAGTGCCAGCTTTTCCGGTGTACGAAGTGAAGTATTGCTTCATGCATTAGAAGATAAAGGGGTTTATATTTCTGCGGGAAGTGCATGTTCTTCCAATAAACCGGCAATCAGTTCCACCTTGAAAGCTATGGGTGTGGAAAAGGAATTATTGGATTCCACAGTGCGATTTAGTTTCTGTGAATGGAACACTAAGGAAGAAGTGGATTATGCAGTGGAACAGTTACAGCAGCTTTTACCAATGCTTAGAAAATATGTAAGAAGATAGGAGAAAACAATGAAAAGTTCTTTTTTGATTAAATATGCTGAAATTGGCGTAAAGGGAAAAAACAGATTTTTATTTGAGGACGCCCTGGTAAACAATGCCCAGAAGGCTTTGGATCGTGTGGATGGAAAGTTTACCGTAACGAAAGAATATGGTCGTATTTATGCAACACCGGAAGAAGAATATGATTTCGAGGAAGCGGTGGATGCATTACAGCATGTTTTTGGTATTGTGGGAATTTGTCCGATGGTTCAGATTGAAGACAATGGATTTGAAGACCTGGCAGAACAGGTTGTGAAATATATTGATGAAAATTATGAAGATAAGAATTTTAGCTTCAAGGTAATGGCAAGACGTGCCAGAAAGAATTATCCGTTAGATTCCATGGAATTAAATCGCGAATTAGGCGGAAAAATCTTGGATGCATTTCCGGAAACCCATGTGGATGTTCATAATCCGGATGTGATCTTAAATGTGGAAATCAGAAATCATATTAACATCTATTCTAAAATCCTTCCGGGACCCGCAGGAATGCCGGTGGGAACCGCAGGAAAGGCCATGCTTCTGTTATCCGGAGGAATTGACAGCCCGGTTGCCGGATGGATGACCGCAAAACGAGGTGTGGTAGTGGATGCAGTATATTTCCATGCACCACCATACACTTCCGAAAGAGCAAAGCAGAAGGTAGTGGACCTTGCAAAACTGGTGGCAAAGTATTCCGGACCAATGAAGCTTCATGTGGTGAACTTTACAGATATTCAGATGTATATTTATGATCAGTGTCCTCATGACGAATTAACGATTATCATGAGACGTTATATGATGAGAATTGCAGAACATTTTGCAAAACAGGAAAATGCACAGGCATTGATTACAGGAGAGTCCATTGGACAGGTGGCAAGCCAGACCATGCAGAGTCTTGCAGCAACCAATGAAGTGTGTACTATCCCGGTATTCCGACCGGTCATTGCTTTTGATAAACAGGAAATCGTAGATATTTCCTTAAAGATTAATACTTATGAAACATCAATCCTTCCATATGAAGATTGTTGTACCACTTTCGTGGCAAAGCATCCGGTAACAAAGCCGAACATTAATGTCATTAAGGGATCGGAAACGCATCTTGCAGAGAAAATCGATGAGATGATGAAGGAAGCCATTGAAAGTGTGGAAATTATTGAAATTGGTCAGTAAAGAAAAAAGATTTATATAACATAAAAACCACTGCTTCTTAGCAGTGGTTTTTATGGAAACAATTTTCAGTGATTAAGCTTCGTACTTCTTTAATACTTCGAGAATTGCGTCGATTTCTTTTTCACCATGGATGTTTAAATCGATTGGCTTAGAAAGGTCTAAGCTGAAAATACCCATAATAGATTTTGCATCGATTACGTAACGTCCTGAAACTAAATCGAAATCACTGTCAAATTTTGTAATGTCATTAACAAAGGACTTTACCTTATCAATGGAACTTAAATTAATTGTAACTGTTTTCATTCTGTCAACACCTCTCTTTAATTGATGGTATAATGATAGCACGGAAACGCGGTTTCTTCAAGGTAAAGAAGCGTAAAAAATGGAAAAACATAAGGAGAAATCAATGAGAAAAGCAGCACTCCATAATTTGGGATGTAAAGTGAACGCTTATGAAACGGAGGCAATGACCCAGTTGCTGTCGGAATCGGGTTATGAAATCGTTCCGTTTTCAGAAAAAGCGGATGTATATATTGTAAATACCTGCTCTGTTACGAATATTGCAGACCGAAAATCCAGACAGATGCTTCACCGGGCAAGAAAGCTGAATCCGGATGCAGTTGTGGTAGCCACAGGATGTTATGCCCAGACAGCTACGGAAAAAATTGCAGAGGATGCATCGATTGACCTGATTGTGGGAAATAATAAGAAGAAGGACATTGTGAATCTGTTAGCGGATTTCTTTGAAGAAAAAGCTGAGAAAACCAATATCATTGATATTAATCATACAGATGAATACGAAGAATTGGAAATTTCCACAGTAACAGAACACACCAGAGCGCATCTGAAAATTCAGGATGGGTGTAACAGTTTTTGTACTTATTGTATCATTCCTTATGCCAGAGGAAGAATTCGCAGCAGAAAAGTGGTTCATATTATCGAAGAGGTGGAGCGCCTTGCTAAGAAAGGTTTTCAGGAAGTTGTGTTGACCGGGATTAACTTAAGCTGTTATGAGGATGAAGGAAAAAAACTGATTGATGTCATTGAGGCGATTAATGAGATTGATGGAATCGCCCGAATCCGCCTGGGGTCTCTCGATCCGGAGGTGATTACGGAAGAATTCACAAAAAGACTAGCAAAAGTTGAAAAAATTTGTCCACATTTTCACTTGTCAATGCAGAGCGGATGTGATAAAACTTTGATGGCAATGAATCGTCACTATACTTCACAGGAGTTTTATGAGATTTGTGAACGACTTCGAAGATACTTTAAACAGCCGGCATTAACTACGGATGTAATTGTTGGATTCCCACAGGAAACAGAGGAAGATTTTGAGACGACAAAGAGATTTGTGGAAAAGGTGGGCTTTGCGGAACTGCATGTATTCAAATATTCCAGAAGAGACGGAACAGTGGCTGCAAAGATGCAGGGACAGGTAGACGAACAGGTGAAGAATCGTCGGAGTGAGATTCTGATTGAAACCGGAAAGAAACTGACCAAAGAATTTCATGAACGGATCAAGGGGACGGCTGTGGAAGTTCTTTTTGAAGAAAACGTGGAAATACAAGGGAAACGTTATGCTGTGGGTCATACAAAAGATTATGTAAAAATCGCTGTGGAGACCCTGGAAACCCTGGACGGTAAAATTCGACAGGTAACGGTAACTGATGGGTTAAACGACGAAATAATGCTTGCAACCCTGTAAAATTTATATTAAACTAAGAACACATATTGCCATATTGGTTAAAATAAAGGACGTGATAAGATGAGCGATTTACGTAGTACACAGTTTTTTAAGGTTCCAGAGGAACAGACTATTGGAGTTGAAGAAATTTTAGAAAAGGTTTATGCTGCATTGGCAGAAAAAGGATATAATCCGGTAAACCAGATTGTTGGTTATGTTATGTCAGGAGATCCGACATACATTACCAGTCACAATAATGCCAGAAGTCTGATTATGAAAGTGGAACGTGACGAACTGATTGAAGAGACAGTAAAATACTATATCAATAACAAACTTCGCTAAAGGCAGTTATTGTAGTTCGAGAAAGGTCTTAGGGCCTTTTTTGACGTGCATAGAGGTAAGATGAGAATTTTAGGTTTAGATTATGGGTCGAAGACAGTTGGGGTAGCAGTGACCGACGAATTAGGACTGACTGCCCAGGGGGTGGAAATCATCAGAAGGGATTCTCCGAAAAAACTTCGCAGAACCCTTGCGCGTATTCAGGAGTTAGTGGAACAGTATCAGGTGGAAAAGATTGTATTGGGATATCCGGTGATGCTGAGCGGTGATGAAGGAATCCGAGTGGAAAAAACCAAGGAATTTGCTTTGCTGTTAGAGAAGAGGACTGGAAAAGAGGTTGTCTTTCAGGATGAGAGGCTGACCACGGTGGAAGCCTATGAAATCATGGATGAAGTGGGCATTAAAAAGGAAGAACGCTATAAGTATGTGGATCAGATTGCTGCCACCATTATTCTGGAAGATTATATGAATCAAAGCGAAATGAATAAATAGGGTTTGCTTAGGAGAAAAAATGGAAGAGAAAATTATATTGTTGGATGACGAAGGCAATGAAATTGAAATGTTCATTGTAGAAGAAACACGAATTAATAATGTGAATTACATTCTCGTTACAGAGGATGATAGTGAGGAAGCGGAAGCTTATATATTTAAAGATGTATCTGATGACAAAGATGAAGATGCTATTTATGAACCTGTTGAGGATGAAGAAGAAATCAGTTATATCGGAAAGATTTTTTCAGAATTACTGGAAGATACAGATTTTGTTTAGTACCTTGATTTTTGGGCGTTAGTACATAAGTTTTATGTTGTTCGGAAATAAAGGAAAAGAGGAGGAGAAAGATTATATGGATGATAATTCAAGAATAAAGATTATTCCACTGGGAGGTTTGGAACAGATTGGAATGAATATGACTGCCTTTGAATACAATGACAGTATTGTTGTTGTGGATTGCGGTTTGTCATTCCCGGATGATGATATGTTGGGAATCGACTGCGTTATTCCTGATATCACATTCTTAAGAGAAAACAAAGATAAGATTAAAGGGTTTGTCATTACCCATGGACATGAAGATCATATCGGCGCGTTACCATATGTGCTTCAGGAAATCAATGTTCCTGTCTATGGAACAAAACTGACCATCGGTATCATTGAAGGAAAACTGGAAGAGCATGAATTACTTGGAACTGTAAAGAGAAAAGTGATGCGCTTTGGTCAGAGCATTCACCTGGGTGATTTTCGAATTGAATTCATTCGAACGAATCACAGTATCGCAGACGCAGCAGCCCTTGCGATTCATACACCGCTTGGAATTATTGTCCATACCGGTGACTTTAAGGTGGATTACACACCTGTTTTCGGTGATGCAATTAACCTGACACGTTTCAGTGAATTAGGAAAAAAAGGTGTATTGGCATTGATGTGTGACAGTACCAATGTATTGAGACCGGGATTTACTCCGTCCGAAAGTACCGTTGGTGCAACTTTTGATAACATTTTTGCTTCACACCAGAAGAACAGAATTATTATTGCAACCTTTGCTTCTAATGTAGACCGTGTACAGCAGATTATTAACACGGCCTGCAAGTATAACCGTAAGGTTGTTGTGGAAGGTCGAAGCATGGTAAATATCATTTCGGTTGCAAGAGAGATGGAATATTTGGATATTCCGGATAACACCTTGATTTCCGTGGAAGAAATGAAGAATTACACGGATGAGCAGTTGGTACTTATTACAACAGGTAGCCAGGGAGAATCCATGGCGGCATTATCCCGTATGGCGGCGTCGCTGCATCGTAAGGTTACGATTCAGCCGAGCGATACGATTGTATTCAGTTCCACTCCGATTCCGGGAAATGAAAAAGCAGTATCTAAGGTAATCAATGAATTATACATGAAGGGTGCAGAAGTAATTATGCACGAAACCCATGTTTCAGGACATGCTTGCCAGGAAGAAATTAAATTGATTTATTCTTTGGTAAAACCGAAATATTCCATTCCGGTGCACGGTGAGTTCAGACACCTGAAGGCTCAGGGAGAATTAGCCATGAGCATGGGGGTTCCAAAGGAAAATGTATTCCTGATGGAATCTGGTGATGTACTGGGAATTGGCGAAGAAGATGCAAAGATTGTGGGAAAGGTTCCGGCAGGTTCCGTTTTAGTTGACGGTCTGGGTGTCGGCGATGTTGGTAATATTGTATTACGAGACCGTCAGAATTTGGCAGAAAACGGAATTATCATTGTCGTTTTAACATTAGAAAAATACACCAATCAGGTTCTTGCAGGACCGGACATTGTAACAAGAGGTTTTGTTTATGTTCGTGAAGCAGAACATTTGATTGATGATGCAAGAGATGTGGTTGCCACAGCGTTAGATGACTGTTTCAGACAGGGATCTGCTGATTGGGGAAAAATTAAGATGGTTGTAAAAGACAGTTTGGGAGAATATCTCTGGAAGAAGATGAGAAGAAGCCCAATGATCTTGCCGATTATTATGGAGGTTGACTAAAATCAATGGAACAGAATAAATCCTCGCAAAGTTTTGCAAAAGTATCCTTGAAAATATTGAAATACGTGATTTTGGCGGCAATTGCCATTGCCTGTGCCACTTCATCCTATCATTTTGGAAAACAGATCTTCAGTGATGCCGGCGTGGAAAAAGCACCGGGAACGGATATGCCTTACACGGTAAGTGAAGGAACATCCATTGATGAACTGGGAAATGAACTGGAAGAATTAGGGGTAATTAACAGTGCCAATGTCTTTAAGGTGCAGTCGTATATTTACAAGGTGCGCAGTGTAAAACCGGGAACCTATCAGTTTAATACATCATATGGAGCAGAGGAAATCTTCAGAATCATTAGTCAGGGTCCTGAAGAAGTGAAAGCAGAAGAAACAACGGAGGAAGCAGAATGATTGTCGATGAAAGAATCGCCACATACATTCGCTCATTGGAAACGCCCAACAGTCCGTTACTGGAGGCAATAGAAGAAGAGGCACATATCGATAAGGTACCTATCATAAGAAAAGAGATGGAGAGCTTTCTTAAGGTCATACTTATGATGCAAAAGCCGAAGAAAATATTAGAGCTGGGGACCGCTATCGGTTACTCAGCCCTTTTTATGAGTGAGTGTGTTGCATTGGATGAACTGATTACAATTGAAAACTACGAAAAAAGAATTCCCATTGCCAAGGAAAATTTCAAGAAGGCAGGGAAGGAAAATGTCATTAAGCTTTTAGAAGGAGACGCCATGGAACTCATGCCGACTCTGGAAGCACAACAGTTTGATTTCGTCTTTATGGATGCAGCAAAGGCTCAGTATATTTACTTTCTTCCGGAAGTGTTGCGTCTGATGAAACCGGGAGCGGTCCTGGTGACAGACAATATTCTTCAGGAAGGGGATTTGATTGAATCCCGATTCACAGTGAAACGACGGGACCGAACCATTCATAAGAGAATGAGGGAATATTTGGAAGTGGTGAAGAATCATCCGGAATTGGAAACCAGCATTGTTCCGATTGGGGATGGAATCACCATCAGTGTTAAGAAATAGAGGGTAGGAGAAAGAAATGAGAAAACCTGAATTATTGATTCCGGCAAGTAGTCTGGAAGTTTTAAAAACTGCAGTACGCTTTGGTGCGGATGCAGTGTATATTGGTGGAGAAGTGTTTGGTTTGCGTGCTAAAGCAAAGAATTTCTCACTGGAGGAAATGAAGGAAGGCGTTTTGTATGCCCATGAATATGGTGTAAAGGTATACGTTACAGCCAATATTTTGGCCCATAATGCGGATATTGAACCGGTGAAGGCATATTTCCTCGACTTAAAGGAAGTAAAGCCGGATGCGCTGATTATTTCTGACCCTGCCGTTTTTACCATTGCAAAGGAAATGTTGCCGGATATGGAACTACATATCAGCACCCAGGCCAATAACACGAATTACGGAACTTATAATTTCTGGTATGGCTTAGGCGCAAAGCGTGTGGTATCAGCCAGAGAATTGTCCATGGCTGAAATCAAGGAAATCAGAAATCACATTCCGGAAGATATGGAAATTGAAACATTCATTCATGGAGCCATGTGTATTTCTTATTCCGGACGTTGCCTGTTAAGCAGTTTTATGGCAGGAAGAGATGCCAATAAAGGTGCATGCACTCATCCATGCCGTTGGAAATATGCAGTTATGGAAGAATCCAGACCGGGAGAATATATGCCGGTAGAGGAAAATGAGCGTGGAACATATATCTTTAACTCCAAGGATTTATGTATGATTGAACACATTCCGGAACTGGTGGATGCAGGAATTGACAGTTTTAAGATTGAAGGACGTATGAAGACAGCCCTTTATGTGGCAACGGTTGCAAGAACTTATCGTATGGCAATTGATGACTTCTTCGAAAGTCCGGAAAAATATCAGCAGAATCTGCCGAAATACAAGGAATTGATTTCTCAGTGCACATACCGTCAGTACACCACGGGATTCTTTTTCGGAAAACCGGATGAGACCGCTCAGATTTATGACAGCAATGTCTATGAACGAGATTACACTTATCTGGGAATTGTGGACGAGGTGATTGGAGAAAAGACATATCAGCTGGAACAGAAAAATAAGTTCTGTGTCAATGACGAAATCGAAATCATGAAGGCAGATGGAAAGGACATTAAGACCACCGTGATTTCCATTCAGGATGAGGAAGGCAATGAAATGGATAGTTGTCCTCATCCAAAGCAAATCATTCGTGTAACCTTAAGTGAGGTAGCAAAAAAAGGTGATTTGTTACGTGTTAAGAGCGAGAATTAAATAAGAGATAGACAGGCACCCCATTGCAGGCTTACGCATAAAATGTGATAAGCAGGTAATGGGGTGTTTTCATGATCAGTTTTCCGAAACCTCTTACATTAGAGGAAGAGCAAGAATATCTTCAGAAAATGAAAGCAGGAGATAAGGAGGCAACGGATATTTTGATTGAAAGGAATCAGAGGCTGGTTGCCCATATTGCAAAAAAGTATTACAGCGAGAACCGGGATCACGAAGATTTAATATCCATTGGAACCATTGGTTTGATTAAGGCAGTACAGACGTATAATCCTGACAAGGGAAACCGATTGGTTACCTATGCGTCCAAGTGTATTGAGAATGAACTGTTAATGATGCTTCGGGGAGAAAAGAAACGAAGCCGGGATGTCTATCTGGAAGAGCCGATTGGAACGGATAAGGAGGGGAATTCCATTAACCTGATTGATGTGATTGTCACGGATGAAATGGATGCCCTGGAACAGTTGGAACACGCAGAGGATCTGGTCCGTGTGAAACAATATGTTAAAACGGAATTATCCGGGAGAGAACGGGAAGTGATTGAATCACGATTCGGACTTAATGGTAGAAAGCCAATGACACAGATGATGGTGGGCGAACAGCTTGGAATCTCCAGAAGTTATATTAGCCGGATTGAAAAAAGTGCCTTGGAAAAGTTGAAAAAAGCCTTTGACAACACATATAAAAAGTGATATATAAAATGTGAGAATAATGAACGGGAGTATGAAGAGGGGAAAAACGTGGTAAGTAAAATAAACTGTATGACTGTTACGGGGATCGATGTGGTTCCGGTAATGGTAGAAACAGATATTAGTAGTGGCCTGCCTGCATTTGATATGGTGGGCCTTTTGGCGTCGGATATTAAGGAATCCAGACAACGGGTCCGAACCGCGCTGAAAAATTCCGGATATGTGATTCCGCCGAAAAAAATCACCATTAATTTTGCACCGGGAAACATTCATAAAAACGGAACCTATTTTGATGTGGCGGTGGCAATTTCCATTCTGAAGGCACTGGAGATTGTGGAAGGAGAAATGGAGGACAAGCTGTTTCTGGGTGAATTGAGCCTGAATGGAGCAGTGTTAAAAGTTCCGGGGGCATTGCCCATTGTGCTGGAGGCGGCCAAGAGAGGGTGTAAGCAATGTTTTGTCCCGTGGGATAATTTGGAAGAGTGCGACTTCATCCAGCAGATCCAGGTCATTGGAGTAAAAAAATTAAATGACATTGTGAGAATTCTTGCCGGTGGAAGCGTGGAAGCGCGAAAGGGTGTAACGGAAAAAAGAATGGAACCCTTATATGATTTTAAAGCTATCCGGGGACAGACAATGGCACGAAAGGCTGCGGAGATTGCGGCGGCGGGGATGCATAATCTGTTGATGATTGGACCTCCGGGAACGGGAAAAACAAGAATTGCAAAGACAATGCCTTCCATCTTGCCGGATCTTAGCGAAGAGGAACGAATTGAGATATCCGGGATTCAGAGTATTGCGGGATTGTTAGAAGGGGGACTGGTTCAAGAGCGTCCCTTTCGAAGTCCACACCATACCTCCACGGTATCTGCCATGATTGGAGGACGGACTTACCCGAAGCCGGGAGAAGTGACACTGGCAAATCTTGGGGTATTGTATCTGGATGAGTTTCCGGAGTTTTCCAGAAATGTAGTGGAGACCCTGCGTCAGCCGATGGAGGATGGTGTGGTACGGATTGCGCGCAGCGGAGGGGTATATCAGTTTCCGGCTGACTTTATGTTAGTGGCGTCCATGAATCCCTGCAGGTGTGGGTACTATCCCGACCGTAAACGATGTCAATGCACAGAACGGGATGTGAAAAAATATTTGGAAAAAATCAGTGGGCCAATCCTTGACCGGATTGATCTTTCTGTTCGTATGAACCCGGTTTCTTTTTGGGAACTGCGGGGGGATGTGGTGGAGGAAGATTCCGCCACCATAAAGAGACGAGTGAATCGGGCATTGGAGTGCCAGCGGGAGCGGTATCAGAAGGAAACCATCCGATTTAACAGTCAGCTTACCGGAGAACAGATAACGGTGTATTGTCCCCTGGGAAAGAAGGAAGAGGAATTGGCACGGGAAATCTATGAAAGCATGGAATTGAGTGTCCGTGGGTATGAAAAACTGTTAAAGGTAGCCCGAACCATTTCTGATTTAAATGGAAAGGAAGAAATCGGCTGCGAAGAATTAATGAAGGCTTTGGCTTTTAGGACTGCAAGCTAAGGGGGGAGAGGAATGGAAATTCAGTGTGTAAAAGTGGGGGATTCCCGTTATCCAAAGAAGTTATTGAATATTTCAGAGAAACCGAAGGAACTCTATTATCTTGGAAATCTTCCCAGGGAAGACGTTCCGTCGGTGGCGATGATTGGTGCGCGAGGATGTTCTGCCTATGGGAAACGTTTTGCGGGAAAGATTGCGAAGGAACTTTCCGATGCGGGAGTACAGATCATTAGTGGCATGGCAAGGGGAATTGATACCCGATGTCAGGAGGGGGCTCTGGAAGGAAAGAGTCCTACATTTGCGGTTTTGGGATGTGGCGTGGATCTTTGTTATCCGGAAGAAAATCAGGGACTATATGAAAAGATTTTAGAACGGGGGGGAGGGATTCTGTCAGAATATCCGCCGGGGGACAAGCCTCTTGCCTGGCATTTTCCCCAGAGAAACCGTATCATCAGCGGCCTGTCAGAGCTTGTGGTTGTTATTGAGGCAAGGGTTAAGAGTGGAAGCCTGATTACAGTGGAATGGGCATTGGAACAGGGAAAGGATATTATGGCACTTCCCGGTCGAGTGGATGACCCGTTAAGTGAGGGCTGTAACAGACTGATTAAGTCCGGTGCCGGCATCGTGATGGAACCCGGGGATATTCTGGAAGCATTACACTGGGAATGGAATGAAAAAAGTGAACTCCGGATGAATGGATCCGGACAGGCAGCATTGATCCTGGAAGCACTGGGGAGTGAAATGAAAAATCTGGAGGAACTTATGGAACAAACAAAACTGAATTACAAAGAGGTCATGAGCGCATTGTTCCAATTGCAAAAGAATGGTTTTGTGGAACAACCCATGGAAGGTTATTTCCTTCAAAAATAATTTTCAGGGGTTATATACTACGTATATAAAGAATATGATGGAAAAATGAATGTAAAAATATCTCTTGAAAAAGGTTTTTTCTTGGTGTATAGTGTGGTGTGTTTGAAAAAAATTGAAAAGTTTCTACTATATACAGAAAATGAAAATAGGTGTTAAGGAGTATTTCATGGCAAAATATCTTGTTATTGTGGAGTCCCCAGCTAAGGTGAAAACCATTAAGAAGTTTTTAGGGGCCAATTATGAAGTAGTTGCATCCAATGGTCATGTAAGAGATCTTCCTAAGAGTACTATGGGGATTGATTTTGAAAATGACTATGAACCAAAATATATTACAATTCGTGGAAAAGGAGAAAAACTTGCAGAACTTCGCCGTCAGGTGAAGAATGCTGACAAGGTGTATCTCGCAACTGACCCGGACCGCGAGGGAGAAGCGATTTCGTGGCATCTGGTTTTCTCGTTAAAATTGGATCCAAAGAAAACCGCAAGAATCAGTTTTAATGAAATTACAAAACCGGCAGTCCGTGAAGCGTTGAAGAACCCTAGAGAAATTGATATGGGATTAGTAGATGCGCAGCAGGCACGAAGAGTTTTAGACCGTATGGTGGGATATAGCATCAGTCCGCTGTTATGGATGAAAATTAAACGAGGGCTCAGCGCCGGAAGAGTACAGTCCGTGGCATTGAGAATGCTTTGTGACAGAGAAGAAGAAATCAATGCATTCATCCCGAAGGAATACTGGGATATGGATGCAGTGTTGAAGCATAAGAATAAAGAGGTTACCGTAAGCTTTTATGGTGATAAGAACGGTAAGATTGAAATCAACGGAAAACAGCAGCTGGATGATATCATCAAGGAAATCAAAGGAAGTCAGTTTGAAGTTGCCAGCGTGAAAAAGGGAAGTCGAAGCAGAAAAGCACCGATTCCTTTTACCACCAGTACCATGCAGCAGGAAGCTTCCAAGGCTTTGAACTTCTCCACACAGAAGACCATGAGAGTTGCTCAGCAGTTATACGAAGGTGTGGATATCAAAGGTAGAGGAAGTATTGGTCTGATTACTTACTTAAGAACTGATTCTACCCGTGTATCTGATACAGCAGAAGCGCAGGTAAAAGATTATATTGAAGAAAATTACGGAAATGATTACTATACTACTTCCGTAAGTGCGAAAAAGACAGGCAAAAAGATTCAGGATGCTCATGAAGCAATTCGTCCGACAGACGTGACCCTGACACCGGAAAAGGTTAAGGATCAGCTTCCGAGAGATTTATTCCGTCTGTATCAGTTAATCTGGAAAAGATTTGTTGCCAGCAGAATGGGTACGGCTGTATATGAAACAACGACGGTAAAGATTGCATCCGGAAAGTATTTATTCAATGCGTCAACTTCAAAATTGGAATTCGACGGATTCATGAAGGTTTACACGGAAGCAGACAACGAAAAGGTTGTTACAAACAATACCATCACAAAATTAGAAAAAGGGGAGCCCCTTGATTTTGTGAAGTTTGAAGAAAACCAGCATTTCACACAGCCACCGGCACACTTTACTGAAGCAGCGTTGGTTAAGGCGATGGAAGAACAGGGAATTGGACGACCAAGTACCTATGCTCCGACCATCACAACGATTATCGGTAGAAGATATGTTACCAAGGAAAAGAAAAATCTTTATGTAACTGAGTTAGGAGAAGCAGTAAACAATGTAATGAAGACCGCATTCAGCGTAATTGTGGACACGGCATTTACTGCTAACATGGAATCCCTTTTGGATGCTGTAGAAGAAGGAAGCATTGAGTGGAAGACTGTTATCAGAAACTTCTATCCGGATCTGGAAGCCTCAGTAAAAGATGCAGAACAGAAACTGGAAAAGATTCACATTGCCGATGAAGAATCGGATGAAATCTGTGAAGAGTGCGGAAGACGAATGGTAATTAAGTATGGACCGCATGGAAGATTTCTGGCTTGTCCGGGATTTCCGGAATGTCGAAACACAAAACCTTATCTGGAAAAGGTTGGAGTTCCTTGTCCACTTTGTGGCGGCGAAGTTGTTTATCGAATGACCCGAAAGGGAAGAAGATATTATGGCTGTATGAATGGTCCGGAATGTGAATTTATGTCATGGCAGAAACCATCTGTGGAAAAATGTCCACAGTGTGGAGGTTACATGGTGGAAAAAGGAAATAAACTGGTATGCGCGGATCAGAATTGCGGATATGTTTGTGAACTTCCGAAAAAGGAAAATGCAAAATAAAAAAATGTTGCACAGGAAAAATATCTGTGTTATGATATTTGAGTTGCACTAAGCACACCTGTGGAGTTTTGGGATGGTGCCCTTGCTCGGGGTTTCCTAAAGCAGTGAAGCAGGTGGAAGGACACACGTAATTGCAGAAGCAAAAGCGTGAAAAATAATGATAAAAACCAGGAGGTAGAAAAATGAGCGTTATTTCAATGAAACAGTTATTAGAAGCAGGTGTTCATTTCGGACATCAGACAAGAAGATGGAACCCTAAAATGGCAGAGTACATCTACACAGAAAGAAATGGTATCTACATCATCGACTTACAGAAGTCTGTAGGAAAAGTTGATGAAGCTTATAAGGCAGTATCTGATATTGCTGCTGAAGGTGGTACAATTCTTTTCGTTGGTACAAAGAAGCAGGCTCAGGAAGCTGTTCAGACAGAAGCTGAAAGATGTGGAATGTACTACGTAAACGAAAGATGGTTAGGTGGTATGCTTACAAACTTCAAGACAATTCAGTCAAGAATCAAGAGATTAAAAGATATTGAAAGAATGGCTGAAGATGGAACATTTGATGTTCTTCCAAAGAAAGAAGTTGTAAACCTTAAGAAAGAATGGGATAAGCTTGAAAAGAACCTTGGTGGTATCAAGGATATGAAGAGAATCCCAGATGCTGTTTTCGTAGTAGATCCTAAGAAGGAAAAAATCTGTGTTCAGGAAGCACATGCTTTAGGAATCACATTAATCGGTATTGCAGATACAAACTGTGATCCGGAAGAATTAGATTATGTTATCCCAGGTAACGATGATGCAATCAGAGCTGTTAAGTTAATCGTTTCTAAGATGGCTGATGCAGTTATTGAAGCAAACCAGGGTGAAGAATTTGTGGCTGAAACAGCAGAAGCAGAAGCTGTTGAAGAAGCAACAGAAGAATAATTCAGAACAGAGATTTAGGAGGAATAAATATTATGCAGATTACAGCAGCAATGGTAAAAGAGTTAAGAGAATTAACAGGTGCCGGCGTTATGGCTTGTAAGAAAGCCTTAGTTGAAACAGATGGAAATCAGGAAGCAGCGATTGAAATCTTAAGAAAAAAAGGTGAAGCTACAGCTGTAAAGAAATCAGGAAGAATCGCCGCTGAAGGTGTTGTATATACAGCAGTAAAAGATGGTAAGGCTGCCATCGTAGAAGTAAACTCAGAAACTGACTTCGTTGCTAAGAATGAAAAATTCCAGACATTCGTAGGTCAGGTTGCTGATCAGCTTTTAACAACAAGCGCTACAGATGTTGATGCATTCTTAGCAGAAAGCTGGGCATTAGATACAGCAAAGACTGTAAAAGATGAATTAGTATCTCAGATTGCAGTAATCGGAGAAAACATGAATATCAGAAGATTTGCAAAGATTGAATCTGATGGCGTTATTTCTTCATATATCCACGCTGGTGGAAAGATTGGTGTATTAGTTGAAGCTGATGCGCCTAAGACAGATGCAGTGGAAGCAGCAATTAAGACAATTGCAATGCAGATTGCAGCAATGAACCCACAGTACGTTTCCAGAAATGATATTTCTGCAGACGAACTTGCAAAAATCAAGGAAATTACAATTGACAGTGCTTTAAACGAGCCTGAAACACTTCCTAAGCCAGTTTTAATGAACTTACTTACAAAGGCTGTTGAAACAAAGGCTTGGAGCGATGAAGATGTTGCTGTTTATGAAGAAAAGAAGAGCAACTTAAACTACCTTTTCAACTTCCTTTCTAAGGAAGCTAAGGCAGCTGTTGTAGAAATCGCTTTAAATGATAAGGCTGAAATCTTAGAAAACAAGATCTTCAACGGTTTAGTAGAAGGACGTATTTCTAAGCAGTTAAAGGATATCTGTTTGTTAGACCAGACTTATGTTATGGCAGCAGACGGAAAGCAGTCTGTAGCTAAGTACTTAGAAGAAGTTTCTAAGGAAGCTGGTGCAACTGTTGCATTGAAGCAGTTCGTTCGTTTCGAGACTGGTGAAGGTCTTGAAAAGAAAGAAGATGACTTTGCAGCAGAAGTTGCAGCTCAGGCTGGAATGTAATTTGACTTAAAAAGAGATTTGAAGGCAAGAGCAATTTTGCTCTTGCCTTTTTATATGTGGAGGATGAAATGGAAAATAATGGATTAAATACGAATGAATTTGGACAAGATGGAATGATGGGAGAAATGAATCAATATCAGATTCCCCAGCAGGAAAATGTGTATATGTCTGATGTTAAGGAAAAAGGAAATGTTCTGATGGGAGCCATTGGTGCATTGGTTGGCTCCTTAATCGGTGTTGTAATTTGGATGTTGATTTATCACCTTGGATTTATTGCGGCCATTGGAGGCATTGCTATTGTATTCTTTGCAATGAAAGGATACGAAATGATGGGTGGAAATATTACCACGAAAGGCGCTGCTGTTGTTCTGATTATTTGTGTTATCATGGTTTATGTGGCAAATTACCTTTCCTGGAGTATGGAAATCTATTTTGAATTAGAGAGAGTAGGCAGTGTTTCTTTTGGAGAAGTGATTCGGTATACACGGGATATCGTAAAGGAAGCTGATTTATATGGTGATTATTTGAAGGATTTGATTCTGGGATTTGTATTATCAGCCCTGGGAGTAAGCGGTATGATTAAGAATATGTTTTATGCAGCAAAATAGTCTTTGGTAAAAATGACCTTCGTATAGTAAAAAAATGTTTTAGAAAATAGGAAACATAGTAAATGTTAACAAAAAGTTAAAAATCTTTTAAAAAAGATTGCGTGTTTTATTAAAATGGTATATCATAGAGATAGAAGTTTTGGACGTGTACGGAGGAGGGAAAATTATGAGAGAATTCAATGGTTTTTTTATAGATGAGAGCGGTCAGGGAATGGTTGAGTATTCATTGATTATTGGATTGATTGCAGTTGCATTGATTGCAGCAGTAGTTCTTTTGAAAAACAAACTGTTTTCATCATTTACTAATAGCGCAAATAATTTACCATAAAATATATGGCGAATAAAATAAGCCCCACGGTAGTTGAAACTACTGTGGGGTTTTTGTATGCTTTCGGTTAGAACCGTCGCTAAGGATTGATGATATGGTCGGTAAATATTTTTGGTTCATTCAATCGATCGTAATAAGTGTACATTTTTTGGACGCTACGTTCCAAAAAGAAATAGTGACGAATATAAAACAAAAGAAAAATCAGAGTGCCGGTAGAAAAAACGGCCACGACAATACTGATGATAAAATAATTCAGCAATAATGAGATGATGCCGATCAGGGCAAAGGTCAGGGTTACTAATAAGTGAATTAACCGTTCATGCTGATAAAATTGTAATTGTACTAAAAAATGCTCCAGAAATGTTTCTCTTTCTTCGTCGGTCATTTCTTTTTCTAACATTGTTTCCACGTATTTCATATAATTTTCAATTCGTCTTCGCATGGTTGTTTCTCCTTTCGGTCTGTTGGTTCCATTGTAACAGAGAATATCATAAAAAGAAACTGTCATACGAACGGAAAATGGTTTACATAGGATGCTCAGAAAGATATAATTATCTTATAGGTGAGATGAGCGGATGTTGGGAGGAAATGACTATGAATGGTATGGAATTATCCCGGGATTTTTTCGAAAAAAACAGGACGGGTTTCATGGAAAAATTTCCGGAAGTTTATGAACGAATGGCGGTAGGTCTGGTCGGCGAAGGATCGGAATGTTTTGGATACGATGATGATATTTCCAAGGATCATGATTATGAACCGTCTTTTTGTATCTGGTTGAACGAGAGTGATTATGGACGGTTCTCAGATGCAATACAGGAATATTATTTGAGCTTGAAGAATCCTGAAGAAGATGTGTTTTTCAGTGCTTACGGAAAGGATCGAAGAGGTGTCTTTGGTATTGACAGTTTTTATAAGAGTAAAACCGGAGGAAGCAAGGGACCGGAAAAACTGGTAGACTGGCTGTTTGTTCCGGAACACTCTCTGGCAGAGGCGGTAAACGGAGAAGTGTTTTATGACGGATTGGGAGTGTTTTCGGATATTCGAAGTAAATTGTTGCAGGGCTATCCGGAAGATGTCAGAAAAAAGAAAATTGCAGCCAGAGCGGCATTGATGGCACAATCAGGACAGTACAATTATCGCAGGTGTCTGCTCCATGGAGAAGAAGGGGCTGCCAGGCTGGCTTTGGATGAATTTGTCAGACACAGTATTCATATGGTGTATCTGCTAAATAATGAGTATTGCCCATATTATAAATGGATGCTTCGCAAAATGGGACAATTGGAAGTGTTAGGAGAGCTGGAAAATGGATTGACGGCGTTGTTGTGTGCGCCGGATACGGAAGAAAATATTCAGGTGAAACAAAATATCATCGAACAGGTTTCGGCACAGATTGCCATGGAAATGAAAGTTCAGAAACTGACAGATGCGGAAAGCGATTATTTGGAGTCCCATGCTTTTTCCGTAATGGAACATATTGAAGATGAGAAACTACGCAATCTGCATGTCATGGCAGGTGTGTAAAATAAAAGAAGCTAAGAAAGGAGAGACAGTATGGATAAAAAAGCAATGTACCGGTTGTCCTATGGACTGTTTGTAATTACGGCAAAAGAAGGGGAGAAGGACAATGGATGTATCACGAATACAGCGATTCAGGTAACATCCGAACCCAATCGGATTTCAGTGGCGATTAACAAATCGAATTATACTCACGACATGATTATGAACACGAAGAAGTTCACCGTTTCGGTTTTGAGTGAAAAAGCATCCTTTGATTTGTTTAAGCATTTTGGATTTCAGTCGGGAAGGGACGTGGATAAGTTTGATGGGTTTACGGCTTGTAGACGAAGCAGTAATGATACCATGGTCGTTACCGAAGGAACCAATGCGTATATTTCTGCCACAGTGATTCAGGCCATTGACTTGGGTAGTCATACCTTGTTTATTGCAGATGTGACAGATGGAGCGGTGCTGTCAGAAGATTCTTCTGCCACCTATGAATTCTATCAGGAACACATTAAACCGAAACCGGAACAGACAGAGAAGCCGAAGGACGGAAAGAAGCGCTGGCGCTGTAAGGTTTGCGGATATGTTTATGAAGGGGATGAATTACCGAAGGACTTTACCTGTCCACTTTGTAAGCATCCGGCATCCGATTTCGAATTGATTGAGGAATAAAAAAGAAAGGAACATCCTGAGGGGTGTTCCTTTCTTAATGTTAAATGGTTTCGATTTTAATGATGTTGGTATTTCCTGAAACGCCATTGGTCAAACCACCGGTAATAACAAGTTTATCATCTTTCTTAAGATTTAAGGCATCCTTTGCTAACATTTTTGCATTGTAGAAAAGGACGTCTGTGGAGTTGAACTTTTCGCACATGAGAGGTGTGACACCCCAGGACAGTGCAAGCTTTCTCCAGGTCTTTTCATCTGTTGTAATTCCTAAAATATCCGCTGGGCTTCGGAAACGTGAAATCATGCGGGCAGTCATTCCGGAAAGGGTACATACGGCAATGCATTTTGCGTCTAAGTCAATTGCCATACCACAGGTGGAATGGGAAACCGCATCCACGGTGTTTCTGATTTCGAAATCTGCATTTCTGAAACGCTTGGAATAGTGAATGCTCTTTTCGGTATGCTCTGTAATCATGGACATAACCTCCAAAGCTTTCACCGGATATTTTCCGGCAGCAGTTTCTCCGGAAAGCATTACAGCACTCGTGCCATCATATACGGCATTGGCAACGTCGGAAATCTCTGCTCTGGTCGGACGAACATTGGTAATCATGGATTCCAACATTTCCGTGGCAGTGATAACACGTTTTCCAAGCATTCTACATTTTGTGATGAGTTTCTTCTGGATAGCCGGTAACTGTTCAAATGGAATTTCCACACCCATGTCACCTCGACCAATCATGATTCCGTCAGATTCCTCACAGATGGATTCGATGTTATCGATTCCTGGCTGATTTTCAATCTTGGCAATCAGGTCAATGTTATTCGCACCGTTTTCCTTTAAGAATTTCTTCACGTCTAACATATCCTGTTTCTGGGATACGAAAGAGCAGGCGATGAATTCCACATCATTCTTGATTCCGAACAGTAAATCAGCTTTATCCTGTTCGCTGAGATAATCCTGTTTTAAAACCTTATTTGGGAAACTCATGCTCTTTCTGTCGGATAAGACACCCCCGACGGTAACTTCGGTAATAATCTTTGAACCGCTGATTTCCTTAATCACGAATTCCATTAATCCGTTATTTAACAGAATACGGTCGCCGACATTCAGGTCTTTGTGCAAATTCTTGTAGGAAACGGAAACCTGAGTTTCATCGCCTTCCACATCTTCTGTATTAAATGTAAAGATATCGCCTTCGCTTAACTGAACCTTACCCTCTTTAAAGGTTTTAATTCGATATTCAGGACCCTTTGTATCAAGCATGATTGAAATAGGGACACCTAATTCCGAACGTACCTTTTTAATTAAATCAATTTTTTCCTGTTTTTCTTCATGGGTACCATGGGAGAAGTTGAGTCGTGCAACATTCATTCCTGCGAGACACATTTCACGCAATGTCTTTTCGTTCCCACTGGATGGACCGATGGTACATACAATCTTTGTTTTTCTCATAATTTCTCCATTCTGCTGTAAAATCATAAAAATTTTCGCCTATTACATCTTACATCAAAAAAAAATTAAAGCAAGTAAAAAATGAAAAAAACAGGGAGGAGTCTGTCTTTATTTTTCCGGAAAGATATGGTATTCTATTCCTAGCGCAAAAAATCAAAGAGGAAAGGCTCTTTATAGAGAAGGTACATGAAGATGAATCGTGTTTTACTGAAACTGAGTGGAGAAGCTCTTGCAGGAGATAAGAAGACCGGGTTCGATGAGGAGACTTGTGTAGCGGTAGCAAAGCAGGTTAAGAAAATCGTGGATCAGGGTGTTCAGGTTGCCATCGTAATTGGTGGAGGAAATTTCTGGAGAGGTCGAACCAGTAATAAGATAGATCGTCCTAAGGCTGACGGAATCGGAATGCTTGCTACGATTATGAATTGTATGTATGTGTCCGAAATTTTCAGAACGGAAGGAATGGATACGAATATTTATACCCCGTTCTTATGCGGTACATGGACGAAGTTATTTTCAAAGGATGAAGCAGTGTCTGACTTACAGGCCGGAAAGGTGATTTTCTTTGCCGGAGGAACAGGACATCCGTATTTTTCAACAGATATGTCTATGGTGCTTCGTGCCATTGAAATCGAAGCAGATTGCATCCTGGGTGCAAAAGCAGTGGATGGAGTTTATGACAGTGATCCGGCAACGAATCCGGACGCGAAGAAATATGATGAACTTCCTATTTCTAAAATTGTGGATGAAAGATTGGGAGTCATTGATTTGGCAGCCAGTGTCCTGGCAATGGAAAATAAGATGCCGATGCTTCTTTTCGGGTTGAATGAAGAAAACAGTATTGAACGTGCAGCCTGCGGAGAAAAGATTGGAACAAAGATCACAGTGGAATAAAGAAAAGAGAGATAAAGGAGTAGAATAATGGAAGAATTAATGATGGTATATGATGAAAAAATGGAAAAATCCTTAAATAACTTACAGGAAGAATTTTCGACAATCCGAGCAGGAAGAGCAAATCCTCATGTATTAGATAAAATCAAGGTAGATTATTATGGTTCTCCGACACCATTGCAGCAGGTGGGAAATATTTCCGTTCCGGAAGCCAGAATGATTTGTATTCAGCCTTGGGATGCTTCCTTATTAAAAGAAATTGAAAAAGCAATTAACCTTTCTGATGTGGGAATCAATCCGACCAACGACGGTAAAGTAATTCGTTTGGTATTTCCTGAATTAACAGAAGAACGCAGAAAAGAATTGGTAAAAGATATTAAGAAGAGAGGCGAAAGCGCTAAGGTAGCCATTCGTAACATCAGAAGAGATGCAAACGATGCCATTAAGAAAAAAGGAAAAGAAGATGGTATCTCAGAAGATGAAATTAAAGAGTATCAGGATGATGTACAGAAAAAGACAGATGCATTCATCAAGAAAATCGATGATGCGGTTGCTGCAAAGTCAGACGAAATCATGACAGTATAATTTACGTTAGAAAAGAGGAAACAATTTGTTTCCTCTATTTTCGCTTTTTTACTATTAGCAAAAAAACGGGAGGAACACCATGGCAAAGAAAATTGATATGACGGGATTGAACATTCCGAATCATGTTGCAATTATTTTAGATGGAAACGGCAGATGGGCGAAGAAGAGACATTTGCCAAGAAATGCAGGACATAGAGCCGGTGCAAAAACAGTAGAGAAAATCATTGAAGATGCACATCATATGGGGGTAAAGTATCTGACGATGTACGCTTTCTCCACAGAAAACTGGAATCGTCCGGAAGACGAAGTAAAGGCATTGATGAAGTTACTTCGTAATTACTTACAGGATTGTATTAATCAGGCGAATAAGAATGAAATGCGTGTTCGCGTCATTGGAGATAAGAGCCGACTAGATGCTGACATTGTGGAAAAAATCAAAGAATTGGAAGAAAAGTCCAAGGATAATCCGGGAATCAACTTTACGTTGGCCTTGAATTATGGAAGCCGTGATGAAATCAGACGTGCGGTTCAGGGAATTGCAGAGGATGTGAAAAACGGAAGTCTGGCACCGGAAGATATTTCCGAAAAGACCATTAGTGAATATCTGGACACGGCAGGAATTCCAGATCCGGATTTGTTAATCCGTACTAGCGGAGAAATCAGATTGTCTAATTACCTGTTGTGGCAGCTGGCCTATACAGAATTCTATTTTACCGATGTTTTATGGCCGGACTTTAATGCAGAGGAATTAAAGAAAGCAATCGAACAATATAATCGCAGAGACCGAAGATACGGAGGAGTGAAATCATGATCAGTAAATTTGCAAATAAATCCTTTTTCCTGAGACTGGGAAGTGGAATCTGTCTGATTGCCCTGATTTTGGGAGCCATTATTCCGGGTGGATGTATTTTACTGGCGGCCAGTCTTTTAGTATCTTTGATTGGTGTCTTTGAATTATATCGAGTGCTGGGCATTGAAAAGCGAAGCCTTGGATTTACCGGATACCTGTTTACACTTTTGTATTATCTGGCAATTTATTACAGCTCTCGCAACTTTTACATTATGATGCCTTTATTAGTTCTGTTCTTAATCTGCTTACTGGCGCAATATGTGTTTACATTCCCGAATTTTAAGACGCAGGATGTTTCCAATGCATTCATGGGGATGATTTATGCAGGAGTAATGTTGTCATTTATCTATTTTCTTCGTGAGCAGGTAAGTGGACAGTATTTCGTATGGCTCATTTTCCTGAGTTCCTGGGGGAGTGATACCTGTGCTTATGTGGCAGGGGTTGCTTTCGGAAAGCATAAAATGGCACCGGTTCTCAGCCCGAAAAAATCTATTGAAGGTGCAGTAGGTGGTGTCATTGGTGCAGCGACTTTAGGGGCGATTTACGGAGCTGTTTTTTCGGAAAAGATTTCATTACCTGTAAAACCGGCCATTGCTTTTGCTGTCATTTGTGCTGTTGGAGCATTGGTTTCCATGGTGGGAGATTTAGCGGCATCGGCGATTAAGCGAGACCATGAGATTAAGGATTACAGTAATCTCATTCCGGGACATGGTGGAATTATGGATCGATTTGACAGTGTTATCTATGTAGCACCAATTATCTGGATGCTTTTAGGATTGGTACAGGAATTCATTAGTTAATATGGAGTGAAAGAAATATACAATGAAGAATATAGCAATTTTAGGTTCCACGGGTTCCATTGGAACACAGACCTTGGAAATTGTCCGTGGAAATGATGACCTGAATGTGGTATCCATTGCCGCAGGGTCCAATATAATAAAATTAGAGGAACAGATTCGGGAATTTCAGCCGAAGCTGGTTTGTGTTTTTGATGAAAAAGCTGCCGCACAGTTAAAAGTGGCTGTGGCAGATTGTAACGTGAAGGTTGTGTCCGGAATGGACGGATTGATTGAGGCGGCAACGATTTCAGAAGCGGAAATTGTTGTAACTGCTTTTGTTGGAATGATTGGAATCAGACCAACCCTGGAAGCAATTCGCGCAGGAAAGGATATTGCACTGGCTAATAAGGAAACTCTGGTGACTGCAGGTCATTTAGTGATGCAGGCAGCAAAAGAGCAGGGAGTGAAAATATTACCTGTGGACAGTGAACACAGTGCAATTTTCCAGTCATTAAACGGAGAAAACCCGAAAGAAATCGATAAGATTTTATTGACTGCTTCCGGTGGACCATTCCGTGGATGGACCAGAGAGCAGATGAAAAAGGTTCAGGTGGAAGATGCATTAAAGCATCCGAACTGGGCGATGGGACAAAAAATTACCATCGATTCGTCTACAATGGTAAACAAAGGGTTAGAAGTAATTGAAGCGAAGTGGTTGTTTGATACGGAATTATCCGACATTCAGGTAGTTGTACAGCCGCAAAGCCTGATTCACTCCATGGTACAGTTTAAAGATGGAGGGATTATTGCTCAGCTGGGAACGCCGGATATGAAACTGCCGATTCAGTATGCGTTATATTATCCGGAACGAAGATTCCTTCCGGGAGAACGAGTGGATTTCGCGAAGATTGGACAGATTACCTTTGAAGCACCGGATTTGGAAAACTTTCCGGGATTGGCACTGGCTTATAAAGCCGGCAAGCTGGGGGGCTCTATGCCGACTGTATTTAATGCGGCAAATGAACGTGCTGTTGCACTTTTCTTAGGAAGAAAGATTCCTTATTTGGAAATCATCGACTTAATTCAGGAATGTATGGAAAATCATACGATTATAGAACATCCGTCTGTTGCGCAGATTCTGGAAACAGAACAGAGTGTTTATGAGATGATTGACAGAAAACATCGATAAAAATTGTGGCTGTCTAAGGCGGCGAAGAAATGGAGAGTAGTATGCAGACTTTTATTAGTATTGTCATTGCGCTGATTATTTTCAGTTTGTTAGTTATATTTCACGAATTTGGTCATTTTATTGTGGCCAGAAAATGTGGAGTAACCGTAAATGAATTTTCTGTGGGAATGGGACCAAGAATTGTAAGCCACGTGGCGAAAAGCGGAACCAGATATTCCCTGAAAGCTTTACCTTTTGGTGGCTCCTGCGCCATGCTGGGAGAAGACGAGGATAATGCAGAGGAGGGATCCTTTAATTCGAAACCTTTATGGGCGAGAATGGCGATTGTTTTTGCAGGACCGTTCTTTAACTTTATTCTTGCATTTTTAATGGCACTTCTTTTTGTAGGATTTAATGGAACTGATCCGGCTTATGTTGTACAGGTGAAAGAAGGAAGTGCTGCCGAAAAGGCCGGATTGCAGAAGGGGGATCGGATTACCGGATTTAATGGAGAAAGTATTTCCATCGGTCGAGAAATTTATTTGGAAGAATTTATAAATCCAATCGGCGAAAAAGACACCGTTCAGTTAACGGTTAAGCGAAATGGAAAAACGAAAAAGTTTACCTATAAACCGGATTCGGAAAAGAAACCGATGCTTGGAATCACCTACTCCGGTGGAGAAAATCCTGTGATGATTCAGAGTGTCGTTGAAAATTCGGCGATGAAGAAAGCTGGAGCTTTGCCGGGAGATACCATAGTGGAAATGAATGGCGAAGAAATTAAGACTGGAAAGCAGTTTATGGAAACCATGGCTTCTTATCAGGGAAAAGACTTTGAAACGACAGATTTTGAAATCGTATTAGACCGAAACGGAAAAAAGATTCCGGTAAAGGTAAAACCAGAAGTATCACGCATTTATGATATTGGATTCTATTATAATATGCACGGGGAAAAACAGTCTGCGGCAGGCGTTGTGAAATATAGTCTCGTGGAAACGAAATATGTGATTAAGGTTGTCGTTAAGGGTCTGAAAAAATTAGTTACGGGTCAGGTGTCGGCGGATGAAATCTCCGGACCGGTTGGAATCGTTGACTCCATTGGGGACACATATACCAGTACCAAGAAAATGGGAGCATCTGTGACGTTCTTCTCCCTTTTAAGTCTTGCAATTATGTTAAGTGCAAACTTAGGGGTTATGAATCTGTTGCCGATTCCGGCATTGGATGGTGGAAGATTGTTATTGTATCTGGTGGAACTGGTAATCAGAAAGCCGATTCCAAAGGATAAAGAAGGAATGATTCATTTTGTTGGGTTTATTCTTTTAATGGGATTAATGGTATTTTTAATCTTTAATGACGTTCGTAAGATATTCTTCTAAGAATGAATAGAAGTAAGAGGTGGAAGATGTTTAGAGAGCATACAAAGGAAATAAAAATTGGAAATAAAGTCATTGGTGGTGGAAATCCGATTATGATTCAGTCCATGACTAATACAAAAACTGAAGATGTGGAAGCGACAGTTGCACAGATTTTGGAACTGGAAGCAGCCGGATGTGACATTATCCGTTGTGCGGTTCCGACCATGGAAGCGGCGGAAGCATTAAAGGAAATTAAAAAGCAGATTCACATTCCATTGGTGGCAGATATTCACTTTGATTACAGACTTGCTATTGCTGCTATGGAAAACGGCGCAGATAAGATTAGAATCAATCCGGGAAACATTGGAAGTCTTGACCGCGTAAAAGCGGTAGTGGATGTTGCGAAAGAAAAAAATATTCCGATTCGTGTGGGCGTAAACAGCGGTTCTTTGGAAAAGCATATTTTGGAAAAATACGGAAAAGTAACTGCAGAAGGAATTGTGGAAAGTGCACTGGATAAAGTAAAAATCATCGAAGATTTGGGATATGATAATCTGGTAATCAGTATTAAATCCTCAGATGTCATGATGTGCGTGAAAGCCCATGAACTGATTGCAGAAAAGACGAAATATCCACTTCATGTTGGAATTACGGAATCCGGAACTATTATTTCCGGAAACATTAAATCTTCCATTGGACTGGGACTGATTTTAAATCAGGGAATCGGAGATACCATTCGTGTTTCGTTGACTGGAAATCCTGTGGAAGAAATAAAGAGTGCGAAATTGATTTTAAAAACATTAGGACTTCGAACCGGAGGGATTTCGGTTGTGTCCTGTCCGACTTGCGGAAGAACACAGATTGACTTAATTGATTTGGCAAATCGTGTAGAAACCATGGTCACAAAGTATGACCATTTGAATATTAAAGTCGCAGTGATGGGCTGCGTGGTAAATGGTCCGGGCGAAGCCAGAGAAGCAGATATTGGAATTGCCGGAGGAAAAGGCGAAGGTCTTTTAATTAAAGCAGGAGAAGTAGTAAAGAAAGTTCCGGAAGAGAACCTGTTAGAGGTTTTGGAAGAAGAATTAAAAAACTGGGGTAGATAAATTGGAAAGTAAGAGTTTTTATGATGTATTTCCTATGGCAGATTTATATGGAGATATTGCAGACATTTTTGAACATGTGCGTGTAACGAAGATTACGTCGAATGCGAAACATGACAAAATGCGCATCTATATCGAAAGCAGCAGACTTATTGATAAGTCTGCTATTTTGACTGTCCAAAATCATCTTGCAAAGGCATTAAAGACCGGCAAGAGAATCCATATTGAATTCATTGAAAAATACCATCTGTCAGAACAGTACACCTTAGAAAATCTTATGGATATTTATAAAGAAAGTTTAATCACTGAGCTGAATCTGAAAAGTCCTATTGTTGCCGCAATGTTTAAAAAGGCACCCATGTCCTTTGAAGGAAATAAGTTAATGATTGATTTGGCTGCAAATATTATTTCGGAATCCAGAATGAAAATCCTGAAAGAAACGTTGGAAGAAATCTTTGCCAATCGTTTTGAGATGCCGATTGAAGTGCAGATTAAAAAGCGCCGTGAAGTGGGAAGACGTTTTTCGGAAATGAATGCGAAACGTCTGAGAAATGAAGTGGACGTATTACTCAGTAAGAGCCAGCCGGATAAAGAAGAAGATAAAGAAGAGGCAAAGGAAGAGCAGCGCCCGAAGAGACCTGCACAGACGAAAGCCAGTCGTTCCGATAATCCGGATGTGGTTTATGGAAAAGACTTTAAGTTTGAGGAAGAAACAAAGCTTTCAGATGTTTTTGAAGGCACTGGGGAATGTGTAGTAAAAGGACAAATCATGACCATGGAAGAGCGGGAAACCAGAACAGGAAAGTTCATCATCTCCATGGACATTACAGACTTCACCGACAGTATTGCCGTGAAAATGTTCCTTGCCAATGAAAACGTTCTGGCAGATTTTAAGGGAAAAGTGCGAAAAGGCTCCTTTGTACGAATCAAGGGTGTAGCGCTTTATGATACCTATGATAAACAGGTAGAAATCAGCCGTGTGGACGGAATGAAACTGATTGATAAATTTTCTACGGAAAAGAGAAAAGATACCGCAGTTGAAAAGCGTGTGGAACTTCATTGTCACACGAAGATGAGTGATATGGATGGTGTCAGTGACTGTGGAAAAATTGTTCGTCGTGCCTATGAATGGGGACATAAGGCCATTGCCATTACAGACCATGGTGTGGTACAGGCATTCCCGGACGCATGGCACACTTACTGTGACATTAAGAAGGAATGTAAAAAGGCCGGCAAGGAAATGGACTTTAAAGTGATTTACGGTGTGGAAGCATATCTGGTAGATGACTTAAAGGATATGATTGTGAATCCGAAAGGACAGAGCCTGAATGATACCTATGTGGTTTTCGATTTAGAAACCACTGGTTTTAGTGCCAGAGCAGACCGCATTATTGAAATCGGTGCCGTAAAAGTGGTGAATGGAGGAATCGTGGATCGATTCAGTACTTTTGTCAATCCGGAAAGACCGATTCCATATCGAATTGAAAAGTTAACCAGCATTAATGACAGTATGGTTATTAATGAACCGAAAATAGAAGAAGTATTACCGAAATTCATGGAATTTTGTGAAGGGGCCGTTATGGTTGCCCACAATGCAGAATTTGATATGAGTTTTATTCGTGAGAACTGTATGCGCCAGAATCTTCCGTGCGATTTTACCATTGTTGATACAGTGGCAATGTCCCGATATCTGGTAATCGGACTTAGTAAATACAGATTAAACAATGTTGCCAAGGCATTAGGAATTCCACTGGATCATCATCACAGAGCCGTGGATGATGCGGAATGTACCGCCCTTATTTTCCAGAAACTCTGCAAGATGTTGGAAAACAAGGGGATTACCAATCTGGATGAGTTGAATACGGAAGGAAAGCAGTCTTCCAACCTGATTAGTAAGTTGCCTGCACACCATGCCATTATTCTTTGTAAGGATTTGGTGGGACGTGTGAATCTGTATAAACTGATTTCTATTTCCCATATTGATACCTTCTCAGGAAAGAAACCGAGAATCTTAAAGAGTGATTACCTGAAGCATAAAGAAGGATTGATGATTGGAAGTGCCTGTGAGGCAGGGGAATTGTATCAGGCGATTCTTCATGGAAAACCGGAGCAGGAAATTGCAAGACTGGCAGAATTCTATGATTATTTTGAGGTGCAGCCGTTAGGAAATAATGCCTTCATGTTAAAGACCGGAAATCCGGAGATTGATGAGCGAAAGAAATTCCTGGTTGATTCCGTGGAAGAATTACAGAATATTAATAAAAAGATTATCGATTTAGGAAAGAAATTCGATAAGATGACTGTGGCAACCTGTGACGTACATTTTCTGGATCCGGAGGATGAAATTTACCGCCGAATCATTCAGTGCGGACAGGGATTTAAAGATGCGGATAATCAGCCACCGCTTTATTTGAGAACCACGGAGGAAATGTTAAAAGAGTTCGACTATCTGGACAGTGACCTGGCAGAGGAAATTGTCATCAAGAATCCACAGAAAATTGCAGACATGATTGATGATATTTCTCCGATTCATCCGGATAAGTGTCCACCGGTATTGGAAAACTCAGAAGAAAATCTCAGAAAAATCTGTTTTGATAAAGCGCATAACATGTATGGGGAAAAAATTCCGAAAATTGTAGAAGACCGATTGGAAATCGAATTGGATTCCATCATTGGTAACGGCTACGCGGTAATGTATATCATGGCTCAGCGTCTTGTATGGAAATCCAATGAAGACGGATATCTGGTAGGATCCAGAGGTTCCGTAGGTTCCTCCTTTGCTGCAACCATGTCCGGTATCACGGAATGTAATCCATTACAACCACATTATTACTGTGAGCATTGTAAGAGTTCCATTTTCCAGGATGAATACTCCATGACGAAAGATGGAGCAGATATGGAACTGGTTCAGAAGATGCAGAAGGATATTCGTGAAGTCCGTGAAGAGTGTGGTGTAGGATTTGACCTTCCGGATGGAATCTGTCCATGCTGCGGAGAAAAGATGAAAAAGGATGGGTTGGAAATTCCGTTCGAGACTTTCCTTGGTTTTGGCGGAACGAAGGAACCGGATATTGACTTGAACTTCTCCGGGGAATATCAGGCCAACGCCCATGCATATACAGAAGTCATGTTTGGTAAAGGGCACACTTTCCGTGCGGGAACTATTACTGGTGTGGCAGAAAAAACTGCCTTTGGTTATGTGAAGAATTATTTCGAAGAACATAATATCAATAAAAGAACTGCGGAAATTGATCGTATTTCCCGAGGATGTACCGGAATTCGTCGAAGTACGGGACAGCATCCCGGTGGTATCGTTATTGTTCCAAGAGACAAGGAAATCTATGATTTTACACCAATTCAGAAACCGGCTAACGATATGACCACGGATATCATTACCACACATTTCGAATATCATGCCATTGATGCGAACCTGTTAAAACTTGATATTCTGGGACACGACGATCCGACCATGATTCGTCGACTGGAAAGTCTTACCGGGGTTCATGTGGCGGAAGAAGTACCCTTTGATGATAAGAACGTAATGTCCTTATTCTTAAGTCCGGAAGCTTTGGGAATTACCTCTGATGATATTGATGGTTGTCCAACGGGGTCTTTGGGATTACCAGAACTTGGAACCGACTTCGTAATTCAAATGCTTGTGGATACGAAGCCGACGAAGTTTGCCGATTTGGTGCGATTGGCTGGATTGTCTCATGGAACAGACGTATGGCTGGGAAATGCCCAGACATTGATTCAGGAAGGACAGTGCACCATTTCCTCTGCAATCTGTACCCGAGACGATATTATGGTTTACCTGATGGGAAAAGGAATTGACCCACAGATCAGTTTCCAGATCATGGAGCATGTTCGTAAGGGAAAAGGATTACAGGAATACACGGACAAGCAGGGCAATGAAATCAATGAAGAAAAAGTTATGGTGGAACATGGTGTTCCGGATTGGTACATTTGGTCTTGTAAGAAGATTAAATATATGTTCCCGAAAGCCCATGCGGCAGCTTATGTTATGATGGCGCTTCGTGTGGCATGGTTTAAGGTTTATAAGCCGTTAGCTTACTATGCGGCATACTTTGGAATTCGTGCCAAGGCGTTTGACTACGAAAAGATGTGTCAGGGTAGGGATAAACTGGATTACTTCATGAGTGAACTGAAACGAAGAAAAGCTGAAAACACTGCCTCTCCGAAGGATGAAGCATCCTTAGGGGATATGAAAATCGTGCAGGAAATGTATGCCCGAGGTTTCGAGTTCCTTCCGATTGACATTTATAAGGCTAAAGCCCATGACTTCCAGATTATTGACGGAAAACTGATGCCGGCACTGGATACTATTGAAGGACTGGGAGAAAAAGCGGCAGATGCTTTCGTGGAAGCGGTAGAAGCTCAGAATGGTCAGCCTTTTGTATCCAAGAATGAAATGCGTGAAAAAACAAAAATTACAAAGACGGTCATTGAAACCATGGCAGATTTACATCTTCTGGAAGGAATGCCGGAAGACAGCCAGTTATCTATTTTTGATTTTTAAAAAAAGTGTTGATTTTTGGTGAGAAAAGGATTATGATATGCGAAAATTAATATATCGGATTTTCTTGGAAACTGATATTTTAAGGAGGGGATGAATATGGCAAACGTAGAATTGAGAGATGTGGAATTTCGTACAGTAAAGGAAACGGATAAGAAACAGTTTTTGAAACAACAACGCTCCTATCGAGTGATGTGTTTTTTTAAACGAATGCTGGTTTTTCTTGTTTTGTGTGGAATCTTTGTAGGATTTCAGTTGATGGCAAGAAAAACGGTTCCAAATCAGTTTGGAGAAAATGAAACGGCAGAAAAGATGCTACTCATTACAACATGCGTATTTCTTGCGATGAATATCATTTCTTATTTAGAATTGTTATTCCAGACGAAAGATTTTTTTGATATTAATAGCACGCCGGTTTTAAAGGTTCGAGTTAAGAAAAAAATGGTGGATGATCGACATATGTATCGACCAACCCTATATTTTTCAGGACAAAAAGCGGTGGTACCTAACATGAAGACACGATTTGTCATGTGTGAACTGGATGGAGACTTTGTTCTGAATCGAATTAATGTCCGGGGACGAATTCCATTTTCGAACATTAAAACAGGTTCGGAAATATACGTGAGTTATCGGGAAAAAGTGAGTGGTGGAATAGAATATTATTTTTTAGCATAATTGTAAAGTGTGATGTATAATGGATTTAAGGAATCCCCGGTAAGTTGGTTGCCGGGGATTTTGTGAATCAGGAGGTAGGAATGGCAACAGAAGCAGAAAGAATCAGAGAAGAATTTGGGAATGGAGACGCCCAGAGAGACCGGGGATTGTTTTCTCCGGAAACTGTAGAGCGTTTTGATGATATTGTTTACGGGATAAAACACCCGTTGCAGGTTTTGGATGTTTATCGGCCGAAGAATCGGGCTGGGGAAAAACTTCCGGTGATTGTCAGTGTTCATGGCGGTGCATGGGTTTACGGTACGAAGGAAACCTATCAGTATTATTGTATGAGTCTCGCTGAGCGTGGGTTTGCTGTTATTAACTTTTCCTATCGATTGGCACCGGAAAATAAGTTTCCGGCGGCATTGGAAGATGTGACGGTCGTATTTCGTTGGATGCTGGAACATCAGGAAACTTACGGATTTGATTGTGAAAAAGTATTCGGTGTGGGCGATTCTGCCGGAGCACATCTGCTTAGCCTGTTCATTGCCATGGGAATTAATGAGCGTTATGCACAACAGTTTTCTTTTCGGGCACCGGAAAAGTTTCGCTTTCGGGCTGTAGCATTAAACTGCGGAGTGTATGAGTTAGAAAAGAACGCCACTGATGAATTGACTATGTTGCTATTAAAAGAAGTTTTGCCAAAGGGAGGGACGGAAGAAGAAATGAATTGGATTAATCCCCTTCCATTCTTGACGAAAGACTTTCCTCCAAGTTTTGTGATGACTTGTAATGAAGATTTTCTAAGAGAACAGGCACCGCTAATGGTGGCACGGTTGGAAGCTTTAAAGGTTCCGGTACAGTATCATTGTTATGGAACGGATGCAGTGCGTTTGTATCATGTATTTCACTGTAATGTAAAATTGAAAGAGGCAACACAGTGCAATGATGATGAGTGTGATTTCTTTCGAAACTATATGGAAGAAATTCAATGATTTAAGGAGGCCAAATGGAAATAATTGAAAAGAAATTATTGGAACTTCAGGATTTGCAGTACCGGGAATTTCACGCAAAGCTGATGCCGAATGTTGATCCGGAACGAATCATTGGAGTTCGGACACCGGAGCTTCGAAAATTAGCAAAAGAGATTGCAGGAGAAGACTATATTGATGAGTTCTTGCAGGAACTGCCACATCAGTACTATGAAGAAAACAATCTTCACGCAGCATTGGTGAATCTGAAGTTTCTGGAAATTCATGAATTGCTGGAACAGGTGGAACGCTTTTTGCCGTATGTGGATAACTGGGCTACCTGCGATATGATGTCGCCGAAAGGGTTTCGTAAGGATCTGGGACTGGTCTACGAAAAAATCAAGCAGTGGCTTCAGGCTGAGGAGACCTACACGGTGCGGTTTGGCATTGTGACACTGTTGGGATTTTATCTGGACGAGCAGTTTCAGGAAGAAATGTTGGGACTGGTGGCAGGAATCAAATCCGAAGAATACTATATCAATATGGCGATTGCCTGGTACTTTAGTATCGCCTTGGTGAAGCAGTATGAAACAACGATTTCCTACATTCAGGAACAGCGGTTAGAAAAGTGGACCCATAATAAGGCAATTCAGAAAGCCATTGAAAGTAGAAGAGTTCCAGAGGAGAGGAAAGAATATTTACGGACGTTAAAGGTAAAATAATAGAAAGAATGGGTTTATTATTTTGTAAAAAAATGTTAAAATAATGTTAACACTTAAATGGTTTTTATGAACGGATGAAAAAATAAAAACGATAGATAGGTTATGAAAAACAAAATAATAAAGGAGGGAGTAGGATGAAAATTTCTGACGTATTATCACTGGATGCCATTGAACTTGATGTTACATTAAATAGTCAGGAAGAAGCGATAGAACGACTGGTGGCTTTACAGCATGCAGCAGGAAACATTGATGATGTGGATGCATTTAAACAGGCTGTAATTGATAGGGAGGCGAAAGCTACCACGGCAGTGGGTGGCGGTCTGGCTGTTCCCCATGCCCAGTGTTCTGCGGTAGTGAAGCCTGGATTATCCGTTGTGACGGTTCCAAAGGGTGTGGAATACCACGCACCGGATCAGCAGCCGGTAAAGCTGTTTTTTATGATTGCAGCGCAGGACTATGGACCACTACATTTTGAATTGTTGGCACGATTAGTAACGTTGTTGATTGATGCGAATATTGTGAACTCTTTATTGGAGGCAAAGAGTAAGGAAGAGTTTATTGATATTATCATTCAATCTGATAAGAAGAAGTTTCCGGGAGAAACATATGTGTATGAACCTTTTGATGAGGAAGAACTAAAAGCGATCACGCAAGAGAGAAAAGGAATCGTACATCGAACCTTTAAAGCGTTTAGAAAGAGAATGGCAAATATGAGGAAAAAGTAAATATTGTTAGAATGAAAGAGCTGCGGGAGTGGCTCTTTTATGTTACAACAAAAAAGGACTGCGCATATCGCAATCCTTAAAAAACGAGCAGCTCGTACGGGAATTGAACCCGTGATTCCGCCTTGAGAGGGCGGCGTCTTAACCACTTGACCAACGAGCCATACTTGTATTATTATATCAGCAAAATGAAAATTTGCAAGCAGATTTTAGAGGGAAAGCAGTAGGAGAAAAGCAATGGAATGGATATACGGAAAAACGGTGGTGGTCACCGGTGCGTCTTCCGGGATTGGAAGATCATTGACCTGCAAATTGATTAAAGAACATAGCTGTCGTGTCATCGGAATTGGGCAGTCCGAGGGGAAAATGAGAAGCCTGATTGATGAACTCAGTTATCAGCATGATGCGTTTCGATATAAGATTTTTGATGTCAGTAGTCAGGAAGAGTGGAATGACTTTGCAAAAGAATTATTGGAAAGCAATATTCAGGTGGATTTACTGATTAACAATGCCGGAATGATGCCGGTGTTTGACAAGGCGATTCATTATCCGGAACAGGAAGTGGAACGATGTTTTGCAGTGAACTTCCATGCGGTACGATATGGAATCCAGGCAATGCTACCGGTTCTTAGAAAATCCACCATGCCGGGAATCGTGAATATTTCCAGTGCAGCGGCGCTGGTTTCCCTGACCGGAACCGGAATTTACGGTGCAACAAAAGCTGCGTTAAAGGCATACACAGAGAGTCTGATTGGAGAACTGGGAAGAGAAATGTATATTGGCTATGTTTGCCCGGGATTTGTACGAACAGATATTTTGAGAAATCAGCGGGGCAAAAAGAATCGGGGGATTGTTCGCTTGATGTCCACGTCCCCGGATCGAATGGCAAAGAAAATCATCCGAAAGATTGTTCGTCAGAAATCTAGAATGATTTTAGGAAAGGATGCCCATTTTATGAATTTTACCTCAAAGTTCTTCCCGGTGCTGGGGTTGAAGTTATATGAAAGCATTCTGAAAGGATCTAAGGATGAAATGTTTGAAAACATCCGATAGAATCGGAAAATGTCGAGAATTAACCGTTGACATCAGGGGAAAATAGATTTATACTAATACAGTAATATAGACTAGAAACACAGGAGCGAACCGCAAAGGTTCGCTCTTTTGTATGAGAAAAGGAGGTTCAATGTCAAAAAGAGCAGTTTATGAAGCAAAGACAGAAGAACTATTGCTTCCGATTGTGGAAGAAAAGGGGTTCGAGTTTGTCGATGTGGAATATGTAAAAGAAGGAAGTAACTATTATCTTCGGGCTTATATTGATAAACCGGGAGGGATTACCATTAACGATCTGGAAAGTGTAAGCCGTGTCCTGAGCGAGAAACTGGATGAGGTAGACTTTATACCGGATGCCTATATTTTAGAGGTGAGTTCTCCGGGACTGGGACGTCCTATGAAAAAAGACAGAGATTTCGAAAGAAATCTGGAAAAGGTAGTGGAAGTTCATTTGTTTAAGGCCATTGACGGCGAAAAGCAGTTCATCGGAATTTTAAAAGCTTATGATAAGGATACCATTACATTGGATGACGGGGAAGGAAACGAAACCGTGTTTGAAAGAAAATTAACCGCATTGGTTAGAGAATATATTGAATTCTAAGGAGGATAAAGGAAAATGAATAAGGAATTAATTGAAGCATTAAACGTGTTGGAAAAGGAAAAAGACATTAGTAAAGAGTCATTATTTGAAGCAATTGAGAGTAACTTAGTAGTAGCGTATAAAAACAACTTTAACAAAGCAGATAACGTTACGGTTACAATCGACCGTGAAACCGGAGACTTCCACATCTATTCCCAGAAGGAAGTTGTTGAAGTGGTAGAAGACAGCGTAAAGGAAATCTCTTTAGAAGATGCCAGAAATATCAAGGGAACTTACGAAGTTGGTGACGTGGTTAACATTGAAATCCAGTCTAAGGACTTTGGTCGTATTGCAACACAGAGTGCAAAGAATGGTATCCTCCAGAAAATCCGTGAGGAAGAAAGAAAGAGTCTTTATGAACAGTATTTCGAAAAGAAGAATGACCTTGTTACAGGTATTGTTCAGAGAATCAATGGAAAGAATATTAGTGTAAATCTTGGAAAGGTTGACACTGTATTAATGGAAAAGGAACAGGCACCGGGAGAATTCTTCAGGCCTACAGAAAGAATCAAACTTTACATTACTGATGTAACAGATAATGGAAAGGGACCAAGAATCACTGTTTCCAGAACACATCCGGGATTGGTGAAGAGATTGTTCGAACAGGAAGTAACAGAAATTCAGGAAGGTGTTGTAGAAATTAAGAGCGTTGCCAGAGAAGCAGGATCAAGAACAAAGATTGCTGTTGCCTCAAACAATGAAAACGTTGATCCGGTAGGTGCATGTGTAGGTATCAACGGAGCAAGAGTTAACGCAGTGGTAGATGAACTTCGCAATGAAAAGATTGATATCATCAACTGGAGTGATAACCCTGCAATCTTAATTGAAAATGCTTTAAGCCCATCGAAGGTTGTGGCTGTTTTAGCTGATCCGGATAACAAGGAAGCTTTAGTAGTTGTTCCAAACTCACAGCTTTCCCTTGCAATCGGTAAAGAAGGACAGAACGCAAGATTGGCTGCAAAGCTTACAGGATTCAAGATTGACATCAAGAGTGAAGACCAGGCGAAAGAAGAAGGAATTCAGTACGTATTCAATGAAGAGGATTACTACGATGGTGAATACTATGACGGTGAATACTACGATGACGAATACTACGATGATGAGTATGATGCAGAATATGACGCAGAATATGACACAGAATACGATGATGAATACGATGATGAGTATGATGCAGAGTATGATTCAGAAATTGACGAGGATGCAGCAGAAGAATAATTCATAGGAGAGTGCTATGGGACAGACAACAAAGAAAATTCCCACAAGAACCTGCACAGGTTGTAGAGAAGAAAAAAATAAAAAAGAACTGATTCGAATTGTTCGTGACAAAGACGGTAACGTGTTTGTGGATATGACTGGAAAACAGAATGGTCGTGGAGCATATATTTGCCCGAACCGACAATGCCTGGAAAAAGCCTTGAAAAACAGAGGTCTGGAACGGACATTGAAGATTTCAAAAATCAGTGATGAAGTGAAATCACAGTTAATGGAACAGTTGGGAGAAGGTAATGAATAAAGTATTTTCCATGGTGGGATTGGCCACCCGGGCAGGAAAGACAGTAGCCGGTGAGTTTTCAGTAGAAAAGGCAGTGAAGCAGAGAAAAGCAAAACTTGTCATGGTATCCACGGAAGCATCGGACAACACAAAAAAGCTGTTTGAGAATAAATGTAAGTATTATGAAATTCCCTACGTTACATATGGAACAAGGGAAGAACTGGGAAACGCTACGGGAAATAAAGACCGTGTGTCCATAGCAGTTTTGGATTCAGAGTTCAGCAAGTCAATTATTCAGTTAATTAGTAAGAAGTAGTAAGAAGTAGTAAGAAGACGGAGGTAACTAAATGGCAAAAATGAGAGTTCATGAATTAGCAAAAGAATTAGATATAAAGAGCGCAGATATTGTTGCAGCATTGGGAGAAAAAGGAATTGAAGTAAAAGCGGCAAGTTCCATTGAAGATGATAACATTATGTTCATTAAAACCAAGTTCGGAAATGGTGCAGCAAAGAGCGAAGAAAAAGCAGAAGAAAAGACTGAAGAAAAAAAGGAAGAAAAGGCTAAGCCTAGAGTATTAATTACAAGCAAGGGTGTAGTCAGAACAGGGGAACATCGTTCCAGAGGAGAAGGAGAACGTAGAAAGAGAAGACATAGTAGCGGAGAACATCATCATCACCGTTCTAAGTCTGAAAAAGAAGGCAAGAAGGTAGAAGAAAAGGCTGTTGAAGAAGTTCAGACTACTCCGGTTGAACCAAAGGCTGTGGAACAAAAGGAAACACCAGTGGTTCAAACAGAAGAAAAGGTGGAAGTAGTGAAAACAGAAGCGCCTAAGGTAGAAACTCCTGTTAAGGAAGAAGCACCAAAGGCAGAAGTTGTTGTGGAAGAAAAGAAAGAAGAAGTGAAGTCGGTACAGACTCCACAGGAAAAGAAACCACAGCAGAATGATAATGCGAAAAAGCAGGAACGCGGAAACCAGCCACAGAGAAACAATGACAGAAGAAATAACGACAGGGGTCAGAACCGCGACAACAGAAACAATAATCGCGATAACAGAAACAATAATCGCGATAACAGAAACAACAATAACCGTGACAACAGAAACGGTAACTTCCGTGACAGAAACAATGACAGAAACGGAAATAGAAACGACAACAGAAACGATAATCGTGGTGGAAACAGAAACGACAATCGTGGCGGACAGAATCGTGATTTCAAAAACAGAAATGATCGTAACGACAGAGGCGGTGCTCAGGCAGCAGAACCAATCCAGAACAAGGATCGTAAGACCAGAGAAAATAAGCTTCGTCAGGATAAGAAGGATAACCAGAATCGAAACAATAGAAACTTCGAGGATGGAAATGGTAAGAGAGGTAAAAACGGCAAGAAAGATTTCTCTAAGCCGGTATTAGAAAAGCCAAAGAAGAAAGAAGAAAAGAAGGAAGAAATCAAGATTATTCAGGTGCCAGACAGCATCACAATCGGCGATTTGGCTGAAAAGATGAAGATGACAGCATCTGCAATTATCAAGAAATTATTCTTAGAAGGTAAGATGGTTACCGTAAACACAGAAATTGATTTCGAGAGCGCTGAAGAAATCGCATTGGGATATGAAATCATGTGTGAAAAAGAGGAAAAGGTAGACATCATTGAAGAATTACTTCGTGAAGAAGCAGAAGATGAAGAATTAATGGTGAAACGTCCTCCAGTTGTCTGCGTAATGGGTCACGTTGACCATGGTAAAACATCCCTCCTGGATGCAATCCGTGAAACCAATGTTATCTCTGGAGAGGCCGGTGGTATCACACAGCATATTGGTGCGTCAGTAGTAAAGGTAAACGGACAGACCATCACATTCCTGGATACACCGGGACATGAAGCATTTACATCCATGCGTATGCGTGGTGCACAGTCTACCGATATTGCAATCCTTGTTGTTGCAGCAGACGACGGTGTTATGCCGCAGACTGTTGAAGCGATTAACCACGCGAAGGCTGCAAACATCGAAATCATTGTAGCCATCAACAAGATTGATAAGCCGGGTGCAAACCTTGACCGTGTAAAACAGGGATTGGCTGAATATGGCTTATTAGCTTCCGATTGGGGCGGAAACGTGGAAATGGTTCCTGTATCTGCACACACCAAGGAAGGTATTGATGATTTATTAGAAATGGTACTGTTACAGGCTGACGTTTTGGAATTGAAAGCAAATCCAAACAGACAGGCCCGAGGTATCGTTATTGAAGCAAAACTTGATAAAGGAAAAGGACCTGTTGCCACTGTATTGGTACAGAAGGGTACTTTAAAGATTGCTGCAAACATTGCTGCCGGAGCAAACCACGGTAAGGTTCGTGCCATGAGCGACGACAGAGGAAATCAGATTAAGGAAGCAGGCCCATCAACTCCTGTGGAAATCCTTGGTTTAAGTGGTGTTCCAAATGCAGGAGAAGTCTTTGTTTCCACAGAAACAGCTTCTGAAGCAAAAGATTTTGCGAATACTTTCGTAGAAGACAGCAAGGCGAAATTAATGGAAAGCAATAAGTTCAGAATCTCCTTGGATGACCTGAATTCACAGATTGAAGCCGGAGAACTGAAAGAATTAAATATCATTATTAAGGCTGACGTTCAGGGTTCTGTAGAAGCGGTTAAGCAGAGTCTCGTAAAACTTTCTAATGATGAAGTAGAAGTTAAGGTGATTCATGGTGGTGTAGGTGCCATTAACGAATCTGACGTAATTCTTGCGTCAGCATCTAACGCAATCATCATTGGATTTAACGTGAAGCCGGATAACCAGGCAGAAGAAACCGCGAAGAATGAAAACGTTGACTTGAGACTTTACAGTGTCATCTACAATGCAATTGATGACATTGAAAGAGCTATGAAGGGTATGTTAGAACCAATCTACGAAGAAAAGGTTACCGGTCATGCAGAAATCAGACAGATCTTCAAGGCGTCCGGAGTTGGAAACATTGCTGGTTCATATGTATTGGACGGAAATATCCAGCGTGGAAGTAAGGCAAGAGTTACAAGAGACGGCGAATTAATCTTCGAAGGTGATTTAGCATCCTTAAAGAGATTCAAAGACGATGTGAAGGAAGTAAAAGCAGGATACGAATGTGGTCTTGTATTCAGTTCCTTTAATGATATCCGTGAAGGCGACCAGGTAGAATCCTACATCATGGTAGAAGTGCCTAGATAAGTTGCGATTTCGGTACGGAAAATAGCCAGTGTACCCTGAAAAATGAGAAATCTCGAAAATAGGGGTACGCTTAAGAAGTGGTGAAACTGCAAGTGTACCCCGAAAAATGAGAAAAATGAAAAAATAGGGTACGCTTAAGAAGCGGGAAAACTGCAGGTGTACCCCGAAAAATGAAAAAATTGAAAAAATAGGGTACGCTTAAGAAGCGGGAAAACTGCAAGTGTACCCCGAAAAATGAGAAAACTCGAAAAACAGGGTACAGCAAAGAAAATGTGAAGTCGCAAGTGTACCCTGAAAAATGAGAAAACTCGAAAAACAGGGTACAGCAAAGAAAAAATGAACTTGCAAGTGTACCCCGAAAAATGAAAAAACTCAAAAAACAGGGTACAGCAAGGGAAAAAAGATATCTTGATTTATTAAAGAGGTAGAAGAATGAGAAAAAACAGTATCAAGAATACACGAATTAACGGCGAAGTTCAGCGTGAATTAAGCACCATCATTCGCGAATTGAAGGATCCGCGTGTCGGAATGATGACCACGGTTACCGCGGTAGAAGTGGCACCGGATTTGAAGACATGTAAAGTGTTCATTAGTGTATTGGGTAATGATGAAGCGAAAAAGGAAACCTTGGAAGGACTTAATAGTGCCAAAGGATTTATTCGTAGAGAATTAGCCCATACGATTAATTTACGTAACACACCGGAAATTCGTTTTATCTTAGACGAATCCATTGAATATGGAATGAAAATGTCAAAATTAATTGATGAGGTAAATCATAATGAAAATTAATGAGGTCATTGGTGATGCAAAAACTATCGGGATTGCTGGACATGTAAGACCGGATGGAGATTGCGTAGGCTCTTGTATGGCTCTTTACAATTATCTAAAAAAGAACCGACAGGATTTAGAGGTGCGCGTATTCCTGGAATATGTGGACCCAAAGTTTACACTGATTGCAAATACAGATCAGATTGAAACAGATGACTTTGACGGAACGGTTTTTGATTTATTTATTGCATTGGATACAGCAAGTCTTGACCGACTGGGTGAGAATGCGAAGTATTTTGATGCGGCGAAAAGAACGTACTGCATTGACCATCATAAGAGTAATCCGGGATATGCCGATGATAATTATGTTGTGGCAGAAGCAGGATCCGCCAGCGAAGTGTTGTTTGAGTTTTTAGAACTTGATTTATTCAACAGGGAAATTGCAGAACCAATGTATATGGGTATTGCCCATGACACAGGAGTATTTCGTTTCCAGAGTACGACACCGAAGACAATGAGAATTGCTGCGGATTTGATGGAATATGAAATTGACACCAATGAAATATTAGAAGAAACATATTATAAAAAATCATATAATCAGATGATGATAACGGCACATATTCAGAGCAATGCAACATTGGTTATGGATGGGAAATGTATCTATGGTTATTGTACAGCAGAGATGATGGAACAGTACGGTATCACAAAGAATGATTTAGATGCTGTGATTGCATCGATCAGAAACGTGGAAGGCGTAGAGGTTGCGCTGTTTATTTATCCCTTGGGCGATGACCATTTCAAAGGAAGTTTTCGCTCCAGAAAATATGTGGATGTCAGTGAAATTGCGCAGAAATTCGGAGGTGGCGGACATGTTCGTGCGGCTGGATTTGATGTGGAAGGAAGCATGGAAGACTGCATCAATATGATTTTGAAAGAAATTGAAAAAGTAATATAACGGGAAGTATGAAGCAGGAGAAAGAAATGATTCATGGAGTAATCAATGTATATAAAGAACCGGGTTTTACCTCACATGATGTGGTGGCGAAAATGCGGGGAATTTTGAAACAAAAGAAAATCGGTCATATGGGAACCTTGGATCCTAACGCAGTAGGAGTGCTTCCGGTTTGTCTTGGAAAGGCAACGAAGCTTTGTGATGTCTTGTCTGAAAAGGACAAATGTTACTACACCACGATGTTGTTAGGAGTGACTACAAATACTCAGGATATGACCGGGGAAGTGATTCGGGAAGCAAATCCGGAGTTACTTAAGACCATAACGGAAAATCAGGTGTACGAGGCAGTGAAAAGTTTTATCGGTGAATACGACCAGATTCCACCGATGTTTTCTGCAATAAAAATTAAGGGGCAGAAACTTTATGAACTGGCAAGACGCGGGGAAGAAATTGAACGTCCAGCTAGAAGATGTAATATTATTGATATTACAATTACAAAAATAGATTTGCCACGAGTGGACATGCACGTGATTTGTTCCAAGGGAACCTATATCAGAACGTTATGCAATGATATCGGAGAAAAACTGGGAGTGGGAGCTTCCATGGAAAACTTGGTTCGTACCCAGGTAGAACGCTTTAAGGTGGAAGACAGCATTACACTTTCACAAATTGAGTATGCCAGGGATTGCGGAATCATAGATGATTATCTTGTTCCGGTAGACGAAATGCTGGAACACCATTCCAAGTGTATTGTGTCTAAACATGCAGAAAAATTGGTACGTAATGGAAATATTTTTACTTCCGGTGATACCATGTTAAAGATGCAACAGCAGGACGGACAGATTGTTCGTGTTTATACATATGAAGGCGAATTCATCGGCCTATACATATTCGAGGAACAACGCCAAATTTACAAACCACACAAGATGTTCTTATAGTTCAGCCACACAAGCCGCAGAGAAATCTACGGAAACTGTTTACAGTTGGAGTAGATATTGCTGCGGCTTGTATGTGTGTGCGGAACGCACACACATGAGCATGGCGCTGCGAAGCAGAGTTATGCGAATGGGGCTGAACGTGAATGTGGCGGAATGAGCGCATAGTGCTGCGGAGCAGTATTATGCGAATGGGGCTGAACGCACACGAATGAGAAAGGAGACCAAAGTGCAAAGTTTTTCATTGAGCGAAAACCAAAAACTGAATAACACCATCGTTACCGTTGGAAAATTCGACGGGATTCACAAGGGACATGAGAAACTTTTGGAAATCCTAACGAGCAAGGCCAACGGCAGACAAAAGGTGGTACTGACTTTTTCTTCAGCTCCTACAGCATTTTTGGAAAAAAAGTCAAACAAAACAATTATGACAGAACAGGAAAAACGACTGCTGATGGAAGAGCAGGGAGTGGATGTGTACATTCGCATGCCTTTGACAGAAGAATTTTTGTCCTTGTCGCCGGAAGAATTTGTTCGCGATATATTAAAGGAAACTTTAGGGGCGACCACCATTGTTTGTGGCACAGATTTCCGATTTGGGGCTAAAGCCAAAGGGGATGTGGAATTATTGAAAGCCCTGCAGAAGAAATATGACTTCAATGTTGTAGTTGTAGAAAAGGAGCAGTATAACCGGAAGGACATTAGTAGCAGTGAAATCAGGGAGCTGATTTCCAGGGGAGACATGAGAACCGTGAATATGCTACTGGATCATCCATATCGGATTATCGGGAAAGTTACAGAAGGAAAGCAGCTGGGAAGGACCATGAAAATTCCTACTGCCAATATTATTCCAGATGAGAATAAACTGCTACCTCCGAACGGTGTGTACCGAACTGTTGTAGTAGTAGGGGATGAAGCATATCATGCCATTACCAATGTGGGAATTAATCCGACTGTGGAAAGTGGAACGCAAATTAAAGTGGAAACCCACATTATTGATTTCAAGGAATATATTTATCACGAAACAATAGAAGTGCAGTTTTACGACTTTATCAGACCGGAGAAGGAGTTTGATAGTCTGAAGGAGTTGCAGAAGCAGATTCAAAAGGATATTGAGTCCTGCAAGAAATTACGGTGAATAAGAAAGGGAAAACAAATGGAGGAAAAGATGAACAATATGGAAAACTTTGGAAGTCGCCCGGCAGATGCTATCAATAGTATATTTACGAGAAAACAAAAAATTCAGGCATTTTTAGGAGCACTTGCCTTCATTATTGTGGGGCTTGGAGTATTGTGTTATGGAATTCACACGAATAATCAGTTGAACAAGACACAGACTACGCTAGAGAGTTTATTGAAAAAAGATAATGTTTCCGGTGAATATGTGAAAGGACCCATAGCCTATTCGTCTTCAGAATTTTATGAAGTAGATCACAAGATAATGCACTTGATTACAACGGATAAAGATTGTTATTACGTTGTATATGAAAAAGAGGGAAAAAAAGGAATCGTTGTTAAGGCGGATGAAGACTGGGCTAAAAACTTTGATTCCACAACCCATGAGGCATTGAACGAGGTGATTGTTCGTGGAAAAGTAAAATCCACAGATTGGGACATTAAACATTACATAGAGCAGGAAGGGATTGCCGAAGCCGGTGGAGACAATTTTATTTATGCGTATTATATTGATACAGAGGCCGAATCAGGTGCACGGAGATGCATGATTGGAGGCGGTTCGGTCCTTCTGGTTATGCTATCCATTGCTATTCTTTCTTTTGCAACCAATAAGATTCTCGGAAAGACAATGGCTGGTGTCGCCATGGTGGGACTTGTTGTGACTCTTTTATGTATTTTTAGTGTTGTTTAGGGGAATATATGAAAGTTAATGAAAAGAACGAATGAAGAACAAGTATCTGAGGAATTACTGGAAGAAGATACAATAGTTTGAAAGAGAAGAACCGGTTCGTGCTGAAATGGTTCTTTTCTATTTGTAAACGGGTTCAAATCATGATGAATCCACCTAATTTGGCAGAAGTCTGTGTATAGGTGAAAAGGGGGAAGAACAAAATGGCAACAAAAGAATATAAAGAGATTAGTTTTCCGTTTAGACTGATTCAAAGCAAACAAGATATTGATGATAGTGCAATTACCATAGAAGCCAAGGGAATAGTTGATGGAAAGACTCACTATTTTCTAGCTTGCTTTATGAGCTTAAATCAGGAATCCGATTATATGGAAATGCGTGAGTTATTAAGCAATGTCTCCGATAAAGAAGTTCATTTGACATTGATTTTTAAGAAGAGTCAACTGAAAGACTTTAAGCTGGATACAGTGAACTTGGCTGAAATTATGGGGGATGAACGTTTTAAGAATATGGAATTGCTTCTAAGGGGAATTAATGAAACACCACAGGAAGATAATCCGAAGGAAATGCTTCAAAGAAAAACAGAGGAAAGGAAAGAAAAACCGAAAAAAAGAAAACATAAAAGAAATGAGTTTACGGTATACAGTAAAGGTCTTGTACCGGGAATTATGGTGTGGATCACTTTTTTCTTAATGATTTTTATTTCGTTCATATGGTTATATATCATTGATAGAAGATCAATAGGTGTCGCCTTCTTTTGCTCTATAATATTTATGATAATAACTGGTGGTTATTCGTTATTTTGTATATGTACTTTTTGCAATAAGTGTTACATAAAAGATAGACGGATTAAGATGAGAAAATGGTATGGAAGATCAAAAAGCTTCTCGCCGGAAAATATTGATAAAGTTGTTTTTGAACGAATGGATAAAAAAATATGGAAGGCAACCATTTGGACAAAAAAATATCATATCGCGTATAATGATCAAATGGAAAACTTTGATGCTCTGAAAGATTTTCTGTGTGAAAATGTAGATGAATCAAGAATTGAAATCATAGAAAAATAAGATGGGAAATGTATGATTGAAGAATCTGATTAAACCTTTAGCTGATGGTTCAGTAATAAGAAATTCTGTAATGAAGTAGGAGGAATAGAAAATGTTTGATGAATTTTTGAAATATACTAATAGTGATGTTGTTATGGAGGAAATAAAAGATGATAATCAATTCCTAAAAAAAATGTTTGGAAAAAGTTTTTTTAATGGAATGTATCGTCTTTTTGAAACGACGGATATTGAAAAGTGGAATGATATAGTAGAAAAGACTTTTGGACAGTATAAGGGGAAAATAAATGTTTTTGGTTATGATTGGCTTGGAAGAATATTTGCGGTAAATAAGCAAACAAATACGATTTTGCTCTTTGAACCTGGGGCTGGGACTGTTTTAAATATTCCAGTAGGTATTGAGGAATTTCATAATGTTGAAATAGTTGAGTATAATGAAGATTGCTTAGCCTCAAGAGCCTTCAGGGAGTGGATGGAAAAAAATAACTATGTTTTGAAAAATAATGAATGTGCTGGCTATAAAGTTCCTCTATTCCTAAATGGAGATGATGTCATTGAAAATATGGAAGTATCAGATATGGAAGTCTATTGGGAGATTATGATGCCGTTGGTAAATCTGTAAAAGACTATGAATCACAATCTAAGAAAATTATTATAGAAAAATAACAGAATGCGTGCGAGGAGGTTGCAATGGATAGTGAAGTACTAAAAATAATTAGTAGTATGGACTTAGATAAAAGACCAATAGGTGTCGCTTTCTTTGTCTCCATAATATTTATGATAATAACTGGTGGCTATTCTTTATTTGGTTTATGTACTTTTTGCAATAAGTGTTACATAAAAGATAAACGGATTAAGATAAGAAAATGGTATGGAAGATTAAGAAGTTGCTCGGCAGAAAACATTGATAAGATTGTCTTTGAACGAGTTGATAATAGAATATGGAATGCAACTATTTAGACTTTAGTAGGTAGTTGAATGTTGATAGAATGAGGCTGCTTCTGCAAAATATATGAAGAAAGGAACGATAAGAGAATGATAAGAAATTTAATAGTGGCTGAGGATGAATTTTTTGCAACAGGATTTTTTGATTCAAAATCTTTATTTCAAGGCGAAATGGAAGTAAACATTTTTGTTTCGGACGGAGCAACAGAAAATGATGCAGAAAAATGTATTGCACATTATAATTCGCTCGTGGATAAAAAAGAAATCTGTGATGCTATTGATAAAGGGCTTGAGAAGTTTTTCCTATACATGTTTGAAGAATGGGAATGCATGGAAGATATCTACAGTGACATTGCAAAGTCATTAATTCCAATTATGGATGGATACAAGGCAGGAAAGAAACTGTTATCATATCTGTATAATCCTTCGCTGGTGGTGTATGCGCAGCAGAACGAAGAATTAGGCTACAGTATTGAGAGTGAATGCCCTTGGGAACCGGAGCATATGTGTCTGATTTTAATCCGTAATGATGATGTAGTTTATGTTGGTCCTTCAGGAGGACAGGAACCATGGGATGATGAGGATGAACTTTATTGTATATGGAATGATGAAGAATAAGGTACAGTTATGAGGAAATTCTAAAGCACGTTATTTATCATTTGGATCCAAATGATTTATATGAAATATCGAATTTTCCTAAGAATTATTCAGATTATTTGGAAAAGCTCGAATATGCCTTGGCGGGTATATCGTTCGGGTAATATTAGACGGTTGGATGATTCCATTTTTGAAGGAGCTTAGTTATTTGAAAGAATATAAATATTTTGAAAATGTAAAAAGAAATGCATATTTTTGTGAAATACCGTGCCAATTTTGTGGAGGAAAAAGTGATTGTCTAGATGGTGTGTTTTTTGAAAAGGATGAAGTTGAATCGATATGCTTATCGTGCTTTGAGCAGAAAAAAGCAAGGGTATACATACCTGATTATATACAGAATAAAATAAAAAATAAAAGGACAGATAAAACAGAGGAGTTATTTTTAACTCCACCTGTCCCGTGGATTCAATATAATGAATGGCCAGTATGTTGTGATGATTACATGAAGTATTTGGGCGAATGGGATAAAGAGGCGTTTGAAAAATATTTTTCTGACAATGACAATATTGAATCAATGAAAAATATATTATCTAATGATATGATGGAAAGAATAGAAAATTTTGAAGTTTTATTAGATGATTTGGGTAATGGAACTGCGGCATTTGTTTTTAAATGCAATCATTGTGATAAAGTAAATGTTGTTTTTCAAGATTATTAGAGAAAAGGGTTAAATGATATGATTTATAACAAGAAAATTTTTCAAATAATTCATAATGAGATTAAATCAACACCGAAGGTAATTTCTTTTGCTGACGATTCAAACGAATTTAAAATAGACATATACATAGGGGAAAATAAATCGGATGTTGGTCTTTCAACTTATTCGACGCTAGGACTATCAAAGTATCCTATTGGAGTAATTGATAGCGAGGGAAAAGAAATCCGAGTGGAATTTATTGGAGTCTGCGATAGTGACTTTAAGGAATTTCCAAATATAATTGCATCATGTGCATTTGACATTATAAAAAATAATTATTCATGTCGTCCAGGGATGATTAATATCAATGCTGTTGAACAATATTATGATGGATTAGAAATGCGTCATATATACTATACTGCACCATCATATTGGGAAAATTTACAAGGGATAGAGCTGGATGGACATATTGTTAATTGGTTATTTGCAATACCAATATCAGATAGTGAGTTGGAATATCTTGAAAAGTATGGAGACCAAGCATTTGAAGAATTGTTAGAAGAAAAAAATACAGAAGTATTTGACATTTATAGAGATTCAGTAGTTTAAAAGAGT
>JAILRB010000009.1 GCA_024698585.1 Eubacterium sp.
ACTTTGAAATCCTTCTAGGTCATTTGCAAATGCAAAAGCGGACTTACTGAGTTCTCTTCCTCTGGTATCGATTGCTCTTATATAGTGTGTTTCACTACCTATATCGCATCCTAATATAAGCATGTCATCACTGATAAATGAGAGCTTATCATTCTTATCGAACTTTCCATTTGTTTCCAACTCATGCCAAGTAGAAGCCTTTAATTGTGTTTTAATTTCTTCTGCTTTTGCAATAATTTCCTGCTGTTCAAAAATATTTGCTACAACTACTTGATTTTTCTTGTTTTTACCTTTAACATTCATTTTAGATACCTCTTGTATTTATTAGATTTTACCAACTTCCCGGTCAGTAATAATCTAAATTTACTTGAGGTATTTTTTATAGTCAAGTTCCTTAACTATTTATAGTATACAGGAAGCTTCCTAACCACACTCTAAAACAATCGCTCTCTCCTATTGATATTAAACTTTTTGTAATATCAGCATAATTATCTTCACTTTCTCTTATAGCGTATTTGGGTTTGTAAATATAATGACCAATATTTTTATCAACCATTACTGGACAAAAACCTTTCACTTCTCCTTCTTTAACTAACTTTAAATACAGTTCTGCATTCGCTTTATTGCCTTCTTCCTCGTCACCTGTAAATACAGCTGGAATATAATCTGCTTTCATCATATCTAACAATTTCATATTCGTTATCCCCTTTTTCACATTGTCTTTATTTTTAATTAAAAAAGTACTCTATAACACACCAATCAATACAATTTCGCTAGTGCAGCCATTTCTTTCTCTGTCTTGTCAGTGAAAAATGCCATCTCTCCAGTTATAATATTTAATCGCGTAATCATCTTATTATTTCCTAAATATATACACTCCCCTATTTTAACAACGCTGTTTGCGTTTGAAATAGATGTTCTCCATTCTCTTTTTATTTCGAATGTTCCGTCCTTAGCAATCTGAATCAAAATTGTAAAATGCATAAATTCACTCTTTTTATCATCATTTTCTTCTCGGAATCCGCTTACTAAAAGCCAATATCCTTCATTATCACTGATACTCCCTAAATATTTCAACCTTCCATAGCAATCATTTCGATTATTTTCAAACATTTCCACGATATTAAGGCTTTTATCAATCCGTATAACCTTTAATCTCCCAATCGCCGCATGCATCATATTAGAAACTGCATAGACATATTCTCCACAATCAAACATATCACAGTAATTTCCTTCGACAAAAAAAGTTTTGCAATCATTTTTATCAAGCCAGCTTGTAAATTCACCATTATTATGGTTATTGAATATTCCCAACTGAGTCTCAAACAGTTTCGGCACTTTCAAATGACTTTTCTTTTCATTATATCGCCATAATAATTCTCCTTTTTGAATCTTCACCTCAATCGGCTCAATAAAATTCTCAACTCCACTCTTCATATCACACCATCGAGTTTTCATTTTTTCTTCCAAACAATGATTATTGATAAATTCTTTTTTATATCCCCATTCAGAAATATCATTTTGAATCCTTCTTAATTCTGAAAAGGATTTCCATTCAGATATATAGCTGTTTTTCTTTTCTAACATTCCATCAACTCCTTCTCATAATATGACTGTTTTAACTTAACTCTTCAAAAAGTTACAGTTTCTTTGAGAAATTATGTACTAGTTTAAATCTAAAACAATCTTTTCTATCAGTTGATAATCCTCTGGAAATGTGTCATCAACACCTACAATATCGCTAAGCCATGCCCCTGGCTTCAATACTCTTCCACGTCCAAGTAAAATAGGAAGTGGATCAAAATTGGCACATCGCTTTTTCTTTCCAATTCCCCTTAAAGGTTATAAAAGTACACTCAACGCTCTAAAGAAACTCTCGTAATCTTGATTAATTGATAATCCGGAAACTTGTCCATCTCCTGCTTCTATTACCCTCCAGGTTCCATCCTCCATTTCAACTTAAGATATTGTTATCAGATTCATTAGCATTTTTTATGCTACTAATCTTTTTATGCAATTCACGTAGTTCTTCGTCACAGTGTTCACAGTTTCTTTTTTCTTTACTCTAGTATATAACAATAATAAGTACTTTTTTGGGACTTTGAACAAACATGTAAGTGGTAAACTAAATTCCATAGAAACTGGCAATTAATTTTCCACAGTTTTCAATCAAATATCATTCCGTGATATACTTTGTCACGGAGGTGAAGAAAGGATGATTAATTGGATGATTTATGGAAAAATCCAAGAATACAAAAGAAACGGACTCAATAAGAGCCAGGTCACAAGAAGATTAGGGGTAGATTACAAGACTATTTTAAAATATTGGGATATGTCTCTGGCAGATTACACAGAAGCCGAACATAATTCTAAAAAGCGAAGGAAAATTACGGAGGACGCCCAAGAGAAATCGTATATGATCAGGATAAGATTCTGACGGTCAGTGAAAATCAGGGAGATATCATTTATACGGAAGGTTTTTAGAATTACATAAATGAGATCCCATTTGATGTATTTTTATGTCGTGGGGCAGATCCAGAATACAAAGAGTGCATTAGAGAACGGATCCAGGTTGAACTTGCGTTGCACTAATAAAGCTAAACCATTGATGTTATTTCTTAAGTCGGTGACACCACAGGCAAGGTAAACACTTGCCTGCGGTATCTTTCTTTTTTCGGCAAAAGCCGCAACCGAAAGATTAGTTTGTTTATACTGGGCATAGAGTTTATCCCAGTCTCTGAATTGTCTTTTCATTTAGCAATACCTCCGATAGAAGTATTATGCTATAATTAGAAGTGAGTTTAAAGTGTGTCATCTATGAGACACTTACGACTTTGAGAAACAAAATCATGAACAATGTGCGGCAGTTATGGATATTTCACGCACGACAGTCACAGAAATATATGAGAGAGCAAGATATAAAATTTCGGACTGTATTGTGAATGGGAAACAATTAGTGATATCCGGCGGAAATTATAGAATCTGTAGCGGAAAACATAAAGTTTGTTGTGAAAGACCATGCCGGAGATATGTAGAAGATTTAGAAAAGAATATAATAGCGAAAGGCCGGAAAGATATGAAGATAGCAGTAACTTATGAAAACGGATAAATTTTTCAGCACTTTGGACATACTAAGCAGTTTAAGGTATATGAAGTGGAAAATGGTGAGATTATAAAGGCAAAAATAGTGGATTCCAATGGAAGCGGTCATGGAGCATTAGCTGGTTTGCTTTCTGAGGCAGGCATTGAAGTTCTAATCTGTGGTGGAATCGGAGGCGGAGCACAGATGGCTCTTGCGAAAGCTGGTATCAAGCTTTATGGTGGAGTGTCCGGAAATGCAGATGAAGCAGTTATTGCTTTGATTGATGGAACACTTGGATATAATCCGGATGTACGTTGTGACCATCAGGAACATGAGCATGGAGAAGGTGGACATACCTGTGGAAATCATGGTTGTGGTAACAACTGCCATTAATCTATGTTGATGCTGGATGGGATGAATGATGGATATTAGTGAAGTAATAAAGCAAATACCTTTTTGGAAGAAACTTGTGGATGAAGAGAAAACACAGCTGTTAAGTGGTGCTGTTTTACGCGTTTACAAGAAAGATTCCTATATTTATGGAATGACAGATGTGTGTCTTGGAATGATTTATGTACAAAAGGGTTCTATCAGAGTTTATATCACAAATGAAGAAGGACGAGAGATTACTTTGTTTCATATCGGAAGTGGAGAATGCTGTATTCTGTCAGCGTCCTGCGTGATTACAGGAATATCACTGGATGTACAGCTATATGCAGAAGAAGAGACAGAGATTTTGGCGATTCATTCCGGAATGGTTCAAAAACTGATGGATAGTAATATCTATGTGAGATGTTTTGCCTATGAACTTGCGACGAAGAGATTTTCTGACGTGGTATGGGTGATGCAGGAAATATTGTTTGCAGGATTTGATGTGAGAATGGCAAGATTTTTACTGTCTGTTTATGAAAAAACCGGAGAAAAGAAGATTCAAATGACACAGGAAGCCATTGCAAAAGAAGTCAATTCAGCAAGAGAGGTAGTGGCGAGAATGTTGAAACAATTTGCTTCAGATGAGCTAATAGAGCTTAATAGAGGTGAGATTCTAATAAAAGATTTTGAAGGTTTGAAAAAAATAATTGAATAATGAGACTCAGTCACAGAAGAGAAAACTCCTACCGTATATAATGAAGTTAGAAATCAGGAACGATTACTGAAATTTAAAATAGGAGGGCTAACAAATGGCTGAATTAAAAATAACAAGAGAGAATTTTGAAAATGAAGTGATGAAATCGGATATCCCGGTGCTGATTGATTTCTGGGCACCTTGGTGTGGACCATGCCGTATGATGGGACCAATTATTGAACAGATGGCAGATGAGTATGAAGGAAAAGTAAAAGTTGGTAAAGTAAATGTGGATGAGGAAGGTGAATTATCACAAGCGTTTGGAGTCATGAGTATTCCAACCATTGTACTCGTTAAAGATGGAAAGATTGTAAAACAAGCTGTTGGTGCAAGACCAAAGGCAGAAGTGGAGGCGATGTTACAATGAGTATTTTCGGATTTTTTAAACAAGCCGATGTCAATGCAGGAGTTCAGGAATTTCTGAAAACAGAAAAAGCTGTATTATTAGATGTTAGAACAAAGGAAGAATATAAATCTGGACATATTGAGAATAGTGAGAATATTCCTCTCCAACAGATAGAGAAGGTCCTTGCAAAAATAACGGATAAGAGTACACCTTTGTTTGTATATTGCCAAAGTGGTGCAAGAAGCAGTAGTGTTACATCTGCATTGAAACAGATGGGTTTTTCACATGTTACCAATATCGGAGGTATTGGTTCATACAGAGGAAAGGTTGTGAAAGGATGAAGGTTGTAATTGTGGGTGGAGTTGCAGGTGGTGCAACAGCAGCAACCAGACTTAGAAGATTAGATGAACATGCACAGATTACCGTTTTTGAACGCTCTGGATACATTTCATATGCAAATTGTGGACTGCCTTATTATATTGGCGGTGTAATTGAGGATAAGGAGGAACTGACACTTCAAACACCGGAAAGCATAGGAAAAAGATTTCGCATAGATATGAAGGTGCATCATGAAGTAACAGACATCAATGCAGTAAAGAAAACGGTTACAGTTCACAATCTGGATACCGGAAAAGTATATGAGGAATCTTATGATAAATTAATTTTATCTCCGGGAGCAAAGCCGGTAATGCCGAATCTTCCGGGAATAGAAAATGAGAAGATTTTTACGTTACGAACAGTAGAAGATACATTGAAAATACGAAGCTTTGTAGAAGAAAAGAAACCAAAAACGGCAGTTATGGTTGGTGGTGGATTTATCGGACTTGAGGTTGCGGAAAATCTATGTGACTTGGGTGTTAAAGTAACAGTTGTACAAAGACCAAAACAGCTGATGAATACACTGGATTATGATATGGCAACTCTTGTACATAACAAGCTACGCAGTAAAGGGATAAGTCTAAAGCTTGGCGGTGACGTAATTGGATTTGATGAGAAGGAAGATTTACAGGTTCTTCTAAAAGATGATGAGCCTATCCCTACTGATATGGTTCTGATGGCAATCGGTGTCAGCCCGGAAACTACACTTGCAAAAAAGGCAGGACTTGAACTTGGCATTAAGGGAGCGATTGTTGTAAATGATAAGATGGAAACTTCCGTGCCGGATATTTATGCGGTAGGGGATGCAGTACAAGTAAAGCATACAGTTACGGGAAATTATGCGGTTATCTCTTTAGCAAGTCCTGCAAACAAGCAGGGCAGGATTGTGGCGGATAATATTTGCGGATTAGACAGTCATTATAAAGGAAGCATGGGTTCTTCTGTTATCAAGCTGTTTGATATGACAGCTGCAAGCACAGGGCTTACCGAAAAAGCAGCGAAAGATGCCGGAATAGAATATGAAAGAATTGTTTTATCGCCGGCTTCCCATGCTGGCTATTATCCCGGTGCAAAAGTCATGACTATGAAGGTTGTGTATGAAAAGAGTACTTTAAAAATTCTTGGAGCACAGATTGTGGGTTACGATGGTGTTGATAAGCGATTGGATGTAATTGCAACAGCTATTAGTGCCGGTATGAAAGCAACAGAGCTTAAGGATTTGGATTTGGCATATGCTCCGCCTTATTCCTCTGCAAAAGATCCGGTAAATATGGCTGGATTTATGATTGAGAATATTGAAAGCGGAATCGTAAAGCAGTTCCACTTTGACGAACTGGACAAGCTGCCAAAAGATGGAAGTGTGACATTGCTTGATACAAGAACGCAAAGTGAATATGCAAGAGGTCATGTGGACGGATTTACCAATATTCCGGTAAATGATTTAAGAGAAAACATTGATAAGCTTGATAAGTCAAAACCAGTGTATGTGATGTGTCAAAGTGGATTAAGAAGCTATATATCCTGTAGAATTTTAGCTGGGGAAGGATTTGATGGTTACAATTTCTCAGGCGGATATCGTTTCTATGAGAATGTCAAGAGGGAAACAAACTTGATAGAATCATCA
>JAILRB010000035.1 GCA_024698585.1 Eubacterium sp.
CTTCGCCATGACATTTCCCACATCATCCAGTGCCCAACGACTGCTTCCACGTTCATCCGTACTGATATTGTAAATCTTCCGGGTCTGATTGTAAACGGAAGTTGAGGTGATTACCGCTTCCAGACGCTCTTTCGCATCACCGTAAGTGTAATCCACTGTCACTCCATCACTTCGCACTTTCGAAAGAACCGTTGGCACTTCTTCTGTGTAATCGTAAATGTAATCCGTGGTCAGGTTGCTCTGCTTCGTGTTTTTAGCCATAGAAAAACACTCCCAACAAAATTTTTTGTTAAGAGTGCTCTCATATCAGTTTAATGGAACTAAGCTTTAAAATTCCTTTAAATGATTTTCTAATGTATTCCTAACTAGGGCTAACGACGCTATTTCTTGCTCGCTACTACCGCAATTCGCCACCCTCACCCTCATCGACTGACATCAGCATAGCTGAGAGGCGATTCAGGTTCAGGATGGTGGTTGGATTTGCTTTGGTTGGCTTTGATGGGGAGAGGTTGGTGGTACTAAAGTATTGACAATCATTCAATATATTATTTCCATCTTTTATATAATTCTGCCAAATCTAATAATTCTATACCTAAATCATCATTAAAATCCCATGAATCAACTATTATTCTAGGATAGTACAATGTTAAACATTTGTTATTCATCATATTCTCTAACTCTTCTAGAATACTGCTTAATTGTACATAATTTTTTTTGCTCTGTCCTTTTTTTACATATTCCATTTCACTTCTAAGTCGTTGTTGAATATCTGAATTTTTTTTCTTATATTTATCCTCTAATGACATTTAATTAAGTCCTCCAAATTATTAATATACCATTGATTTGCTCCTCCTGTGTATTGCGCACCAAAACCTGTTTGCGGAGCAGCTTTGCCTGTAATTATAGTTGTCCCATTTTTCACTTGGAATTGTTGTATACCTGTCATACTATTCCATTCATATGGCAACGCCAAATTTTCACGATTTGTAAGCGGCGAAAAGGTTTCAAACAGATATCTTCCTTCTGCATTCGCATTTCCACCATAAAATCTAAGACCATAAGTATTCTCACCTGCTTTTTCTAGTTTGATTGTTCTTACATCGAAAGATTCTAATATTTGTTTTCTATATTGCCTTGGCACCCCTTGTTCCTTTAAATATTTTGACGCTTGCTTTACTCCATCGTAGACATTATCTGAAGAGACACTTCCCCCCCTTCCAAACTTCGAAAGATTAATCTCTCCGGCAGTCTCATCCGCTAGAAATGCCTTCAGAGGTTCAGGATTCTTTACCGCATAGGTAACGCTTTTTGCAATCATTCCAACGCCGGCAAACAACGCTCCATCCGCTGCACCGTCAATGGCGGTCTGTCCCATTTCCTTCCAGCTGAAGTCATGGTATCCAAAGAATGCTCCTGCCGCATAGATTCCTGCATTCATTGCCGCTCCACCCAGCATTGCACCAGCCAGAACACCTACTGCCGCTCCCAGCGGGGCTGCTCCCGTAACTACGGCAGCCGCAACTCCTACAGCTCCGATTGCAAACTTCACGGAGTTTGGTATCTTGTCATACAGTTTATTGACATCGTTCCAGACCTTCTTCACGCCATCCGGAATCATACAGATAACCTTCTGCACATAGCTGGCTGCAGCGTCAATCATCTTTCGACCAGCCTGTTTTACTGCCTGTACACCCTGAACTACCTTATCCTTTACGTAGCCTGCTGTCTTCTTAACGGCATTGACTGCAGTTCCTGCCCAGGACTTTGCAGTGTCGTATGCCTTACTTCCCCAGGATGTGATGGTTCCCCATACGGAGCGTCCATCCGGATCCACGTTCATCACCGGATTATCATAGGCATAAACATATTTTACCGTGGAGATTGGATCATCCATGGTTCCACTTTCCGGGTCCTCTGAAAGGAAACGCTTGGTTTCCGAATCATAGGTTCTTGCCCCGGCATTCCATAACCCGGTTCCTTCATCGTAAAGATATCCGGTAAAGCTTTCTGTCAGGTTGATGTCCTCAATGTATGGAGACAGACTGACTGCATTGTTTTCCGTCACACTTCCCCAAGCATCATAGGAAGTCTTCGCCATGACATTTCCCACA
>JAILRB010000036.1 GCA_024698585.1 Eubacterium sp.
TCCTGCTCCTCCATATTTTGCAATCTTCGGATAAATTCCAAGCCCTGTTAAAATTACACTCATTAAAATCAAGGTAATGGTCGTCCAATACGCTGCATTATCCTGATTCAATCCCATGGTTTTGTACAGTTCCAAAAGTCCCTGTCCAATCAGACAAATCGTTCCCCCAATCCAAAATGCATTAAGCATATTCTTCCCCAGATGATTATTGGGTGTAACCTGCTTCACATACTCATTGTATTGTTTCTTTTCTTCTTCACTAATCATACTTCTTTCCTCCCTTTCACGGTGCTACACAGGCCTTACAGCACAAACTGGAATAGCGCAAAGATTGTTTTTCCAAATGCCGTGAATAAAATGATAATTCCCACGCCTTTGGAAAGTTTGGCTCGCCTGGAAAAGATTGCGGTTCCATTGAGCGTTTCAGCCAGAGATACCGCAAGACATCCCACAAAGATTCCCTGAAGTACCCCAGTCATCCCGGTAAGTGCCAGTGCCATGAACGGAGCCATCCGAAGTTTTACCGGAACAATCCAGAATCCATTCCAAAAAATAGCTCCCATCATAAGGATTGACTCGTAGATTCGAACCCTGGATGCCGTGTGACTCTTATCTGCCATTCTGGTGACAATTCCGGTGGAAGTAATTAAAGCGCATAGCCCCGCCGCAATCATTGTTCCACCACATACTCCCAGGAATCCCAACAACATATACCCACTCATTTTCGCTTTCCCTGCTTCATCCTTCCATATTCCTGAATCAATGTCAGATTAATTTCTTTCTCATATTTTCTCATTTCCACTTCGATTGGTGTAGGATCCTTCGATAATTTCCTGTTTATGAAATGATTATAAAAAATGATGATTCCCAGACCAATTCCGATGGAATACCCTGTGGCAATAACAATCTGTCCCATCTTTTGATTTACCGGAAAGCGAGATACAATCCTGGAAAACATAGTTCTGATATCTATATCATTGTTAAATGACATTATGGAAAAACCTGCCCCCCAAAAGAGTATGAGACAAATCAACGCCACCTTGACCGATTCCAGAACGACATTGCGTTTTTCCCGGTTGTGATATTCCACCACACATTCCGTTTCTCCTACAGATTGTACTTCCACGTTTTCAAATAAGGAATTGATTTGATCAATGATTTGCATAATGGAAACCACATACCGTCTGTTTTTATCATCTCCAATCGTCAGTACTTTCTCACACGCAGCCTTGTTTACTACCGTAGAATTGCGGCACCGTAATTCAGCCACATCCCCCAGAGTCACCACGGAATGCCCCACTTCTTTTGATTGTTCCAATTTTATATACAACGTCTCACTCATACATCATCCTCAAAATCATCCTGTTCTCATAGAACTAGTATGAACCTTCTCTTCACTTTTATTCCAAAACAAACAAGATTACCCTTGGATTAAAGCACAACGCATCTTTTCCATAATACGTTTTTCCATTCTGGAAATCCGCACCTGGGACAGAGACAGTATTTTTCCCACTTCTGTCTGGGTTTTATTTTCATAGTACCGCATCCGGATGATTTTCTGCTCCATCTGATCCAGCTGATTCATTGCCTGATTCACGGTAAGCCGCTCTTCAACCATCCCTGTAAAATCTTCCCCGGAAGAAAGACGTTCCAACATGGGTCTTCCTTCAGAATCCGGCTCTTCAAAGTAAGTAAGATGATTTTCATATCCCATGGCATTCACAAGATCTTCTGTAGAAAGATGACATTCCTCAGACAACCATCTCATATCCGGTTCATGCCCAAACCGCTGAATGTATTTCTGACGATTAATACGAATTTTTGCTTCATTTTCCTTAATTTTCCTACTAACCTTTACCATTCCGTCATCTCGAAGGAACCGCTTGATTTCCCCGGTAATCATCGGAACGGCATATGTAGAGAACGCCACTTCATACTTCAGGTCAAACCGGTCAATTGCCTTCATGAGTCCGATACACCCGATTTGAAATAGATCCTCTTCTTCATATCCTCTGTTTTTAAAACGCTTTACAACACTCCATATCAGCCCCTGATTTTGTTCCATTAATTTTTCTCTGGATAGTTTATCCCCCGCGTATGCTTTTCTGACTAATTCCATATGATCCATTTTATTACTTAAACTGCCTTGTCCCTTTTTATTGTTTTCTTCATAATTACCTTCGTTCCCTTTCCCGGAACTGATGTGATATCCAGAGAATCCATAAACATTTCCATAAACAGAAACCCCATACCTGCTCGCTCCGTTTCCGGCTTCGTGGTATACAACGGTTCCCTGGCCTTGGAAACATTCTCTATTCCTTTTCCAAAATCTTCGACTTCTAAAACAATCAGGCTATCCGTTTTTAAGTGTTCACTTTTCTTTTGTGACGTCTTTCGGGTCAGCTTTCCCCGCAATACGATTTTTCCATTTTGTTCTTCATAACCGTGAATGATGGAATTCGTCACTGCCTCAGACACGGCTGTTTTGATTTCATCCAATTCTTCCAATGTAGGGTCAATGGATGTAAGAAATCCCGACACGGCAATTCTTGCCAAAGCTTCATTTTCTGAAACCGCATCCATTTCTATTTGCATATTATTTTCAAAAATATTGTTTTCCATAATTCCTCCTGTTTATTTCTCCACTTTTTCCATAATTTTATACAGACCGGAAATGGTTAAAATCCGGTCGATGGAAGGGTTGATATTTAACGCTTTTACCGCTCCCCTGCCTTTTACCAGTTTGTACCGTCCAATAACAGCTCCCACTCCGGAACTATCCATGAATTCCGTGTTCTTAAAATCAAAAATCACCGTCTGAATTCCGCTGGATATAATGTACCAGTCTGATTGTTCTGTGATTTCCTTTGCACTATGGTGATCAAATTCCTTCGGTAACATAATGATTAACTCACCGTTTCCAATTTTATACAATGCCTGTTTTTCTTTCATACATCCTCCTTTTTATGGTCATATAAAATAAAAAAGAGAAGAATTCGTAAATTCTTCTCTTTCGTAAAATAAATATATTTTGGCGACTATTCCCCGTCACCAAACGCCTCTTCTTCTTCACCGGAATATTCATCGCTATAGTCTCCGCTGTCTTCATCGCCGGAGTCCTCACTTACTTCCCCATCAGAAGATTGAGCTTTTGCAACACTATAGTGTTCTGAATTCGGGAAATCTGTCACAATCTTCTTAAAGATCTTCTTGGCATTCTTTTCATCCCCGGAATTCTTGTAAGCCCATGCCATGTAATAGTAAGCATCGTCATTGCTCTTATCAATTTCCACGCATTTCTTAAATGCGGCAATGGCCTTGTCGTATTCCTGATTTTCATAAGCTGAAAATCCTTCATCATATGCGTTAGAAGCCATCTTGCTGGACAATTCCTTTGTCAGTTTATCGTAAACTGCCTTAAAGTTTTCCATGTCCATTCCATCTTTTGTATTAATCTTATTTAACGCTTCCACACTCTTATCAGTGTTATTGTTTAAATAAGACTGTACTGCAGCTAATAAATATTTATAGTTATTGTCCACAGTTTTCTGATGCTCATCTGCACTACCCTTCTCATCGGCTAAAACATCATAGTCCTTTTTTAGGGCATTGTATTCTGACTCCAGGGAATCATAAGTAGAGTCCTTAATGGCAATTTCTCTCTTATATTCCACTGCTGCCTCATTCTTGTCTTCTGTAATCTTGGACATGCGGGCAGGAGTAACAATGAAGTACACCAATGCGGCACCGATTAACAATCCAATAATCAGATGCAGGATTCCCTGGGCACCACTTACCGCTTCCTTGAAGTTATTGTTCGGAATGATGACATCATTTCCACTTAAGTATTCTCGATCCACCAGGACCCCACGAAGATTTCTTCTTCGTTCCATTCTGGTTTCCGGATCGTTCTTTCGTTCTTCATCCATATATTCGTTGATTTCACGAAGATAACGAATACTTAACGGATTACATTTATCTACCTTCAACGACTTTTTAATGGTTCTCTTCGCACGCTCATACTGCCCCTGTTTCATATAGAGCAAACATAACAGCTGCGAAGCCTTAACCAGTTTCGGATTCTGATTCAGAACCTTCTTTAACTGGATAATCGCCATGTCGTCTGTATCATGTTTTGCATAATTTAATGCAACATTAAACTTTTTAATTGTTCGGTTCAGTTCATCAACCTTACTCTTTTCCTGCTGGATTGCCAAGAGGTATTTGTCTGCCGGATTATTGTCCGGCTGAATATTCGTACTCATAACCCACTCAGAAAAGGCCTGTACGGTCTCACCCATTTCAAAGTAAACAAGTCCCAGAAGGTTTCTCGCATCAATGTTTCGCTTGTTCAACTTAACACTTCGACGCAAGCTATCCACTGCTCCGGATAAATCCCTGTTCTTCGCTTTCGTAAGACCGGCATTATAGTAAGTGTTGGATAATCTGACTATTCTCTTATAAACACTTACGTCCATTCCGCAATTTCCGCAGAAATCACTATTGGTCAGGACGCTTCCACAGTTATAACATATCATTTATACATCCACCCTTTACTGTTCTTCGCCTTTCAATCCATTTACCATGTCAATCATAATATCGGTAATGTCCGAAATATTATTGTTATAAATCGCATCTTCTGCTTCTTCAATTTCTAAACTAGGATGAAACTTTTTAATTTCTTCTTCAAAATTAATCATCTTGTTCTCCTTTTAATAAAACACTTCGGTGGAAGAAATCCTTCCACCGGAAGTTCTGCTTTTTTGTTACTTTTTAAGCAGCTGAAGCTGTGCAGTTACCTGCTCCATCATCTGCTCGTATTTCGCTTTCTTTTCTTTTTCTTCGTTGATCTTCTTTTCCGGTGCCTTGTTTACGAAATTTGGATTTCCTAACATTCCGTTAACACGGGCAAGTTCCTTCGTAAGCTTTTCAACTTCTTTTTCCAGACGTTCAATTTCCTTGGAAACATCAACCAGTTCTGCGAAAGGCATATAAATCGTAGCCTTTGGTACTACAACAGATACTGCATTTTCATCAATACCTTCTGTATTATCCTGGATTACAACTTCGCTGGCATAACCTAACGTTGCAAAGAATACCTTTCCGCTTTCGAAAATATTTCTAACACCTTCATCTTCAGAAACCACAAACACTTTTGCTTTCTTTGATGGTGCAACATTCATTTCAGAACGTCTGTTACGAATCGCACGAACCGCTTCCTTGATGGTTTCCACTGCGTTTTCTTCCTGTTCGAATGCAAAAGCATCATCGAATACTGGCCACTGTGAAATCATGATGGATTCTTCTTCATCCTGAAGATTACAGAAAATTTCTTCTGTAATAAATGGCATATATGGATGAAGCAGCTTCAATGCGTCAATCAATACCTTCTTTAAGGTCCAAAGTGCTGCGTTCTTTGTATCGTCGTTATCATTGTACAATCTTGGCTTAACCATTTCAATATACCAGTCACAAAATTCTTCCCAAATGAATTCGTAAATTTTGTCGGCTGCGATACCAAGTTCGTATTTATCAAGATTTTCTGTCACATCCTGTGCTAATTTGTTCATCTTTGACAGAATCCACTTATCTGCATCTGTAAGATTTTCCGGCTTATTGGATAAGTCAATATTTTCTTCCGGAAGATTCATCATAATGAAACGGGATGCATTCCAAACCTTATTGGCAAAGTTTCTGGATGCTTCCACTCTTTCCCAATAAAATCTCATATCATTTCCAGGTGCATTTCCTGTAATCAAAGTAAAACGAAGAGCATCTGCACCATACTTATCAATGACTTCCAATGGATCAATACCATTGCCCAGGGATTTACTCATCTTACGTCCCTGATCATCACGAACCAAACCATGGAATACAACCGTATGGAACGGAAGCTTTCCGGTATGTTCCAAGCCTGAGAATACCATTCGAATAACCCAGAAGAAAATAATATCATAACCGGTAACCAAAACATCTGTTGGATAGAAGTAATCATAGTCTTCTGTATTTTCCGGCCAACCTAAAGTTGAGAATGGCCATAATGCTGAGGAGAACCATGTATCCAGGGTATCTTCATCCTGCTTGAAGTGATTCTTTCCACACTTAGGACAAACTGTCGGAGCTTCCTTTGCTACAACAACTTCGCCACAATCCTGACAATAGTATGCAGGGATTCTGTGTCCCCACCAAAGCTGTCTGGAAATACACCAGTCACGGATGTTTTCCAACCAGTTATAGTAAGTCTTATCCATTCGTTCCGGAATCAGTTTCAATTCTCCATTCTTTACTGCATCTAATGCCGGCTTAGCCAATTCCTTCATGGCAACGAACCACTGTGGTTTAATCATTGGCTCTACCGCTGTCTTACAGCGGTCATGAGTACCTACACTATGAACCAGATCTTCTGTTTCTACTAAAAGACCTAATTCTTCTAAATCTTTTAAGATAGCTTTTCTTGCTTCATAGCGGTCCATACCTGCGTACTTTCCACCAACTTCATTGACTGTTCCGTCATCATTTAACATATTGATTTCCGGAAGGTTATGACGCTTACCAACTTCGTAATCGTTCGGGTCATGTGCCGGTGTAATTTTAACGACACCGGTTCCCTTGGTCATGTCGGCATGCTCATCGGCAATGACTGGAATCTGACGTCCTGTTAATGGTAATTCTACCATCTTACCAATCAAATCCTGATATCTTTCATCTTCTGCATTCACAGCTACCGCTGTATCTCCAAGCAATGTTTCCGGACGGGTTGTAGCGATTTCCAAGAATCTTCCTTCTTCTCCTACAACCGGATAGTTGATGTGCCAGAAATGTCCCGCCATATCAACGTGCTCTACTTCTGCATCAGAAATGGAAGTCTGACAAACCGGACACCAGTTAATTAATCTGGATCCTTTGTAAATCAACTTCTTATTATATAACTTAACAAATACGTCCTGAACCGCATCAGAACATCCATCATCCATAGTAAAACGTTCTCTGTCCCAATCAGCCGAAGAACCAAGTTTCTTTAACTGGTTAATGATACGTCCGCCGTATTCTTCTTTCCAGTCCCATGCTCTTTCCAGGAATCCGTCACGACCTAAATCTTCCTTGCTGATTCCCTGTTCCTTTAATGCGTCAATGATTTTAACTTCTGTAGCGATGGAAGCATGGTCAGTTCCCGGCTGCCAAAGCGTATTATATCCCTGCATACGTTTCATTCGAATTAAAATATCCTGCATGGTGTTATCCAACGCATGTCCCATATGCAGCTGTCCTGTAATGTTTGGAGGTGGCATTACAATCGTAAATGGCTTTTTACTTCTGTCAACCTCCGCATGAAAATACTTCTTCTCTGTCCATTTCTGATATAACTTATCTTCGATATCAGCAGGACTGTAGTTCTTTGCAATTTCCTTTTTCATTTTTTCTCTCCTTTTAAGTGATTTCCGGCACATAAAGAAAGTCGTGCCAACTGGTATCGGCACGACTTTTTATCATCCATGCTGGTACCGCTAAGAAGGGCGAATCGTATGCTCGCGGTACCACCTTCTTGATCACTCATCATATCCTGTAACGGGGACGAACCGGAAATGACTACCCACGAAATGCTTCGTCATTTCTGCTCCCAAGCTACCTTCACAACCACTACTTTACCGGGCTTCCACCATCCCCGGCTCTCTGAAGAAAGGTTTGTTGCTACTCCTCTTGTTCTCTGCATTTATACATACCTAATATATTAAGTTTATAATTCTTTTTTGTCAACAGCAAACTTAGCTGTTAATCTCCACAACATATTCCTTTTTGCACTTCTTTACGAAGTCCCCTTCCTTGTCTTCATTCCACTCGGACTGAATATGAACCTTTCTTCGGATGACTTCTGAGCGAAGACGATTGACCACTGTATCAGAAATACCATATTTCTTCTGGTCGATTTTCAATCGTTCCTCGTCTCCCTGCAATAAAGAACATAAAAGCAGGGATTCCAACGATTCACTGGAATTGTTTAATCGATACGCACAGCGGAAAGCTGCTGCCGCTTCTTCATATTCAAACAATCGGGTATATGCCACAGCCAGGTTGTTATATACATCTCCGTAAAAACGCTCCGGCAATTCCTTATTCACGGACTTCTTTAAAATACTGTTATAGTAATTAATTGCCATATTGTATTTTCCTGTGTCCATCAGCATATCTGCTTTTGCCTTAATTCGCTCGGCAGCGGTCTTGGAACTAAGCATTACCAGGTGGTTTTCCAGTTTTTCCGATTCTCTTTCTGAATAATAGCCGGAGTTTTTAATCACGAAAGCCACCTTTTCCCCTAAACCACCTTTATTGTCAATAATGGTTCGAATTCCTGCAGCAATAGCCGGCTGATTTAATTCCTCTGCAATATATTCTAACAAACCATCATTGAAGAAGCCTTCCTCCACCAGATACAGGTAGTTATATAAATAGTATGCCAATTCTTCGATGGAATATATATTACGGTTTATTTCCTTGATGTAATAAGGTTTTTCCGTATGTATGGTACACAATGCTATTTTATTCATTTCCTTTATAAAATTTACAGTTCGTAAATTTTACTTACCTCCATTCCTGAACTCTTAAATAATTCCCCAAATCCTAAATCTTTAATAACAATTTCGAATTTGTTTTCATCCAAATATCGGAAGTTCACTTCAATTCTGGTTGTCTTCGGTGGACGTTCCGGGAAGCCTGTCAAATCCAGTTTGAATTCATCCTTCTGCTGTTTCAATAAATCGTTGACTTCAAAATGTGCCTTCGTCGGGTTCTCCATGATACACTCTGCCTTGGACTTTGCCTGTGACCAATAGTCGCCTACATTGGAAAGCGTAATGGTATTATCTCGTTCTTTGTATTTTACTGCCATGGTTACTTTTACACGGGTACGTCCCTTGCAGGAAATCAGATAATTTTCCAGATTTGGAATATGGAAAAATTCTTTAGCTCCTAAGGCAGCACCTTTTACAATCAGATTATTTCCTTTAAACACGCGACGATTTCTACACATCAGGGAAAGTGATTTTTCCCAGTCTTCTTCATAGAATCCGTCCCCGGACAAGTAAATTCCGGAAACAACATTGTGCTTAAATGCTTCATCCAAATAATCAAACAGGACCATATCTGCATGTTTCGGATCTTCCTTGACCTGTTCATAGGTTAACAGTTCCGATAAGTCATCCACCTCTACATAAGCAATGGATGGTCCTCTTCCATGAATCACCTTTAACTGTCTGTTTACCAGTTTTTCTTTTGTGAAAGTCAGGAAGTATACCCGGTTAATCCAGATATCCTTATTCTGATTCAGCACATAATATACAAAACTTTCCGAATGACTGATGATTCGGAAATCTCCTTCTTCATACCCCAGTAAAAACAATGCTTCTGTCAATGTTTCCACCAATGCCGGAGTCACTTCCTCCACGGTAATCAGAATATTCTTAACAGATTGCTGCTCACATCGTTTCTCAGCCATCTTGATCAGGTAAGAAAAAAATGCCTGCATCATTTCAATGTTCTTTTCCTCACATTTTTCCAAAATCAACTCTGTTAACTGTTCATAACTGACGCAGTCCGGAATTTCTCTTTTATTGACTGCTTCTTCTCCGCAATACCATTCTTTTAAGTTTTTATGATAACACATTACCGTAGGAATCAAATAATTGTCCTCGGTTCCAAAACTAATGGATTCCGGATTTCCATTTTCATCAATAAACGCTAACTGCGTATAGTCTTTTGAAAAATCTATCCCTAATATTGTACCTTTAATCAAAACTTCCTCCTAAACTACAAGAGTTTAAATAACTCCTGCCCTGCAATTCTGTCTAATTCATAAGACTGCATGATTTCTCTTGCAGCATCTTTTCTGTCAATGCTGCGGCAAATCATCATTCCGTTAATCATTCCAAAACGGGTTTCATCATTATAGGCATTCTTATCCGTAATTCGTACCGAATAATTATCCACCACTTTTCCGTTTGGAATTTCATCAGAATATTCCTTGATGCTGTAATTGATTTCCTCACCATAAAACATAATGATTTCCTTGGTGAAGATTCCCTGATAAATGCTTCGCATCTCCTCATGAACCTGTTTCGTGAAGCCTTCTGCGGTCTTAATCTGATAGGTGATGTAGACCTTGTGCTTTGGATTGGTTCTAAAGTCAATAATTGTCTTATCAATTAAATCAAACGGTACTTTAAACCATTTATTAAACTTCTTATAGAAGTCTAAGTTAATATGATTCTTTGCCAAATCAGCAATTAATTTCTTTGCAATTTCAATTTCCTGCTTCGTCAGTTCATCCTTCTTAGAGAGGATTTCCACAAAGGCAATCTTTGTAATCAATGTGGTCTGGAACCCATTGATGTATTCCTGCTCCAGAATTTCCCAAACGATGTCCGGACACTGCATCTTTTTAATAAAATAATTGAATGTTACATACGTATAGAATGCTCTTCGCACCATGGAATTCGTCGGACATTCCAGGTATTCCCTATAAATGTTATATATAGCATCACTGGAATTTGCTTCAAAAATATATTGAGTCAGCAAACGTTCTGCCAGGGTATTATCCTTGATTTTCTTTGCCTGAATAGATAGGAACAACTGCTGCAGTTCCAAGGAACCTGCCTCATAGTATTTCCCAAGATATACGAGAATACTGTCTTCCCTGCATCCATTTCGAAATACCACGGCACACATTTCAGCCAACAACTTGTTGTCCTTCATGTCCTCCCGTTCTACCAATTCCAGACACATTTGTTTCAATAAATCTTTCTCTATGCCCTGATAGCCATAACGAACCACATAGGGATATACCATTTCAATGAGGTTTCGCTCAATCAGAATTTCCATCACCTTATTTCTGGATGGAATGGTTAACTCTTCCATATTTAAGGAAAGGATATAAATATCTAAATCCCCCTTGTCGAATCCTTTGTAATAATAATCCACAATAAATTCTTTCAGGGTCAGTTCATACTGTCTTGAAATCCCCGGCATTTCCACCGCACGTTTTAATTCCACCACTTCTCCCTGATGATCTAACGGATGGGCAATGATGTCCTCCACATAACGAAGCACATCCATGTCCATGGAATGCTGCTGTTCTAAATGAATGTCGATTTTCATCTGCTCTTTCTCATAAGAAACATCGGAAAGAATATTTCCCTCTCCATCCACGAAAACAATCACCGGATTCGATGTATAAATCTGAACATAAGCATAACCGTTCGTCACGGAAACCATCTGTACATGTTCCATTTCCTTATGGCAAACAAGAACGTTCTTCACATTCTCATTGTTAACTCGAATCTCGTAGGTATTTAATACCTGAGACAATTTACTTTCCATGTCATCCACAACGAAGTCTTTCGTAAGAACATTGTTATAAATCATTCTCAGGAAACGGTTATTTCGTCCCATCAATAACTGTTCTGTGGCATAACGCTCCAATCCTTCCCTGAATTTATCAAACAAAGGATCATCCTTCATGTTCACAATTAAATTGGCATAGAAGTAATCTTTCTTTTCCCCTAAGGTTTCTGTTCCATAAGAGAAATATTTGTAAGCTGCCTTATCAAAGGCCTTGTACTGCGATGTATCGGCAGTGTAAACATAGTACTCATAAAGATTGGTTATCTTCAGATCATGTAACACGCCCAGTTCCAGCCACTTAAAATACTCTGTCTGCTTCTTTTCTCCATTGATAATCATGGAGCAGATGGCACCTAAGACTTCATCCTGTTTCGTATCTTCATAGAACCGGGTGAGAATCTGGAAATAATTCGGCTGGAATGTTTTTTCCTTCGCCATTAGTTCTGCCGTCTGCTTTGCCAGTTCCTCATTGGTCATATGATATTTTCCGGCGAAATTAAGCACCTGAATTTCAAACTTATTAATGATGCGTAACAACTCCGGCTGCTTTGCAATAATATTTGCTGCTTCGTAGTACATAACCGGGCTGTAACAACCTTCTCCAAACAGTCTCTTAATCATGGTGTATTTCAGACTTGGATTTTCTTCAAATCGCTCATCCATGTAAAACAGCATCCAAAGAAGCTGCCAAGTATCGTGACCACCCTCATAATACTTCTTGATTTCTTCTTTAATGTCACTGGTGTAGCTTGGATTGTTTTTATGTAATGTACGTAAATACAAATAGAAGCAATATTCTTCCACACTGTAATTCTTGTTCAGTGACAGTGTCTCAGAAACCTGATTCAAATAGTTTGCTGCTTCTTCGTTCTGATCCTGTACAATGGCAATGTGTGCTTTCGCTAACATACCAACCACATCTTTACTGTCATGGGACAGGCGTTCATCCGCCATTTTCCCCATTTCATCCATCCACTGAAAACTATCAATTTTACCGGTACGGAAATTCAGATAGTTTTTCATCAGTCCCATACTACTCTTCTTTTTACTAAGATAAGCCTCAATGCTGTCCTTCTGATTGACAATAATCACATCATAAACGATTCGTTCATGAACATTGGAAAAAGTGATTCTTCCATGATTGCTTCCACCATGAAGTTTCGCCGCATTAATGTAATAGCGGTATTCTGCAATTCTTCCGTTAAATTCCTCACTGCTAATGGAAGACTTACAGTTATAGAAAAAGTCCCCTTCCACCTGAACATCTACGTCCACATATCCCCAGGTGTTTTTATGGATTTCCACAACATCTGCATAGTTTTCAGTAATGTCTGTGAATTCCTTCAAATTTTCTTTGGTGCGGATGGATACCCGTTTCTTTAAATCCATTCCCACCAGGAATTCTTCCAAGGCAATATGTCTGTTATGATTTTTCATTAACTGATTGTACAAAGTATATCCATAGCTGTCATTTTTTAGAAAATGATTTCTGAATTCCTTGGACATAAATAAGAGAAGGGCTTCATCATAGCTCTCCTGTACCAGCTGTAGAAAGTCTTGCAAGGTATTGATACTTCCCGTAGTAGATGTAATCTCATCCTTCTTCACAGTAATTCCAAAAGGAATGGCATAGTCTCCACCGGTAGTGATCACACTAATGGTTCCGCTGCAAACCTGTCCTTCATACAGATTCTTTCCGCTGATTTTATAATGCAATGTATTATTCACGCCGTAGAACTGATTGTTTTCAAAAACCACATGATCATCTGTGGAAAAAGCAATTCCCTTAACCGGAAGTCCATTCTTTCCGACAACGGAGATTTCCCCTTCCACGCACTCGCCTTCATGGAGTTCTACTGCTATTCTGTTTTCTGAAATTTCCACATCAGGAGTTTCGTAAGCCGCATTTCCTGATGCCAGTTTTTCCATCAAAAGTTTCACGCTTGTACCTCGTTTATCTTGTTCTGTTAATCATTTCCTTTAATTTTTCTGAAATGTTCTTTTACTTTTATTTCATATCCTAAGTCTCCCGGTTCATAAAAGACACAGTCTGTCAATCCATCCGGAAGATATTGTTGTTTCACATAGTGATTCGGGAAATCATGGGCATACTGATAACCTATCCCATGTCCCAGTTTTGCTGCACCACCATAATGTGCATCCTGTAAATGCGTAGGAACCGGTGCCGTAATGGTATTTTTCACCTTTTCCATCGCTGCAAACACTGCATTGCAGGAAGCATTACTTTTCGGTGCTGTGGCAACATAAATGGTCGCCTCTGATAAAATAATTTGTGACTCCGGCATTCCAACCTGATGAACTGCCTGGGCTGCTGCATTTGCCACAACCAATGCATTGGGATCTGCCATTCCCACATCCTCTGCCGCACAAATCATAATTCTTCTGGCAATAAAGTCAACACTTTCTCCTGCGTACAACATCTTTGCCAGATAATAAACTGCCGCATCCGGATCCGATCCACGCATACTCTTAATAAATGCGGAAATGGTGTCGTAATGATTATCGCCGCTCTTGTCATAGCGGAGCGCCCTCTTCTGAACACATTGTTCTGCAACCTCTAAGGTGATGTGAATCTTTCCATCTTCAGAAGGGTCTGTGGTCAATACACCAAGTTCTACTGCATTCAATGCTGTTCTGGCATCACCATTGGCAACTGCCGCAAGAAATTCCTTCGCATCATCATTGATGTCAGCATGATAAATTCCCATTCCCCGCTCCTCGTCATAAACAGCGCGCTCAATCAATGCCTTGATGTTCTCAAAGGATAAGGGCTTTAACTCAAAAACAATGGACCGGGAAATTAACGCTGTATTGACTTCAAAATATGGATTTTCTGTAGTTGCTCCAATAAGAACCACAGTTCCATCCTCCACAAATGGTAACAGGTAATCCTGCTGCCCTTTATTAAAGCGATGAATTTCGTCCACAAATAAAATAGTCTTTCTTCCGTTCATTGCCATGGTCTGTTTCGCCTGGGCAACAACCGATTCCATATCCTTCTTTCCTGCCACCGTAGCATTTAATTGCATGAACTCCGCACTGGTGGTATTGGCAATGACTTTCGCCAAAGTCGTTTTTCCGGTTCCGGGTGGTCCATAAAAAATCACCGAACTAATCTTATCTGCTTTAATGGCACGATATAATAATTTATCTTTTCCAATAATGTGTTCCTGCCCTACCACTTCATCCAGCGTTTTCGGTCGCAATCGACTGGCCAGGGGGGTTTCTTTTTCACTATTGAGATTTCTGGCATAATCAAATAAATCCATGCTTGACTCCTGATTTTTCTTTCCTTGAAACATTGTATATTCGATTTATCGAATACAGAACAGTCCAACTTTCATTTTACCATAAAAAAGTCGTTTCTTCTACGTCAGTTATGGTTCCAAAGTACTTTTTTCCTCCGGAAATTTATCTTTTTTTACCCAGATTGCCATATCCGTACTATCCGAGTGACCAAATTTATAAAACATGTTTCCATCGAAGACAATTTTCCGATATCCTTCAAACTGCAATTTCTTTGCTTCCCCGAAGTCCTGTGCAACAATCAGATCACTATGAATCTGTTCATATAACTGCTCCGGTTCACACTGGTACTTATCAATATAATGATTGTTTCTAGACCAGATGTAATATCGAACCTCTCCCGGTCTATTTTCAAAAATGTTTTTTTCGAAGTATGGTTGCAAAGCGGTTCCATGATAATCTACCGCGGAAACGGTTGCCCCCTGCTTAAGTGCCTGCTTCACAAAGGAAACTGCTTGTGCTGATCCTGAATAAGAATCTTTCACTTCGGTTCCCACGCAGAACACCCCACAAGCGCATTGTAAAGCAATCAATGCTGTCACGATACACTCATTCGCCGAAAAGAACTTCTCTTCCGCTTCCCCGTGAAAAAGAATCATTAACACGAGAATCAAAACATAGAAATAGGTTAAATGCCAGATATTATCCTGCATGAGAATCAGATATCCAATCAGCGGCAATGTATAAACCATTGCCTGTCCAATATGCTTTCTACAATAAAAGAAAAAGAACCCGACGAGCATCAGTGCAAAAACCATGGTTAAAACTGTTCCATTCATTGGGAACAGAAATGTGTTCGTAATCATGGCTGCCACTTCTGAAACAGAACGCTGCTTTCCTCCGATAATTGGCATGCAATCAGCCGGTGGAAGAATCATGCATCCAATCAGAAAAACCAGAAAGCCTCCCACGAAAAATCCCAGCAATTCCTTTTTCTTTGTCTCATATTCTTTACGGAATACAATCAACAGAATGTCCTTACATTCATACAAAAGAAAGGAACCTGCCACAATAATTCCATAGGAACTAGTCAGTGCCAGCAACACCAACGCACCATAAAATCCCATTGGCTCTTCTTTTCTCTTTTCAAAGAACAAGGTCACTAACATCATGACTGGGAATACCAGACAATAAGACCGGGCAACCACGGAATTCTGATATACAATATAAAAGGTAAAAGGAATCAAAACCTTCCAATACCACGGTGCTTTCGTACAAAACAGCAGCACGACTCCCAGCGTAGAAAATAGTAAGGGCAACACAAAGAAATGCTCATAGGAAAGCCCCATAATCTGACTGATTTTTACAATCATATGCCATAGTGCCGGCGTTCCTTCATACCTCACTGCCCGAATCAACTCCATCAGACTGTTACTGTCCTTCGCCATCAACCAGGCCTGTGCCTCATCAGCCCATGGTTCGTGATGCATTCCAGCAAAAAAGCCGGTGCCTAAAAACACCAGGCCCACAATGGAATAAATTATATAATAAGTCTTTTTTGACATCTTAGACATTGCTATTTTCCTTTCCATACGAGTACTCAATTCTTAAGTATTTTAGCACACTGTTTCAACAGTAGCAATCATTTGGGACGGAACGAGTTTTTATAATGCTCCAAATATGGTATGATAGAACATAGAATATTTCTGAAAGGGGAAAAACATGAAGAAAAAGACATTTCTACTATTTACCACTCTTATATTTATTTTTAGTTTTTTTATTTGCGACACCAATGACGTCCAAGCAAAAACCTCGGTAAACAAAGTCGTCAAATACGCAAGAAAAGTTTACTATGGAACGAACCAATCAATTGCTCGTAAGAAATTAAAAAAAGTTCAAGACAATAACGTTGAATCCTATTTTGATAAACAAGGGCATCTTAGAAAAAGCATTATTCCTAAAGGTTCAACCGACCCTGCTTCCATTAAAGGATATACAGTGGAATACTACTATAGTAAAGATATGAGATTAGTCTTCGCATTTGCTTATAAGAATGTTCGTGGCAAAACATACGAACATCGTGCTTATTACGGAAAAAACGGAAAACTTTATCGATATATCAGTGCAAACAAAAAAATCAAGAACTACAAAAAAGGACATAATCCTTATTCAGCGAAAGACTCCTCCATAATAAAGAAAATGTATTTAAACGGGACAATGAATTTACATTGGTATGGGCTTATTTAAACCTGTAAATAAAAATAACGCAGTGTTAAACTTTTTTGCATTACCATAAGTGTAATCCACTGTCACTCCATCACTTCGCACTTCCGAAAGAACCGTTGGCACATCTTCTGTGTAATCGCAAATTAGTCAGTGGTGACTGAAAACAATCTTCTTAATAATGATATTTCTTAACCTCCCCCAACGATAACTCCACAAACTCATTCTTTGATAGTTTTTTATAGGACACTTCCTATTTTTACCAGCAGAAAAAGTTACCTGTGCTGTATTACCTTCCATCTAAAGCGATACTTCAGCATTCTGAGTGATGTGTAGCTGATTTGAATTAATAGATTTAATTTTTGTCATAAGAAAACACTCCCAACATAATTTTGTTAAGAGTGCTCTTATATCAGCTTAATGGAAGTAAACTATGGATTTGATATTCAGTTTTACTTAAGAATCCGCAGCCGGGGCTCCCCCCTATAAAGCTCTTTATCGCCTTTGAATTCTTGACACCTCGAACAACGCTTTTGCAATCATCCCACCTTAGCAAACAGTGATACGTCTAATATTTCCACGTTCATCCGAACAACTATTTTAAACCATGCAAAATTAGAACTTTTTTCATTTATGCAAGCGGTGCTAAATTAATTAGCATATTCCCACCAAAACTTTTCTAGTAAATTTAAATATTTTTGTGAAACCTTCACCTCTGACGATTCTTTGATTTTACTCAATTCTAAAAAAGCCATTCTGTATTTTTCTTCATCAAGCAAAGATTTAATCAACTTCAATTGTTCATCTGATATATTTCCATCAAGTTCAGCAATTATTTCATTCTTTGTTTCATTCATTTTATATCACCTCAACTTATTAATACGTTTCACAGAATTTATTTCTGAATATGTAATTGCCTGTGTTGCTTTTCCGGGTCCATATTTCTTAAAAGAAGTAGTAATCGGTTCTAAATAATTTGCACTTCCCCATTCACCATATGGAATATGTATATCGTCTATAATGTCAAACGTATCAAAACTAGCACAATACTCTGGTCTATATGGGATTTGAAGTTTTCCTTGTGCAATGATTGCATCGTCAAATTTATCAAACGAAAAATATGTTCCGTCTGTTTTTGCTAATATATTTCCATTTTTAGCATTGGCCAATGCCAAAGGATCTCTCGCAAAATATCTATATCCACTTGCAGGAATAGTTTCACCATCTGGTGTTACATAAAAGTCCGTCTTATTTGTTCTAGAAATCGCTTTTTCATTCTTCTTTCCAAACTTCGAAAGATTAATCTCTCCACCAGTCTCATCCGCTATAAAGTTCTTTATCGTCTTTGAATTCTTTACACCGTGAACAACGCTTTTTGCAATCATTCCAACACCGGCAAATAATGCTCCATCCGCTGCACCGTCAATGGCGGTCTTTCCCATTTCCTTCCAGCTAAAGTCATGGTATCCAAAGAATGCTCCTGCCGCGTAGATTCCTGCATTCATTGCCGCTCCACCCAGCATTGCACCAGCCAGAACACCTACTGCCGCTCCCAGTGGGGCTGCTCCCGTAACTACGGCAGCCGCAACTCCTACAGCTCCAATCGTAAACTTCACCGAGTTCGGTATCTTGTCATACAGTTTATTGACATCGTTCCAGACCTTCTTCACGCCATAAAGATGACGTATTACAAATATTAATATCCGTAATTAGATGTCAACTATATACTTTTTTCAAGACAAATCAAATGAAGAATATCCCAAACGATTCAATTTTATTTGCATAGATGCAAATTTTCTTTTACTCTTATCGTTCCATGAAAAGAAAGACTTTTTATATTGTATTTTCACCTTTTCATCAGCATAAAATAAAAAATATGGTATCTTGGCGGAAGCATCTCTTTCCGCCACACAAATATTATCCTCTAAATTCATATTTCTGCTTGCCGCCCAATTTTTTTTACACTCTTCAAATAGGAAAGTACTACCATCAACAAAATTAATTCCTCTTTTATTTATACTTGTTATCTGCTTATATGAATATGTTTTCATATCAATCTATTCCTTTTAATTATTATAATTTACTATTTTTATTGGAACTTTTTTCATTCCTGTTTTTACAGCTGCCATCCACCTATGATGTCCATTTACTATTTCATATCCCCCTTTTGAAAGTTTTTGAACTTCAATTGATTTTTGGAGTTTTCCAGCGTAATTTATTTTTTTCACATATTTAGCCACTTGCTTTTCACTTGGACCAATTTTAGGATTTGAAAATTCATCAGCCGGATTTGGAAATAGTTCATCGGTTCTTGCTGATTTCGTTTTCATTCTTTCCCACCATGACGCCTTGCTATACTTTTCAGAATTAATAATACCACTTTCACACTCCATCCTCAAATCAGCAGCTCGACATGCTTCCTTTTCTTCTGCTGTCAGGGTAGATGAAATACCTCTTTCTTCCATCATACTTTCGTACAGTGGTGTATCTGCACTTTCGACTGCGTGATTCTTCTTTCCAAACTTCGAAAGATTAATCTCTCCGGCAGTCTCATCCGCTAGAAACGCCTTCAGTGGTTCCGGATTCTTCACCGCATAGGTAATTCCTTTTGCAGTCAATCCAATGCCGGCAAACAATGCTCCATCCGCTGCTCCGTCAATAGCCGCCTTTCCCATTTCCTTCCAGCTAAAGTCATGGTATCCAAAGAATGCTCCTGCCGCGTAGATTCCTGCATTCATTGCCGCTCCACCCAGCATTGCACCAGCCAGAACACCTACTGCCGCTCCCAGCGGGGCGGCTCCCGTAACTACGGCAGCCGCAACTCCTACAGCTCCGATTGTAAACTTCACCGAGTTTGGAATCTTGTCATACAGTTTATTGACATCGTTCCAGACCTTCTTCACACCATCCGGAATCATGCAGATGACCTTCTGCACGTAACTGGCAGCCACATCCAGCATCTTTCGACCTTCACGTCTTACAGTCTCAATTCCCTGGACTACCTTGTCCTTCACGTAGCCTGCGGTTTTCTTAACGGCATTAACTGCTGTTCCTGCCCAGGATTTGACTTTAGAATATGCCTTGCTTCCTATGGAAGTGATGGTTCCCCATACGGAGCGTCCATCCGGATCCACGTTCATCACCGGATTATCATAGGCATAAACATATTTTACCGTGGAGATTGGATCGTCCATGGTTCCACTTTCCGGATCTTCAGAAAGGAAACGCTTGGTTTCCGAATCATAGGTTCTTGCCCCGGCATTCCATAAGCCGGTTCCTTCATCGTAAAGATATCCGGTAAAGCTTTCTGTCAGGTTGATGTCCTCAATGTATGGAGACAGACTGACTGCATTGTTTTCCGTCACACTTCCCCAAGCATCATAGGAAGTCTTCGCCATGACATTTCCCACA
>JAILRB010000062.1 GCA_024698585.1 Eubacterium sp.
GCAGGTGGTGTTGCTACATCAGCTCTTGAAATGTCTCAGAACTCTGAAAGACTTTCTTGGACATTCGAAGAAGTTGACAGCAAATTACAGGGAATTATGGCTAACATTTACAAGAACATCAGCGATGCTGCTAAGAGATACGGATTTGAAGGTAACTACGTAGTAGGTGCTAACATTGCCGGATTTGAAAAGGTAGCTGAAGCTATGATCGCTCAGGGTGTTTGCTAATTATTAGTGCTTATTCAAAAGCCGAATCCTTAATGGATTCGGCTTTTTTTTTGTTCATTAATACAACGATGAAGCGAATGTTTGTCTGCAATGTGTCGCAAGTGACATATTATTCTGGTATAATAATAAAAAAAGAAAGGAGCCAAGGATATGAAAAAATTGGTAAAAGCATTAGGTGCAGGAGCACTGCTGGTAGTATTAACGTTAAGTTGTGGAATGGCAATGACAGAGTCCGTATCTGCAAAAGTAGGATACACGAAGAAAGCGATTAACAAGAATGAACAATTCGGAACGATTAAGGCAGAAGTAGGTTATCAGCTCGTTCAGTTAAAAGGAGATTCTCCTGCAATCAAAAAAATTAATAAAGCATTAAAAAAGGATTATAAAAAGTTTATGAAAGGTTCTAACGCAAAGGAGGTTAAGTCTTATGCGGAGGAAACTTCTAAGGTATCAAAAGAGGAAGATACCTATTACTGGAACGAAACATCATCAGTGAAGTATAATAAAAACGGGGTAATTAGTATTGTGATTTCAACACAGTGGTACGCAGGAGGCGTATCTAATGTTGATTTATATGGATTGAATTTTGACGTTGAAACAGGAAAGAAATTGTATGTGAACCAGGTTTGCGGAAAATCGACTAAGTACATTAAGAATAAATTATATAAAGCGTTGAAAAAATCCTTTGAGGCCGATGCTGATTATGAAAAAGTAGTGGATACGGTTAAAAATAAAAGAACAAAGAAAATCCGTTTCTACATTAAAAAGAATGGAAAAGTGATGGTTTCCTTTGAACCGTATGAACTGTTATATGGCGGCTGGTATCGTGAATTTAAAGTAGGAAAAATAAATCTCCTGTGGTAAAATAATAGTAGTTGTAGTGAACGGATAAAAATGAATATCGAATTATGGAGGTGATGCTATGAAAAAAACAAAGGGGCTTGCAATTGTTTGCAGTGCAGTGCTTGTTTTAACATCAACTTTATCGGGAGTTCAAGTGAGAGCCGATAAAGAAGGAAACAAATTTCCATTTGAATTACAAGCACCAAAGTATACTGCTGTATCTCTTTTAGGAACAGACTCCAACACATCAATGAGCTATGCTTACAGCATGGAAGAAGATATGTGTTCTTTTCTTGCAAAGCAGGATACGGACAATAATGCATATTTGGCAGAGCTTAAGGAATGCGGATATGATGAGTTGTGGGTAAATTTGCAAATGGATTGGGCGATTGATGATCCAACAGATTGGAAGTATACGACTTATTGGGATACTGATGGAATGGATAATGACTATAATTACAGAGTAGATCCCTGGTCTGTTCTTGACGAAAGGGTATATCCAAAAACAGTGAATGAATTTTGGTGTTTACGTGGATTTAACAGTTCAGAGTGGAATGGCGATGGAGTGACACCGGGACTGAAATCTGTATTGAAAACAGGGCAATATCAGGTGGTTGATACCGATGAAGGTGGTGTATGTGCAATCAATATTGACTGGTCGCAACATACGTTATATGTGCGGTCTCGATATCGGGTGACAACCATTAAAGAAGGGCAAGATGCCCAATATACATTTTCGGAATGGTCGAATGTTTCTTCCTATGGGAAAAATGCAAATTCCATTCCAACCTACAATAAGAGTATGGTTAATCCGCCAGAGGTTTCAAATTTAAGAATTTCTTCTGATGAAGACTATAATGGAGCACCAGTGGCGTATGTAACACTATCTGTTCCGAATGCATTGAGAAAAGCCAGTGTTGATCTGGAAGTTAATGGTGGAACCATTCGGCTTGAAATGGAAGGACGTGTCCAAGGAACAACTGCCTGGAAAGGAATTGGTGGAGAGTTTGAAATTAAATCCGGGGATATGTGGATTCCATTGATTTATCTTCAAGAAGAAAAACAAATTCATGCGGGAACGCCAATTGAACTGAGATTCCGTTATTGGTGTAAACAGAATGAACTATGGAATGGAGAAGAATTAACAAACTTCTATACGGATTATTCTAAGATTTTAAAAATTAATACACCGGAAATTCCGGGTGTAAACCATGGTACGGGAACCGGGGATAATTCAGGAAAGACAAATCCGAAGGACGAAGGAAACATTTCATCAGCCAATGTAGGTGCTTCAAAAAATCAGGTTAGTAAGTTTGTTACAAATCTGAAAAATGACAACGATCCAAAGGGAACCAGTTTCAGCTTCCTTCTTGGAAAGCAGAAAAAAGCGAAGAAAAATGCTATTACATTAACTTGGAAAAAGGCAAAGAATGCATCTTACTACATGGTATATGGTGCAAAATGTGGAAAGAAAAATCATTATGCACCAATTCAGACGGTGAAGACAAACAGTTTTACACAAAAAGGGCTGACAAAAGGAACCTATTATAAATATCTGATTGCTGCTTTTGATAAGAATGATAAGCTACTAGGAATGTCTAATACAATCCATGTAGCTACGAAAGGTGGAAAAGTTTGCAACTATAAGAAAGTAACCAGTGCAGCGAAAAAATCAAAGGTGAAATTGAAAAAGAAGGGTGCAACTTTTAAACTGAAAGGAAAAGGAATCAAAGAATCAAAGAAACTGAAGGTTAACGTACATCGAAAGATTCGTTATGAATCAGAAAATAAAGCGATTGCAACGGTAGACCAATCAGGAAAGATCAAAGCGAAGAAAAAAGGAAAATGTACGATTTATGTTTATGCACAAAATGGTGCGTACCAGAAAGTTACAGTAACTGTAGAAAAGTAATTTTATGAGAATAAAGAAGAAGTCCCATGAATATTGAATACTCATGGGACTTCTTTTATTCGTCTTCAGAATTGTTATTTTTCTTCTTTTTAGAAGTGTCTGCGGATTTCTTCTTTTTCGAAGCAGAATCGTCGGATTTCTTTTTCTTGTTCTTGGAATCATCGGATTCTTCTGAATCATCAGATTTTGAAGAATCGTCATCGTCATCATAATAGTAATTCTTGGAATAACTTGATCCGGAATGATAAGTACATTTATCCGGCTGGGTTCCCTTAGCAAAATACTCAGATTTTGAAGTCGGGCAAACTCCCTTGATCGCTGTTTTTCCAGATGATGAGCAGATGTCATATTTCTTTACGTCAGAACTCATCTTAAAATTCTTTTTCTTGTATTTTTTCTTCTCATTGATACGGTTCATAATCTTGGCCCAGAGACGTTCGTGATAAGCCTGGTCTCCGGCAAGTTCCTTGTTTTCATCATATCCCGTCCAAATGGAAGCGGTTAAGTATGGAGTAAAACCACAGAACCATAAGTCATATGCACTAGAGGTAGTACCGGTTTTTCCGGATACCGGCATATCATTATCTAACTTACAAGCAGTACCGGTACCTTCTGTGATAACACTGGTCATTCCCTGAGTGAGTAAGGAAGCGGTAGAAGCTTTCAATACTGTTTTCGTAGTCGGGGAAGTGTTATCTAAGATAACGCGTCCGTTGCTATCCACAACCTGTGAATAAAAGACAGGACGGATATAAGTTCCCTGATTTGCGATCGTTGCATAGGCTGCAGTCATCTGAAGATTTGTTACACCGTGTGTGATACCACCTAGGGCAAGTGCTTGTTGGATATCCGTTGTAACAGAACCGTTCTTTTCGACTTGTTTATCAACAAGGGTCGTGATTCCGAAGTTTCTTAAATAGTCAAATCCCAACTGAGGAGATATTTCTGTTAATACCTTTACTGCACAGATATTCATAGACTGTGCAATGGCTTTTCTTACGGTAACTGTTCCTTTATAGCCTTTATACCAGTTGTTTACCGGACGACCATTAGAATAATTATATGGCTCATCCACAATAGTAGAAGCTAAGGTGTATCCTCTGGTGTCAATGGCTGGAGCGTAAGTGGATAAAATCTTAAAGGTGGAACCTGGCTGTCTCTTAGAGTAGGTTGCACGGTTCATGGAAAGACTGGTATTTTTCTTGCCACGTCCACCAACAATGGCTTTCACATATCCGGTATATTGATCCATAACAGTAAAGGAAACCTGAGGCTCCGGAACATAGTATAATGTCTGAATCTGGGAGTAGCCGTCTTCTTCAGATAATCCCTTCTTATAATATTTATGCTTTAAATGTTTCTTGTAATTTTTTACGCATGCCTTGGCTTCATCCTGAGAGTTGAAGAGCAACTGGAAATCTTTCTGGTGACAAACGTTAATGTGATAGTCTTCAATGTCCTGTTCGTCATATTCGTCTATCGTTCCGTCAGGGTTTTCTACGGACCAGCGCCAGTTAATGGAATACTTAATGGCATATGGATAATTGGCTGCGTTTGATAATTCTTCATCGCATATTTTCTGGATTGCAGAATCCTGTGTGGCATAAATCTTTAGTCCGCCACTGTAGACTGCATTATAGGCCTGGGTTTCAGTGTAACCGCGTTTGGTTTGTAAATCTTCCATAACCTGTTTGGTTACCTCATCCACAAAGTAAGAATAAACCTTATCATCTCTCTTTTCTAATTGAGTATTTACAGACTGTATACGGTCGTAAACATCATCGGCCATAGCCTCGTCATATTCTTTCTTGGTAATATGCCCGGAGTTAAACATATTTTTCAATATTTTTTTTCGACGTTTTGCGTTCGCTTCTGGATTAATAATCGGATTGAATTTGGAAGGGTTCTGGGTAATGGCTGCGATGACACCGGCTTCTGAAGGAGTGATTTCACTGACATCCTTGTTAAAATAGCGGTGGGATGCGGCCTGTACCCCTAAGGTGTTTGCACCCAGGTTAATGGTATTTAAATAAGTTTCCAAAATGGTATCCTTGGATGTGTTCTTTTCCAACTGAATTGCCAGATACTGTTCCTGAATCTTTCTCTTTAAAGAAGAAGAAAAGGAATCTTCAGAAGTCCAGTTGGTAAAAACATTGTTTTTTAAAACCTGCTGGGTAATGGTACTGGCACCTTCTGAAACATTACGGGTAGACAATGCGATAAAGGCTGCACGCCCGATACCCTGAATATCAATACCATTGTGTTCATAATAACGGGCATCTTCAGTATCAATAAATGCCCAACGTAAGCATTCCGGTACGTCCTTTAATTCCACACGGATACGGTTGGAACCGGAAGTGATTAATTTTGCAATCTGTTTGTGCTTTGCATTATATACGGTAGTGGAGTAGGAGGAAGGCAAAATAGATACCTTGTCCAAGGATGGAGCACTTTCGATAATTCCGTTTAAAACACCAATTCCGAAAGATGCGCCAATCACCAGTAAAATGCAAAAAACATATAAGAGTCCTTTCAATAAGGAAACCAATGATTTCGAAAAAAGTTTTCTTTGTACAGAAACTAATTCTTTCTGTTTATCCATTGTTTCTTTATATCCAAAATTCATAGTATTCTCCATTCCGCCGAAAAACGGCACACATATATAAAGAATGTTTCTAAAAACATTCTTTTCCAAATACGATTATACCAAAACCTTCCTATTTAATAAAGTAAAAGTTATCGACAATTGCTGTCGGATATTTGGAAAAATGCAGGAAGTATGTTATATTTTTTTAGGAGTGTCACCGGAGTAATTCCGGAACAGGAAAGGAACGATACGCAATATGAAAGATTATTACGTGGTGAGTGCTTATGGGCAGGGGGAAATCGTGGAGAAAAAATCCAGATTTATTGCTCAGGTATTTCCAATCGAATCGGAAGAAGAAGCACTTCTATATATAGAAAAAATTAAAAAGAAGTACTGGGATGCAAGGCATAACTGTCATGCATTCGTGTTGGGGGAAAACAATGAAATCCAGCGTTTCAGTGACGACGGAGAACCTCAGGGAACTGCAGGAAAACCGATTCTGGAAGTGTTAAGCGGAAACAATGTACATAATACATTGATTGTGGTGACCAGATATTTTGGTGGAACATTGCTGGGAACCGGGGGATTGGTTCGTGCTTACGGCGGCTCCGCCAAGGAAGGGTTGAGAAACGCTACAGTCAAGCAGGTTTGTGAAGGGATAACGTTTCGTTTGGAAACAGACTACAACAGCATTGGGAAAATCAAATATATTTTAGGACAATTAAATGTCCAGCCGGAATCAGAGGACTATGGAGCGGCGGTTTCCATGAAGATTTCAATGGAAAAAGAAAGCTATGATACTTTGGTATCCCAGGTGACGGATGCCACCAGTGGAAAGGCAGTTTTTTCTGATGTGGAAGAGGCTCCTTTTTACAGAGAGGTTGCAAGTTTTTTGTAATGTGATAAAATAGGCAAGGCTAATTGAAAAAACATCAGGTTGAAAGATAGAATGTAAAGCGGTTTCGAAAAGAGACCAAGGAGGAGAAATGAAGCGAGAGGATATTAGAAATATTGCGATTATTGCCCATGTAGACCATGGTAAGACTACATTGGTGGATGAGTTGTTAAAGCAGAGTGGTGTATTCCGTGAAAATCAGGAAGTGGCAGAACGTGTCATGGACTCCAATGATTTGGAAAGAGAACGTGGTATCACCATTCTTTCAAAGAATACAGCGGTAACCTATAAGAACACAAAGATTAACATCATTGACACCCCGGGACATGCGGATTTTGGTGGAGAAGTAGAGCGAGTTCTTAAAATGGTAAACGGTGTTGTACTGGTGGTGGATGCGTTTGAAGGAGCAATGCCACAGACCCGTTTCGTGTTAAAGAAGGCACTGGAACTGGAACTTCCGGTAATTGTTTGTATCAATAAAATTGACAGACCGGAAGCCAGAGCAGAAGAAGTCATTGATGAAGTATTGGAATTGTTTATTGAATTGGATGCCAATGAAGAACAGTTGGAATGTCCATTTGTTTTTGCGTCCGCAAAGAATGGTTTTGCGACGTTAGATATGGATAAAGAAACCACAGATATGAAGGATTTGTTCGAGACAATCATTGATTACATTCCGGCACCGGAAGGGGACCCGGATGCGGAACCGCAGGTACTCATCAGTACGATTGATTACAATGAATATGTGGGACGTATCGGTGTAGGTAAGATTGACAATGGTACACTGAAGGTAAATCAGGATGTCATGTTGATGAACTATCACGAACCGGACAAGAAGAAAAAGGTTAAAATCAGTAAGTTATATGAATTTGATGGATTAAATAAAGTAGAAGTAAATGAAGCAACCGTTGGTGCCATTGTTGCGGTTTCCGGAATTGCAGATGTGCATATCGGGGACACCTTATGTTCCCTGGATGATCCGAAGCCGATTCCATTCCAGAAGATTTCTGAACCAACAATTTCCATGAACTTCATGGTAAATGACAGCCCGTTGGCCGGACAGGAAGGAAAGTTTGTCACATCACGTCATTTACGAGACAGACTGTTTAGAGAGTTAAATACAGATGTTAGTTTACGTGTGGAAGAAACTGAAGAAATGGATGCTTTCAAGGTTTCAGGACGAGGTGAACTTCACTTATCTGTACTGATTGAAAATATGCGTCGTGAAGGTTATGAATTTGCTGTTAGTAAGGCAGAAGTAATTTATCATACCGATGAACGTGGCAAGAAACTGGAACCAATGGAAATCTGCTACATTGATGTACCGGATGAATTTTCCGGAGCAATCATTGAAAAGTTAAGTAACCGAAAGGGAGAACTTCAGGGAATGGCTCCGACACAGGGCGGTTATACTCGTCTGGAATTTTCAATTCCATCCCGAGGACTCATTGGTTACAGAGGTCAGTTTATGACAGATACCAAGGGTAACGGAATCATGAATACCGTCTTTGATGACTATGGTCCATTTAAGGGTGAAATTCAGTATCGTAAGCAGGGCTCTTTAATTGCTTTCGAAGCAGGAGAAGCTATTACTTATGGTTTATACAATGCACAGGAACGTGGAACTTTATTTATCGGACCAGGTGAAAAAGTATATTCCGGAATGGTTGTAGGACAGACCGGAAGAGCAGAAGATATTGAAATTAATGTTTGTAAAACGAAACATTTATCTAATACCAGAACATCTAGCTCGGATGAAGCGCTTCGTCTGGTACCGAAGAAGGTGTTAAGCTTAGAGCAGGCATTAGAATTCATTGATACGGATGAATTATTGGAAATTACACCGGAAAACTTGAGAATCCGTAAGAAGATTCTGGATCCTACTTTACGTAAGAGAGATAATATTCGTCGTCAAAATAATAAATAAACCAGTGGTTTTAGTACAGAAGAAATAAAACATTGAAAAGTACTTGTTGTGAATCGGGAACGATTGATTTGCAGCAGGTACTTTTTTTCTAAAAAGCCTTGACAAAGAATTGTATTAATTGTATTATATGATTGTACTAATTGAAGTAGTACAATAAATATAATGTGCGAGGGTATAAAAATGTTAGAGGTTAAAGACTTAAAAAAATCCTATAAGCCCAAGAAAGGAGTGGCGGTTGAAGCATTAAAAGGAATCAACCTGAAATTTCCGGAAACGGGAATGGTTTTTCTTTTGGGAAAATCAGGAAGCGGTAAGTCCACACTCCTAAATTTATTGGGTGGACTGGATCAGTATGACGATGGAGAAATTTTGATTAAAGGTGTTTCTTCGAAAAGTTTTAAACAGAATCAGTTTGATTCTTACCGAAATACTTATGTAGGGTTTATTTTTCAGGAATACAATATTTTAGAAGAATTTTCCGTAGGCGCAAATATAGCGCTGGCAATAGAATTACAGGGGAGAAAAGCAAAAGATTCTGAAATTAATCAGATTCTTACAACGGTGGACCTAGAGGGATTGGGAAATAGAAAACCAAATGAATTATCCGGAGGACAGAAGCAGAGAGTTGCCATTGCCAGAGCTTTGGTAAAAAATCCACAAATCATTATGGCGGATGAACCCACCGGAGCATTGGATTCCAATACAGGAAAGCAGGTACTTGATACCTTAAAGAAACTTTCCAAGGATAAACTGGTCATTGTGGTTTCTCACGACCGGGAATTTGCGGAAAACTATGCCGATAGGATTATTGAACTGGCTGATGGGGAAGTAATCAGTGATGTGGAACGAAGCGAAGGCTCCGTAGAAGAGAAAGATTTCGGAGGAATGGAGCTGAACAGTGACGGAATTGTTTTCGCCCGGGGATATCATTTAACAGAAGAAGACCGGATTCTCATTAATGAATACTTAAGTGGAAAAACAGAGAAGGTCAAAGCTGTAGTGAAGGGCAGAAAGCGGGGAGGCTTTGAGGAAACAGACCAGACGAAGATTGTTCACCACGACAGAGTCTTTCAGCTGATTAAATCCCATCTTCCTTTGGGAAACGCAGTGAAAATTGGTGCAAGCAGCCTGAAACATAAAAAGATTCGATTAGGTATTACGATTTTATTGTCCTTGGTGGCATTTTCCCTATTTGCGCTGGCAGATACTTTTGGAAGTTATGATAATGTGAAGACCTGTACAGAATCCCTGATTGATTCCAAGGTAGATTATGTATCTTATACTAAGCAAGGGGAATATGACGAAGATGACTCTAAGAGTTTGGACTACGGAGCTTTTACTAAAGACGAAGTAAAAAAAGCTTCCGAAGAAACCGGCCAAAATTTTAAGGGGGTTCTGGTTCCGGATATTGATTGGATGATGTCGAATTACGGAGAATCTGAAGAACTTTCAGAAAACGGAGAGGAAAGCACTTATTGTACTTATTACTCCGGGTTTGTCAGCTTAACGGAAGAAGACTTTAATGCGTACGGATATAATTTTGTGAAGGGAAATATTCCTTCAGCAAAAGATGAGGCGGCGATTTCCGTGTATGTTTTTGATACCTTTAAAAAAGCGGGGTACTGTGAAAAACAGGGAGCAAAAGCGGAAAAAATAGAATCCTACGGTGACATGATTGGAAAGACAATTCAGGTAGGAAAGGAAACGTTTAAGATTTCCGGAATTTATGATACCCATCTTGACCTGGAGCGTTATGCAGTTGTGGGAAAAGATTTATCCAATGCATCCATGGCAGAACGTCTGGGGGCGTATGCCCTGTCAGCAGAATTATCTGAAATGAAAGGATATAGTTTATCCGGAGCTGTTGTTGTTACCGACGAAAAAATGGAAGAACTGATGCAGGAACAGTTCCAGAAGGTTCCGGTAACCGGTTCATCCATTCAGGGTGAAACAAAAAACGGATTCCTGGAAGCTATGTATATTTCAAAATTTGAAAGTGTAGATCCATCCAAAGTTACCTGGGTTGATGGGGAAAGAACTGCTTTAGCAAAAGATGAGGTGCTTCTCTCATCGGACTGCCTGATGATGGACGAGGAAGTCACTGTGGGAAGCATCTTTAAGGAAATAAAAAACAGTGATAAAATTCGATTCACCTTTAATGACAGTATGGGGGAAGAAAAAATTAAATTTGGAAAGAAAAAAGTTGTGGGTGTGGTAGATGCGGATCAATTTCCAGAGTACTGTAGCACAATTATTTTACCGGATCAGGACTATCAGGAAGAGTGGGATTTATTAAGGGGAGATTATGAATATGTGGTTGCTCCGATGCCGCCTAAGAAGAGTGCGGTGAAAGACCTGGTGGAATATGGCTTAAAGGTTCAGGATAAAAAAGGAAATGAAAAAATAATTTATGAAATGAGAAATACGGTAACCAATGAGTTAAGCAGTATTGACATTGTTCTGAAATTCTTTGCTAAAGGATTCATTTATGTGGGACTGGGTTTTGCATTGTTTGCAGCATTGATGTTGGCGAACTTTATTGCAACCAGTGTTTCCTATAAGAAGCAGGAAATTGGAATCTTAAGAGCCATTGGTGCAAGAAGTAGTGATGTATTTAAAATCTTCTCCGCAGAAAGTATGATTATCGCATTGGTAAACTTCCTGCTGGCATGTATAGGAACCTATGTGGCGGTTTATACAATCAATTATTGGATGCGAATTAGTCTGGGTGCACTAATCACGGTACTGAATTTCGGATGGAGACAGATATTGCTATTATTATTAATTAGTGTATGCGTGGCGTTGATTGCAAGTTTCATTCCGGTATACCGCATCGCAAGAAAGAAACCGATTGATGCAATCCGAAACAAATAGTGCTTGCACGACGAAGAAAGTCACATTATAATTGAATGTGAAAACTATATCTATAAGTGAAGTTTCTTGTATCGGAAGTGGTATATGGAAAACGAATGAAGTATGAATATTTTACAGAGGATCTGAAAGAAAAACTGTCTGTGTTTGTAAAGGAGCATCTAGATGATGGGACAGTGGTCATTCGAAATGTCATGAAAAACAATGGCGTTCGAATGAAGGCTGTCAGCATTATCAGAAAAGAGGAAAAGGCGACTCCTTCCATTTATTTGGGACAATATTATCAAGAGTACCGAAATGGAAGGAGTATGGACAGTATCTGTAAAGAAATTTTCGGCATCTATCTGGAAAGTATGGAGACGTTTCGGAAACGAATTAATATTGAACAGCTTGGCGATTTTGAAACCGTAAAGGATAAAATCTACTATCGGTTAATCAATTATGAGATGAACCGTACCATGTTAGATGATGTGCCTCATTTTTGCTTTCTGGATTTAGCAATTGTGTTTTATCTGTGCCTGGATTGTGATGAGGAAGGAATTACATCGGTACTCATTCATAACTTTAATCTGGAAACCTGGGAGAAAACACCGGAAGAAATCAGGGAGTTTGCCCTGAAGAATACCTGGGAAAAATATCCTGTTTGGATTCGGGATATTGAGGAAGTGGTATCGGAAATGATCATGAGGGATTTAAGAAGCACAATTCATCGCGACAATCCGGGAGTGGTTGAGGAAGAAAGCTTTTACGGGAATTATAATGTTTCTGATGTGAAAAGGGTTATTCAGGAAGAAGTCAGAGACCTGAAGGCGGAAAAAGATATGAAAATGTATGTGATGTCGAATCAAATTCGGTTAAACGGTGCCGCCTGCATTACGTATCCGGGCGTTCTCAGGGATTTTGCAAGAGAGCATAATTCGAACCTTTGCATCATTCCCAGTTCCGTTCATGAAGTGATTTTAATTGTGGGGACGGAATGGGATTTGGAATGGTTAAATAAAATGGTCCGTCAGGTAAATAAGGAAGACCTGGAACCAATCGATATTTTATCAGATCATATTTATATTTATGATCGGGAGAAGGAAGAAATCGTATATTAAAGAAGGGGGGCGTAAGAGTTAAAAAAAAGTGTGCTACCATCAGCACACTTAGCATAGAGTGCACCCGACAGGAATCGAACCTGCATTACCGCCTCCGGAGGGCGGCGTTCTATCCATTATACTACGGGTGCATTCTTGTATTTTACCTTACAGGTTAATAAAAATCAACAATTAAATAGAGAATCAAGGAATCATTTTACCATATTGCGAAAAAGAGAAAAGTTGAATTTTCAGAGGTTTTTTGTTATGATGTCCTTAAAATGTGTTTAAGGAGATTTTCAAAGTGGATACTGAGGAAAAGAAGTTAACAAGTGCTGAGATTGATGCAATGCTGAGAGAAGTTGAAGAAATCCATCGACCGCGTAGAACTGTCAATAAAAACAGAAAGCCTAAGAAGAGATTCCGTCTGGATCGATTAATCGCTTTTTCGTCATTGTTTTTGTTATTGGTTGCTGTAATCGTAATCGTTATAAAGATGTTTAGTGGAGGTAATATCATTGGAAACAATAGTGAGACTACCACGAAACAGACGGCTTCGAAATTACAGGATGATAAGTATCCTGAAATTACTGAATTGGTTCAGAACTATTTGAAGGCGTACCTGATTGTCGATGATGACAAGAGAATGGAAACTTTCCGTGAATGTGTCATGGACTTAGATGATTTGAACAGTATTAAGCGTCGTGATTACGTTGCAAGCTATTCCGATGTAGAATGTTATACGAAGGAAGGACCTTATGAAGGAACCTATATTGTTTATGCTTATTATAAGGTTACTTATAAGAACATTTCCACACCGGATCCAAATATTAATACGCTTTATGTCATGCGTCAGGGAGAATCAAATAATGTATACATTAAGAATAAAATCCCGGATGACGTGAAAGAATATATTGAAAAAGTATCGAATGACAAAGATGTACAGGCGTTGTTTGATGAGGTGAAGGCAGAGCATGAAGCAGCGATGCAAAAGGATGAAAATTTATTAAAATTCTTTACTGATTTGGAAAAGCTAAAGAACGAAAAAAGTAATACGAAGTAATATGGTTGGTGTCGGTTTTCCGGCACCAACTTTTGTAAGAGGATATGAAAGAAAATAAGAAAAAACAGGAACTGAATATTGCGGAAGAAATCCGAATCAATAAGTATCTCAGTGATGCCGGTGTCTGCTCTCGAAGAGAAGCGGATCGTTTGGTGGAACAGGGGAAAATTATCGTCAATGGAGAGCCGGCGGTCATGGGACAGAAAGTCCGGATTACCGACGAAATCATAGTAAACGGAAAAGCAGTGGAACGGGAAGAAGAAAGAATTCTCATTGCACTGAATAAACCGGTGGGAATTGAATGTACCACCGATGCATCAAATCCGGACAATATCATTGATTTCATTGGATACCCGAAACGAATTTATCCGATTGGAAGACTGGACAAGAATTCTCAGGGATTGATTCTGCTTACCAATGACGGAAGTCTGGTAAATAAAATTTTGAAGGCATCCAATTATCACGAAAAGGAATACGTTGTTACGGTGGATAAGCCAATTACTCCGGAGTTTGTAAAGAAAATGTCTCAGGGTGTAGAGATACTTGACCAAATGACCCGCCCGTGTAAAGTGGCTCAGGTATCAAAGCATACATTTCACATTGTGCTGACCCAGGGGTTGAACCGACAGATTCGAAGAATGTGTGAAACTCTGGGATATCGGGTTCAGAAGTTAAAGAGAATTCGTATCATGAATATTGAATTGGGGAACCTGCCAAAAGGCAGTTATCGGGATGTTACCGATCAGGAATATGAAGCATTAGTAAAGTGAGGATAAGATGGAAAAGTCAGAACGTATCAAAGAATTAGTGGAATTGCTGAACCGCGCTTCCAAAGCCTATTACCAGGATGCGGAAGAAATCATGAGTAATTTTGAATATGATAAACGCTACGATGAATTGGTGGAACTGGAAAGAGAAACCGGAATGGTTCTTTCAAACAGTCCTACGGTTAATGTTGGATACGAGGTGGTCAGTGAACTGCCAAAAGAACAACATGACCAGCCGATGCTTTCTCTGGACAAAACCAAGGATGTGGAGGCACTGAAAAGCTTTCTGGGTGATAAAAAGGGATTGCTTTCTTGGAAATTAGACGGGTTGACCGTTGTTTTGACCTATCGGAACGGAACCTTGCAAAAGGCCGTCACCCGAGGAAACGGTCAGGTCGGGGAAGTGATTACTGCCAATGCCCGGGTATTCCAGAATGTACCAATTTCCATTCCCTATCAGGGAGAGTTGGTGCTTCGTGGGGAAGCAATTATTAAATATTCTGATTTTGAAATCATTAACAGTGAAATCGAAGATGTGGATGCAAAATATAAAAATCCGAGAAATCTTTGTTCCGGTTCGGTGCGTCAGTTAAACAGTGAAATTACTGCTAAGAGAAATGTAAATTTCATTGCGTTCGCACTGATTTCGGCAGAAGATGTGACATTTGATAATTCCATTGAACAGCAAATGAAGTGGCTTCAGCAGCAGGGATTTGAAACCGTGGAGTATCGCATGGTGGATGCGAATACCATGGAGGAAGCGGTGGCCTATTATGGGGAAAAGGTGAAAACCTATGATGAACCGTCAGACGGCCTGGTGTTGATGTTTGATGACATTGCTTACGGTCTGTCTTTGGGACGGACTGCAAAATTTCCGAGAAACGGAATTGCCTTTAAATGGGAGGACGAGCAGGCAGAGACGACATTGACAATGATTGAATGGAGTCCTAGCCGAACCGGACTAATTAACCCGGTGGCAATTTTTGAACCGGTGGAATTAGAAGGAACCACGGTCAGTCGTGCCAGTGTTCACAATGTCAGCATAGTGGAGGAACTGAAGCTGGGCGAGGGAGACCGGATTAAAGTTTATAAAGCGAATATGATCATTCCGCAGATTTCAGAGAACCTGACTGGAAGAGGAATGAGTATACCGCCGGAAACCTGTCCAGCATGCGGAGGCAAAACAATTATAAAAAATGACAATGGCGTAAAGACCTTATATTGTCCGAATGAAGAATGTCCGGCAAAGCATGTAAAATCCTATGCGTTGTTTGTATCCAGAGACGGAATGAACATTGAAGGATTGTCGGAAGAAACGCTGGAGAAATTCATTGAAAAAGGATACATTCAGGAGTTTGCGGATTTATATCATCTGGACCGCCATTATGAAGATATCATTGCAATGCAGGGCTTCGGAGAGAAATCTTATGAGAAGCTTCAGAAGGCATTGGAAAAATCCAGAAAGGTTCCATTGCATTCCCTGATTTACAGTCTGGGAATTCCGAATATCGGTGTGGCAAATGCGAAACTGATTTGTAAGGCATTTCAATATGATGTGGAAGCAATCATCAAGGCAACACCGGAAAAATTGACGGAAATTGATGGAATCGGGGAAGTCATGGCAGAGAAATTCTGTGAGTACTTCCGAGAAGAAAAACATACAACAGCGCTTCGAAATCTGCTGGAGGAAGTGGAAGTCGAAGCAGTGGAAACCAATGAAGAACAGAGTATGGAAGGACTTGTTTTTGTAGTAACGGGAAGTGTGAATCATTTTCCAAACAGAAATGCAGTGAAAGACTATATTGAACAGCGGGGAGGAAAAGTAACCGGATCTGTCACATCAAAGACCAACTATCTGATTAACAATGATGCGACATCTGGTTCCTCAAAAAACAAGAAAGCGAAAGAATTAGGCATTCCAATTATTACAGAAGAAGAATTTCTTGAAATGTGGTAAGAAAGGAAAAGGGGAAACATATGCTTACGGTAAATTTTCAATCCAGAACACCGGTATATCAACAGCTTTATGATGATGTTGTCCGACTGGTGTCCATGGGTGTGTTAAAAAGTCATACAAAGCTTCCGCCGGTAAGGACGCTGGCTGCGGAACTGGGAATTAATCCCAATACGGTTTCCAAGGCATATAAGATGCTGGAATCCGATGGATATATTTATTCCACCGTGGGACGGGGGAGTTTTATCTCGGAACAGCTGGGACAAAAAGAAGCAGCGAAAATCCAGGTGAAACAGGACCTGGAAAAAGCGGTGAAAAATGCATACAAGCATGGATTCGTGAAAGATGAAGTGATGGTAATGGTGCAGCAGATTTATGAGGAGGCAGAAAAATGATAAAGATTGACAGTCTGACGAAACGGTTTGGGGAAACTGTGGCGTTACATGAATTAAATTGTGATATTTCAGAAGGCTCGATTTTCGGACTGGCAGGTAGTAACGGAAGTGGAAAGAGCACTTTGTTAAGAACGCTGTCTGGAGTTTATGAACCGGATGAAGGATGTGTTTATATTGACGATGAAGAAGCATTTGATAATGAAAAGGTTAAGGAAAAATGTTATTACATTCCGGATTATCCATGGTTCTTTAATGACAGCACTGTGGAAAATCTTGCATCTTTGATTCGGAACGTTTATTCCAATTGGGATGATGAGCGATATAAGGAATTGTGTAAAATTTTCCCAATCAAGACGAATTCCAAGATTGTGAATATGAGTAAGGGAATGCAGCGACAGGCATCTTTGATTCTTGCCTTTGCAGCAAGACCAAAGTACTTATTCTTAGATGAAATCTTTGACGGACTGGATCCGGTCATTCGAAAGAATTTAAAGAAACTGATTATAGAGGATGTGACAGATCGTGGAATGACCTGCATCATTGCGTCTCATAACTTAAGAGAAATTGACGATATCTGCGATAAGATTGTTTTATTGCATCAGGGTGAAATGGTAACCAATGAGGATACGGATGAATTAAAGAATCAGATTAATAAGGTTCAACTGGCATTTAATGAAATGCCTGATGCAGATATCTTTGAAGGATTGAATGTGGAAATCAATAGCCGCGTGGGCAATTACTTCAATGTAATCATTCGTGGTGATTTAGAAGAAGCATTAGAGCAGATAAACAGATATGAACCTTCTTTCTTACAGGTGTTACCATCGACCCTGGAGGAAGTATTTATTAAGGAAATGGAGGATGTAGGTTATGGAAAACAGTAATCGGAGAAAAGCACAGTCCATCTTTTGCTGGACTGTGAAGAAATATATGGGTGTATCGATTGCATATTGGGTATTGTTATTCCTTTCCCTGCCGGTACTCGAAGTGTTTGGAATGCTTGCAATCACTTCACGACAAAGGACTACGATGAAAGATTATATTAAGCTGTTTCAGCAAACTGATGAGTCCGTAATTGCAATGGCATTGTTTATTCTGGTGGCAGTAGTGATGTCCACAATTATTTCCTTTGTGACATTCTCTTATATGCATAATAAGCGATGCGTGGATTTCTTTGGCGGTCTTCCGGTAAGTCGTAGAACCATGTTTTTTAGCAGATATCTGGCAGTGGTTACAATGGTTGAAACACCGGTTCTGGTGTTTGGAATTATAGGGTCAGCATTAACTCTTTCCAGCGAGGGATTTACTGAATTCATAAAAATCGTATTCCTGTTAATGCTTGCCATTTGGGGAAATGTGTCCTTTGTGGCATTTATTTCTCTTTGCAGTGGAACCGTGGTGGATATGGTAATTTCTTATCTGGCATTAAATATTTCTTACCCGATTTGCGTATTGATTTGTGCATATTATCCGACGATAGTATTGCCGGGAATGGAAAGAATGCAGTTATCTGCCAGTACCTTTACCTTTTTTACTCCGTTGGCGGCACCGTTTACCGGAGCCTACGGAAACTGTAAACTGTTACATTGTATTTGGTGGGTAGTAATTAATGTGGTGACATTGGTCGGTTGCTATTTCTTATGTAAAAAGAGAAAGGCGGAAACGGCTCAAAACTCCTCCACATTCTCAGTACTGTCGAACATCATTAAATTTATTATGTGTTTTGCGGCAGGATTTGGAATCGGCTGGCTCTTATCACTTCTTGGAATAGATTCTAAAACACCGGTAATCTCTTATGCGTGGTTCATGGTTGGATTGTTTATCGGGGTGATGGTCACCAATGTTTTATTGCACCTCATTTTTAATAAAGGATTTACGAATTATGCCAAGAGTTTAAAACTTTGTGCCAGTGTTTATGCGGCAGCAACGATTTTCTTGTTTTGTATTACATCTGGAGGATTTGGTTATGACGAATACGTTCCTGAAAAAGATGAAATTGAAGAGGTATGTGTATACGAAGGAACTTCCGGGTTCTATATCGGTGATAAGAACATTCTGGAAAAATACAGTAAGAATGAGGAAATCATTGACGCGGCTATAGATTTACATAAACAGATTGTGAAATCAAAAACAAAATATAAACATCATGGAGTATATCTTCCAGCGGGATATGATGTTGAATTCAATTCGGTATATGATACTGACGTATATGAAAGCGATGATCCGTCTGACTATTGTGACGAGCATATAATGATAAAATATCGCTTGAAAAGCGGACGAATTGTTACCAGATACTATGAAGTGGAATGGCCTGAAAAAATTAAAAAAAGAGAGTGCTTAAACAATGACTTTTATGTAAATCGCGATTTGGCAGTAAAGATACCAGACAGTTATCTAACGGGTAACATAGGAATTGGAATCTATGAAGATGGCGGATGGGATGTAGAATCTATTGAGGTAAGTACTAAGGTTCAGAAAGAGATTCTTGAAGCCATTCGAAAGGATTATCATAAAGTTGGATTGGTTCAAGGGGTTAAATATCATGGCGCTTCCGGAGAAATAGAGGTAACAGAGGACAAAACATTATATAGTGTTGAAATAGATTATGTTGATGAACGAAATCATGATATTTCCGTTTATTGGGCAGTGGATTACTCTTATAAAAATACTATGAATGTGTTGAGGAAGTATCATCTCTTAAACAGAGACTTCGGTTACATAAACGACTGGTGTTCTAAGGAACCAAATCCGCAAGAAGTACATGTTAAGTCAACCAAGACAGTATATATTGAAGTTCCAAAAGAGTGGAATGCAAAAAATCTTCAGGCAGTTTTAATGGGAAAAGATGCATATAGTATTCTCTGGGGATTAAATGATGTGAGAACCAAGTGTACCCATGTAAAAGATAACATTTGGTACATTACTTTACGGGAAACAGAGGAATATCCGGATGTTATGTTTTATGAAGTTAAGGATGACACTGTTTATACGACCGGTAAGATTCCAATGTCAAAAGAAGATGACAAGGATATGATTGTTGTTGGGGAACAGAAATATGGAGCCGATATCAGGGATACCTTCCCGGATCTGCTTTATACGTATGAATGGACGAATTACAAAAAATAGCATTTTCAGCAGGGTCAATTATTGACCCGTAAATGAAATAGTAGTATATTTAATACAATGCGGGGAAATCCACAGGGGTTTCCCCACTCTATATTAAATTATACAGCACGGAGGATATATAAGATGGACAAGAAAAATATCGACTGGGCAAACCTTGGATTCGGATATATTTCATCTGATCAGAGATTTGTTTCAAACTATAAGGATGGAGCTTGGGATGAAGGAACCATGACTTCTGATGACAAAGTTGTAATTAGTGAATGTGCCGGTGTATTACAGTACGCACAGACCTGTTTCGAAGGGATGAAGGCATACACTACAGAAGATGGAAAAGTAGTTATTTTCCGTCCGGACTTAAACGCATCCAGAATGAAAGATTCCTGTGAACGATTAGAAATGCCGGTTTATCCGGAAGATAAATTTGTGGAAGCTGTTGCTGAAACAGTTAAGGCAAATTTAGACATCGTGCCACCATATGGCTCAGGTGCCACATTATATATCAGACCATATATGTTCGGTAGTTCACCGGTTATCGGTGTTAAGCCGGCTGATGAATATCAGTTCAGAGTATTTGTTACACCGGTTGGTCCTTACTTCAAGGGCGGCGCTAAGCCAATCGTAATCAAGGTTAGTGATTTCGACAGAGCAGCACCTCATGGAACAGGACATATCAAAGCCGGATTAAATTATGCCATGAGTCTTTACCCAATTGTAAAGGCACATGAAGAAGGATATGCAGAAAATATGTATTTGGATGCTGCAACAAGAACAAAGGTGGAAGAAACAGGTGGAGCAAATTTCATCTTCATCACAAAAGATGGAAAGTTAGTTACTCCAAAGTCTGACAGTATCTTACCTTCTATCACAAGACGTTCGATTATGTACGTAGCAGAACATTATCTTGGAATGGAAGTAGAACACAGAGAAGTTCTTTTCGATGAAGTAAAAGACTTTGCAGAATGTGGTCTTTGCGGAACTGCTGCAGTTATTTCACCGGTTGGAAAGATTGATAATCATGGGGAAGAAATTTGTTTCCCAAGTGGAATGGATGAAATGGGACCAACAATCAAGAAATTATATGATACATTAACAGGAATTCAGATGGGAAGAATCGAAGCTCCTGAGGGTTGGATTTATGAGGTGAAATAATAAAAATTGAATTTTTAGGGGGGGCTGCTTGTAAATTCAGGCAGTCTCTTTTTTTATAGGAAAGGGAAGTTTATGTCAGAATTATCAAAGAATGCAAATGCCGTAATTAATGAAGTGAAAAAAGTTGTAGTTGGAAAAGAGGATGTCATTGAACTCATCATGACAGCGATTCTAGCCAATGGGCATATCCTGATGGAGGATGTTCCGGGAGTCGGAAAGACTACCATGGCAGTGGCATTTTCCAAGGCTATGGGAATTGAAGAAAAACGTGTGCAGTTCACACCGGATATCATGCCATCGGATTTGACCGGGTTTTCCATGTATCAGAAAGAAACAGGGCAGTTCAAGTATCAGCCGGGGTTATTAATGTGTAACTTGTTTCTGGCAGATGAAATTAACAGAACTTCGCCGAAGACACAGTCAGCTTTATTGGAAGTCATGGAAGAACGAAAGATTACCGTGGATGGAGTCTCCAGAGTTCCGGGAAATCCGTTTATTGTAATTGCCACACAGAATCCGGAAGGTTCAGCAGGAACGCAGCTGCTACCGGAATCCCAACTGGACCGTTTTATGGTTTGTATGAATATTGGTTATCCTACCGTGGAAGAGGAAGCAGAAATCATTAAGCGCCGACAGAGCGGGAATCCAACGGAAGACGTGGAAGCGGTAATCCGGGCAGATCAGATTCTTGAAATGCAGAAAGAAGTGAAGCAGGTCTTTATGAATGATGAGGTATTAAAGTATATTGCACGACTTGCAGAAGCTACGCGAAACAATGATATGCTTATGGCGGGAATCAGTCCGCGAGGAACTGTGGCATTGGCGGCAATGAGTCGAGCCAATGCGTGGCTGAAGGGAAGAGACTATGTGATTCCTCAGGATGTGCTGGACATCTTTTTCCCGGTTGCCAGACATCGTATTCGCTTAACCTTAAAGGCGAAGGTGGGCAATGTGACATTGGATCAGGTATTGGAACAGACCGTAGCAAATGTGGATGTTCCTGTAATTAGAAAGAAGTAGCGCTATGATAAAACGAACGTTTATTTTTTTAGTCCTTTTTGTAATCACAGGGGTGTTATATTTTCTGTTTGATGAAGATATTTCCGGATATTTTTTGATTCTGGAAGCTGTGTATTTTCTTGGAGCGTTTTTGTTTTGCCTCATTGAAAAAACAAAACTGAAGATTCGGTTGAGAGATAATCAATTTTCCGTGGAAAGGGAGCAGGAGATTCCGATTCAGGTACAGGTGGAAAACAAATCAAGAATCATCGACCAGAGAGTCCGTTTGTATTTTAAATTGGAAAACAAGGCGGCAGGAAACAAGAAGAAATTTTATCGGGATTATGTAATTCCCAAAAAATCAAAACAGATGATCAGCATCCCGGTCAACGCAAAAAATTGTGGAGCCATGGTCATTACATTATCTAAGGCACGCATTTATGATTTGTGCTATTTAATGTGTATTCATAAACGGATGAAGCAACAGATGAAAGTGACGGTCCTTCCGAAGGCACACTTATTGGCTTTGGAAGTATCGAAAAAAACGAGAGATTTCATTGCCGATGCAGAAGAACATTCCGACAGAGAAAGTGGAGATGATGTATCGGAAATTTTCCAGGTACGCGAATACACGGAACAGGATTCGGTTAGAGATATTCATTGGAAGTTATCTGCAAAAATGGATGACTTATTCGTGAAGGATTATGGGAAGACCTTGGGAAGTTCTGTTCTTATCTGGGTGAACACGGAAAAGGGAAAACAGAAAAAGAAAAATAGAAAGCAGTATATGCAGGTTCTGGAAATGATTGCTTCCATTTCCTTATCCTTGTTTGAGCAGGAATGCATTCATACGGTGGCGTGGTATGAAAAAGAACAGGTTAAGGTTCGAAAGAAGCGGGTAAGTAAGGAACGAAATGTATATGAATTAATGAATCTATTAGGAACCATTGAAGCTTATGAAGGAAATGATTTACGTGCGATTTATGAAGACGCCTTTCGCGGGGAAAGTTTCAGCACGATTATTGAAATTTCCTTAAGTGGTGAGGTTCTGGTAAATCAGGAACAATGCGATATCCCTAGAAAAAAGGGCGTGATTGACTGGAAGCAAGTCGCATTTTTAGTATAGAAAGAGAAAACATGTCAGGATTTAACGTAGAACAACAAAGAAAAAAACAGAATAGTATATGGATGGATTTTGTTCGAATCGCAGTAATCACCATAGGATTGGAATTGTTGTGGATTTCTTTTTCCCGGAGCATCAGGATTCCGTTACAAGGAATGACGATTTTAATCGGAATGATTCCAATGATTTTTTGTGGCTACATTGTGGCGTCGTCTGATTCCTGGATTGCAGGAAAGGTGAAACCGAAAATCATGAATCTGTTCCGGGCACTTGCGTTATTATCCTTTTTCCTTGTGATGTTTTTCATTGGGAGAGGAGCATTTGTGGATGGATGTGCTCTGATTTATGATAACTATTCCGGATTGTTTAACACTATACGATTGATTTCGAATCTAGATTTTATAAAAATGGATGACCTGGAATTGGCTTGGGTGATTATTCCCGTTACATTTGTGCTTTCCATGTTTTATACAAAAATTCAGGAAACAAGAAAAGGTTTTTTTCTTTTGGGGCTGATTCAGTTGAGTCCATTGTTTGCAGTAATGATTACAAACCATCTTCCTGAGTACCATTACTTTGTGGGCTTACCGGTTTCCATTATTTTGCTGATGGTCAGCAGTTTCGGAAATCGAACCAGAGTGATTCTAAAAAAAGAAGTGATGGTATGTATTGTTTTTGGCGTGGTGTTTATTTTGGGAGAAGTCCTTGTGGGGAATCTGAAGGATTATAAAATTGAGGAACGAAGACAATATGCAAAAGTTCGAGTGGCTCTAAAGAATATTACGGATGTGAAACTGGAAAAAATGCTGGAAGAAATTCATGGGAATGATTTTTCAAATCAGGGAATTGGAAAAGGAGAATTGTCGAAACTTGATAGCTTTCAACCATCCGATAAAAAGGTTGCTGAAATAACGCTTCATGCGATGCCGGAAGAAACCGTTTATTTAAGGTCCTTTGTGGCATCAGAATACTCCAGGGAGCGTTGGAACCTGGCAAATCAGGAAGTGGAAGAAGAGTTAGATGAATTGTTGTGGGATGAAACGGATAAGGAGTCTGTTTTTAGTCACGGTGGCTATAATATGATGGCAATCGTGAATATATGCGAGAGTAACTTGCGCGGGAAGGTTGTGAATCAGGAAAAAGAATACAATGTGTATGGAGATACAATGATTCTGAAACCACTTACGGATTTAGACGGGGTGCAATTGATACCGTATTTTGCGCTTTTGAATCAGGATGATTTAGTCTTCAATCAGGAATTGTTCCCGCAATCTGATATGGAAGGCGGAAACATAAGCTATGCATATTATCCGAAAAAAGCTGCAGAACTTTTTACGGAGGAGCGAATTAACGAAACCGTTGTAAAATATTATGAAGGCGGGGATGGAAATGAATATAGGGGAAGCGAGGTTCTTTTGGAACCTGATAAATATTGGAATGGTTATCGGGACTTTGTGATTGATTATTATGAACAATATCCGGAAAATCTGGATGCGTTTAATGAATTGGTGAATCAATTACGCCGACGGGAAGATGCACCGGATTGGAAAGGCCTTGATGCGGAAATCGATGATTTGATTGCGTCAAAGTTTCACTATACAAGGAAACCGGGAAAAACTCCTGAAGGCATGGATTTTGTTGAGAATTTTGTAAAAACGAAAAGAGGCTTCTGTGTTCATTTTGCAACCTTATCCACATTGCTTTATCGTGCCATGGGAATCCCGGCAAGATACGTGGAAGGATATGCAGTGCCAAAGGATGCATTTCATACGACTGGAATGGGAGGGCGCGTTGAAGGAACGATTAACAATCAAATGGCCCATGCCTGGTGTGAAGTGTATGATGGAAACATGGGATGGATTCCAAAAGAACATACGCCGGGATATGTGGAAGTGGAGAAGAAACAGGTAAATAACAAACCAATGAAAAATCAAGTACCATCTACCACGAAAACCGAGAAGGAAACAACGACGGCGAAAAAAGTGGAAAATACTACGGTACAGTCTACTGAGACAGTGACAAAAAAAGATGAAAAGATGACGGTAGTTTCCGGGAAAACTGAAACGAAAAAATCAGTTGTTCCGGTGTTTGTATTTTTCGGAGTACTTGGTGCTGTAGGGGCAGTTTATGTTCAGTACTTTGTCAGAAGACGGAATAAGGAAAAGAAGTTTAAAATGAAGAAGGATAACATTGGAATGCGATATATGATTCAGGAATTGTTCCAAATTTGTGGTGCAGTGGGAATTGATCTGAAACATTGCAGTGACAGGGAGGCTTTTTTGAGAATGAAAGAAAACATTCCGGCTTTAGAGGAGCAGCAGTGGTCCTGGATTTATGACAGAGGACTGGTGGCAGCCTTCTCCAAGGAAATCATTCCAAAAGAAGAATATCGTGAAATGAAAAAAATGTTGAATCGACTGAAACAGCAGATTTGGAAGGAGATGAATCCGTTCCGAAAAATTTTAATAAAACTAGTGTATGCTTTATAGACAGTTACGACATATTTTGATATGATGAAGCATGAAAACATGAAAAACTGAAAGATAAGGAGATTTATTTATGTGGACAAGAGCAGAATTAAAAGAACGCGCAAAGCAGAACCTTCATAAGAACTACTGGATGGTAGTGGCAGTGACATTTATTGTTATGATTGCTTCCGGAGGACCAAATTTTGGAGCAAACATTCCTATTACCGGTGGCTCGGGTTCAAGCAATCATAGTTCGGTGAGCAGTTGGGAATCAGATGAGGATAGCGGAATTTATGATTCTTACGATTCCTATGATGACGATGAAGAAGAAGTGTCTTCTACAGACTGGGGGGATAAGAGTACTTGGCTGATTTTTGGTGGAGTTGCCGCAGTATTTTTGGTGTTTTTTGCAATTATTTTTGCCATTGCGATGGCGTTTGCCGTTTTCGTATTGAACCCGTTGAAAGTCGGATGTCTGAAATGGTACATTCAGAATAGAAAAGAAAATCCGCAATTTGGAATTGTTGGAGATGGATTTAAGTATAATTATTTAAAAACAGTACAGATTCTCTTCTGCCAGATGTTGTTTAATTTCTTGTGGTTCATGTTATTTATCATTCCGGGAATTGTAAAAGCATACGAATATAGAATGATTCCTTATATTGTTGCAGAAAATCCGGACATCACTCGTGAAGAAGCATTTCGTATGAGTAAGGAAATGATGATGGGAGAAAAAATGAATGCATTCATTTTAGATCTTTCATTTATCTTATGGAATATGCTGACAGTATGCTGTTGTGGAATCGTAGGATTCTTCTATGTATATCCATATAAGCAGCTTACTAATGTTGAGTTATATGTTAAATTGAAAGAAACTCATTTAGGAATTCGTGATGATGCAGATCCATTTGGTCAGGATGATTACTATTCCAATAGCGGAGATGGATATCAGGAAGTATAATGATGATCAAAAAGTCCACGGCGATGCCGTGGACTTTTTTGTTTGATAGAAAAGTTCAAAGGAATCCGCAAAAGTTTTTTCAATAACACTAGACAAAGGAAATATAATTTGTTAAAATTATAACAATCTTGCGTAAGCCTTGATATCACTGACGAATTTTATGACAGAATTCGGGAAAGTGAAGCAGAATTTTTGATAGAAATTCGTTGAATGCGAGGAATAATAATGTTATGATAGAAAGGTAAGCGTAAAAATTTAATGGAGGATGATGTTATGTCAAAGAAAGTTGTTATTGCAGGCGCATGTCGTACAGCTATCGGTAAGATGGGTGGAGCACTTAGCACAGTTCCTGCAGCAGATTTAGGTTCTATTGTAATTAAGGAAGCATTAAACAGAGCAGGAGTTCCAGCAGATCAGGTTGATCACGTATACATGGGTTGTGTTATCCAGGCTGCACAGGGACAGAACGTTGCACGTCAGGCAGCTCTTAATGCAGGACTTCCAATCGAAGTTCCAGCTGTTACTGTAAACGTTGTTTGTGGTTCCGGTCTTAACTGTGTAAACATGGCTGCACAGATGATTCAGGCAGGAGATGCTGATATCGTTGTTGCCGGTGGTATGGAAAATATGTCTATGGCACCATATGCAATGACAAAGGCTCGTTTCGGATATAGAATGAACAATGCTACAATCGTAGATACAATGGTTAATGATGCATTAACAGATGCATTCAATAACTACCACATGATGATTACAGCAGAAAACGTTGCTGATCAGTGGAACCTTACAAGAGAAGAATTAGATGAATTCTCAGCAAACTCACAGCAGAAATGTGAAAAGGCTATGGCTGAAGGAAAATTCAAGGACGAAATCGTTCCAGTTGAAGTAAAATCCAGAAAGCAGACTATTATCGTAGATACAGATGAAGGCCCAAGAGCTGGTACAACAGCTGAATCCCTTGCAAACCTTCGTTGCTGTTCCGGTAAGGAAGGCGGAGTTGTTACAGCTGGTAACGCATCAGGAATCAATGATGGTGCTGCAGCAGTTGTAGTAATGAGCGAAGAAAAGGCTAAGGAATTAGGAGTAACTCCTATGGCTACATATGTAACAGGAGCACTTGGTGGTGTTGCCCCTGAAATCATGGGTGTTGGACCTGTAGCTTCTACTACAAAGGCATTAGCAAAAGCAAATCTTACAATTGATGATATGGACTTGATCGAAGCAAACGAAGCTTTCGCGGCACAGTCTGTAGCAGTTGCAAGAGATTTAAAATTTGATATGAGCAAAGTTAACGTAAACGGTGGTGCAATCGCACTTGGTCATCCGGTAGGTGCATCAGGTTGTCGTATCCTTGTTACATTACTTCATGAAATGCAGAAGAGAGACGCTAAGAAGGGTCTTGCTACACTGTGTATCGGTGGTGGTATGGGATGTACTACAATCGTTGAACGTGACTAAGAACAAGTTAAAAATCCACGGCTGGTAGATTGTTTTCTGCCAGCTTTCGTGGCGTTTATAAAGGAGAATTAAAATGGAATTCATTACTTATGAACAGGAAGGATTTGTAGGAGTCCTTACAATTAACCGTCCAAAGGCACTGAATGCTTTAAACAGCCAGGTGTTAGAGGAATTAGATGCAACATTAGATAGCATCGACGTAAATGAAACTAGAGCATTAATCATCACAGGTGCAGGAGAAAAATCTTTTGTAGCCGGTGCGGATATTGGAGAAATGTCAACATTGACTAAGGCTGAAGGTGAAGCTTTCGGTAAAAAAGGAAATGATGTATTCAGAAAGATTGAAACTTTCCCAATTCCTGTTATCGCTGCAGTAAATGGATTTGCTCTCGGCGGCGGCTGTGAGATCTCAATGAGCTGTGATATCAGAATCTGTTCTGAAAATGCTATTTTCGGTCAGCCGGAAGTAGGTCTTGGAATCACACCTGGATTTGGTGGAACACAGAGACTTGCAAGAATCGTTGGACCAGGAATGGCTAAGCAGATGATTTACACAGCAAGAAACATTAAGGCTGATGAAGCTTTCAGAATCGGTCTTGTAAACGCTGTATATCCATTAGAAGAATTAATGGATAATGCAAAGAAGATGGCAGCTGGAATCGCTAAGCAGGCTCCAATTGCTGTTAGAGCATGTAAGAAAGCAATCAACGATGGTCTTGATGTAGATATGGATGCAGCAATCGTAATTGAAGAAAAATTATTCGGAAGCTGTTTCGAAACAGAAGATCAGAAAGCAGGAATGGGTAACTTCCTTGAAAAGGATAAAGAAAAGAAATTAAAGGTTGTTCCATTTGCAAATAAATAATTATTAGGAGGAAAAAAGATGAAAGTAGGAGTAATTGGTGCCGGAACAATGGGCCAGGGAATCGCTAAGGCTTTTGCACAGGTTGATGGATACGAAGTTGCACTTTGTGATATCAAGCAGGAATGGGCTGAAGGTGGAAAAGACAAAATTGCTAAAGGATATGCAAGACTTGTAGAAAAAGGAAAAATGACACAGGAGCAGGTTGATGGAATCTTAAACAGCATCACACCAGGTCTTAAGGAAGATCTTTGTGCTGATTGTGATTTAATCGTAGAAGCTGCTTTTGAAAATATGGAAGTTAAGAAGACAACATTTGGTGAATTAGATAAGATCTGTAAGCCAGAATGTATCTTTGCTTCTAATACATCATCTCTTTCTATCACAGAAATCGGAAATGGTTTAACACGTCCAATGGTTGGAATGCATTTCTTCAACCCTGCTGATAGAATGAAATTAGTAGAAGTTATCGCTGGTGTTAACACACCTGACGAAACAGTTGCAACAATCAAGAAGATTTCTGAAGAAATCGGAAAGACTCCTGTACAGGTAAATGAAGCTGCAGGATTCGTTGTAAACCGTATCTTAATTCCATTGATTAACGAAGCTGCTTTCATTAAGATGGAAGGTGTTTCTGATATCGCAGGAATTGATGCTGCTATGAAACTTGGAGCAAATCATCCAATGGGACCTTTGGAATTAGGTGACTTCATTGGTTTAGATATCTGCCTCGCAATTATGGACGTTCTTTACAATGAAACAGGTGACAGCAAGTATCGTGCTTGTCCATTACTCCGTAAGATGGTTCGTGGTGGAAATCTTGGTGTTAAGTCTGGTAAGGGATTCTATGTATATAATGCAGACAGAACAAAGACACCAGTTGATGCTCAGTAAATAAAAAGAAGAGACATTCTCTTCACCTATAACAAATATGGAGGATTAAAAAATGGATTTTACATTAAGCGAAAAGCATGAAATGGCCCAGAGCCTTTTCAGAGAATTTGCTGAAAATGAAGCAAAAGACATTGCACAGGAAGTTGACGAAACAGAAAAATTCCCTAGAGAAACAGTTGACAAAATGGCTAAATATGGTTTCCTTGGAATTCCTGTACCAAAGGAATTTGGAGGACAGGGATGTGACATTCTTACATACGCTATGTGTGTAGAAGAATTATCTAAGGTTTGTGGTACTACAGGTGTTATCGTTTCTGCACATACATCTCTTTGTGTAGACCCAATTCAGACATATGGTACACCGGAACAGAAGGCTAAGTATTTACCAGATCTTGCATCAGGTAAGAAACTTGGAGCTTTCGGTTTAACAGAACCAGGAGCTGGTACAGATGCACAGGGACAGCAGACAAAGGCTGTATTTGACGAAGCTACAAACGAATGGGTATTAAACGGTTCTAAGTGCTTTATCACAAACGGTAAGGAAGCTGACGTATATATCGTTATCGCTGTAACAGGTAAGATTGAAAAACGTGGACGTATGATGAAAGAAATTTCAGCATTCATCGTGGACAAGGGAACACCTGGATTTACATTTGGTACAAAAGAAAAGAAGATGGGTATCAGAGGTTCTTCAACATACGAATTAATCTTCGAAGATTGTAGAATTCCTGCTGATGCATTACTTGGTAAGAAGGGTAAAGGTTTCGGTATCGCTATGCACACACTTGATGGTGGACGTATTGGTATCGCTGCTCAGGCTCTTGGTCTTGCAGAAGGTGCATTAGAAAGAACTATCGAATATGTTAAGGAAAGAAAACAGTTCGGTAGATCCATTGCTCAGTTCCAGAATACACAGTTCCAGTTAGCTGACATGGCTACAAAGGTAGAAGCTGCAAAACTTTTAGTTTACAAGGCTGCTATGAAGAAAGCTCAGTATCAGGCTGACGGAAAGACTGCTTACAGTGTAGAAGCTGCTCAGGCTAAGCTTTATGCTGCAGAAGTTGCTATGGAAGTAACAACAAAGGCAGTTCAGTTACACGGTGGTTATGGTTATATCAGAGAATACGATGTTGAACGTATGATGAGAGACGCTAAGATTACAGAAATCTATGAAGGAACATCAGAAGTTCAGAGAATGGTAATCTCTGCAAACTTATTAAAGTAATTTGGAGGTACTAGATAGAATGAAAGTTATAGTTTGTGTAAAACAGGTACCTGATACAAAGGGTGGAGTAGAATTCAATCCAGATGGTACATTAAACAGAGGTGCAATGCTTGCTATCATGAACCCAGATGACAAGGCTGGTTTAGAAGCAGCACTTAGATTAAAAGATGAATATGGCGCTGAAGTTACAGTTCTTACAATGGGACTTCCAAAGGCTGCAGCTGTATTAAAAGAAGCTATCGCTATGGGCGCTGATAAAGGTGTTTTAGTAACTGATAGAGTTTTAGGTGGTGCTGATACTTGGGCTACATCTACTACAATCGCAGGTGCTATCAGAAACCTTGAATATGATATCATTATCACAGGACGTCAGGCTATCGACGGTGATACAGCTCAGGTTGGACCACAGATTGCTGAACACCTTGGTGTTCCTGTAATCTCATATGCAGAAGATATTAAGATTGATGGTGACAATGTAATCGTACAGAGACAGTATGAAGACAGATATCACGTAATCAAGGCTCAGACTCCATGTCTTATTACAGCATTGTCTGAATTAAATGAGCCAAGATATATGACTCCGGGTGGAATTTTTGATGCTGTTGAAGCTGAAATCACTACATACGGAAGAGCTGACTTAGTAGACGTTTTAGATGGTGACCTTGGATTAATGGGATCTCCAACTAAGATTGCTAAGGCATCTGATAAGGTTAAGAAGGGTGCCGGAGAAAAGGTTACTCCAGATAGCCCAGATGAAGCTGTTGATTATATCATGGATAAGTTATTAACAAAGCACGTTATTTAATAGAGAGGAGATTCGTAAAATGCAGAATATTAATTTAGAAGATTATAAAGGCGTATTTGTCTTCGCTCAGCAGGTAGATAACGAATTAAGCGGAATCGCTTTTGAATTGCTTGGTGAAGCAGGAAGACTTGCTGCTAACTTAGAAGAAAAGACTGTAACTGCAGTCCTTTTAGGAAGCAACGTTTCAGGATTAGTTGATGAACTTGCAGCATACGGTGCTGACAGAGTTATCGTTGTAGATGATCCTGCATTAGAAACATATATGACTGAACCATACGCTCACGCTTTATCATCAGTAATCGATGAATTCAAGCCTGAAATCATGTTAGTAGGTGCTACAGCAATCGGTAGAGATTTAGGACCTACAGTTTCAGCAAGAGTTAAGACTGGTTTAACAGCAGACTGTACATTATTGGAAATTGGTGATTTCCCATTAGTTGCAATCCCTGGAAAAGAACAGAAGCACAATCAGCTTCTCATGACTCGTCCAGCGTTCGGTGGAAACACAATCGCTACCATCGCATGTCCTGACAACCGTCCACAGATGGCTACAGTTCGTGCAGGTGTTATGCAGAAGAACGAACCTGATACATCTAGAAAAGCAGAAGTTGTAGAATTCAATCCTGGATTCGAAAAGAACAACAAATATGTAGAAATCATGGATGTTGTTAAGGCTGTATCTGATGTTGAAGATATCATGGACGCTAAGATCTTAGTATCCGGTGGTAGAGGTGTAGGAAGCAAAGAAAACTTCCAGATCCTTCAGGATCTTGCTGATGCAATCGGTGGAACAGTTTCTTGTTCAAGAGCTGTTGTAGATAATGGATGGTTACCAAACGATCTTCAGGTAGGACAGACTGGTAAGACAGTTAGACCTCAGGTATACTTCGCAATCGGTATCTCTGGAGCAATCCAGCACGTTGCAGGTATGGAAGATTCTGACCTTATCATTGCAATTAACAAAGATGAAGATGCGCCAATCTTTGACGTAGCTGATTACGGTATCGTAGGAGATTTAAACAAAATCGTTCCTCAGTTAACAGCAGCAATCAAAGCAAACGCAGAAAACAAATAGACGCGAAAGCTTTTGAGCTAAACGGCTTAGTAAATAAAAAGAGAGAATATCGACCTCGTGCTTGCACGAAAGGTCGGTATTCTCTCTTTTTATTTGCGTGAGCATTCAGCGAATGCTCGCGCGCAGATGGAGCGAAGCTCCAGATGCTAAGTCGTTTAAGTGGCAA
>JAILRB010000032.1 GCA_024698585.1 Eubacterium sp.
TACCGCTTTTGAGGAAATGCCTGTGTATCATGGTGAACCTTATGTGGTTCTAAAGAATAATGAACCGAATTTTTCTGAAACAGAGCGGCAGCAGAAGAAGGCTTTTGAAACTTATAGTGATTTGGATTCTTTGGGAAGACCAGGCGTGGCTTTTGCCAATATCTGTCAGGAACTAATGCCAACGGAAAAGCGTGGAGAGATTGGGCATATCAAACCGGTTGGATGGAATTTTGCCAAGTACGATATTGTAGACGGAAAATATCTGTATAACCGTTGTCATTTGGTTGGGTATCAGTTGGCAGGGGAAAATGCCAACGAAAAGAATCTGATGACAGGAACCCGTTATATGAATGTGGAAGGAATGGAACCCTTTGAAAATATGGTGGCCGATTATGTGAAAGATTCAGGGAATCATGTCCTGTACCGGGTGACACCGGTTTATCAGGATGCTAATCTCCTAGCCAGTGGTGTTCAAATGGAAGGTTATTCTGTGGAAGATGAAGGCAAGGGAATCTGCTTTCATGTGTATGTCTTTAATGCACAGCCGGGAGTAGAAATCAATTATAAAAGCGGAGAGAGTCATTTAAAGGATGACTATGAAAGCACAACGGAAACAGTAACAGACATGGAATCGGAAAACAGTGAAATACAGGATTACATTCTGAATATGAACACAAAGAAATTTCACCGTCCATTTTGTGATAGTGTAAAGGATATGAAGGAAAAGAATAAGAAGCCGGTAAAGGATTATCGTGAAAATATTATGAAAGAAGGATATCAACCTTGCAAACGTTGTAATCCTTAAAGGGAAATATTGAAGCCAGGGGTGTTTCATAGACAGCAAGGGTAGTTTTTGATAGAATGAAAATAAGTTGTAAAAATGGTAAAGGAGATTGACGCATGAAAATTGGAATAGTTATTGCAATTGAAAGAGAACTGGAAGCTTTTTTGAAAAGTAATTATGAAATCGAAGAATTTAATGATGGAGCATTTACCTGTTTTAAGACAGTGGTAAATAATAATGAAGTTTATGCTGTAAAGTCTGGTTGGGGATTAATCGATGCAGCTATGGCGACCCAATACCTTATTACAAAATATAACGTGAAGAGCATTTTAAACTTTGGTGTTACCGGTGCCCTTGACCCTAGCTTAAAGGTGTCAGAACTCTTTTATGTCAGCAAGTGTGTGAACTTTGATTTCGATACCTCTTCCATTGATGACGTTACAAAGCATCAGTATGGAGACATGGAGGATATGTTTGTTTACTTGGACAAGGATTTGATTGCACTGCTGAAAACCATTGAGCCAAATATTAAAGAGGCGGTGGATGCTTCCGGTGATATGTTTGTAGAAGAGACTGCGGATAAAGAAGCGCGTTTTGCAATTGGATGTAATATTTGTGATATGGAAATTGTGGCAATTGCCAGAGTGTGCTATTTAAATAATGTAAAATGCTTATCCATTAAATGTATTTCCGATACATATGATGGAGACGGAAGTGACTTTGAGAAGAATGTTCGCTCATCTGCGAATAAGGCATTCCAGATTATTGATAAATTATTAAATGAAATGAATGAGTAAGTAAGGAAACCATTATTATAGAAAGCGTTGTTGGCAGTCTGCTGACAACGTCTTTTTATGATATAGAGAATAATTGACGGTCTATCATTATTCCTGTATGATGAAAAAAGAATAGTTTGAGGAGAGAAAATAATGAGAAACAGGAGAAATTGGAAAAAAGTAATTGCCGGTATTGTGTCGGTAACATTGGTCGTGGGAAGTATTGTTTTCACACCGAAAAAAACGGAAGCAGCAGTTTATGCAGAGAAAGGAGCCTTTGGCGTAGGTCAGGGAAAGCAGATTCCGGACCATGTGTTTGCACCCTTCGTGGATATTGCATCTTATGTGAATGACTCGGAATTCGCAGTGGCAGGTTCCCTAAGCTTGGAAAAAATGTATCGGGACACAGGAATCCTTTATTACAATCTTGGATTTATCACAGCTACAACCGGTGGCAGTGTTAATAATGGAAAAGTAGATTGGTCCTGGGGTGGTTATTCCACCATTTCAGAAAATTCCACGGATAAATTTCAGCTAAATGGAATTAAGAAATCCATTAACTATATCCGTTCCAAAGGTGGGGATGTGATTATTTCTGTCGGTGGTTTAAATGAGGGAAATTTGTTTCAGGCTACCCAGGATGAGGATGTTTTGTTTAATACCTATATGGATATTGTTCAGGGGTACGGATTAACCCGTCTGGATTTGGATATTGAAGGAAATGGTCAGGGAAAACAGATTAATATAGCCAATGCAAAGGCGTTAAAGCGTGTTCAGGCTGCAACGGGAGTGGAAATTGTTTTGACCTTGCCGGTATTGCCTACGGGACTCACAGACTTGGGACGTGGAACCATGGAAGCTTACATCGAAAATGGTGTAGATGTAAAGATGGTCAATATTATGGCAATGTGTTATGGAAGCGGTGTGGTATATCCGGGGGAAACCTATGCCCAGGCGTCCGTTCGTGCCATTGACAATACGGCTCAGCAGATTAAGACGGCATATGCCAGCATCGGAACTAATATCAGTGATGCCACAGCTTACGGAAAAGTCGGTGTAACGGTATCCATCGGAGAAGAAAGTGCCAGCTTCCCAATCTGGACAACAGATTATTCGGAAGTGGTAAATCAGAAAGCCATTGATTCCAATATCGGAATGACATCCTTCTGGTGTCTGAATCGTGACTGTCAGCATTATGGAACCAATAACGGTATTTACGGAATGTACGAACACACGAATGCGTTTAAGACCTTTATGGGCGAGAACGCTTACCAGATTCCGGATCCAAGTGAAGAGGAAACAGAAGCCGGTGGCACGGTGATTCCACAGTGGGATAGTGCAGATGTGTATTTGCAGGGAGCTCTGGTTGTTCACAATGGAAAAGTTTGGGAAGCATCCTGGTGGACACAAAATGAAGAACCGGGGGATGAAAGCATCCCGGCAAATCCTTGGAAGTATGTTCGAGATGCGTCTACTACGCCGGAACCGACTACAGAAGAGCCGACCACTCAGGAACCTTCTACAGAGGAGCCAACTACAGAAGTGCATACTAACGTGGCCATGGAAATCAATGGAGTGCAAATCAGCACCACATTGGGAGGATTCCGAGTCGTGTATTCCGCTGAGGACAATGATCAGGAAATTGAAGAAGTCGGATTGGTTTACGGATTATCTGCATCTGATGAAGATATGGTTGTGGGAAGTAACAACAGTACCGTTTATTCTTTCCCGTCCACGGAAGAAGGGAAACAGAAGAAAAATATGAGCACTTACAGTAATGGAACGAGCTATGCAATGACAATGAACTTCCTTCGCAATGCACGTTTCTATAATGCGCAGATTGATGTAAGAGCTTATGCGAAATTAAAGAATGGTGGATATACTTATAGCAGTACACATCATTTTACAGTCTTCCAGGTAGCGCAGCAATTGTATGAAAGAGAACTGATGACGAATGAGGCGGCACATAATTATCTGTACTACAATATCCTAAAAATTGCAGATCCAAATTATGTGTTCCATCAGTATGATTTAAGTAAAACAGTGGTGAAATAACCGAGAGGTTGTATAAATAAGAAAATATGGATATAATAGACGTCGGAAAACTGACAGAAGGAGGGTACCATGAAAAGAGAAAATATTGTTTGGAGCGATCGAAAGAGAAATTTTTTAGGACTCCCTTGGACTTTCACAAAATATGCGTTAGACAAGGAAAGACTTTTCATTGAAACAGGAGTATTAAGTTCTAGAGAAGATGAGGTTCGCCTTTATCGAATCACAGATTTAACATTGACAAGAAATCTTTGGCAGAGAATCATCAGAACAGGAACCATTCATTGTGATTCGGCAGATAAGACGATGAAGAATTTCGACATTAAAAATATAAAGAATGCATCGGAAACAAAAGAAACACTTTCTAATTTTGTGGAAGAGGCAAGAAGAAAAAATCGTGTTTATGCCAGAGAAAGTATGGAATATGATTATGATGAAGATAGTGATGTGGAATATGAGGATATCAATCACTAAAATTGGAGGTAACAATGGCGACAAAGAATGTTCCGGTAGAAACGACGGAAGAGAAATATGACCGTGCCAGCCGGTTGGAAAAATCTGTGAGAAGCTTGCAGCGAGATAAGGAACGTGGAGAAATCTGCCAGAAGGCAGCAGATTTATTTGCTTCCTTAGGAGACTATCAGGATTCCCAGGCTCGTGCACAGCGATGCAGTAAGAAGGCAAACGAATACAAGGAAAAATATAAGCAGCAGGAAAAAGCTCGTAAGCAGGCTGAGAAGCAGCAGAAGGTGGAAGAAAATCCAAAGAAGCAGATTCGAAAAAGAGAAATCAGACTGGTAATCATGGGAATTTTGATTATTGCTTTAGGATGCACAGCAATTTTCATGAAGATGAAGCCGGGAAGATATTTCCGAGCTGATATGTTTGGAAAGATTGGATTCTATGAAAAATCCTATAAGATGTTTTATAACTTAAAGGATTACAAAGACAGCGAAGAACGTTATAAAGATAGTTGTTATAAATTCGGTATGGATCAGTTAGAAGACAAGGATTATGAGGCTGCGAAAAAGGCCTTCAGAAAATTGGAAGACTATAAGGATAGTGAAGAAAAACTGACAGAGGCTGAATTGGAACTGATTAAGAAATGTAAAATCGGCGAGGATGCTTTGTTTGGAGAGTATCGTTGGATGGTCATGGAACAGGAAGGCGACAAAATCTTTCTTGTAAAGCTGGTTCCGATTAACGGAGTTGCGTATGATAAGAAGAAAGCTTCTTCTTGGGAAGACTCGTCCATGAGAAAATACTTAAATGGAAAATTTATGGATGAAACCTTTAATAAGGCAGCACAGAAGCATATCCTTTTAACAAAGGTTGAAGTACCATTGGCTTCCGGTGACAGCATTACCACAGAAGATCAGTTGTTCTTCCTGACCGCAGAGCAGGCAGAGCAGTATCAGAAACCGTTATCAAACTATTTAAGAGACTGGTGGTTACTGGATCAGGGCGAAGGAAAGCACACAGCACAGTTTGTATCTCGAGGTGTTGCTAAGGAGCAAGGCTCAAAGCTTGTATCTCAAGGTGTTGTTATGAAGTATGGCTATGAAATGTCAGATGAAAATATCTTTATGAGACCGGCGATGTGGATTTCATTAAAGTAATTGGTTTAGAATAGAATGCAAATAAAAAGGGATTGTCGAAAGACAATCCCTTAGTCATTTTATCTGGAAAACTATTTATTAGTTACCTGACTGTAATAAATGGAAATGGAATAGGAACCATTTGCTTCATACTGGGAATAAAGGCTTAACATTACGTCCTTTGTACGCCAGAATGTAGTTTTTGTACCGTTACTATAAGAACGAACTAAATTTGGTTCTCCGTAAGATGAAGTGTTTGCACCAACAATGGCATCGTAGTTTTCCGGAGTAGATGCTCCAAAAAGAACACGAACTTCCACAAGCTTCTTATCCTTTAATACATACATAATACCGGATGTCGGATCTGCCGGATTTACTGTTCCACCAAAGAACTGTGGTGCAGCACCGGAACCATTGACAAAATGATATGTTAAGTAAGAATATCCGGAACCATCCTGCGCATCGGTAATAGAACCTTCATCAGTATCTTTATTCTTCTTTTCCATTTTCTGAATCTTCTTAAGAGAAGTTCCAAGTTTAATATCTCTTACAGGTTTTACATCAGCTTTAATCGTAGCATAGAAATCACCATTTTCATTTACAAGCTGCAATGCAGTCGTCTGAACTGCTGCTGGATTGCTTCCGTCCGTAGTTGCTGTTTTATCACCGGATCTGGAAAAAATCAGGAATCCAACAACGAGAAGCAGAATCACGGCAGATGCAATGATGATATATAATTTATTCTGATCTAATTTCTTATTTTCTAATTCTTTTGACATAAAGCGCCTCCTTATAAATACTTTTCCATAGTATCATAAAAAAGGGGCAAAATAAAGATTAAACTAAGGATTTACGCTGAGCAGCCTTGATTTTTGTTCCTGTAAAAGCTTTTTTTCCAATGGATTTGATTCGTCCACCCTTGGCAATGGAAATTTTGCTGAGCTTCTTACAATCAAAGAATGCATATTTTCCAATAGTCTTCATGCTCTTTGGTAACACAACCTGCTTCAGATGTTTATTTCCGTTGAGATATTCTTCAAAGCCATAATCGTTATCTACAGAGCATGACATATAAAAAGGTGAGAATGCATAAGCGGAAATACCAACAGTTCCCTTCGGAACAACTAATTTTTTCGCCTTTCCTGTATAACGAACCAAATATTTCTTATAAATAAACATTCCGTTTTTACATTTACCTACTTTTTTCGGTGTATGAATATCTGTAGCTTTCAGTGCACCAAAATGGCGTAACATTTTGGAAAAATCCTTTGCAGATAATTTTGTTCCCTTTAATGTAAGGTTTGTGATAGACATTTCGTTATTCCACTGAAAGAATTCTTCATCATCATAATTAATCTTTTTTAAAGACTTTGGTAATGTAATCTGGGTAACCCAGGAGATACATCCTTCATCATAACCATAATTGACACTTGCATGTAAAAAAAATGCAGAAATGTTAACCGCAGTTATACCTTCAGGAAGAATGCAGTTTGTTTCTTCGAAAGGAACGGCTAAAACAGTTTTTCCATCTAAGGAAAGCTTATATCCGTTAACCACAATGTAATCTTCAGTGGCTTCTAAAGTGCTGGAATTTGAGCCCGGTTTATAATAAGTGCGACCGGCCTTATCAGTACATTTTTTTGTTCCAGTCGGAATGTATACTTTTTTTCCATCAATCTCCGTTACTTGGCTGAGAACTGATTTCTTATATTCTTCAAAATCTTTATCGAAATAGTTATCATTATTGTTTGTAACAGTATTGGAACTATCACTCTTGCTGCTTTCCTGTTCCTCATACGCACCCACATTTGATGAAGTAGCGTAAGTGGAAGTTGCTGTAACCCCCAAGCTGCTAATGCCAATCACTGTGGCAAGTAATAGACTAAATAAATTCATTTTCTTATCCTCCATAATATGTAACTTCATTGTTAAATCCTCCATGTTAATTGTTTTCTGATATTAAAACGAATGAAATGCACAATTTATTTCAAATATAAATATTTTTTTCTTTTTTATTATTGTATTAAGAAGTATTCGTTAAATCAATGTTGAAACTTGTTTATAATCTGTTATAATAGTGGGGTAGTACCTAATACTTATTAGAGTCTCTCCTAAGACTCATAAGTATACTAACATATTTTTCAGTCCGGAACGGTTAAGGCAAGGGGGCCCTAACCGTTCTTTGCGTTTAGCTACGAGACACACATATCCGAAAGAACAGCCCCCTCGATGGGAGCTTGCTCACAAGAGAGGGGGCTGTTCTTTTGGATTATGCGTGGCGACAGCCACGCATGAGGAAGGAGCGAAGCGGATTCCGAATGTGTGTCGTAGCTAAACGCAAAGAAAAGTAGATTGGAAGTGGCGACAGCCACGCATGAGGAAGGAGCGAAGCGGATTCCGAATGTGTGTCGTAGCTAAACGCAAAGAAATCTGCATCCCGCAGGAAGCTTTTTGGAGGAACATGCACCTAAAATGCGAAAAATGTCGTGTGAGGTGCATCTCGGAGGAAGTTTTTCGGAGGAGCATGCACCTAAAATGCGAAAAATGTCGTATGAGGTGCATCTCGGAGGAAGTTTTTCGGAGGAACATACACCTAAAATGCGAAAAATGTCGTATGAGGTGTATCTCAGAGGAAGTTTTTCGGAGGAGCATGCACCTGAAATGCGAAAATGTCGTATGAGGTGCATCTCGCAGGAAGTTTTTCGGAGGAGCATGCACCTAAAATGCGAAAAATGTCGTATGAGGTGCATCTCAGAGGAAGTTTTTTGGAGGAACATACACCTAAAATGCCAAAAGTTGCCATAAAGGTGAAAATTTGTATAGAGTTATGGGAGGAATCAAAATGAAGCAAGGATGGCTTATCGTAAATGGATTCTTACAAAGTGAAAAGTTTGAGGAAATATATCGTTGGCTGATAGATGCAGCAGCAAAACAGGGGATGGCATTGCAGAAACTGACCAATGATCAGTTAACATCTATTTTGCCGATTAGCAGTGGGAAAACAGATTGGCGGGTGAAGCCTGATTTTGTGTTGTTTTGGGATAAGGATGTGAGGTTAGCGCAGATGCTGGAGGCAGAAGGCTTTTGTGTATTGAATTCTGCTGCGGCGATTGAAACCTGTGACGATAAGGCACTGACATATATTCGATTAAAGAATACAGAAATTCAGATGCCGAAGACGTTTATTGCGCCGATGACCTTTTTCAAGGAATATCCGGATCACGCGTTTTTGATGCAGGTGGAAAATAGTCTGGGGTATCCGATGGTAATTAAGGAAAGTAAAGGATCTTTTGGAGAGCAGGTTTATCTGATTCAGAATCATGAAGAAGCTGTGAAAAAGATTCAAGAGATTGGTCATCATGAATTTATTATGCAGGAATATATCGAGACATCGAAAGGAAGAGACATTCGAATCAATGTGGTAGGCAATCAGGTGGTTACGGCAATGGAACGAACCAATGAGAATGATTTCCGCGCCAATATTACGAATGGGGGAAGCATGAAGTCTTATATGCCGACAGAAGAAGAGTCTGCGTTGGCTGTTAAGGTATGCCAGTATCTGGGACTGGATTTTGCAGGAGTGGACATCCTTTTTGGAAAAGATCATGAGCCGTTACTGTGTGAAGTGAATTCCAATGCCCACTTTAAGAACATTTATGATTGTACCGGTGTGAATGTGGCAGATGCCATTATGCATTACATCGCTTCAAAATCTCTTTAACAAGATAATCAATATATCGGTCGGCAATATCAATGTCCGACACTTCATATAACATGCGGGCGCCAACGGCGTCCTCTATTTCGTTAAAGACCGCTTGGCCGTCGTGGAAAATGAAGTCAATGCCGGCATAGTCCATAGGGAGTACCCGAAGAATGGCATTAACGAAGTCAAACTCATCATTGTTTAATTCATATGAGGACACACTTCCCCCGAGACTGTAATTACTTTTGAAACTGTTTGGGGAGGTGCGAAGAACTGCGGCAACCACTTTATTTCCTAAAATGTAAACCCGAACATCCTTTCCGGGATTGTTGGAAAATCTCTGGACCAGATACGGTTTCCCGGACAGCGCCTTTTGGGCACGGAGTTCATCGGAGGCATTGGATGCAAGGAAAACTTCACTGCCGCCATGTCCGCTGCAACTTTTGAAAACCACCGGATAAGAGAATTCACCGCTGATGTAATCCGTACTGCTTTTGGTGTCCATAAAAGGGACAATATTTTCCAAGAATTGATAACAGGAGAGCTTGTCATTTGCAACTTTTGTTAATAACCCGGAATTAAAGACCGGAACGCCCTGTTCCTCAAAGAAAAAAGAAATATCGCAGAAGCGGCTTCGGTTTATGACAAAATCCGGCAGCGGATTATCCTGAAGCTTTTCCAAGGATATCTTTTCATAAATCAATGTTTCCAGTTTCATTCCGTGCTGATGAAAACCACTTTCCAGTTTCTGAATGAAAAACTGATTCTTTTGAATATCTTCTTCTGAGTAAATCAAATAACCAAACATGTCATAAATCCTTTCGAATTGCATTTCTACCTATTATCATAGCACAAATACTTCGAAAAGATAGGATTGATAGTGAAAATGTGCTATACTATACTTTGTATGTCCATTTGTGGGACATTCAGAAAGGGAGAGCAAAATGTTTCATATTATCATGCCCGTGTATAATGCACAGGAATTTTTAAAGGATGCAATCGAAAGCATTACAGAACAGTCCTTATCCTTTGAAGAAAATGTAATATTACATTTAATTGATGATGCAAGTAAAGATGAGTCATTATCAATCTGCAAAGAGTATGAAGAAAAATATCCGAAGAACATTGTGGTAACACATTTTGAGGAAAACAAAGGAGTATCTGCAGTTCGAAACTTCGGATTGAAGCAAAGTCGAAAGGACCGGAAGGGAATCGTTGGTTTTGCGGATTCCGATGACCGGTTGGAAGAACATGCATTGGAAAAAGTTGCTGCATTTTTTGAACAGCATCAGGAAATCCAGATGGCATGCATGGAAATTGAATTTTTTGGAGCCAGAGAAGGAGCCCACAGATCCAACTGGAGATTTGAGGAAAGAGAAATTGTGGAGATTGATGTGGACTACAATTATCCGCAGTACTATATTGGAGGCGTTTTCTTAAGAAGAAAGGCAGCTCGGAAAATGAAGTTTGACGAGACCATGAACTTCTGGGAAGATGCGTTGGCAATCAATCAGGTGATCCTTAAAATAAGGAAATATGGTTTAGTAAAAGGAGCCGTTTACTATTATAGACAATCAGAGGATGGAACATCCCTGGTGGACCAGGCGTGGAAAAACAAAAACCGTTATACCACACTGCTGGAACAGGGATATCAGAGACTGATGGGGAAGGGGAAGGATTGGAGAGGACGAATCAATCCGTACATCCAATACGTAATCGCATATCATCTGCGCCTGTTTTTGTTGGAAAACAATCGGGACGTGGTTATGGAGATGGTTCCGGAAGAAGAATTGCCGGCGTTTAAGAAACGTCTAGGTGATATTCTAAAACAAATTGACTACCATATGATTGCGGAACTGAATACATCCATGCCGGTAATTGAAGAACTTCTTTCCCTGAAATATGACAAGAAAATCTGGGCGAAAAGAACTTATCAGGATGGCGATTTGATCTTTTCTTTCGGAGATGTGGAACTGGCAAGATTGTCTGAAAGAAATGTCCGAATTATTGGAAAAGCAGATAAGCCGGAGTACGAAGGAATGATTCGAGGCCGTTTTACCTCGCCAATCTATGCAATGCGAGAAAATGATTACATTTATGCAATCATTGACGGGGAACAGATTCAGACGGTGAAGCATCCGTGCAAAAAGAGAATTGACATTCTGGATGTGCGAAGAAGGAATTATAAGCATGCAGGATTTGCCTTAAAGGTGCCGGCGGATTTTAAGACCATACAGTTTGGCGTACACACAGAGTACGGTGATGTGTTGCTCCAGGGTGAAATCATTGATGAGGAATTGTTGAGAAGCAATTAGAGATAGAAGGGATAAGAGATGAGTAATCTTATTAAGAAAATATTTGTGTTTGGTTTTTTCTGTTTCATTGCAGCGATTGGATTTTTAACATTGGACAATGAAACGGAGAAAAGTGAGGTGGAAGGAAGAAGATTAATTACATTCCCGAAACTGGACTATGAAAAATTTTCTGACAGCAAGTATATGCAGAATATCGGAGATGCGTTTTCGGATCAGTTGGAATATAGAACTGAAATGATTAAAAACTATTTTGCGTTTACTACGAATGTATTGAAGATTGGCTATCAGGGTACAACTGTAATAGGAAAAGAAAATTATCTGTTTACAGAACCTGAGGTGATTACAGAGGAAGAGCAATACGACAAGAGAATCAAAAGGATTGCAAAAGTTATTAATCGGGAAGCAGAAAAGGTAACTGCCAGTGGAAGTAAATTTATTTACATTCACTATCCGAGAAAGGATATCCTGATGCAGAGCTATCTCCCTTCATTCTATATTTCCGGAAAAGAACGTTATGAGAAATCCATTGAGATTTTGAAGGAAAATCTGTCGGACGATGTGATTTTCATTGATGCATTAGCATTGTTTGAAGAGACAGGATCTGAAGAATATTTTTATAAAACAGATCATCATGTAAATATTGAAGGACAGGAAATCATTTATAAGACCGTGACAAACCTGATGAAGGAACAGTTCCCGGAGATGGATGTGAAATTATTGGATTCTTATAAGATTAAGAAGACAGATATTGAAGGTTCTTTTGATCGAAACATTGGGAATTCCATTGATTCCGGAAAAGAAAATCTGGCAATCAAACCAAAGGGCTGGAAGGTTCAATGTAAACGAAACAATAATGCGAAAATCTGGGGAAAAGGAAATACCTACGCCAAATGTTTTATGGGCGGCGATTATGCGTTCACAGAGGTGACGACGAAAAACAAGAAGAATCCGGATGTGTTGATTTGCGGAAGTTCTTTTACAAATTCCTTGGAATCCCTGATGGTTCCAAGCTCCAGAAAGATGGTTTCCCTGGATTACAGATATAATACACAGAAGAAAACCATGGCTGATTTCGTGGAAGAATATAAGCCGGACTATACCATCTTTATTCCGTGCCAGTCAGACAAGTCGTTTTCATATAGGAACACAAAACTTCATTTGGGATTGTAGGAGGAGAAAGAATGAGTCAAAAATATAAGTTTTCCATCGTTATGGCCATTTATAATATGGAAGATTATCTTGAGAATACAATACAATGCCTGTTAGACCAGACGATTGGTTTTAAGAAAAATGTACAGTTGGTCATGGTAAATGACGGAAGTGCAGATTCCAGCCATGAAATCTGTGAAAAATACAAGAAACAATATCCGGATAATATTATCTATATTAATAAGGAAAATGGTGGTGTAAGCTCTGCGAGAAATGCAGGGCTTGAAGTCGTTACCGGGGAATATGTAAACTTTCTGGATGCAGATGATGCGTTAAGTAAGGAAACCCTGGAAAATGTTTATAAGTTTTTTAAGGAACATCATGAAGAGGTGGATCTTGTTTCTGTTCCTTTAATTTACTTTGAGGCCAAAGAAGGAAATCACCTGTTGAATTATAAATTTAAGGAGACCCGTGTCATTGATATTATGAAGGAACCGGATTGTTTCCAGATGTCCATCAGTAGTTCCTTTGTGAAAAGAGAGGAAATGGTCAAGTACCGCTTTAACCAGAACCTGAAATACGGAGAGGATGCGGAACTGGTTAACAAGATTATTCTTAATTGCGGAAAATACGGTGTCGTAAAAGAGGCCGCATACATGTACCGTTTTCGAGCATCCGACAGTTCTGCAATGCAGCGTGCAAAGAAAAGTAAATCCCAGTATCTGGATGTATTGAAGCATCTTCATTTGGAATTAATTGATGTATGTAAGAAGAAATATGGAGAGGTGATTCCATATCTTCAGCAGGTAATCATGTATGAAACTGTTTGGAAAATCATTATTCGTAAGGTTGGAGAAGAGACTCTGACTGATGAAGAAAAGCAGGAATTCCTGGAACTATATAAGAACATCATTCAGAATGTTGATGATAGTATCATCTACGGAAATGTTCATGCCACAATCAATCATATTCTGTACATTCTTAGTATCAAATACGGAAAATCGTATAAGGAATTGACTACGAAAATAGAGACGAAGGATGATATTATCTATGTCTTTGATAACTATATGTTATGTAATGTATCAAAAGCCAGAGTGTTCCTTGATATTTGCGAAGTACATCAGGGAGAGCTAGAGATTGAAGGAAAGTATCAGATTCCGAACATTCCGGATCAGCTGGACTTGTATCTGGAGGATCGATGCTATCAGGATGGTAAGGCAACAACGACGGTAACGAAGCTAGAACGAATTAACCGAAATTACAATAATGTTTATTCCCTGGGAATTTTGGTCAATCAGTCTTACACCTTCATTCATAAACAAAAGATTGAAAAGGGAAGTCGTCATAGATTAAATGTTTATGTCATCTGTGATGGGAAGAAGATGTATCTGAACCTGGAAGCATCTGGAGAATCCCATTTGTCAGGAAAATGTAAAACAATGTTTTCCGTAATGGACGATAGAATTATTTACATCGTTGAAGGTGGACTGCGAATTGAAGATGCAACCGTAGAAAAAATGCGGATTTTAAATCGGGATGTGATGGAAGAAATCTATACCATTGCAAGCGCCGAGGAGTCTGCAGTCATCGCTAAATTGAGAAAGCAGTACATTGATAACTATGAGAAAGATAAGAACAGAAAAATCTGGTTGATTTCTGACCGTATCAATCGTGCAGATGATAATGGAGAACATCTCTATAAATATTGTAAGGATATTGATGATGGGGTGGAGAAATATTTTGTGATTTCTAAAGATTGTCCGGATTACGAGCGTGTAAAGAAATTTGGTAATGTCATTGCGTATGGAAGCATGGAGCATTACTACTACACGTTAATTGCCAGTGAAGTGATTTCATCTCATGCAGATGAAAGTGTATATAAACCGTTTGTGGATATTGCGTATGCATTGACAGGATTCAATACAGCAAAACGAGTATTCCTGCAGCACGGAATCACAAAGGATGATATGTCCGGGTGGTTGAAGAGAAAGAGCAAAAACATTGCGGCATTTATTACTGCAGTAAGACCGGAGTACGAATCTATCATCAATGAAGACTACGGCTATATGGATGGTCAGGTGTATCTGACAGGAATGTCCAGATATGATAACTTGAGCAGTAATCCGAAAAAGCATATCTTATATGTTCCAACCTGGGAGTCAAATCTGACTTACCTTGTTAATGGAAAAACAGCATACAATGAAAAATATAAGGAATCCAATCAGTTTAAGAAGATCAATTCCTTATTGAACAATCAGGAATTATTGGATTGCCTGAAGCAAAATGGATATACATTGATGTTTAGACCTCATCCGAATATGATGATTCAGATTAAGGATTTCAATATTCAGCCGGGAGTGGAAGTTGTTGATGAGAACTTGTCCTATCAGGAAATGATGAAGGAGGGTGCCCTTCTCATTACAGATTATTCTTCTGTTCAATATGACTTTGCATATATGCAGAAACCGGTTTTGTATTATCAGTTTGCTGAGTCCCATTTGGAACGTGGTTATTATGATTATGAGACCATGGGATTCGGTGAAGTTGTTTCAGAGGAACAGGAATTAGTGGACTTATTGCAGAAGTATATGGAACAGGACTGCGAAATGCCGGAGAAGTATGTTGGACGCTTAAAGTCATTCTTTGAGTTTCATGATAAAAACAACTGTGAGCGTATTTATAATGTATTGACGCAGTTGCAGGATTAGGAGGGAAACAATGGAAAATAATAAAGTGTTATCTGTAATTTATTCCTGCAAAGATGGTGAAATCAATTCTGCAGCCATGAAGGAAGCAGGTTTTTCTGAGGACCGGATGGAAGTTCTTTGTGTGGACGAAGACCGAAGCGTGAAAGAACTGGCGGAAGTGGCATCCAAGGCGACAGGAACTTATGTGACTTTCGTGAGAAAATCGGATCAGTTAGAAAAAAAATATTTTGGTATCATTGAAGAAGAACTGAAAAAAAAATATAAAATTTATTCTGTGGTAGTCCAGAAAGCAAAGGGAGAAAAGAAATTCTTCCGAACAATGTTTCAGGATGAAGTATTTGATTACGTGGATGTACGGGATGAACATCTGAAGGTTTTAAGCGGATTTCTGGGAACTGTAATTCGCAGGGATGTATTCCTGAAGTATGCAGAGGATATGGCGGATTCTTATGATGAATCGCTTGTTGTAACAAAAATCATATTGGAAGATGGAATATATGGATTTATTCCGGCGAAGTTACTTTATAAGGAAAAAGGAAATGATTTTGTAGTTCTTCGAAATAAATGTCAGAGACCGGAAGATTATGAAACGGTTGTGGAAGGTTACTATGAAAACCTTCTGAAACTGAAAAGGGAATCCGATGAGGGATTTCATAATTATCTGGACGTACTCTTAACAGTGGATATCTTTTTCCGTGTCAATGGAGGAAAAGATGTTGATCCTTCTATTACCAAAAAATACCTGAAGGAGATAGATTCCGTTACGCAGCGGATTGCCGATGAAATCTTTGCGTTAGACAAGATTAATTTTATCTCTGCAAATAAAAGAACCTATTTAATTCTGACCTATAAGGCGAAAGGTGAAACACCAAATTATGTTTATAATTCCAGAGGATTGGTTTTCTATGGAAAGAATGTGGTGCTTCGAAGAATTAATTCCATACCTGCACAGATTTCCAAGGCGCAGATGGAAGGGGACTATCTGTATCTGGAAGGAAAGATTGACTTTAATCTTTCATTAAAGGATTTGGATCTGGTCATCAGTCGAAAAGAGTTACAGGCCGACTTGAGAGTTCATTCATGTCAGAAAACGGAACTGGAAGATGTGGGAGAAACAATTTTCGGAGAACATATCACGAAGACACTCCTGTTCAAGGGAAGAATTCGAATGGCTGAGAAAAAACAGATTATTCAGTTAAGCTTCAAGATTGGAGGAACAAGAATTCCGTTAAATCTTAAAATTGTCAAGAACAGCCAGGCAGATCGTTATTTCTCCTGTAAGAAGGAATATGACAATTATATTCTGGAAAAATTGGAGAAGCGATACATTACGTTTGTGGAAAATACAAAAGAAAACTGCGAAGAGCAGCTTAAAAGACAGTATGCGCTTTGGAGTTATGTTTATGGCAAGGACAAGGTGGAAAAGGTTAAGGAAAATATTAAGAAATTCCAGCGCCTGGCACCAATCTTTGGTAGAAACAAGAATCTGCTGGTAACCTGTAATGGGGACATTCCGGAGGAAATCAAGAAACAGTTAAAGCAGCAGAAGGGTGTGAAGGTTCGGGTTTGTTCAATCGATGGAAAAGAAATCGACGGATTTTCGAATATTAAATTCGGAACGAGAAAACACCGAATTGCTTACATTTTTGATCAATATGAATTATCCTTATTGGATGTAGAAAAAAAATACAGTGCTTTTGGCAAGGACAAACAGTTCTACGAAGGAATCAGAAGAGCAAAACTTTATGAATTGCAGTAGCCTGTGGTTTGGTTGAAGGCAAAATAAAAGTATGGTACAATGGAGAAAAATTTTGCAAGGAGTTTGCATTATGGTTTTCAGTAGTACCATATTTTTATTTGCGTTTTTGCCCGCGTTAGTGGCATTATATTTTTTGGCATCAAAGAAATACAGAAATTATGTATTACTATTTTTCAGCCTTGTGTTTTATGCATGGGGAGAACCAAAATTCTTATTCGTGATGCTTACCATTGTTGGCATTGATTATCTGGCAGCTTTTGCCATTGATTTTCTGAGAGAAAAATATCCGGGACGAAAATTGTCGGGACTGGTGCTTTTTTTGGCGATTGCTAGCAATGTTGGTGTTTTAGGATATTATAAATATACTGTATTCGTTTTAAGAAATTTCAATAAAATATTTTCTCAACACATAGCAATACCGAAAATTGTTTTACCAATTGGTATTTCTTTTTTTACGTTTCAGGCAATGTCCTATGTCATTGATGTGTATCGTAAAGAAGTGAAACCACAGAAAAATCCATTCTTTGTATTGCTGTATGTTTCTTTATTCCCACAGTTGGTAGCAGGACCGATTGTCCGTTATCAGACCGTGGAAAATGAAATCACAGAGCGTAGCATTTCCATCAATGATCTGGCGGCCGGCGTGGAACGCTTTATTGTAGGTTTGGCGAAGAAGGTCATGATCGCAAATTATGCGGGACAGTTGGCGGACATTGTGTTTGATGGAGATTATTTAACGACACCATATGCCTGGTTGGGAGCAGCGGCTTACACCATCCAGATCTATTTTGACTTCTCGGCTTATTCCGATATGGCCATTGGTTTAGGAAGAATTTTCGGATTTCATTTTAATGAAAACTTTAACTACCCGTATATTTCAAAATCCATTACGGAATTTTGGCGTAGATGGCATATCTCCTTAAGCACATGGTTCCGTGATTATATTTATATTCCATTAGGTGGAAATCGATGTGGAAGAGTTCGTCAGATTTTTAATATGTTTGTGGTCTGGGCGGTCACCGGTTTCTGGCATGGTGCAGCATGGAATTTTATTTTATGGGGAATTTATTATTTCATATTATTGTTTATTGAAAAGAACTTTTTGTTAAAAATTCTGGATAAAATACCGGGATGGATTCGACACATTTACGTGATGCTTGCAGTTATTGTAGGCTGGGTGTTGTTCCGCGTGGAATCTCTGGCAGAGGTAATTGCTTACCTGAAGGTGATGTTCTCCTTCCATTTCGAAAGGCTTGGAACGGAATTATGTCTGATGTACTTAAGCAAATATGGTATTTATTTGGCATTGGGGATTATACTGAGTGCACCGGTATACAAGAAACTTAGAGAGCACTTATCGAAGAAATGCAAGGGGACAACCAGAGAACTGGTTATGGCAGGCGGCTATTGCTATCTGGCATTGCTCTTTGGTGTGACAGTGTTATACCTTGTGAATTCGACATATAATCCGTTTATATATTTTAGATTTTAATGATTGAGGGAAAGTCATGGAAGTAGTAGAAAGCCTGGAACAGGTAGCAGATATGAAAGAAAATCAGATAATTCTTGGAAAAAATGATGCTAAGATTCAGTTAAAAAATACAAAGATTGTTTTTCATGGAAAGAATAACATTGTATTTTTGGAAGGAAATATGACGCTTCTCAATTCCAGAATTGACTTAAGAGGTGACAATAACCTGGTAATTTTGGGGAGAAGCAAGAGCGATTACATGCTAAGCGTGAATCTCTATCAGAATAGTGTGTGCTGTATTGGAAGAGACAATTATATGAATGGGAAACTGAATATTATCGCATCGGAACAGAAACATTGTTTTATAGGAAATAATGGATTGTTCTCCTTTGACATCTGGTTGAGAACTGCTGACCCACATCTTGTTTATGATTGTAACACCTTGAAACGTAAAAATATGAGTAAAAGTATTTACATTGGGGATAGTGTCTGGGTTGGCCAGAGCGCTATGATCTTAAAGGGCTCCATGGTTGGCTCCGGAAGTATCGTTGGCGCAATGGCAATGGTTCCGGGGAAAAAGATTCCGTCAAACACCAGCTGGGGAGGAAATCCTGCAAAACAGATTGGGCGTAATGTTTTCTTCACAAAAGAAAGCGTTCATTTCTATGGAAATGCAGAAACGAAAAAGTCCATGAAATATAAGGATAAAGAATTTGTTTTCGCATATGATGAAATGAATACGAAAGATTTCACGAAACTGGATCGGGAAATCTCCAAGATAGAGGCTGCGAGAGAGCGATTGGAGTTCCTGAAGAAGGAAGTGCTGGAGGACAAGAATAAAAACAGATACTATATCGCAGGAGAACAGAAAAAGGGAAAGCTCCGAAAGTTTTTGAAAAAATAGATTGAGGGAAAGAAGGAAAGCAATGAATTTTCCAAGAAGACTGATTGGACATTTTAGTACCATTACAAGACATCGCCACCAGGTAATCCGTCATTGTGCAAAGGCGGGGATTTTCTGGCAGGGACTACGTCATGATTTGTCGAAGTATTCCCCGACAGAATTCATTCCCGGTGTGAAGTATTATACCGGTTATCGCAGTCCCAATGAGGGAGAGCGAGAAAGCTATGGTTTTTCCTATGCATGGATGCACCACAAGGGAAGAAACAAACATCATTACGAATATTGGAATGATTATAATCTAGAAACAAAGCGAAACGAGCCGGTGGAAATGCCGTTTCGTTATCTGGCGGAAATGTTTTGTGACAGGGTTGCTGCCAGCAAGATTTACAATGGAAAGAATTATACCGATGCATCCCCGATGGCGTACTATTCTCATCGGACGCCTCATAGGAGTATTCATCCGAATACAAAAAAGGAATTAGAAAAACTTTTGCAGATGTTAATTGACCGAGGAGAAGAGGAAACGTTCCGTTATATCAAAAAAATTGTAAAAAATAAGGATATATGATAAAATTATCCTTTGAGAGGCATGAAAAATTAAAATATGAAGTATTCATGAGAGGAAGGTAACAACATGAAAATTGCAGTAGCAGGTACAGGTTATGTAGGACTTGCAAATTCAATTTTATTGGCACAGAACAATGAGGTTCACGCCATAGATATTATTCCGGAAAAAGTGGAAATGATTAATAATAAAATTTCCCCGATTGTTGATAAGGAAATTACTGAATATCTCACTACAAAGGATTTAAATCTTACAGCAACACTGGATGGGAGAGATGCATATAAGGAAGCAGATTATATCGTAATTGCTACTCCTACGAATTATAATGAAGAACAGAATTTCTTTGATACCTCATCGATTGAGAGTGTTTTAGATATTGTTAAGGAAGTTGGAACAAACGCGACCATCGTAATTAAGTCCACAATTCCTGTAGGATATACATTGTCTATCAGAGAAAAATATAAAGACAGCATCGGATCACAGATTATTTTTTCACCGGAATTCTTAAGAGAAGGAAAAGCATTATATGATAATCTTTATCCATCTCGAATTATTGTGGGTGTTCCGAAATACGATGCGGAATTGGTAAAGAAAGCAGAAGGCTTTGCTGATTTATTAAAGCAGGGAGCCATTAAAGAAGACATTAAGACATTAATCATTAATCCGACAGAAGCAGAGGCTGTAAAGCTTTTTGCAAATACGTATCTTGCAATGAGAGTATCTTACTTCAATGAATTAGATACTTATGCAGAACTGAAAGGATTAAATACCATGGAAATCATCGAAGGTGTTGGATTAGACCCACGAATCGGTGATCACTATAATAATCCTTCTTTTGGATATGGTGGATATTGCCTTCCAAAGGATACCAAGCAGCTCTTGGCAAACTTCACAGGAGTGCCAAATGATATCGTAAAAGCCATTGTTGATGCGAACCACACCAGAAAGAAACACATTGCACATCAGGTTTTGGCCAGATGTCCAAAGGTCGTTGGTGTTTATCGATTAACCATGAAGTCTGATTCTGATAATTTCCGTCAGTCTTCGATTCAGAGTGTTATTAAGATGCTAAAGAATAACGGTGTGGATATTGTGATTTATGAACCGACCTTAAAGGAAGAAACTTTTGATGGTGATAAGGTTATCAAGGATTTTGAAGAATTTAAGAAGAATTCTGATGTAATTATTGCAAATCGTTTTGAAGCCGGCTTGGAAGATGTAAAGGAAAAGCTTTACACAAGAGATATTTACTTTAGAGATTAAGAGAAAACCGAAGAGGAAAATGTAATATTTTTCTTTTCGGTTTTTCCATAGAGGGAGAAAGCGTTATGGACTTTTTAAAGCGAAAAGACATTCCGTTTATTACGGTTGGACTGGTAGTCATCAATGTTCTTGTCTTTTTAAAGCTGGATGTACTAGGGAATTCCCTGGACCCGGGTTATCTTTATGAACACGGTGGAATGTACCTTCCGGATGTTTTAGACAATGGAGAGTGGTATCGGGTATTCACCCATATGTTTTTACATTCCGGTTTTGAGCATCTGGCAAATAATATGGTAATGCTGGCAGCGGTGGGATACATTATTGAAAATGAATATGGAAGATGGAAGTATCTGATTTCTTATTTCGTCTGTGGTCTTTGTGCCACTGTGTTATCTGCAGTGAACGAATACTATCATCAGGACTTTGCTGTAGGTGTTGGTGCATCCGGAGCCATTATGGGTGTTTTCGGAATTTACATTGTCATGACTGTGAAGGCACGAAAATCCCAGGGATATGATTCCCGCCAATTAATGGTACTGTTAGTATTAATGGTATTTGGAAACATGCAGGAAGGCGTAAACTGGGTGGCGCACTTGGGAGGTGCGGTTTCCGGGGTGATTCTTGGAGCGCTGTTATACTGGCCACCGAAGAAGGAAAGTTATGGAACAACTTATGCACCTTACGAATAAGTCAATGACACGGCTTGGGCTGTGAATCAATAAAAAGGAGAAGGATTATGGAAGATTGTATTTTTTGTAAATTAGCAAACGGAGTATTTGAAACAAACACGTTATTTGAGGATGAAAATTTCCGCGTGATTTTTGATGCAAGCCCTGCAACGGTAGGACATGTATTGATTATTCCGAAGGAACATTATGCTAACGTATTTGAAATTCCGGAAGACCTGGCAGGAAAGGCTTATATTCTGGCAAAGAAAGTGGCAGCTGTCTTAAAGGAAGTGACAGGATGTAATGGTGTGAATATTCTTCAGAACAATGGGGAAGCGGCAGGACAGACCGTATTCCATTTCCATATGCACGTTGTTCCACGTTATGATGAAAAAATCATTACATGGGTACAGAAGGAAGCAGAACAGAATAAGATTGACGAAATTATTGAAAAGGCAAAAGACTTATTCTAAGAGAAAAAGCACCATCGTAAAACAATACGATGGTGTTTCTTTATTTACACGACGAGGAAAATGCAGAAAGCTTGCTTTCGTGCATTTGACGACCGTGATACAATCCCGAAACAAGCGTAGAAGTTTCGGTGATTTATGATAATTCTTTAATTAACTGAATGATCTTTTCTACTCCGCCGGTTCCGTCGGAGTTTTTCATTTTTTCAATATAGGCATTTTTGTTTGTATAGACTTTTTCCACTAGTTTGATTAAATCTTCTGCAGTAGCAGTATCTTCATCCAATACCTCACTGAATCCCTGTTTTTCAAAGGACTGTGCATTAAGAATCTGATCTCCACGACTGGCAGCGGCAGAAAGTGGAATTAAAATGTTTGGTTTTCCGAGAGCAATGATTTCGCAAATGGAATTAGCTCCGGCTCTGGAAATGATTAAGTCTGCCATGGCAAAGAAATCTTTCATTTCTTCACTGATGTATTCGAACTGACAATAACCTTCAGTACCAATCAGGCTTTCGTCCAATTTTCCTTTTCCGCAAAGATGTGCGACCTGGAAGTTTTTCAGAAGTTCCGGTAATGCGGCACGAACCAGTTTGTTCACGTTTTCGGCACCAAGGCTTCCGCCGGTTACCATAATGACCGGCTTATTGGCTGTGAAGCCACACATATTTAATGCAGTCAGTTTATTCCCTTCAAATAATTCCTGACGGATTGGGGAACCGGTATGAACTGCCTTGCTTCCTAAGTGCGTAGCTGTTTCCGGAAAGTTATGACATACTTTCGTTGCCTTTTTGATTGCCAATTTATTTGCTAATCCCGGAGTCATATCCGATTCATGGATAATGACCGGAATTTTGTACTTGGCTGCGGCGTAAACCACAGGAACGGTAACAAATCCACCTTTCGAAAAAACGATATCCGGTTTATAGTTTTTAATGATTTTCTTGGCGTCAAAATAGCCTTTTATAACGCGGAATGGGTCAGTAAAGTTCTTAAGACTGAAGTATCGACGAAGTTTTCCGGAAGAAATCCCTTCGTAATCCAATCCGGCATCCTGTACCAGTTTTTTTTCCATTCCTTCTTTTGTTCCTATGTATTTTATTTCATAATCATTTTCCTTCAGCTTAGGAACCAGAGCAATGTTTGGAGTGACATGGCCTGCAGTTCCACCACCGGTAAGAACTATTTTTTTCATGATTGAAAATCTCCTGTTTATTATTTAGTATATGCTTCAATCTGTTTTTCTATGGTTGCAGTATCTGCACCATCTAAAGTCATCTGAATCAGATGAGATGCATTGGATACAGAAGTTTCGTCCTGTTCCACAACAGATTTATAACTACCATCCCATAAAATCTTCTGGGAGGATGGATTTCCAACAACGCTGTAAGAAACAATGTTCCAGCCGTTATAATTGCTCTGAGAAGCAATGGCAGTCTGGAATTTCACTAACGATGGAAGGTTCAGATTCGTTGAGAATGAATTTCCTAAAGCATCCAGAATATCAGTGTAATTGTTCTGAACATAGGTGGAAGTGGAAAGCATTTTTTTCGCAATTCCCTTCATAACGGCAACCTGGTGTTTGTTTCTTCCCATATCACCACTACCCAATTTCTTTCGTTCACGGGCATAGGTGAGTGCTTCCGTTCCGTTCATTTCCTGAGGCCCTTTCTTAAAGACGTAGTTTGCACGTCCTTCATCATTTTCATAGTTTGCATAAGTACGTGTGGTGAAATCAGAATCAACATCCACGGTAACACCACCCATGGCATCGATTAATCGGCCGAAACCGGTAAAGTTCATTTTTAAGTAGGAATAATGCTTGTTATCAATATCAACGTTATAAAGAGTTCTTAAGGTATTCATAATGGCTGTGAAACCGGTATATTCAGAATCTTTGCCATACATACTATTGTTTCCCCATTTTCCACCCTGTTCAATAACGTTATAACCGGTAGTCCAATCAGAAGCAGTCATTTTATTACCGTTGGAGTCGTATGCCACACCACTTCCGTAAAGACCAACGTGGGTCAGTTTTTCATAAGAAGAACCTGCATTTGGATCAACACTTTCCGCATCAACTACAACGTAGTAATCTCTTGGTGTGGAAACCATGAGTACAGTGTAAGTTTTTGGATTTACAACTGCAAGAATATTTGTATCGGAACGATAGTTAACATCATCAGAATAATCTCCGAATTCATCTGAAGCGGAAAGGAATACCACAAATGGGGTGTCCACATCAACATGGATGTTTCCGCCGAACTTATCTAAATAGGAAAGAAGTTTTCCGGAGAAGATACTTCCTAAAATTAAAACAATAATCATAATGATTGCAAAAATCTTTCCGAAAATACGGGTACCTTTCTTTCCGTGCTGGGTAAACATGGAAATACCGAAGCATATCAGGAGTACGCCAATAACTAAAGCCAGGAAGGTTGTGGAAAGTAATGTGTAAATCTTACTTACGAAGTAAATAGAGGCAGCTAACTGAATCAGTGCCAAAAGAACTCCGAAGATACTTCCTTTCTTTCCGCTCTTTTTCTTTTTTCCTTTATTTGATGGGGCTACACGTCCTTCAGAACGGTAACCGTAATAACCGGTATCGTTATTTAATTCTGAAAGCATTTTCTTTGCCATAGAATCCTCCTTTTCCTAAAACAATGTTTAGAGATGTTTTCATTGTATATAATAACTGTTAAACGTATTTGTGTAGTAAATTATTTCGGACGTATCAGTCCTCAATGCATTGTTTTTCATTATACAACAGAAATGAAAAAAGTAAAATAGGAAACGGTGACCTTTTGGGCTGTGGAGCGGTGGTTTCATTGACAAAAAAAGCTTCCTTTGGTAAAATTGTCTTAATTTGTAACAGATTATTTGGTAATTTTACCGATATATTTTCACAAGTTCATTGGAGATTAAGTTAGAATGAGAGAATCAAGAGCTTTTCGAAGAATTATTGTTCTTTTACTTTTAGCAATTAATGTTGCTGGTCAGACGGCAATTTTTGGATATTTTTGGGTAACCCATTACAATTTAGGAATTGATCGACCTTACGTTATCAGAGGTCATTTGGTAATGTTCCTAGTATATGCTATTTTGTTTACTGCATTTGGTAATGTATACGGTGCATTTAAGATTCGGAGACTTCAGTATTCAAATCTGATCTTTTCGCAGATTCTTGCACTATTGTTTGCAAATGTCATTGAATATTTTGAAATTTCGCTGTTGTCCCTGCGTATGGTGGATCCGGCGACTTTAATTGGAATGTCTTTCGACAATATTTTGTTTGCCCTGGCTTGGGTTGGCGTGGAAATGCTGATATACCGTTGGTTATATCCACCGAGAGACATGCTTCTTATTTACAGTGACAGAGATCCTGATAACTTAGTTGCGAAAATTAAGACGAGACAGGATAAATATATGATCACTGATGAGATTCACTGTGATGCGGATCCGGATGAATTGAAGTATGCGATTCGTCATCATCAGTCCGTGATTTTATGTGATATCCCGAGTGGACAGAGAAACCAGATTATTAAGTATTGTTATATGCATGACAAACGTGCATATATTACACCGAAACTCTCCGATATTATCATTATCGGATGTGAGCAGAATACATTGTTTGACTCCCCATTGCTTGTAACAAAGATTAAAGGATTGAAGTGGGAGCAGGCAGTAGCAAAGAGAATGATGGACATTGCGATTTCTCTTGCATTGTGTATTCCGACCGTGGCAGTGATGGTTGTGGTTGCCATCGGAAACCTGATTTGGGACCGTGGACCGTTGTTCTATACACAGCCGAGACTGACTCAGAACGGAAAAGTCTTTAAGATTATTAAATTCAGAAGCATGAAGGTGGATTCAGAGAAAAACGGTGCAAGACTTGCAGCGAAGGAAGATGACCGAATCACAAAGGTTGGTAAGGTTCTTCGTGCGACGCACCTGGATGAATTGCCACAGGTCTTTAATATTTTAATGGGACATATGTCTGTTGTGGGACCACGTCCTGAAAGACCTGAGATTGCAAAGGAATATGAAGCAGCGATTCCGGAATTCCGATTCCGTTTGAAGGTTAAGGCCGGATTGACCGGATATGCACAGGTATATGGAAAGTATAATACGACGCCATATGATAAATTGAAACTGGATTTGTATTATATCCAGCATTATAAAGTATATATGGACATTCAGTTGATTCTGATGACGTTCAAGATTATGTTCTTGAAGGAGAATACCGAAGGGATTGAAAAAGATCAGGTAACTGCGACCATAACAAAGAGATAGGTGAATGATTGTGGACTATTCTGTATTAATGTCAGTATATAAAAAAGAAAAAGTAGAATATTTAAAGGCCGCCATAGACAGCGTATTGAGCCAAACGGTTCCTCCGAAGGATTTTGTGCTTGTCTGTGACGGACCTCTGAATGATAGCCTGGAAGATGTGATTGCGCATTATGCAAAAACAGCTCCGGGCTTGTTCAATGTCTACAGACTTCCATATAATGTGGGATTGGCAAAAGCTTTGAACAATGGAATCCTGCAGTGCAAGAGCGAAGTGATTGCCCGAATGGACAGTGATGATATTTGTGCACCGGACCGTATGGAAAAGCAGTTACGGGCTATGGAAAAGACCGGAGCAGATATTGTGGGAGCCAATGTCATTGAGTTCGTAGGGGACATCAATCACACCGGTGGCGTTCGCCAGGTTCCGGAAACCCAGGAAGAAATTCTGGCCTACGTAAAGAAACGAACACCGTTTAATCACCCTACGGTGATGTACCGGAAACGGGCGGTAGTGGAAGCCGGACTTTATGAGGATTATCGATATTTTGAGGATTACCATTTGTGGGCAGTGATGCTAAAGCAAGGGGTGACAGGATATAATATTCAGGAAAACCTGGTGTATATGCGTGGTGGTGAGGCGATGTATAAGCGTCGTGGAGGGCTGGCGTATATCGGAAGTATTTTCCGGTTCCAGAATTCCCTGAGAAAATTGGAATATATCGGCATGGTTTCCTTTTTAGTGAATGGAATCAGCCGTTCCCTGGTGAGCCTTTTTCCTACCGGACTTCGAAAGTTCCTGTACGAAAAGGTGTTAAGAAAGTAAAGAGCCTGGTTCATCAGGCAGGAAGAATATTATGAAGAAAGAATTGTTAAAAATCGGGTTTAAGCCCCTGACATTATGTAATAAATTCATAAAGAAAGATAACCGATTGATATTTTTCTATTCCAATCTGGGATTTCGTGACAATGTGAAAGCCTTTTATGATTATCTGATTCGTGAGGGGTATCACAAAGAATATCGCATCGTGGTCAGTGCCAATGACTATGAGCGGTTTGAACAGGATGCGCCGGAAGGAGTAACCTTTGTTGGAACAAAGGAAGGAATTCGGTATTTCCTGAAAGCAAAGTATGCGTTCTTCTGTTTTGGAAAGTATCCAATCAAACCGGCGAAGAAGCAGATGGTTGTGAATCTGTGGCATGGAACGCCATTGAAAAAGATTGGAAACCTGGAACAGGGGTGTGAGAAAATTGATTATAACTTTTTCACGAAGGTTTTAACCACAGCGCCAATGTATAAGCCGATTATGGCAAGCATTTTCGGTTGCAAGGAAAGCCAGGTTGAGGTTATGGGAAACCCAAGAAATGACGAAATGTTTGTCGCCGATTCCCTGGTGGACACCTCCATTCGACGAGGAAGCAGAAAGGTGTTCTTGTGGCTTCCGACTTACAGAGAATATAATCCGGATTTTGTAATCTCCTGTTTAAGCAGGGAGGATTTAGAACGGTTAAATGAATACCTGAAGGGGGTTGATTGTCGATTGATTATTAAGACCCATCCCCTTCAGAAAGTTGAAGAGGTTGTGAAATATCCATATATTGATTTCATTACGGAAGAGCAGTTACAGAAGCAGAAAATGACCGTATATACCTTGCTGCGCAATGCGGATGCATTGATTACAGATTATTCTTCCGTGTATTTCGATTATATGCTTTTAAATCGTCCCATTGCTTTTGCGGTGGAAGATATGGAGGAATATCGCCAGAAGAGAGGATTCGTTTTTGATAATCCAAAGGAATATATGCCGGGAATGGAAATCAAGAATGTGGCAGATGTGGAAATATTCATGGCGGATACGTTTAATGGAATGGATCCGTATAAGGAACAGCGGGAAGAGATTAACCACAGGGTGAACTATTATCAGGATGGAGATACCTGTGAGCGAATCGCAAATAGATTTATCAGATAGGAAGAGATTGTGAAGTTTATTAGAAATGGTCTGAGAAGACTAATGCTTTTATACAAACGAATATTGTTTTTGCTGGCAAGAATGTTTCTAAGACCTGATAGTAAGACGATGGTGTTTGAAAGTTTTCAGGGACGAAGTTTTTCCTGCAATCCCAAGGGGATTTTTGATGCAATGATTTCCGATTCCCGTTATCAGGATTTCCGGTTTATCTGGGTTTTCAGAGATGTGGAAAAAGGTAGAAAACTGATACCGGATGCACGGGTTCAGTTGGTGCGTTTTGAGAGCTTTGCTTATTACAAGGCATTGGCAAAGGCAAAATATTGGATTTTCAATTCTAATACCAGAGATTTTCTGAAGCCGGGAAAGCAGCAGGTGTTTGTGCAGACCTGGCATGGAACCCCATTGAAAAAAATAGGGTGTGATGTGGAACGGGAAGGAAATGCCGTTACAAAGGTTTCCGAGATTTCGAAAATCTATCATAGGGAGGCGAAAAAAATATCCTATATGATTTCCCCTTCGGCGTATTGCACCGGGAAATTGATATCTGCCTTCGATTTAAGGGAATGTAGAAAAGAAGAGGTTGTCCTGGAAGTGGGATATCCACGAAATGACAGCTTGTTCCATAAGACAAAGGAAGAAATAGATGCATTGAAAAAGCAGTTACGTCTTCCGATGGATAAAAAGGTTCTTCTCTATGCTCCGACATTTCGGGATCACAAGCATTCTGAACTGGGCGGATTTGCTGTGGAGCAGGGACTGGATTTTAAGAAGTTAAGAGAACAACTGGGAGAGGATTACATTGTTTTATTCCGTGCCCATTATTTCATTGCAAAGCGTCTGGACCTGAAACAATACGAAGGCTTCGTTTATGATGTATCGGATGTGAATGATGTCAACGAGTTATATCTGGTCAGTGATGTATTAGTTACAGACTATTCTTCTGTATTTTTTGATTATGCCAACTTAAGAAGGCCGATGATTTTCCTGATGTATGATTATGAAGAGTATAAAAATCAGGTGAGGGATATGTACTTTGATATTGAAGAACTTCCGGGACCGATTGTATCGAATCAGGATGATTTTGTGGAAAGCCTTCAGACCTATCAGCCAGAGAAATGGCAGGAAAAATATGAAGCATTTCATAACAAATATAATTATCTGGATGGTCCGGACTGCGGAAAAAAAGCAGCAGAGCGGATTGTTCAGTAGTCCTGGGATGTTGCCAAAATTTGACTAATTGGCAAGATACCCGTAAAATAGCGTAAGAGCGTTAAATTTTCGAAGACAATTTTTATTAAAGGAGATACAAAATGAAAAGAGTAATTACCTATGGAACTTTTGATATGCTGCATTACGGACATATTAACTTACTCCGTAGAGCAAAGGAATTAGGTGACTATTTAGTAGTTGTTTTATCAACTGATGAATTCAACTGGAACTCAAAACAGAAAAAATGCTATTTTACTTATGAAGAAAGAAAGATGGTTTTAGAAGCAATCCGTTACGTGGATTTAGTAATTCCGGAAAATAACTGGGAACAGAAAGTTTCTGATGTTCAGGATTATAAGATTGACACGTTTGTCATGGGAAATGACTGGGAAGGAAAGTTTGACTTCCTGAAGGATTACTGTGAAGTGGTTTATCTTCCAAGAACAGAAGGAATTTCTACCACACAGATTAAAACGGATTTAAATAATAAATAAGGAGCAAGGTAATGGTTAGCATTATTGTCACGCATAAAAAAGGAATAAACTATTTAAGAGATACTTTTGAAAGTATTGATTTACAGGAATTTCAGGATTACGAAACAATTCTTGTAATTGATGGGGAAGAAGATGATCCGAGTGCGTTAATTGAGGAATATGAAAATAAGATTCATTTAAAGGTGTTCCGTTTGGAAGGAAAGCATGGTGTATCTGCTGCCAGAAACTATGGTATGAATCAGGCAAGCGGAGAATTTATTTTCTTCCTGGATGGAGATGACTATTTATATGGAGATACCATTGGAAAGCTTGTTTCCCTGATGACAGATAAAGAGGATCTGGCATACGGAGACCTCAATTATACATGGTTCCACAGAAAAGCTTTTAATGATGAGCAAAAAAATGCCAATGAAGATAATGATGGAGACGAGGAGGCAATCTTAAAGGAATATCCATTTGAGGATATCTATGAATATTGTTTCCGCAAATATTCCCGTTTGAAAGCCATTACAGTTTTAGGAACATTATATCGTAAGAGCTTTTTGGAAGAGAATCAGATTCGTTTCGATGAAGACCAGCTCTATTATGCAGATGCTCCGTTCTTTACGAAGGTTCTCTCTTGTTTAAAGAGCTATCAGTATGATAAGGAAGCAATTTATGTAAAACGTTATCATAATGATAAGGAACAAAATCCTTCCATTAATCAGGTGGTGGCAGAAGACAGAGAGGAACACTACATTGCCAGTTATCGTCAGGCTATTGATTTTGCCGGAGAAAACCAGAAACTGAAATCACATCTGGAGCTGGTAATCGGAAAGTATTTCGTAAAATTCTATTCAACCAGATTCCGTTGGGATCCGGATCCGAAATGGGAAAAGGAACGTCTCGTTCCTTTCCAGACGGAAATTGCAAAAACATCGAAGAAGTCCATGAAAGAACTGGGACTTTTTGACAGAATTTTATTAAATCAGGTTCGAAAAAACAATGTGAAAAAGATTAAGAAGTGGGCAACTCGTCGAATGTTTAAGAATAAGTTGTTACGCATTCTAAAGAATAAGAGACAGTTTTACCGTGCAGTGAATCTTCACATTTTCCATAAGTTTTCCATGAAAGATAATTGGGTTATTTTCGAAAGTTTTGTCGGAAGAAATTATTCCGGACAGCCGAAGTACGTATATCAGTATATGCAGAAGGAATATGGAAATAAATTCCGTTATATGTGGATTGTGGACAAGAAGGGAATTGAAATCGACGGAAAGCACACAAAAGTTAAGCGTTTCGGATTAAAATACTTTTACTACATGACCCGTTCTAAATATTGGGTAAATAACATGAGACAGCCGACCTGGCTTCCGCGCCGAGAAGGTCAGATTATGTTGGAAACCTGGCATGGAACTCCGTTAAAGCGTCTGGTATTTGACATGGATGATGTCCATGCAGCAAATCCGCATTACAAGAGTATTGTTTATAAGCAGAGTAGAGAGTGGGATTATCTGTTATCTGACAATCCATTCTCCACAGAAAAGTTCCAGAGTTGTTTCCGTTATGAAAAGGAAAAAATCCTGGAATTAGGTTATCCTGCAAATGATCCGTTGTATGCACCGGATTTGGAAGAACGTTCCATTGCAATCAAGAAGAAATTGGGAATTCCATTGGACAAGAAAGTATTACTGTATGCTCCGACATGGAGAGATGACAGTTATTATGATGCAGGGGAATACAAGTTTGACCTGGCATTGGATTTAGACCGTATGCGTCAGGAATTCGAAGGGGAATATGTAATTTTACTTCGTATGCATTATTGGATTGTGGATAAATTAGACTTATCTAAGTATCCGGGATTCGTATACAATGGAAGTAATTACGATGATATCACAGAACTCTATATGATTTCTGATATCTGTATGACAGACTATTCTTCCGTATTCTTTGATTATGCAAACTTAAAGAGACCGATTCTTTATTACACATATGATCTGGAAAAATATCGTGATGTACTTCGTGGTTTTTATCTGGATGTGGAAAAAGATTTGCCGGGTCCATTACTTCTTACCAATGATGAAGTTGTGGAAGCAATCAAGAACATTGATCAGATTTCAGCACAGTACAAGGATAAATACGATGAGTTTTATGACAGATTCTGTTGTATTGACGATGGACATGCAGCAGAGCGTGTTGTAAAAGCAGTATTTGAAAAATAATAACAAAGGGTGAAACAATCAGCTGGCAGCTGATTGTTTCACTCTTTTTATAAATCTAATACGGCATTTCCAAAGGACGCCCAGTATTTTGTGATTTCGCCGATGAATTCGACTTCATCGAAATGAACATTTCCTAAGGTTCGCCGGATTTCCTGGCGATAGAACTTCTGAGTTTCCGGAGTCACGAATGGCAGTGCATACCACACCAGAATTCGTACTTCTTCCGGGAGGTTATTGAAGAATTGTTTATTGAATTCATCTTTGAAGGAGGTAACTAATAGTGTGACATCCGTTTCAGAATAATCAATTTCAGATAAATAGTCTTCCAGTTCATCATAATGTTCTGGAGAATTCACACGGGTATTAAAGCAAAGAAGTAATCGCTTTTTACCGGTGTCGAAGCCATCAAATCCGTAGAAGGACTTTTCCGGTCGGGAGTATTGTTCCAAATGAATTTCCGACAAGTCTTCCCGAAGAGTCACATCATTTCCCGGGTCTAATGCGTCCCCGAAAACAATATGAATCAATCGCATACAAGCATGACCGTCTTCATTGTAGGTACACCATGACTTCATAGCTTCCAGTTTTGAAACATAAGGCTTCATATAGGCAGCTGGACCATCAGAAATGGTAATCTTGGTCAGGGCTGCACATGCTTCTCGTTTGTTGGATGTTACCAATCCCGGTAATGAATCCACCGGAACGTAAAGGCCTCTGCCACTCTCGTACTGTTCCAAATCGGGAACATAGAAGATAATTGGTTTATCCATCAAAAGATAGTCGAAGAAAATGCTGGAATAGTCGGAAATCAGGACATCTACCACAGAAAGTAATTCGTTCGTATCAATGGTAAATGGAATTAACATATCCTGTAATTCCGGATCTTCTGCCAGAATTCGGTAAAGGAAATAATGAACACGAAGATAAATGCGGTAATCCTTTCGATTAATGGAGCCGGCAAATTTCTGAACCAGTTCCTTGAATTCCGCCACATTGTAATTGAGTTGATCGTATAAATTCCCCTTCCAGGTTGGCGCATATAAAATAATTTTCTTATCGGTTTCAATTCCCAGAGCTTCCAATTTCTCCAGAACGGCTTCCTTGTCCGGATAAACCAGGGTATCGCATCGTGGAGAACCGATTTCTAAAAGCTTTCCTTCGAATAAGCCGTCCATCTTATAAGCACGACGGTACATGATATTGGTCATGAACCGATTGGAAGACAACAGGTAATCGGCAGACAGGAAATGTCTGGCAGGACCTCTTGCATTTTCCACACGTTCTACCGCGTGTTCATAGCCCATGACCTTGGTAGGAACACCGTGCCATGTATTGATGTAAATCTGATCGTTTCGTTTTTCGAAAAAGTATCCGAAGGTTGTATTGGCAATGAGATACTTACAGGTTGCAAGATACTCATAATATTCGTTAGACCCCTTTAAAACAATAATGACATTGTCCAAAGATGAAAATTCTTCTGTGTTAAAAGAAGCAAGTTCCAGGTTATCAATGGACCAGACGTGGGTGAAATCCTGAAAGGTGGAATCCTCCAACAGTGCTTTAAAGATTGCACGGGGATGATCTAAAATACCGAGCCCGGCAAAGGCTTCATAAAAGACATAGTTTTCCAAAACCGGTTCCTTCAATGCCTCGAAGTAGACCAGTTTTCCCTTGTCCTTTCGGGATAAGCGACCCGGCTGAACCAAACGCTTTACAAGGTGCTTTGACTGAGAAAGGATATTTGGTTTTTTTGTTGCTTTAAATTTTTTCATAGGTTACTCCAAAATTTATAATAATAAATGGTCAAGCTGTTTCATAGTTTCAGCATTGTATTCTGCATCGCTGAAGTGGTAGGCTGGCGCTCCCTGTTCAATAAACTGCTTCATTCCCTGACAAATAGAATCGGCATCGGTGCCGACTAAAAGCTGTCCGTCAGGAATGACGGCAGAACGATAGGAGCTGAACTTTGACATCAAAATCGGCATGGAAAGTAGTCTGGCTTCTAAAATGGAAACCGGTTGACCTTCATAAAGAGATGGAAGCACGAAGCAATCACACTCTTTCATAATCTGGAATGGGTTTTCCACATTTCCCGTCATGAATACTTTTCCGTTAAGTCCGTTGTCTGAAATCAATGCCTGCAGTTTTTCCCGTAACGGTCCGTCGCCTAAAATGTACAGGCGGGCGTTTTCATATTCTTTTTGCAGTTTTGCAAAAGCCAAAATTAACTCGGCCTGATTTTTCTCCGGTGAAAGTCGCCCCATATTTACAAAGGAAATACGGTTGTCTTCGAAAATTTCCTGAATTCCTAAGGCTTCTGCAGCTTCTGCGGAAAGCGGTTCCTTGACGGAATCTAAAACACGGTCAAAGTTTGCAGTGTTTCGAACGAAGGCACAATGCTCCTTTAAATGATTGTAACCGATTTTCTCCAGATTTACTTTCATGACATCTTCCGAACATCCCACAATATAATCGTAAAAATCGTAAGTAGAAAAGACTACTCGAAGTTCCCGATTATGTGGACGCTTTCCGTCAATGACCTTAATCTTATCAACGTTCAAATCGTTATGTTGCCAAATGAGTTTCTTTGCATGGTTCGCACTTAATAAAAGAATGGAATAGAATGAGCCATAGCCGGAATAATCCACCACCGCATCAAACTGACTGCTGCCGAAACAACGAAGATATTCCCTGTCATACATTGCCTTCGGGTAGATTTTTTTCATTAATGGAAAATGAAATCCAAAGACACGAAGGAAGTCGTTGCGAATCTGCTCCGTGAATGTGGCAGGCGTATAATCAATTCTTGCAAAGGCACGTACCTGCTCAGGAAAGGAACAAATCATTTTTTCACATTCCTCTAACTTTAAGTTTGCAGCAAAAAGAGTGACGTCGTATTTCTCGTAGTCCATATACTGGAGCATGTTGCGAAGTGCGGTGGAAATTCCATTGAGTCGTAAACCACCACCGAAGAAAAGAACTTTCTTCTTTCTATTAGGCTTCGGTTCAATAATACGGTAGGAACGTCCGGAATCATCCTGAGTTTTCCCACGTAAGACAATATCCACAATACGCTGAGCCGCCTGTCCGTCATCATAAGGACAGGCAAACTGTTTTGCGGCTTCGTATTTTTCATGATATTCGTTCATAACCGCATGCAGATTGTTAATAGCATCCCCTAAATCCGACAAGGTTGTGCATGCCGGACCCGGAAGCTCTGATGGCTGTAAATACAGTCCGCGGTCTTCCTTATATTTTTCCAAATCTTCTATATAAAAGAGCACAGGTTTTCCACTGGCAAGAAAATCATAGAAGATGCTGGAGTAATCAGAAATCAATACATCCGTAATGGACAATAATTCGTTCGTGTCCATTTCAGCAGGAATCATGAAATCAAGTAATTTTCCCTGTTTCTTTAAGGTCTGATACACCACCTGATGCGGTTTCACCAGAATCTGATACCGATTGGAATCAATCATGGTTTCCAAGGTGTTTAAGAAGGTGGTAAAGTCCTCTACATTAATTTCCGGTTTATAGTAATCATTGCCCTTCCATGTAGGGGCGTATAAGATGATTTCCTTTGTTTCGTCTACATTGATTCCATAAGAAGAAAGACTCCGGAGCACCTCGTCACGGGATGCATTCACTAACCGGTCATTTCTAGGATATCCTTCTTCAATAATCTTTCCTTGAAAAATTCCATCTAACTTGTACTTCTCCTGATACACAGAAGTTAAAAACGGATTTTGGGAAATAATATAATCAGAAGATAAAAAGTTTCTGATGACATTGGAAATAGTAGCCTCCGAATTTGGAATGTCATAACCAATGCTTTTCAGTGGTGTCCCATGCCATGTATTAATATAAATCTGCCCCGGCTTTTTACAATAGTAGTAAGGCATGGAAACATTGGTAATAATGTATCCGGCAGAGGCGAGATATTTTAAATGTTCCTTACTGTGTCTTCGGACAAAGGAGACATTTCCGGCTTTCGGAAAATGGTCTGTGGACGCATTGGCATCCAGAACCCAGACATGTTTCAAATCCGGTTCTTTTAAGAATTCCAAAAAGAGGGCGTAAGGGTTACAAATTAACCCACGACCAAAATAGGAATCGTAAAGAATGACTCGGGAATCCACTTTTTTATGTTTATAGTATCCGGCATATTTGGAACGTCGAAGAGTGACCTTAACACTGCCGGCTTTTTTTCTCATTTTCGTTACAATACTCATAAAAAATCTCCTGTGATTTTGCTTCTATATATAATAACATAGATAGGTTTTTTTTCAAAATAAGAAGATGTATAATAGAAACGGAATTTGGCGAAGTTTGACAATCATGAGAAATATTATATAATAGGTGGGTATCGCTGAAAGTTTCGAAAGAAAATGAATGTGTGTATAGTCTAAGGACATATGCGGAGGATTTATGAAGAAATATATTAATGGTTTTTTAAGATACAGATATTTGTTAAAGGAATTGGTAGTAAAAGGAATTAAGTTAAAATACCGCCGTTCCTATTTAGGTCTTATTTGGACATTGTTAGAACCATTGCTGACATCAATGGTATTGGACCTGGTATTCGGAACATTCTTTCACAGAAAAGAATATGAAATGCCGTTTATCATTTACATTCTGATTGGACGATTGATTTACAGCTGTTTCTCAGGTTCAACCAAGATTGCCATGCGTTCCATTCGAGCGAACCAGGCAATGATCAAAAAGGTTTATGTGCCGAAGTATTTATACCCGTTGTCCAGTGTTATTTATAATTACATTCTGTTTTTATTGTCGCTGCTGGTATTGGTAATCCTGATGCTGGTAAAAGGCGTTTATCCGACATGGACGATTATCGAAATAGTAATTCCGTTGACCACGTTATTCATTATGAGCATTGGAGTAGGTCTTCTGTTAGGTACCGTATGTGTATTCTTTAGAGATTTGGAATATTTGTGGGATGTAGTCCTGATGCTTATTATGTACTGTTCCGGTATTTTCTATTATGTTCACGATATGAAAGGTGGAATCTTAACCGCAATCAAATTAAATCCGTTATACTGCGTGATTAATAATGTCAGATGTCTGGTTGCAGGAGAAAACCTGTTTACCTATGTGGATTACGGCGCATCGCAGTTACAGATGATGGGATATTCATTTGGATTTAGTGTTGTGATTCTGCTGATTGGTGTATTAATGTTTAAGAAATATCAGGACAAGTTTATTTTGCACATCTAGGAGGAAGTATGGGTAAAGTAGCACTGAAGGTCGAAGATATCAGTATTCGATTTAATTTAAGTAAAGAAAAAGTAGATAATTTAAAAGAATTATTAATTAAGAAGGTTAAAGGGGAAAAAATTCGTTTTAATGAATTTTGGGCATTGAAAAATGTATCCTTTAAAATCAATAAAGGGGATCGTTTGGGAATCCTTGGTTTAAACGGAGCCGGAAAGAGTACCTTATTAAAGGTTATCGCCGGAGTTTATAAGCCCACATCAGGTAAAGTTACCAGATACGGTCACATCGCGCCAATGATTGAGTTGGGAGCCGGATTTGATCCGAACTATACCGGAAGAGAAAATGTTTTCCTGTATGGTTCCGTGTTAGGTTTTTCCAGAGAATTCTTAGAGGAAAAATATGATGAGATTCTCGAGTTCTCAGAATTGGGTGATTTTATCGATGTACCGATTAAGAATTATTCTTCCGGTATGAGAGCCAGACTTGGTTTCTCCATTGCAACTGTTGTGGAACCGGAAATTTTGATTCTGGATGAAGTATTGTCTGTAGGTGATGCGAAGTTCAGAAGAAAATGTGAAAAGAAGATGCAGGGAATGTTCGATCATGGGGTAACAGTATTATTCGTATCCCACAGTCTGGATCAGGTAAAGCGTCTTTGTAACAAAGCAATTTTACTGGAACATGGTCAGTTAATTGCCAAGGGTGATATTGATGATGTTGCGGAAGTATATGAATCAATGTTAAATGATTAAGAACAGTATAGAGAAGAAATGGGTGCGTTTCTTCTCTTTTTTGAATTCCATTAAACTTTTGGTGGAAATGATAAAATCCTATAAATAAAAGGTCGACATTTGATGAACGATTTTTGATGTACGAAAAAGACTCCTGTGGTAAAATAAGTTCAGAAAATTTAAGGGGGTCTTGAGAAATGTATGATGAAGCAAAAATGTACGATGTAATGAATTTAGTGTTTAATGAGAAATACTTCCTATTGATTTTAGGAAGTATTTTTTTGTTGGGATTTGTCGCAAAAGTAATTGTGGTGACGCATTATAGGAGACTGATTCGGGGAGCGGAGAATCTCGGCACAGCGGAAAACAGTATCCTTCGTCAGATGAAAATGAGAATTGAAGGGGTGAAAGAAGTCAGTGGGAAAATCGTTGCACCGGATGCGCTGATTGAACGTCAGCTGAACCGGGAAAAAATCTGGAATGTTTCCGTTAATACTGTGGACTTATGGATTCACTGGTGTGCCACAGCCATTCTTCTGTGGTCTGTTTTCGGACTGATCTTTAATCGCAGTGCCATCAATATGTTTATTGGGATTGGGTTTGCATTGGTTTTAGAGGCTGCAGATTACAGTTTTGGAACGGACAGGCTCCGGGACGAAATGAAAATCATTTTGACAGACTATATTGTTAATAACAGTGGGGAAAAGAAACGGGCAGCTACACCGGCCCCGGAGAAGGAACAATCAAAAGATCAGGAAAAAGAACATCAGGAACGGATTCTGAACCAGGTTTTAGGAGAATACCTTCCGTGACTTTCTAATAGGAGAAGTTTTTTAAAGTAAAAATAGTTTTATGATAATTGTCCACCTTTTATGAAAATTGTCGGCTTCTTTTCGAAAATCTGTGTGTTATCATTTGAAATAGCAGGCTAAATGTTGAAAGACAAGAACGGAACTTTTTATTAAGAAACGGTTTAGCGGATGTACGGAGAATGACAATTGAATAACGGGGATTTTACTAGTGCTAAACCAAGTGTTTAGAAGGAGGATTTATCATGAGACGACAATTGAGAAAAGTCTCGGCTATAGTAGTTGCTATAGCAACTGTATTCTCGGGAATGCAGTACGTTGGTCCTAGCACAGAGGTTCAAGCCAAAATCGCTAGTGACTTTACCACATCACTATTTGGTGATCATGTTTATGTATTCGATGACAATGATTCGGATGCGGACATTCAGGCGGTTGTAGATCAGGTGTACGGAATTCAGGAAACGAATCAGTTCGGACAGGACCGATATGCGCTTTTGTTTAAACCTGGTCGCTATGACAATGTGCGTGCAAAGGTTGGGTTCTATACCCAGATTGCAGGATTAGGAAATCTTCCAACAGATACAGTCGTGAACGAATTGGACTGTAATGCTGATTGGATGGGGGCAAATGCAACGTGTAATTTTTGGCGAAGCTGTGAAAACTTTACTGTAAATCAAACAACAACCTGGGCAGCAGCTCAGGCTACTTCACTTAGAAGAATGTACTTTAAGAACTGGTTGGCTCTTGACCAATGGGGACAAGGATGGGCCAGTGGTGGATTCGTGGCAGATACCAAGGTTGACGGTACAGCAGCAGCCTGGTCTGAACAGCAATATTGCTCAAGAAATGACTATTACAATGCTTGGGCAGGCGGTGTTTGGAACGCTGTATTCATTGGTATGGATCCGAATTCCAAAGATCAGGATACCGGTGGAAAACTGGAAAGTAACTGGCAGTATAACCCTACATACCAGTTCTATACCGGAGTGGAAAAGACACCGATTATTCGTGAAACTCCATATGTAACAGTAGATAACAATGATAATTACAGTGTATTTGTACCGGATTTAAAGGCTAATTCTTCCGGAACATCATGGAAGAACGGAAAAGAATCCGGAAAATCAATTAGCATTGATAAGTTTTATATTGCAAAACCGGAAAAGGATAATGCAGACACCATTAATCAGGCATTGGAAAGCGGAAAGCATCTGATTCTTACACCGGGTATTTATCGTGTAAACAAACCAATTAAGGTTACAAGAAAAGACACGGTTGTTTTAGGTCTTGGATATGCGACCTTAACACCGACCGGAAACAATGCCTGTATGGAAGTAGCAGACGTAGACGGTGTTTCCGTATCCGGTCTTTTATATGATGCAGGTGGATCTTACACAGAGACATTATTGAAGGTGGGTCCGGATAATGCTACGGCAAGACATCAGTCAGATCCAATTCTCTTAAGTGACTTATTCTTCAGAGTTGGTGGTGTAACATCATCTGTAGCACAGAGTAAGACATGCATTATCGTAAACGCAAATGACGTAATCGGTGATAACTTCTGGGTATGGCGAGCGGACCATGGTGCCGGCGTCGCATGGAACAGTAATAAGACACAAAACGGTATTGTCGTAAATGGTGACTATATGACCATGTACGGATTGTTCGTAGAACATTTCCATGAATACCAGACATTGTGGAATGGTGAAGGTGGAAGATGCTATTTCTACCAGAGTGAAATGCCTTATGATGTTCCAAATCAGCAGAGCTGGAAGAGTCATAACGGTACCGTAGACGGATATGCTTCCTACAAAGTAGCAGACAATGTAAAATCACACGAAGCATACGGATTAGGTATTTACTCATATCACAGAGATGCAACAATTAACGCAGAAAATGCAATGGAAGTACCGGATGCAGACAATGTTGCAGTGCATAATGTATGTACTGTTATGCTGGCAGGTAATCCGGGAATCAATCATGTCATTAACGGACAGGGTGGTGCTGTAACGGTTGCAGGACAGAGACAGCAGATTGTAAATTACGGAAAAGGTCAGGTTACAGTTCCGATTGGACCAATTGAAACAACCACAGAAGAACAGACAACATCAGAACCACAGACCGAACAGCCTACAAGACCGGATGCAGAACAGGGATTTGTCATTACCAGTCCTACAAAGGGTGAAGTAAAGGCAGCCGGTGACATTAAGATTCAGTGGAATGCATCGAAGCTTAAGCCTGTAAAAGATTATGCAATTTACATTGATGGACAGAAGGTTGCAACAACCACAGATACATCTTATGAATATCACGCTTCTAAGGTTAAATATTATGCCGTTACCGTTCAGGCAGAATATACAGATGGAAGCAGCAGAAATACACCAGCCAGCAGATTTGGTATCACAAAGAAAGGTTTAGGACTTTCTGCCAATATGGGACAGAACCTGGACTTAAAGAGCATGAACATTGGTTGGTATTATAACTGGTCAGAAAATCCAAATACAGGAAGCAAATACAATGATTTGGAATTTGTTCCAATGATTTGGAAAGAAACTAGTGCAAATAACGCAAAAACAAGAATTAACAATTTAAAGAATAAAGGTTATAAGTATTGCTTAACATTTAATGAACCTGACGTAACAGATCAGATTAACATGACAGTAGATCAGGTTTACAGCGCATGGCAAGGATTTGATGATGTAACAGGAATTAAGATTAGTTCACCGGTTACAGCATTATGGCCATCCGGATCGCCGGATTGGTTCCAGGCATTCATGAGAAAGATTGACACAAACAATGACCATGACACAGACTTTATTGCAATTCATTGCTATCCGGATAACTATGCCGGCTCAGGAATGGCAGACTGGTTCTTAACCGAAATCGTAGACTGGACATGGAACACATACCATAAGCCAATCTGGATTACAGAATTCTCAACCAAGGGACAGTATGTAACAGCAACCGGCGGAAACGGAACAAAGGAATTCTGGGAAGCTGTTATGCCGGAACTTGATAAGAGAGAATATGTTGAACGATATGCGGCATTTGACTTTGATAACGACAACACAGGTTTATGGAGATACTCTAACGGTAACTTAACACCTGCAGGTGTTGTATACAAAGAAAAAGGAAATCCGGTTGATGATGGAAAAACTTACTATATTCCTGAAAAAGATGTGGAAGCTCCTGTAACGACTGTTGCACCAACAACACAGAAACAGGAAGTGACAACCAAAGCACCTGTAACAACAAAGGTTCAGGAAACAACAGGAAGAACTCCAATTGCAGGAGAAAAGAATATTGCAACAGGAAAGAAGGCTTATGCTTCCACAGAACTCGGTGGAAACAAGGCAAACTTAGCAGTTGATGGAAATAATGGTTCCAGATGGGAATCAGAATTTGCTGATAACCAGTACATTTACATTGATTTAGGTTCTGTTAGCAGAATTGATCAGGTAAATATTAACTGGGAAAGAGCAGCAGGAAAGAACTATACGATTGACGTATCAAACAATGCACAGAGCTGGACAACCGTAGCAACAGTTACCGATGGACATGAAGGTGTGGTTGCAACTCCATTTAATGCAGTAGATGCAAGATATGTCAGAGTAAACGGAAAGACCAGAACGACACAGTACGGTTTCTCTATTTTTGAAATGGAAATCTTAGGCGTGGAAGGAACTGCTGTTGAAACAACAAAGGCTCCGGAAACGACTACAAAGGCTCAGGTTCAGAAGCCTTCTGCACCGGCTGGATTGACATACACAGGAAATGACAATGCACCATATTTCTTCAGCTGGGGTGCTGCAAATAACGCAACAAGCTATAACTTCTATATTGACAATGTATTGGTTGCAACAGGAATTACTGCATTAACTTACAATGCAGAAGGACAGAAGGATAAATTCACACCGGGTACTCATACCATTTCTGTAACTGCGGTAAATGAAGCAGGAGAATCCGGAAAAGCAAATTACAGCTATGTGGTAAAAGAAGAAACAACACAGCCGATTATTGTAGATAAGCAGAATCTTGCAGCAGGAAAGAAAGCATATGCTTCTACAGAACTCGGTGGAAACAAAGCTAATTTAGCAGTGGATAACAACAATGGTTCCAGATGGGAATCTGAATTTAAAGATAATCAGTACTTCTATGTAGACTTAGGAAAGACCTATCAGTTCGACCAGGTTAACATTAACTGGGAAACAGCAGCAGGAAAGAATTACACCATTGATGTTTCTAACGATGCGCAGAACTGGACAACAGTTAAGACCATTACTGACGGTAAGGCAGGACTGAATGAAATTACATTTGCAACAACAAAGGCAAGATATGTAAGAATGAATGGTAAGACCAGAACCACACAGTATGGATTCTCAATCTGGGAATTCCAGGTTATGGGAACCGATGTGCCGGTTGAAACAGAACCACCGACATTACCACCATCAGCAGCCAGCGCAAGTGCTTCATCAATTGAAGGTGGCTACATTGCAAACAATGCATTTGATGGAAATAACGGAACAAGATGGGCATCTCAGTGGAGTGACGATCAGTGGCTCTTAAGAGACATGGGACAGACAAAGAGTATTTCACGTGTGGAACTTGTTTGGGAAGCAGCATATGGTAAGTCTTATGAAATTCAGGTATCTACCGATGGAAACACATACAGAACCGTAGCAACTGTAACGAATGGAGATGGCGGAACGGATGTTGTAACATTTAATGCAGTGAATGCAAGATTTGTGAAGTTCGTTGGAAAGCAGAGAGGTACAGGATACGGATATTCCCTTTGGGAAATGAACATTAACTAAGGTTCGGATGAATGCCGATTTCAAATAAGGAAATCTGGTAATCATAATGTAAGACAATTTTATAAAGCGCCTGATGGTATTTTCTCCTTTGATTCCGCTGCCATCAGGCGTCTTTTTCTGCTTGAAAAAAGGGTGGGGAGTCATTATACTAGATATTACGAGGGTCTCTAGAAAAGGAGAAAAGAATGAAAGAATTTAGAAAGAAGCAGAAAGAACAATTGGAAAAGCATAAGCAACAGTTAAATGTGATTTCAGCATTGACTGCGATGTTTTTAGTGATTGCAGCGGCATTGTTGGTGATTCTGTACTTCTATTATGGAAGTGCTGATGAGACCAGGATGAAATTATGCGCCCTTGGATTGTGTATCAGTGTGGCGGCAGCTGTGATTCTTGGAATTATCAGAAAAGTCATCGAGATTAAATGTAAGGACGTGACAGAAAATCTGGAACGGACAAAAGAATATCAGTAGGCTCTTGATAAATACATTCGAACACCATATAATATAATGAGTGTTTATGAGCCGGTGGGGAAATTTTCCGGCGGACTGATGGAACACTTATGGATTTTATTTATAAAAATGGGTTATTCATAAATTAACGGAGGAGAAACGAAAATGGCAAAGGTATCATTTGATTATTCAAAAGCAACTCAGTTTTTCACAGATGCTGAAGTAAACAGCATGAAGGAAAAAGCTGAAAGCGCAAAGAGCGTTTTGGTTAACAAAACAGGGGAAGGTAATGATTTCTTAGGATGGATTGATTTACCGGTTGATTATGATAAGGACGAATTTGAAAGAATTAAAAAAGCAGCAGCTAAGATTCAGAGTGATTCAGAAGTTTTAGTTGTTATTGGTATCGGTGGTTCTTATCTTGGTGCCAGAGCTGCAATCGAATTTTTAAGACATGACTTCTATAACAACGTATCTAAGGAAGTTAGAAAGACTCCTGAAATTTATTATGCTGGAAACAATATCAGCTCTACATACCTTCAGGGATTGTTAGATGTAATTGGAGACAGAGATTTCTCTGTAAACGTAATTTCTAAGTCTGGTACAACAACAGAACCAGCGATTGCGTTTAGAGTATTCAAGAATTTATTAGAAAAGAAATATGGTAAGGAAGAAGCTGCAAAGAGAATTTATGCGACTACCGATAAAGAAAAGGGAGCATTAAAGGTTCTTGCTACAGCAGAAGGATACGAAACATTTGTTGTTCCTGATGATGTTGGAGGACGTTTCTCAGTTCTTACAGCAGTAGGTTTACTTCCAATCGCAGTAAGTGGTGCAGATCTTGACCAGTTAATGGCAGGTGCAGCAAGCGGACGTGAAAGAGCATTAAATGCAGCATTTGAAGAAAATGATGCAATGCAGTATGCAGTAATCAGAAATATCCTTCATGAACAGGGTAAATCTGTAGAAATCATTGCAAACTATGAACCAAGCCTTCACTATGTTAGTGAATGGTGGAAGCAGCTCTACGGAGAAAGCGAAGGAAAAGACTTAAAGGGTATTTTCCCGGCCGCAGTAGATTTGACAGCAGATCTCCATTCTATGGGACAGTTCATTCAGGAAGGAACAAGATTAATGTTCGAAACAGTATTGAATGTTGAAAGTCCTGCAGCAGAAGTATTGATTGAAGAAGCAGCAGAAGATTTGGATGGCTTGAACTATCTTGCTGGAAAGAACATGGACTTCGTAAACAAGAGTGCCATGAACGGTACCATTCTTGCTCATACAGATGGTAATGTTCCAAACCTTATGGTTAAGGTTCCGGAAAGAAACGAATTCTTCCTTGGAGAATTATTCTACATGTTCGAATTTGCATGTGGTGTGAGTGGATACATCCTTGGAGTAAATCCATTTAACCAGCCAGGTGTAGAAAGCTATAAGAAGAATATGTTTGCTCTTCTTGGAAAGCCTGGATTCGAAGATATGGCAGCTGATTTATTAAAGAGATTATAAGAAATAAAGCATAAAAAAGGTCTCGCCGAAAGGTCAATGTCATTAAGTTAAGATGACAAAATTAAGATCTCAGTATTAGAAATAATACTGGGGTCTTTTTTTCAAAAAAAGGTTGACAGAAATTCAAAATTGTGCGGCCGCTTTCGCTATTGAATGATAATGAAGTAGCGAAAGC